>NZ_JBIBKW010000010.1:0-216547 GCF_042959465.1 Streptomyces sp. NPDC007901 | reverse complement strand
GGATTACGGCGGCGCCGGACCCGACGGTGGGTCCCCGCCGGCCCGGTGGGGGCTGAGCGCGCAGTTCCCCGCGCCCCCGGGGGTTGGCTGCTCTCGCCGGCCCATACAACCCGCTGCCGCTCCACCGAGCACCGCCGCCCCACCCCGATCCCGCCGCAACGGCGATCAGCCACGACGGCGGATTACGGCGGCGCCGGACCCGACGGTGGGTCCCCGCCGGCCCGGTGGGGGCTGAGCGCGCAGTTCCCCGCGCCCCCGGGGGTTGGCTGCTCTCGTCGGCCCATACAACCCACCGCCGCCCCACCGAGCACCGCCACAACGGCGATCAGCCACGACGGCGGATTACGGCGGCGCCGGACCGGACGGTGGGTCCGCTCAAGCCTGGGCGTCCTCCGGGATGGAGACCACCCAGTGGGTGTCCTTGCGGGGGCGGAGGTAGAAGGCCCAGTAGAGGGTGGCCACCGCTGTGATGCCGCCGGTCCAGAGAAGGTAGGTCGTCTCCTGCTGGGTGAGGATGTAGGCGAGGACCGCGATGAGGAGGATCGGCATCGCCGGCCAGAGCGGCATCCGCCAGGCGGGGGTGTGCTTGTGGTGGCCCCGGCGGGAGAGCAGGGCCGCTACGGCGACCAGGAGGTACATGCCCGTCACCGAGACGCCCGTCACGCCGTACAGGGTGTCCAGGTTGACGAAGCAGAGCAGGGCGCCGGGGACGCCGACCGCGAGGGTGGCGACCCAGGGGGAGCCGAAGCGGCCCAGGCGGGAGAGGGCGCTGTTGACCGGGGCCGGCCAGGCCTTGTCGCGGGCCGAGGCGAACAGCACGCGGGAGTTCTGGATGACCATGACGATGCCCGCGTTGATGATCGCGAGGGCCACGCAGAGGCTGACGAAGGTGCCGACCGCGGAGTTGGACCAGGCGGTGACCATGGCGCTGATGTCGCCGCCGGTGAGGGCCTTGAGGTCGGTGGCGCCCATGGTGATCGCGACCACCGGCACCAGGATGATCACCGTGGAGATCGCGAGGGTGGCGAGGACCGTGCGGGCGACGTTGCGGCGCGGGTTCTCCAGTTCCTCGGAGAGGTAGACCGCCGTGGAGAAGCCCTGGGTGACGAAGAGGGCGATGGCCAGGCCGGAGACGACGAGCATGGCGGTGACCGTGGTGGTGTGGCCCCCCGTGTCCGCCACCTGCATGGAGGTCAGGCTGCCGACCCCGCGGTGGCTGTGGGAGAAGCCCAGCACGGCCACCACACCCGCCGCGATGACCTCCAGGACCAGGAAGATGCCGGTGATCCAGGCGTTCGCCCGCAGGTCGAGCAGGCCCGCGAGGGTGGCGAGGAGCATCACGCCGGCGCCGGTCATGGCCGGGTCCAGGTGGACGATCGGGGACAGGTAGTCGGCCGTGCCCATCGCGATCACCGGGGGCACGATCATCACGACCAGGAGCGAGAGGACGAAGACCAGCCAGCCGGCGAGGCGGCCCGCCATCGTCGAGACCATGGCGTACTCGCCGCCCGCGCTGGGGATGAGCGTGCCCAGCTCCGAGTAGCAGAAGGCCACGGCGATACAGAGGAGGGAGCCGATGGCGATCGTGAGGGCGGTGGCGGTCCCGAGGGAGCCGAAGAGGTCGGGGACGACCACGAAGAGCGTGGAGGCCGGTGTGACGCAGGAGAGGGTGAGGAGGGTGCCGCCTACCACTCCGATGGAGCGCTTGAGCGTCTTGGGGCTGTCGGACGCCTCTGCGACGGCGTTCTCGACAGGGCGGAGCGTGTCGGTCATGCGGCGGTTCCGATCGACTCGTGCGGATGCCTCCGGCGGTTGGGCCGTGCTGCATGGAACCCCGACGAAAACCGTGGCGTCAATGGCCGTTTACCTTCGGATTCCGCACCCTTAAAGCGATGGACCTCACATCACTTTCGTAGGGTCGAGTGCCTCAGCGAGGCAATCATCAAGACCCTGCTTCACATGACCTTGCTTTCGAAGGTCATGAACGCAAAGAACTTAAGTCACCCGTTTCATCCCATCGAAACGGGAACCGCAGCTCGGCTGACAAAAAAGTTGAGGCCGTCCGGTATCCGGACGGCCTCAACGGGGTCAAGCGGTCACTCTCAGTGGTTGCGGGGGAAGCCCAGGTCGACGCCCGCGGGGGCCTCGGACGGGTCGGGCCAGCGGGTGGTGACGACCTTGCCGCGGGTGTAGAAGTGCGTGCCGTCGTTGCCGTAGATGTGGTGGTCGCCGAAGAGCGAGTCCTTCCAGCCACCGAAGGAGTGGTAGCCGACGGGGACCGGGATCGGGACGTTCACGCCGACCATGCCGGCCTCGATCTCCAGCTGGAAGCGGCGGGCCGCGCCGCCGTCCCGCGTGAAGATCGCGGTGCCGTTGCCGAACGGCGAGGCGTTGATCAGCGCCACACCCTCCTCGTACGACTCCACACGCAGGACGCACAGGACCGGGCCGAAGATCTCGTCCTGGTAGGCCTTGGCGCTGGTGGGCACCTTGTCGAGGAGCGAGATGCCGATCCAGTGGCCGTCCTCGAAGCCCTCCACCGTGTAGCCGGTGCCGTCCAGGACGACCTCGCAGCCCTCGGCCGCGGCGCCGGAGACGTAGGAGGCGACCTTGTCGCGGTGCACGGCCGTGATCAGCGGGCCCATCTCGGAGGCCGGGTCGTTGCCGGGACCGATCTTGATCTTCTCGGCGCGCTCGCGGATCTTCTCCACCAGCTCGTCACCGATCGACCCGACGGCGACCACGGCCGAGATGGCCATGCAGCGCTCGCCCGCCGAGCCGTAGGCCGCGGAGACCGCCGCGTCGGCCGCCGCGTCCAGGTCCGCGTCCGGCAGCACCAGCATGTGGTTCTTCGCGCCGCCCAGCGCCTGCACCCGCTTGTGGTTGGCGGAGGCGGTGGTGTGGATGTAGCGGGCGATCGGCGTCGAGCCGACGAAGGAGACCGCCTTGACGTCCGGGTGCTCCAGGAGCCGGTCCACGGCCACCTTGTCACCGTGCACGACGTTGAAGACACCGTCCGGCAGCCCGGCCTCGGCCAGCAGCTCGGCGATCTTGACCGACGCGGACGGGTCCTTCTCCGACGGCTTGAGGACGAAGGTGTTGCCGGTCGCGATGGCGATCGGGAACATCCACATCGGGACCATCGCCGGGAAGTTGAACGGCGTGATACCCGCGACCACGCCCAGCGGCTGGCGGATCGAGGAGACGTCGACGCGGCTGGCGACCTGCGTCGACAGCTCGCCCTTCAGCTGCACGTTGATACCGCACGCCAGGTCCACGATCTCCAGACCGCGCGCGACCTCGCCCAGAGCGTCGCTGTGCACCTTGCCGTGCTCGGCGGTGATCAGCTCCGCGATCGCGTCCCGGTTCGCGTCCAGCAGGGCACGGAAACGGAACAGGATCTCCGTACGCTTGGCCAGCGAGGACTGGCCCCAGGACAGGTACGCGTCCTTGGCGGTGGCGACCGCGGCGTCGACCTCGTCGACCGACGCGAACGCGACCTTCGTGGTGACCGCGCCGGTGGCCGGGTCGGTGACCGGCCCGAAGTTGCCCGACGTGCCTTCGACGGACTTGCCGCCGATCCAGTGGTTGACGATCTTCGTCATGACCGGTTACTCCTTCACAGATGGCGGCGTCGGGTGGAGACGTGCCGTTCGTAGAGCTCACGTGCCTTGACCGCGGAGGATCGGGTCGCGGTCTCGGCCACAGGTACATCCCACCAGGCCTGCGCGGGAGGCGGGCCCGACACAGTGTCGGCCGTTTCCGTCTCCACATAGACACATGTGGGAGTGTCGGCGGCCCGCGCCTCGGCGAGCGCCGTGCGCAGGTCGCGGACGGTCTTCGCGCGCAGGACGCGCATGCCGAGGCTGGCCGCGTTGGCGGCCAGGTCGACGGGCAGCGGGGCACCCGTGAAGGTGCCGTCGTCCGAGGGGAAGCGGTACGCGGTGCCGAACCGCTCGCCGCCCACCGACTCGGAGAGGCCGCCGATGGAGGCGTAGCCGTGGTTCTGCACCAGCAGCACCTTGATGGCTATGCCCTCCTGCACGGCGGTGACGATCTCGGTCGGCATCATCAGATACGTGCCGTCGCCGACCAGCGCCCACACGTTCCGCTCCGGCGCCGCGAGTTTCACCCCGATGGCGGCCGGTATCTCGTAGCCCATGCACGAGTAGCCGTACTCCAGGTGGTACTGGTCGTGCGAGCGCGCCCGCCACATCCGGTGCAGGTCGCCGGGGAGCGAGCCGGCCGCGTTGATCAGCACGTCCGTCTCGTCGACCAGCGCGTCGAGGGCGCCGAGGACCTGCGGCTGGGTCGGCCGGACATCGGGCTCGTCGGCCTCGTAGCAGGCGTCGACGCGCTGCTCCCAGCGCTCCTTGTCCTCGGTGTACTCGGTGACGTACGAGTCGGCGACCCGGTGCTCGTGCATGACCAGTGCCTCGGTCAGTTCCGCGAGGGCACCGCGGGCGTCGGCGACCAGGGGCAGGCCGGCGAGCTTGTGGCCGTCGTAAGGGGCGATGTTGAGGTTGACGAAGCGGACGTCCGGGTTCTCGAAGAGGGTGCCGGAGGCCGTGGTGAAGTCGGTGTAGCGGGTGCCGACGCCGATCACCAGGTCGGCGGTGCGGGCGAGCTCGTCGGCGGTGGCGGTGCCGGTGTGGCCTACGCCGCCGACGTCCTGCGGGTGGTCCCAGCACAGGGAACCCTTGCCCGCCTGGGTGGAGGCGACCGGGATGCGGGTGGCCTCGGCGAACTCGGCGAGGACGGCCTCGGCGCGGCTGTGGCGGACCCCGCCGCCGGCGATGACGAGGGGCCTGCGGGCATTCCTGATCGCCCGTGCGGCGGCGGCGAGTTCGACGGGGTCGGCGCCGGGCCGTCGTACGGTCCACACCCGCTCGGCGAAGAACTCCTCCGGCCAGTCGTACGCCTCGGCCTGCACGTCCTGCGGGAGGGCGAGGGTGACGGCGCCGGTCTCGACGGGGTCGGTGAGCACCCGCATGGCGGCCAGGGCGGAGGGGATCAGCTGCTCGGGGCGGTTGATGCGGTCGAAGAACCTCGACACCGGGCGCAGGCAGTCGTTGACGGACACGTCGGCCGCGTACGGGACTTCGAGCTGCTGGAGGACCGGGTCGGCGGGGCGGGTGGCGAAGACGTCGCCGGGCAGGAGCAGGACCGGGAGGTGGTTGATCGTGGCGAGGGCGGCGCCGGTGACGAGGTTGGTGGCGCCGGGGCCGATGGAGGTGGTGACCGCGTGCGTGGCGAGCCGGTTCGATTGACGCGCGTAGCCCACGGCCGCGTGCACCATGGCCTGTTCGTTACGGCCCTGGTGGTAGGGCATCTCGTCCGCGTACTCGACGAGTGCCTGGCCGAGGCCGGCCACGTTGCCGTGGCCGAAGATGCCCCAGGTGGCGCCGATCAGGCGGCGGCGCTCGCCGTCCCGCTCGGTGAACTGGACGGCGAGGAAGCGGACAAGCGCTTGCGCGACGGTCGACCGAATCGTCATCGGTAACCCTCCGTATGGTCCGGGTGGAAGCAGATCCGCCACTCCCGCGTCGCTCCCGGACCCGCCATGACGTTCAGGTAGTACATGTCGTGCCCGGGCTGCGCGATCGACGGGCCGTGCCATCCGTCGGGAACGAGCACGGCGTCGCCGGAGCGGACCTCGGCGAGGACGTCCGTACCGCCCTCACGGGAGGGGAATACGCGCTGGTACCCGATACCGTTCGGTCCGTCGATCTCGAAGTAGTAGATCTCCTCCAGCTCCGACTCCTCGCCGGGCCGGTGCTCGTCGTGCTTGTGCGGCGGGTACGAGGACCAGTTGCCGCCGGGGGTGATGACTTCCACGGCGATGAGCTTGTCGCAGTCGAAGGAGTCCGCGGAGGCGAAGTTGCGCACCTGGCGGGCGCTGGTGCCGCTGCCGCGGTCTTCGACGGGGACCTCCGGCGCGGGGCCGTAGCGGGCGGGGAGTTGTCGCTCGCACTTCGCTCCTGCCAGGGCGAAGCGGCCTCCCGCGCCGGAGGCGATCTGGACCTGGGCGTCCCGGGGCACGTACACGAAGTCCGAGACTCCGCTGAACACGCTCTCCCGGCCCAGGATCTGGAACTCGTTTCCCTCTGTTTGCACCGTACAACCGCCCTGCAGCGGAAGCACGATCCACTCACTGTCCCCGGTGGTGAACAAGTGGGTACCACCAGGCGGCAGTTCGACGATCCGGAGGCTGCTGTGCGCCCAACCGGCCCGCTTGGGGTCGATGTCGAGCACGTACTGGGCGTTCGCGGTCGAACCCTTGCTCAGGTGCAGCTCGTTCGTCGTCATCAGGGCCTCACAGCAGTCCGACGGCGGTGTCCACGGCGGCGGCCACGTCGCCGTCCGCCGGGTACAGCAGCGAGCGGCCGACCACCAGGCCGCGCACGGTGGGGAGTTGCAGGGCGCTGCGCCACTTCTCGTAGGCACCGTCCTGATCGTCCCCGACCTCCCCGCCCAGAAGAACGGCGGGCAGCGTCGACGTCTCCATGACCTGGGCCATGTCGTCGGGGTTGTCCGTCACCGGGACCTTGAGCCAGGTGTAGGCGGAACTCCCGCCCAGGCCCGAGGCGATGGCGATGGACCGGGTGACCGCCTCCCGGGACAGGTCGTTCCTGACCTTGCCCTCCGGGGTGCGGCGGCTGATGAACGGCTCCACGAAGACCGGCAGCCGGCGTGCGGCCATGTCGTCGATCGCGCGGGCCGTGGACTCCAGGGTGGTCAGGGACCCCGGGTCGTCGTAGTCGATGCGGAGGAGCAGCTTGCCGGCGTCGAACCCGAGGCGCTGGATGTCCTCGGCGCGGTGGCCGGTGAACCGGTCGTCGAGCTCGAAGCGGGCGCCCTGCAGGCCGCCGCGGTTCATCGAGCCCATGACGACCTTGCCGTCGAGGACGCCGAGCAGCAGCAGGTCGTCCAGGATGTCGGCGGTGGCGAGGACGCCGTCGACGCCTGGCCGGGACAGGGCCAGGCACAGCCGCTCCAGCAGCTCCGCCCGGTTGGCCATGGCGAGCTTGTCGCCGCCGACGCCGAGGGCGCCGCGAGCCGGGTGGTCGGCGGCGACGATCATCAGCTTGCCGTCCTCGTTGAGGAGCGGACGGCGGCTTCTTCGGGCGGCCGCCTCGGCGATGGCCTCGGGGTGGTGGGTGCGGGTGTGGACGAGGGCGGCGATGTCCACGGTCGTCTCCTTGGCGGGGGCGGGGGCTCCGCCGTCGTGGTGCGCGCCCGCGACGCGGCCGGCCCTCACAGCACCGCTCCGGCGGCGAGCGCGGCGTCGATCTCGTCCGGGGTCGGCATCGCGGAGGAGCACTCCAGGCGGGAGGCGACGATGGCACCGGCCGCGTTGGCGTGCCGCATGATCTTCTCCAGGTCCCAGCCTTCGAGGAGGCCGTGGCAGAGGGAGCCGCCGAAGGCGTCTCCGGCGCCGAGTCCGTTGAGGACGGTGACGGGGAGCGGCGGGACCTCGGCGGAGTCGCCGGCCCGGTTGACGGCGAGGACGCCCTTGGGGCCCTGCTTCACGACCGCGATCTCGACGCCCGCGTCCAGCAGTGCCTGGGCGGCGGCCTGCGGCTCGCGCACGCCGGTGGCGACCTCGACCTCGTCGAGATTGCCGACGGCGACGGTGGTGTGCTTGAGCGCCTCGACGTAGAAGGGGCGGGCCGCTTCCGGGTCCTTCCAGAACATCGGCCGCCAGTCCAGGTCGAAGACCGTGGTGCCGGCCTTGGCACGGTGGGCGAGGGCCGCGAGGGTCGCCGTACGGCTGGGCTCCTCGCTCAGGCCGGTGCCGGTGATCCAGAAGATCCGGGCGTCCCGGACGGCGTCGAGGTCCAGCTCGTGGGCGTCGATCTCCAGGTCCGGGGCCTTGGGCTGCCGGTAGAAGTACAGCGGGAAGTCGTCCGGCGGGAAGATCTCGCAGAACGTCACCGGGGTGTTCAGGCCGGGCACGGAGGTGACCCAGCGGTCGTCGACCCCGAAGCCCTGGAGGGCCTCGTGCAGGTAGGCGCCGAAGGCGTCCTCCCCGGTGCGGGTGATGACGGCGGTGCTCCGGCCGAGGCGGGCCGCGGCCACGGCCACGTTCGTCGCCGAACCGCCGAGGAACTTGCCGAAGGACGACACCTGGGCGAGCGGGACACCCGTCTGGAGCGGATACAGGTCCACTCCGATCCGCCCCATGGTGATCAGGTCGTACGCCATCGGCTTCCCTTCGTCACGGCTCTCCCCCGGTTTGTAGCCCCGCACCCCGAGCCCTGTCAATGTTTTGTCCAGACATTCGGACCACCCTTGACAGGGCTTTCTTCCGAGCCGCACGCTGGCGGCCATGACTACGTTGTCACCGCGGTCCCCGCAATCCTCGCTGTCCCGTATCCGGATTGGTTCCGCGCCCGACTCCTGGGGCGTCTGGTTCCCCGACGACCCTGCTCAGGTGCCGTGGCAGCGCTTTCTGGACGAGGTCGCCGACTCCGGCTACGAGTGGATCGAGCTGGGTCCGTACGGCTACCTCCCGACCGATCCCGCGGTGCTCGTCGAGGAGACGGCACGGCGCGGCCTGAAGGTGTCCGCCGGCACGGTCTTCACCGGGCTGCACCACGGCGAGGCGGTGTGGGACAAGACGTGGGCGCACGTCGCCGACAACGCGGTGCTCGCCCAGGCGATGGGCGCCGAGCACCTGGTCGTCATCCCGTCCTTCTGGCGGGACGACAAGACCGGTGAGGTCCTGGAGTCCTCCGAGCTGACCGCCGACCAGTGGCGGAACCTCACCTCGCTGACCGAGCGGCTCGGCCGGGAGGTGCGCGAGCGGTACGGGCTGAAGATCGTCGTGCACCCGCACGCCGACACCCACATCGACAGCGAGGAGAACGTCGTCCGGTTCCTGGACGGGACGGACTCCGACGACGTGTCGCTGTGCCTGGACACCGGGCACTACGCGTACTGCGGCGGGGACAGCGTGAAGCTCATCGAGACCTACGGGGAGCGGATCGGGTACCTGCACCTCAAGCAGGTGGACCCGGCCGTGCTGGCCGACGTCCGGGCGAAGGGGACGCCGTTCGGGCCGGCCGTCGCCCAGGGCGTGATGTGCGAACCCCCCAAGGGCGTGCCGGAGCTGGCTCCCGTGCTGACCGCCGCGCAGAAGCTGGGCGTGGAGCTGTTCGCGATCGTGGAGCAGGACATGTACCCGTGCGAGCCGGACACGCCGGGGCCGATCGCCCGGCGGACTCGGGCGTTCCTGAGGTCCTGCGGGGCGTAGGGACGCCCTGGTGGGTGGCAGGACCTGTGCTTCGCGCGTGCGGGTTGTGTGTGGCTGGTCGCGCCCACGCGGCGGAGCCGCAAATCAATACAGCGCCGCGCCCCTAGGGGGTTGCGGTGGGCCCTCGTAGCATGGGGCCGTGGCTTCGGGAAGCCTGCAGGTTCGTAAGGGGCAAGGGGCCGGTGGGAGCTGGGAGTTCGCCACCGCCCTGCCCCATCCCCGGCTCAGGCCCGGGGTGATGAGTTATCGCGGGATCCGGCTCGCGCTCGCCGGGCCGCGGCGGCGGCTGGAGACCCCGATCGGCGCGGTCACCCTGCTGCTGGGCTTCGACGCCCCGATACGGATCTCCCGCGCCGGCCGCCCGCCCGCGGACCTCGTCTCCCTCTACAACGGGCTGACGACCACTCCCGCCCTCGGCGAGCACAGCGGGCGGTTCGCGGGGGTCGAGGTGCTGCTGGCGCCCTGGGCCGCGTTCGCGCTCTTCGGCACTCCTCAGTACGAGTTGACGAACCGGTCGGTGGATCCGGACGAGTTGCCGCACCTGCTCGGTCGCGGGGTGGGTGAACTCGCCGCCGCACTGGGCTCGTTGCCCGGGTGGGCGGAGCGGTTCGGGCTGGTCGACGACGTGCTGTCGCGCCGGATACGGGCGGGCGGCGTCGCCTCGGAACGGGTGGCCCGCGCCTGGTCGGCGCTGCGGCGCAGCGGGGGCGCGATGCCGGTACCCCGGCTCGCCGACGAAGTCGGCTGGAGCGTACGGCAGTTGGAGAACCGTTTCCGGGAGCAGATCGGGCTCGGGCCGAAGGCGGCAGGTCGGGTGCTCCGGTTGCAGCGGGCGCGGCGGATGCTGGCGCAGGGGCGGAGCCAGGCCGAGACGGCGGCCCTCTGCGGTTTCTACGACCAGGCCCATCTCAGCGGCGAGTTCAAGGCCATGACCGGCTACGCGCCCGGGGAGTTCATGGCGGCCCGGGCCGCCTCGGCCGCGTCGCCGGCGACGGCCGACCGGGTGTCGGGGGCGGCGACGAGTCTCGTGCTGGGAGCGAACGGCCGGAGTGCGGTTTTCTCCAAGACCGGCCGGGGCGGGGTTGTGCAGGCTGATCGCACGGCCGTTTGACGGGGGAAGCAGGCGGGCCGGACCTGGCGCAGCGGGTCCGGCCCGTCCCCGCGTCCCCCGGTGTCCCTGGTACCCCGGTGCCCCGGGTGTTCGCCGTGTCAACGTGCCTCGCCGATGAACCGGCGTGCGCCTTTGCCCCGGCTGTGTCACAAACACCCTTCTTGTGTCACACATGTCGCGCCTACGCGGGTTCTCGGTCACACCCGGCACACAGCCGCTTGCCCACGGTCACGCTCCGTCGTTCACCGGGCACAGGCTTTGTGATCGCCAGCGCAGCGCCCGGCTCCCCCGACGACCGCCCCCGGTCGCCGCCGCGACGCGCGCAGGGAGGTGCCTCTCATGACCGACCGAAGGCTCTGGTCCTACAAGGACATCGCGGCACACATCCGGGTCCAGCCCGACACCGTCCGCTCCTACCGCAAGCACGGACTGCTCCCCCCGCCCGACCATGTCGAGGGCGGCAAGCCCTACTGGTACGCCGACACCGTCCGTGCCTGGGTGGCCTCCCGGCCCGGCAACCGAGGCCACAGAGAGGCCTGAGGGGGCGGGCTCAGGCCCACGGTTCGATGACGGTCACCCCCGCCCCCGGTGCCGTGCCCATCGCCGCCAGCGCCTGCGGTGCCGCGTCCAGGGTGATCGTCGAGGTCACCAGGAGGTCGGGCCGGAGGGTGCCCGCGCGGACCAGTTCGAGCAGGGCGGGGTAGGCGTGGGCCGCCATGCCGTGGCTGCCGAGGAGTTCGAGTTCCAGGGCGATCGCACGGGCCATCGGCAGCGGGGTGGTGCCGTCCGGGGACGGCAGCAGGCCCACCTGGACGTGCCGGCCGCGCCGGCGCAGGGAGTTGACCGAGGCCGCGGCGGTGGCCGGTGAGCCGAGGGCGTCCAGGGAGAGGTGGGCGCCGCCGCCGGTGAGGTCGCGGACCGCCGCCGCCGGGTCGGCGGTGTCCGCCGCGTTCACACAGTGGACCGCGCCGAACTTCCTTGCCAGGTCCAGGGCCTGGGGTGACACGTCGACCGCTACCACCCGGGCCCCCGACGCGGCGGCGATCATCACCGCCGACAGGCCCACGCCCCCGCAGCCGTACACCGCGACCCACTCCCCCGCCGCGGCCCTGCCCTGCTGCACCACCGCCCGGAAGGCGGTGGCGAAGCGGCAGCCCAGGGAGGCCGCCGTCGCGTACGCCATGTCGTCCGGGATCGCGACCAGGTTCACGTCGGCGTGGTCCAGGGCCACGTACTGGGCGAAGGAACCCCAGTGGGTGAAGCCGGGCTGCGTCTGGCGTTCGCAGACCTGCTGGTCGCCGGCCGCGCAGGAGGGGCAGCCGCCGCAGGCGCAGACGAAGGGGACGGTGACCCGGTCGCCGGGGCGCCAGGCGGTCACCCCGGGGCCGGCCGCCTCGACCACGCCGGCGAGCTCGTGGCCGGGGACGTGCGGGAGCGTGATGTCCGGGTCGTGGCCCATCCAGCCGTGCCAGTCGCTGCGGCAGAGGCCGGTGGCCGCCACCCGGACGACCACGCCGTGCGGGGCCGGGCGGGGGTCGGGGACGTTTCGTACTTCGGGGGGCGTGGCGTAGTGGTCGAGGACGACGGCTCGCATGCGGCTTCCTTTCGGATGACTCCGGGAAGGGTAGGCGTCGCGGCCGCGGTCGGATCAGACACTGACGGTTGAGGAGGGCTGGTCGCGCAGTTCCTCGCGCCCCTTTCGGGGCGCGTTTTCGTCGCCCTCGCTCAAGCCGAACCGTTCGTGGAAGCGGCGCAGGGGAGCCGGTGCCCACCAGGTCGCCTTGCCGGTGAGCCGCATGATCGCCGGTACCAGGAGGCTGCGGACGACCATCGCGTCCATGAGGACGGCGAGGGCGATGCCGAGGCCGAGCATCTTGGTGTTGGTGACGCGGGAGGTCCCGATCGCCACCATCACCACCGCCAGGATGACGGCCGCCGCGGTGATCAGCCCGCCCGTGCGCTGCAGGCCGAGGCGGACCGAGCGCTCGTGGTCGCCGGTCCTGTCGTACTCCTCCTTGATGCGGGAGAGCAGGAACACGCCGTAGTCCATGGAGAGGCCGAAGGCCACGCAGAACATCAGGACCGGGAGGGTGGTCTCAATGGAGCCGGGGCTGGTGAAGCCGAGCAGGCCGGAGAGGTGGCCGTCCTGGAAGACCCAGACCACCGCGCCGAACATCGCCGTGAGGCTGAGGGCGTTCAGCAGGACCGCCTGGACCGGGATCAGGACGCTGCCGGTGAGGAGGAAGACCAGGAACAGGGTGACGATCGCGATGAACGCCGCCGCCCAGGGCAGGCGGTCCGCTATCGCGTGCTTGGAGTCGACCAGGACGGCCGCGGTTCCGGTGACCTTTGTGTCGAAGGGCGTCTTCAGGGCGCGCAGGTCGCCCACCAGGCGCTGGGCGTCCTCGTCCACCGACTCGCCCTTCGGCTGCACCGCGAAGTACGCGGAGTCGCCCTTGACCAGGGGGCCGGAGACCGAGGCCACCTCGGGCAGGGCGGCCACCCGCTCCTTGTAGGCCGCGTACCGGGCCCGCGTCGCCCCGCCCTCGGCCAGGACCTCCAGGTCACCGCCGGGGTTGCCCGGGAAGCCCTCCCGGATGTGCTGCTGGACGACATGGGACTCGGCCGTGGACGGCAGCTGGCGGTCGTCCGCCGTGCCGAACTTCACGCCCGCGAAGGGCAGTCCGAGGGTGATCAGGAAGGCCGTGGTGACGACGGCGAACAGCGGTGCCCGGCGCATCACCAGGGTCGCGGTGCGCGCCCAGGCCGTGCCCTCGGCGCCGGCGGGCCGGGACCGCGCGCCCCGGCGGAACAGCCTGCGCAGGTCCAGCGAGTTGACCCGGTGGCCCAGCAGGATGAGCGCAGCCGGGAGCAGGATCAGCGCGGCCGCCGCGGCGAGGAGGACCACCGCTATGCCGGCGTAGGCGAAGGAGCGGAGGAAGTACTGGGGGAAGACGAGCATCGCCGCCAGGGAGACCGCGACGGTCAGCGCCGAGAACAGGACCGTGCGGCCGGCCGTGCGCAGGGTGGTGCCGACCGCCGTCAACGGGTCGGCGCCGGAGTCGAGTTCCTCGCGGAAGCGGCGGACGATGAAGAGGGCGTAGTCGATGGCGAGGCCCAGGCCCAGGGCCGTGGTCAGGTTCATCGCGAAGACCGAGACGTCCGTGACGGAGGTCAAGGCGCGCAGCACCGCGTTGGTGCCGAGGATGGCGACGATGCCGATGCCCAGCGGGAGCAGGGCGGCGATCGCGCTGCCGAAGACCATCACCAGCAGGATCAGCGTGATGGGCAGGGCGATCAGCTCGGCGCGGGCCAGGTCCTCCTTGATGATGGTCTGCATGTCGTGGCGGACCGCGACCATGCCGCCGACCCTGACCGTCACCGGTCCGTGCGCGCCCCGGTAGTGCGGGGCGATGCGGTCCAGGGTGTCGGCCGCCGCCTTCTCGTCACCGGTGATCCGGGCCGCGATCAGCGCCTCGTGGCCGTCCCCGGCGCGCAGGGACGGTGACCCGGTCTGCCAGTACGAGCCGACGCCGGTGACGCCCTTCTCCCCGGACAGCCGGGCGGCCAGCGACTTCGCCTCGACGGCCACCGCCGGGGTGTCCACGGAGGCGCCGCGCGTGTCCACCAGGAGCAGCAGGTTCGGCTGGGAGTCCGGGAACTCGCGCTCCAGCGCCTTCGTCGCGTACGTCGACTCGGCGGCCGGGTCCTCCCAGCCGCCGCTGCCCAGCCGGTCGGCGACCCCGCTGCCGGCCAGCACGGCGAGCGCGGTGATCACCAGCGCGAGCAGCAGGGAGAGCCGGGGCCGGGCGGTCACGAACCTGGTCCAGCCGCCCGCTCGGGCCCCGCCCCCGGGCTCCGAGGGCTTGTTGACTTCGGTCATTTCGCGGTGTCCCCTTCACCGTGACCCCTGCTCACCGGGTACGCGTCGGTACGCATCCGCTCCGCGCACAAGGCAGCATGGGTCGGCCATTGCCGTCTAGACTGAAAAACACGAGAGATCGCTCGCGTTTCACCAGAATGCGAGCGACCGCTCGTGTTTGTCAATCGCGCACCGAGAAGCTGGGGACAACGCGTGCCCGACAAGCCCGAGAAGCCGGAGAGCCCCGAGCGTCCGGAGAGCCCCGCGAAGCCCGGGAACCCGGAGATGCCCGGGACCCCGGGCAAGGAGCAGCCGCGCCGCCGCCAGGCCCGCGGCGAGCGGCGCATCCAGCAACTGCTGGACGCCGCCGCCTCGGTCTTCTGCGCCACGGGCTACACGGCCGCCAGCACCAACGCCATCGCCCGCGAGGCCGGCGTCTCCCCCGGCACGCTCTACCAGTTCTTCCCGAACAAGGAAGCGATCGCGATCGAGATGGGCGACCGTCTCGTGCACGAGATGCGGGAGACCTACGGCGAGGCGCTCGCGCCGGTCGACCCCGCCACCCCGCTCGCGGACGCGGTCGGGGCCGCCGTGGACCGCTTCATGACCTTCAACACCGAACACCCCGTGTTCTTCACGCTGATGCACGGCCCGGACGTGCCCGGCGGGATCACCGAGGCGCACGACGCCCTGCACGCGACCCTGGTCGGCCGGATCGAGGATCTGCTCACCTCGCTCCTGCCGCCCGACACCGACCGGGCCCACGTCAGGCGCACCGCGCACGTCTGCCTCGGCGTCTACAAGGCGGGGCTGGAACTGGCCCTCGGCCACGAGGGCGCCGAGCGCGAGGCGTACGTCCAGGAGACCAAGGACGTCCTCGTCCGCTACCTGGACCCCCTGGTCGGCGACCGCCTGGGACAGCCCGCGCACTGACCCCGTCCGCCCCGGCGGCCGCCGTCCCCGAACTGCGACATACAACGCATCTGCCTAGAGTGCGGGTAAATCACACCAGTTCGCCGTCGCAGGCGCCGCAGGAGCACCAAGGGGACCCGCCGTGATCCACTCTCCGCAGCCCGGCCGGCCGCAGGCCCGCATCCCCGGTCCGCAGCAGCCGCCACCGCCGTACCCCCGTATCCGCGCGGGCCTTTGGAAGCGCTGCCTCGGCGGCGGGCTCGGCCTGTGGGCGCCGACCGCGGTGGTGACGTACGCGACGCGGAACACCACGCTGCTGCCGACGCTGATCCTGCTCGGCAGCTTTCTGGTGCCGGTGGCCTTCGTGCTGTGGGCGTACGAGCGGCACGGCCGTGACCTCGGGGTCAGCGCGATCCTCGGCTGCTTCCTGACCGGCGGCACGCTCGGGGTACTGGGCGCGTCGGTGGCGGAGTTCTACCTGGTCCGCCCCTCCTGGGGGATGTTCGTCTCCGTCGGCCTGATCGAGGAGGCGGTGAAGCTCGGCGCGCTGGTGTTCGTACTGCGCCGGCTGCCCGGGATCCGGGGCCTGCGGGCCGGTCTGGTGCTCGGCGCCGCCGTCGGCTTCGGCTTCGCGGCGCTGGAGAGTGCGGGATACGCGTTCAACGCGGCCGTCTCCACCGAGGGCATCGACCTGCGGGCGCTGATCGAGACGGAGATCCTGCGCGGGGTGCTTGCCCCCTTCGGGCACGGCCTGTGGACGGCGATCGCGGGCGCCGCGCTGCTCTCCTTCCGCCGCCCGAACGGCCGCTTCCGCCTCACCGCCCCGGTCGTCACCGCCTACCTGGGCGTCGCCCTGCTGCACGCCCTGTGGGACTCCACACACGGCATCGCGATCTGGCTGGTGGCCCGGCTGGCCGGCGCCGGCCTGGACCGGCAGTTGTTCGCCGAGGGGTACATCCCGCGCCCCACCGCGCAGCAGGAGCACCTCTTCACCCTCTTCTCGGTCGGTCTGCTGGTCCTCGTCTCACTGCTCGGCATCGCCTGGGTGCGTTCGCTGGCGCGCCGGGACCCCTCTTGGAGAAATACCCCCTAGGGGTATAGTGTGAAAACAGTGGGGTTCCCTCGTGGGCCCCATCGGCCCCACACGCCTCGACGAGGAGAACGACATGACCGTCCAGACCGACACCACGGGCTCCGTGACCGCCGTCTACCAGGTGACCGGCATGAGCTGCGGACACTGCGAGGGATCCGTCTCCGCCGAGATCTCCCAGCTCCCCGGCGTCAGCTCGGTGACGGCCGTCGCGGCCAGCGGCGAGGTCACGGTCGTCTCCGAGGCCGCGCTCGACGAGGAGGCGGTCCGCGCCGCCGTCGACGAGGCGGGCTTCGAGCTCGCCGGCCGCGCCTGACGGCCGGAAGGCACGCACAGCACCACGAGCAGTACGACCAGTACGTACGACGGAAACGTATCTCTCCGCCGGGCCGCGCCGACCAGCTGATACTGGATCCGTACGGCCCGGTCCGTTGTCTGGAGTCCGGACATGACCAGCACCACCACCGCACAGACACCGATAGCTCCGCCGGCGGCCTCCGACACCGCCGAGGTCGAGCTGCTCATCGGCGGGATGACCTGCGCCTCCTGCGCCGCCCGGGTCGAGAAGAAGCTCAACCGCATGGACGGCGTCACCGCCACCGTGAACTACGCGACCGAGAAGGCCAAGGTCAGCTACCCCCAGGGGGTACAGGTCGCCGACCTGATCGCCACGGTCGAGAAGACCGGCTACACGGCCGAGGAGCCCGCGCCCCCGGCGCCGCCGGAACCGCAGGAGACCCACGGGGAAGCTCCCGACACCGAACTCGCCGCCCTCCGCCACCGCCTCCTGGTCTCCGCGCTGCTCGCCGCCCCGGTCGTGCTGCTCGCCATGGTTCCGGCGCTGCAGTTCGACAACTGGCAGTGGCTGTCGCTGATGCTCGCCGCTCCCGTGGTCGTCTGGGGCGGCTGGCAGTTCCACCGCGCCGCCTGGACCAACGCCCGGCACGGCGCGGCCACCATGGACACCCTGGTCTCGGTCGGCACGCTCGCCGCGTTCGGCTGGTCGCTGTGGGCGCTGTTCCTCGGCGACGCGGGCATGGCCGGGATGCACGACGAGTTCCGGTTCACCGTCTCGCGCATGGACAGCGCGTCCACCATCTACCTGGAGGTGGCCTCCGGGGTCGTCGCGCTGATCCTGCTCGGCCGCTACCTCGAGGCCCGCTCCAAGCGGCGGGCCGGCGCGGCCCTCAAGGCCCTGATGGAGCTGGGCGCCAAGGACGTGGCCGTCCTGAGGAACGGCCGTGAGGTGCGGGTCCCGGTGGCGTCCCTGGCGGTCGGCGACCGGTTCGTCGTACGGCCCGGGGAGAAGATCGCCACGGACGGGACCGTGGCCGAGGGCGCGTCCGCGGTGGACGCGTCGATGCTGACCGGCGAGTCCGTCCCGGTGGACGTGGCCGTCGGCGACGCCGTCACGGGCGCGACCGTGAACGCCGGCGGGCGGCTGGTCGTCGAGGCGACCCGGGTCGGCGCCGACACCCAGCTCGCGCGGATGGCACGGCTGGTGGAGGACGCGCAGAACGGCAAGGCCGAGGTGCAGCGCCTCGCCGACCGGATCTCCGCCGTCTTCGTGCCCGCCGTCATCCTGATCGCGCTCGCCACCTTCGGGGTCTGGCTCGGCGTCACCGGCGACACGGCCGCCGCGTTCACGGCCGCCGTCGCCGTGCTGATCATCGCCTGCCCGTGCGCCCTGGGCCTGGCCACGCCGACCGCGCTGATGGTCGGCACCGGGCGGGGCGCGCAGCTCGGCATCCTCATCAAGGGTCCCGAGGTGCTGGAGTCCACGCGCCGGGTGGACACCGTCGTGCTCGACAAGACCGGAACGGTGACCACCGGGCGGATGAGCCTTCAGGAGGTGTACGTCGCCGAGGGCGCCGACGCGGACGAGGTCCTGCGGCTCGCCGGTGCGCTCGAACACGCCTCCGAGCATCCGGTGGCGCGGGCGATCGCCGCGGGGGCGGCGGAGCGGGTCGGGGAGCTGCCCGCGGTCGAGCACTTCGAGAACGTCCCCGGCCGGGGCGTACGCGGGCGGGTGGCGGGCCGCGAGGTGACCGTGGGGCGGCTGCTCGCCGAGACCACCGCCGAGGTGCCCGAGGAGCTGGCCCGGGCGCGCTCCCGGGCCGAGCAGGAGGGTCGTACGGCCGTCCTGGTCGGGTGGGACGGCGAGGTCCGGGGCGTGCTCGGCGTCGCCGACACGGTCAAGGAGACCAGCGCCGAGGCGGTCCGTGAACTGCGCGCGCTCGGGCTCACCCCGGTGCTGCTGACCGGGGACAACCGGGCGGTGGCCGAGGCGGTCGCGCGGACGGTGGGGATCGACGAGGTCGTCGCCGAGGTACTGCCCGAGGACAAGGTGGCGGTCGTACGGCGGCTGCAGGACGAGGGGCGGACGGTCGCCATGGTCGGCGACGGCGTCAACGACGCGGCGGCGCTGGCCACGGCCGACCTGGGGCTCGCGATGGGCACGGGGACGGACGCGGCGATCGAGGCCGGCGACCTGACCCTGGTCCGCGGCGACCTGCGGGTGGCGGCGGACGCGATCCGGCTCTCCCGGCGGACCCTCGCCACCATCAAGGGCAACCTCGTGTGGGCCTTCGGCTACAACGTGGCCGCGCTCCCGCTGGCCGCCGCCGGACTGCTGAACCCGATGATCGCGGGGGCCGCGATGGCCTTCTCCTCGGTGTTCGTGGTGACCAACAGTCTGCGGCTGCGCACCTTCCGGTGAAAGTTACCGCCGGTTCGCCGCACTGGATGTCACGGTCCCCCTAGAGTCCAACGCGCACCTCACATAAGCTCTTCACAAGGCTCGTGCATCATCCTTACGCTTGAGCTCCGATCGCTGTATCGGGGCTCTTGCGCATCTAACGGACATATGCAAGAGACGCAGATCACAGTGATGTGAACGTAACCATCGAAGGGGTTCGAAGGTCTAAGTTGGCGATGTCAGAGATGCGTCTTGGGGGGCGCTGACCTGGCATCTGGGGATGTCTTGGGGGACTTCCTCAGAGATGCGTTGCCGGGGCACGTACGACGGGAAGCTTTGAGCGGCCCTCCCGTGCCGTACGGGTCCCGGCAGATCGCACCGCATCACTGGATGTAGTACGGCGAGTTCTGCTCGTTGTGCTCAAAGCAGCGATTCAGGCGCTGCCGTACCGAGCGCCCGGCCGGATCCCGTGGGGGGAATCCGCACCGGGACACGGGAAGGCGCCCTGGTCGCCGGCCCGTGGGGGGACCGGCGCTCCAGGGCGCCTTCTGCTATGCCCGTGTGGCTAGCGGCGCGTTCAGCGCTCCTCGACCGGCACGAAGTCGCGCTCGACGACGCCCGTGTAGATCTGGCGCGGACGGCCGATGCGGGAACCCGGCTCCTTGATCATTTCCTGCCACTGGGCGATCCAGCCCGGCAGGCGGCCGAGGGCGAACAGGACCGTGAACATCTCGGTCGGGAAGCCCATGGCGCGGTAGATCAGGCCCGTGTAGAAGTCGACGTTCGGGTAGAGGTTGCGCGAGACGAAGTAGTCGTCGGAGAGCGCGTGCTCCTCCAGCTTCAGCGCGATGTCCAGCAGCTCGTCGGACTTGCCGAGGGCGGAGAGGACGTCGTGCGCGGCCGACTTGATGATCTTGGCGCGCGGGTCGAAGGACTTGTAGACCCGGTGGCCGAAGCCCATCAGGCGGACGCCGTCCTCCTTGTTCTTCACCTTGCGGATGAAGGAGTCGACATCGCCGCCGTTGGCCTGGATGCCCTCCAGCATCTCCAGGACGGACTGGTTGGCGCCGCCGTGCAGCGGGCCCCAGAGCGCGGAGATACCGGCGGAGATCGACGCGAACATGTTCGCCTGCGAGGAGCCGACCAGGCGGACCGTCGACGTCGAACAGTTCTGCTCGTGGTCCGCGTGCAGGATCAGCAGCTTGTCCAGGGCCGAGACGACGACCGGGTCCAGCTCGTAGTCCTGCGCCGGCACCGAGAACGTCATGCGCAGGAAGTTCTCCACGTAGGAGAGGTCGTTGCGCGGGTAGACGAACGGGTGGCCGACCGACTTCTTGTACGCGTACGCGGCGATCGTCGGAAGCTTGGCGAGCAGCCGGATGGTGGAGAGGTCGCGCTGCTTCTCGTCGAACGGGTTGTGGCTGTCCTGGTAGAAGGTGGACAGCGCCGAGACGACCGACGACAGCATGGCCATCGGGTGCGCGTCGCGCGGGAAGCCCCGGTAGAAGTTCTTGACGTCCTCGTGCAGCAGCGTGTGCCGCGTGATCTCGTTCTTGAACGTGGTGAGCTCGTCCACGGTCGGCAGCTCACCGTTGATCAGCAGGTAGGCCACCTCCAGGAAGGTGGAGCGCTCGGCCAGCTGCTCGATGGGGTATCCGCGGTACCGGAGGATGCCCGCCTCGCCGTCGAGGTAGGTGACGGCGGATTTGTAGGCAGCGGTGTTCCCGTAGCCGCTGTCCAAGGTCACAAGGCCGGTCTGCGCCCGGAGCTTCCCGATGTCGAAGCCCTTGTCGCCGACGGTGCTGTCGACCACCGGGTAGGTGTACTCGCCGTCGCCGTACCGCAGTACTACAGAGTTGTCGCTCACGTCTTCCCTCACCGACGTAGTGCCTCATCTTCGAGGTGCCCTGACTGTCTCTACCATCCCCCATTTGGCTCAGGAGAGTGCACTCGGGGTCGACCATTGGGCCTATCGGCGGCACTCAGTGCCGCCAACCTGCTCATCCTGCCCCCTTGTTTCCCCATCTGGAAGAGCCTTGTGACCTTCACGACTCATTTGATCGATCATTTTTTGTGATGCGTGGTGTCGAGAGCCTGAAGTCGAGCGCCGTACAGCGCCGGCCTGCGGACACCGTGCGCACCGCCTGCCCGATCGCCTTGCGCGAACCGACGAGGACGACCAGTTGCTTGGCCCGGGTGACGGCCGTGTAGAGGAGGTTGCGCTGGAGCATCATCCACGCTCCGGTGGTGACCGGGATCACCACGGCGGGATATTCACTTCCCTGGGAACGATGGATGGTCACCGCGTAGGCATGGGCCAGTTCGTCCAGTTCGTCGAAGTCGTACGGCACCTCCTCGTCCTCGTCCGTGAGCACGGTGAGGCGCTGGTCGACCGGGTCGAGCGAGGTGACCACGCCCACGGTGCCGTTGAAGACACCGTTCTCGCCCTTCTCGTAGTTGTTGCGGATCTGGGTGACCTTGTCGCCGACCCGGAAGACCCGCCCGCCGAACCGCTTCTCGGGCAGGTCGGGGCGGGCGGGGGTGATGGCCTGCTGGAGGAGTCCGTTGAGCGTGCCCGCCCCGGCCGGCCCGCGGTGCATGGGCGCGAGCACCTGCACGTCCCGCCGCGGATCGAGCCCGAACTTGGCCGGAATCCGCCGGGCGGCGACGTCCACCGTCAGCTTCCCCGCCTCCTCCGTCTCGTCCTCCACGAAGAGGAAGAAGTCCTTCATGCCGTCGGTGACGGGCTGCTGTCCCGCGTTGATCCGGTGCGCGTTGGTCACCACCCCCGACTGCTGCGCCTGCCGGAAGACCCGGGTGAGCCGGACGGCGGGGATGGGGCTCTCCTCGGCGAGCAGGTCCCGCAGCACCTCACCGGCCCCCACGCTGGGCAACTGGTCGACGTCGCCGACGAAGAGGACGTGCGCGCCGGGCGGCACGGCCTTGACGAGCTTGTTGGCGAGCAACAGATCCAGCATCGACGCCTCGTCCACCACCACCAGGTCGGCGTCGAGCGGCCGGTCCCGGTCGTAGGCCGCGTCGCCGCCGGGCTTCAGCTCCAGCAGCCGGTGCACGGTCGACGCCTCCGCGCCGGTCAGCTCGGCGAGCCGCTTGGCAGCCCGCCCGGTGGGCGCGGCCAGCACCACCTTGGCCCGCTTCGCCCGCGCCAGCTCCACGATCGACCGCACGGTGAACGACTTGCCGCAGCCCGGCCCGCCGGTGAGGACAGCCACCTTCTCGGTCAGCGCGAGCCGGACGGCGGCCTCCTGCTCGGGGGCGAGGTCCACGCCCGTACGGTCCTTCAGCCAGGCGAGCGCCTTGTCCCAGGCGACGTCCCGGAACGCCGGCATCCGGTCGTCGCCGGTGCGCAGCAGCCGCAGCAGCTGGGCGGCGAGGGCGACTTCGGCCCGGTGGAAGGGGACGAGGTAGACGGCGGTGACGGGTTCGGCGTCGGGGGTGGGGCCGGGGAGTTTCTCCCGTACGACACCGGGATCCTCGCCGTCCTCCGGCGGTGCGGCCAGCTCGGCGAGGCAGTCGATGACCAGACCGGTGTCGACCTGCAGCAGCTTCACCGCGTCCGCGATGAGCCGCTCCTCCGGGAGGTAGCAGTGCCCCTGGTCGGCGGACTGCGACAGCGCGTACTGCAGCCCCGCCTTCACCCGCTCCGGACTGTCGTGCGGAATCCCGACCGACTGGGCGATCTTGTCGGCGGTCAGGAACCCGATGCCCCACACATCGGCGGCGAGCCGATAAGGCTGGTTCTTCACCACGGAGATCGACGCGTCACCGTACTTCTTGTAGATGCGCACCGCGATCGACGTCGACACCTCGACGGTCTGCAGGAAGAGCATGACCTCCTTGATCGCCTTCTGCTCCTCCCAGGCGTCGGCGATCTTCTTCGTCCGCTTCGGCCCGAGCCCCGGCACCTCGATCAGCCGCTTCGGCTCCTCCTCGATGATCCGGAGGGTGTCCACACCGAAATGCCGGGTGATCCGGTCGGCGAAGACCGGCCCGATGCCCTTGACCAGCCCCGACCCCAGGTAGCGCCGCATCCCCTGCACGGTGGCCGGCAGCACGGTCGTGTAGTTCTCGACGGTGAACTGCTTCCCGTACTGCGGATGCGACCCCCACCGGCCCTCCATCCGCAGCGACTCCCCCACCTGGGCGCCGAGCAGCGCCCCGACGACCGTGAGGAGATCACCGGCACCTCTGCCGGTGTCGACACGGGCGACCGTGTAGCCGTTCTCCTCATTGGCATACGTGATGCGTTCGAGCACGCCTTCGACGGTGGCGAGTCGTCGTTCGCCTGTGGGGGTCCCCGCCTGGTCAGCCATGAACCGACGGTACCGGTGGGGTCTGACAGTCAGGGACGAGGTATGGATTTCAGGGCTCGGAGGAAGGGGGCGAAGGCGGAGGCGGGGAAGGTGAGGATGGCTCGGGTGGGGGCCTTGGAGTCGCGGACGGCGATCCGAGTGGGGCCCGTGGCTATTTCCACGCACTCGTTGCCGTCGTCCGGACCCGAGTAGGACGACTTCCGCCAGTTGTCCATGAGGTGCCTCACAGCTCTTTCAGCAGCCGGTTGACGAAGTCGCGCGATCGTTCGGTATCGAGCGACACGGCTTCCACCTTACGGAAGCGCGTTCGAAAGGCGCTGAGCTGTGATTCGGAATCGATGAACGCCGACCCGTGCGGTACGTCACGCACAACCGTGTCCAGCTTCGGTACGGCGCCGCCCACGTACGTCATGGTGCTGGCGGCTCTGGAGAAACCGTCCAAGTCGAAGGGAATGACCCGCACGGTGATGTTCTCGTCTTCGGAGAGCTCCAGGAGCTTGACGGATTGCGCCCGGGAGGCCGCGCGGTCGCCGACCCTGATCCGTAGAGCCGACTCGTGGATCACCAGCTCGTACGGGATGGCGATCTCCTGACCCGCCAAGCGGTGGCGGACACGCAACTCGAGTTCCTCGTCGGTGAGTTCAGGGATCCTGCCGGAGAAGACGGCACGGGCGTACTCCTCCGTCTGCAACAGGCCCGGTACGTACAGGATCGCGACGTCACGCCGGAACGACGCATGGTGGTTCAGTTCGGAGAGGTCCAGGAACGACGTGGGCAGGCGACCCCGGTACTCCTCCCACCAACCGAGCGTCCGCTCGTTGGCC
Organism: Streptomyces sp. NPDC007901; assembly: GCF_042959465.1. NCBI lineage: Bacteria > Bacillati > Actinomycetota > Actinomycetes > Kitasatosporales > Streptomycetaceae > Streptomyces > Streptomyces sp. NPDC007901. The sequence goes on along the minus strand of NZ_JBIBKW010000010.1, from coordinate 192,457 downwards.
ATCTCGACGAGCGCTTCGACGAACTTCCCGTCCGTGCAGGCGTAATGGGATGCCAGTCGGCGCACCCGTTGCTCGCTGACGCCCGTGAGACCCAGTTCGATGTGGCTGATCTGGGCCCTGTTCGCCCCGAGTAGGGCTGCTGATTCGGCAGCGGTCAGACCAGCCGCCTCGCGGAGCCTGCGCAGTTCACTCCCCAGGCGCACCTGACGTGCCGTCGGCTCCCGCCTCTGGACCATGAGTTGCACTCCTCTTTTGGGGACAGTTCACACGACCAACTTGCCGCGGGTAACAGACTACCCATACCGTCAGTGACGCAACGCACACGCAGCGGAAGTGCACCACTCCGTCCTGCCATGACGGCTGCGGCAACGCCACCGCGCGTGAATCTCCCCCACAGCCACCGGAGTTGATGACGCATGCCCGAAGCCTGGGAGTACACCCTCACCATCCCCAACGACCTCCGCGCCGTCACCGTCAGCCGTCACACGCTCCGGCTGGTCCTCACCGCGCACGGACTCGCCCGCTTCCTCGACGTCGCCGAACTCCTCGCCACCGAGCTGGTCTCCAACGCCGTACGGCACACGAAGGGCCCCGCCGCTCTCCGCGTCCGCTGGTCGCCTCCCGGCACCCTCCGTATCGGCGCGTGGGACGCGGACCCGGAACCGCCGGAGCCCCCCGTGCCGTTGCAGCGGCTCGGGGACCTGGAGGAGGGGCGAGGGCTGGCGCTCGTACGGGCCTGTTCGGATCTGTGGGGCTGGCAGCCGCTGTCGCGGTACGGGAACCGGGGCAAGTACGTGTGGTGCGAGCTGGCCGCGGCGTAACCACCGGGGCCCTTGACTACTGCTCGACTGTGCGGTCGGTCCCGGTCACCCAGGTCCTGAGCGCGGGACCGCTCACATAGACGCCCACGTCGTCGATACGGCAGCTGGGGCCCCAGCTGACCAGACCCCACACCGCGTTCATAGCGAGGACCGGGCTGCCCGAGTCGCCCGTGCAGGTGTTGCGAGTGGCGTCGGCGGTCGGCACGGCGCACAGCTGCCAGCTGGGGTTGGGGGCGATGTCCAGGTTGAGCTGGGCGCGTGTGCATCGCTCGCCGGGTACGAAACGTAGAGGCACGGAGGTGCGACGGCAGGGGGCAACCCCTCCGTAGCCGTCACGGCCCCAGCCGAACTCGATACCTGTGGCTGGAGGTTGGTCGCTCGCGTCCGCCAGGTGGGCAGGCGCGGCGGTGGCTCTGCCTGCCAGTACCAGGAGCGCGGCGTCTACAGCCTGCCCTTGTGGCGTGCGGGGATGCAGGAGAGCCATGCGGACGTGGAGCCGCTGACCCGGGACGGGCGCGCCGCGGCACAGGTTGTCGGCTCCGACGACGGCGTCCACAGAGGCGGGCCGCCTGTCTCGTACGCAGTGGGCCGCGGTGAGTACCAGGGTGGGGGCGACCAGGACGCCGCCGCAGAACTGGCCGTTGAAGAGATTCCCGGCAGGGGAGGACGCGTTGACCAAGGCCACGACCGCGTCGGTGCCGGAACCCGAGGGCCGGGCGCCCGAAGCGAGGCCCGTCGAGCCGCCCGGCAGCAGGCCGATGAGGATCATCATCACCGCTGCCGGGATGCTCGTCATGAAGCGACGGGGCATCGGCGGTTCAGCATTTCTTCTTCTTCGTCTCCACGGTCAGGCCCATCACGTTGTGCCATACGTAGGTGGAGTCCCCGACGTGGTAGTGGACCAGGATCCCGGCCATGTGCACCCCGGAGGTGGCGGTGACTTGGAGATGCAGGACCAGGTTGTTCGCGACTTTCGCGTTCTCCGATTGGGGGGCGATGGTCGCTCCCACGGCCTTGCGGCGGTGGGCCCAGTCGATGCCGGGTTGGTCGATTGCCTCGGGATCGGGGGGGCAACCGTGGCCGTAACCGATGAAGGCCGTCGAGTTGGACACGATGACCGACTCGACCAGTCGTAGACCGCTCGCCTTCTTCAGCGTGATCTTGTCGACTACGACCGCCTTGCTGCCGTAGTTGTGCAGCTCGTCCCCGCCGACGGCGATGCTGCCGCCCGTCTTCGCCGGAATGCACACCTCGCCTGATCCGGCGTCGGCATAGCCGGGTCCGTTCAACGGTCCGTCCGTGGAATCCTGTTGATCGACCGAGGAGCAGCCTGTCACCAGCGCCGCGAGCAGGGTGAGAGCCGGCAGCGACTGCCTTACGTTCATCGGGTGTGCCCGCTCTTCGTGGTGGTGGCGACGAAGTTGTACGGATGGCTACCGCCCGGCGCTCCGCCGGTGCCGCAGAGGTAGCGGTTGGCGTTGAAGCTGTAATCCACCGTCGCGTCGCTGGAGTAACCGGTCTCGGCCGACAAGTCGATGCCGATCACATCGGCGAGACTGGCGCCGTCGGTCCAGGTGATGGCGCGGGAGGTGGTCCGGGTGAACTCGGTGTCCTTTTGGTAGTAAGCGCAGTGCTTGGCGGTGGGGATGTAGGCCGTACTCGTCTTCGCGCCGCCGTAGTAGCCCCTGGCGCGCACCTCGTAGTGATGGGTGACCGGGGATCCCCGGCCGGGGCTCTGGCAGGCCACCAGGTACTTGCCGTAGCTGTACTCGGTCTTGTAGTAGACGCCTCTGTTATTGCCGTAGGTGGGGTACTCCACGGAGATCGAGCTGGACTTGGAGATCGAGCCACCGCTGGTGAAGCTGCCGTAGGTGCCTGAGGCGGATACACCGACGCCCAGCGAACTGTCCGCGCCCTTGCTGTAGGAGAAGGAGTGCTTCACACCCGAGGTGGCGCTGTAGGTCTGGCCGGCGATCACCCATTTCGCCCCCAGCTTCTTCACCAGTGTGCCGTTGCAGGCCTTGGCGACGCCCGCGTCGGTGGTTGTGTCGCTCGTTTCGGATTCGGCCGCCGCGGTGTCGTCGGCAGCGGAGGCGGTCGCGCTGTCCGGATCGTCCGTCAGGGACTCGGGTGCCGAACTGCTCTCCTCGTCGACGCCGTTGCTGGCATCGACGGTGGAGCTTGAGTACTCGGAGGTGGACAGCGTGTTGTCCAGCACTAGGTCGGCGACCACGGGGGTGGTGTCGGCGATGGAAGTGGTATCCGTGTCCGAGGTGGCCGCGGCTGTGGTCGCCGCCAGGTACGCCGTAGCGCTCGACGAAGTGACCAGTGTGCGCGGGAAGTTGAACACCGCTTGCCGGCTGCCGGAGTAGGCGACGGTTTCGAAGTTCACCGTGCCGTCCGCCGCGGCCTGCGCAGTCAGCGCGGAAGCAGAGGCCACCCGTAGCATGTACCCGCCGCTGCTGTCGGAGACCGCCTTCGCGACAGGCTGCAGCTTCACCGAGTCCCCTTCTTCGAGGGCGTCGTCCGACTCGTTGTCCGGCCAGGCGTACAGCACCACGTCCGCACCGGCCGCCACGTTTCCGCCGGCGTCCTTGACCGTACCGCTGCTGACCACTGGAGTGGTGAGGCTCGACGAGTCAGTGATGCCCGCGAGCTCGGAGTCCTCGTACGTGATGGTCAGATGCGGTTCCTCGGCGTCGTCCCCGGAGACGTAGTTCGCGGAGCGGTAGCGCCGCCAGGTCAGGGAGTCGGTTTCGTCGACCGCGCGCAGTTGGATGCCGTAGTTGGGGGCGCCGTCCGCCCATGCCTGCACGATGGCGTCGATGTCCCAGTGGCTGTAGGCGGCGGGGCAGGACGAGGAATACCCGTGCGCCCCGGTGTTGGTCACCTCTCCGGTCCCGGTCACGGTCGGTACCGTGTCCCAGGTGACGGCCGAGGAGTCCCAGTCGGAGGTGACCCGGCGGACGCGGATGCCGGAGCCGGACGTGGAGCAGGTGGAGGACCAGTAGGAGTACAGGGACAGGTCGGTGTCCACGATGTGAGAGCCGACGATGTCGTCGACGTCGAACTTCAGGTAGGCGCGGGCCCGGTGGGTGCCACCGTCGTACGTGCCCACCCGTAGCTCCTCCGAAGAGCGCTGCGAGTCGGTGTAGTTGGGGCTCTCCAGCCAGGTGTCCGTACTGACCGCCAGGGTGGTGGTCGGATCGATGGTCAGCGGATAGCTGACGTCGGCGGAGTCGAGGAAGCTCATGTCCGGGGTGAGTACGAGGACCTGGCCCTCGTCGGTGTTCTCGATCCGGGAAGTGACCGGGGCGTCGTGCGCGGCGAGCCCGGAGGCGGGGTCGACAGCCGAGTCCCACATGTGCGGGGCCGGGGCATCGGCGACCGTTCTACCGCTCGCGTCGGTCAACAGCAGATGGCCGGAACTGGTCTGAGAGACCTGCAAACCTTGAGATGTGGTCAGCGGCATCCGGATGGTCAGGGGACCATCGGGCCTTTCGTGGAGTACGACCTGCTCGGAGAATCCGCCGGGCAGTGCTGTCACAACCAGGTCGCCACCGGAGACAGCGCCGGCGTACGTCGCCGTGTTCCCGTCCAGGGTCGGCGACGGCAGGTCGCCTCCGACGGAGAGGGCCAGCGAGGTCCCGCCGTCCGCCACCTTGGCGAAGGGGCCTGTCCCGCCGTCGGAGAGGTTCAGGTCCGCCACCGTCGCGTCGGGTGTGACCGCGGCTCCCGTGTCGGCGAGCGTGGTGTCGACAGGCGTCCAGGCGCCGTCCTGGCGGACCCGGATCGGCTCCTGGAAGACCTCGGTGGTCAAAGTGCCGTTCGGGTCGGCCCACGTGGTCGAGTCCACGCCACGGTCGAGAACACCGGCCACGCCTTCCTGCTCGCCTCGGTGCTGGCGGCGGCCGTCGTGCTGGGCGCGACCCGGGGGCGGCTGGAGCTGCCGACCACGCGGCCGTCCGCGCAACCGTGACCCCGAGCGTCACAAACCTCCCCCCTCGGGTGGCGGGATCCGCCGCGGGCGGTGATGGTGGGCGGCGGGGGACTTCACCGCGCGCAGGGGAGACCTGGAGATGCCCGAGATCACTGCTCCGTACCCGACCGGCACCCCGTGCTGGGTCGATCTGATGGCGAAGGACCAGCAGGCGGCGCTGGACTTCTACCGTGACCTGTTCGGCTGGGAGGGCTCGGTCGGCGAGGCCGAGTTCGGCGGGTACGCCGTCTGCACGCTGCACGGCAAGCCGGTGGCCGGCATCGGCGCGGCCATGGCCCCCGAGGGGCAGCCGGAGCCGCCTACCGTGTGGACCACCTACCTGGCCAGCACCGACGCGCAGGCCACCCAGGACACGATCGTCTCGGCGGGCGGCACCCTGCTGGCCCCGGTGATGGACGTCGGCGGCCTCGGCCGGATGCTGATCGCCGCCGACCCGCAGGGCGCGGTGTTCGGGGTGTGGCAGCCGGGTGACTTCCACGGCGCGGGGCTGGTCAACGAGCCGGGCGCGCTGATCTGGAACGAGCTGAACACCAGCGACGTACCCGCCGCCACCGGCTTCTACGGCGAGGCCTTCGGCATCGAGATCCAGCCGATGGAGGGCGCCGGCGGCAACTACTGGTCGCTGAACGTCGGCGACCGGGGCGTCGGCGGCGCCGCCCGCCTCGGCGACGACCGGCCCGGCACCCCGCCGCACTGGCTGACCTACTTCGCCGTCGACGACGTCGACTCCACCGTGGACGCGCTGGTCAAGCGGAACGGCACGGTGTTCGCCCCGCCGTTCGAGATGATGGCCGGCCGGATGTCCGTGGTCGCCGACCCGCAGGGCGCCGTCTTCGCGGTCTTCAAGCCGAAGCCGATGTAGGCAGCCGCCCGGTAGAGCAGCCCCCTGCCGTAAGCACCAGGTCCTGCCCCCCTTCCGCTTTCCGTGCCGCCCGGGCTACCTCTGAGGTGACCGGCGGCACGGAACGCGGAAGGGGACGGACCATGGGAAACGAACAGGTCGAGCAGGCCGGACACGGCTGGCAGGTGGACGGGCGCTGCACGAACTGCGATGTGGCGCGGCAGCTCGCACCGGGGTTGATCGGTGAGGCCGGCGGGCGCTCGGTCGTACTGCGCCAGCCACGCGACGCCACGGAGACCGGGCGCTTACACGCGGCCGCGCACGCCTGCCCCACCCGGTCCGTCCGTCCCCCGGGCGGCCGGCTGGACGCGGCCCGGGACCCCTTCCCGCTCCCCCTGGACGACACCGTGCGGCTGTGCGGGCACAACTCCCCGCACACGGCCGGCGCCAACTCCTATCTCCTCCACCGCCCCGACGGCACGTCGATGATGGTGGACACCCCGCGCTGGAGCCCGGCCCTCGCCACGCGCTACGAGGCGCTGGGCCGTGTCACCGACGTCCTGCTCACCCACCGCGACCACGCCGCGCACGGCCGCCGGTACGCCGACCGCTTCCACGCCCGGCTGTGGATCCACGAGGGCGATCTCGACGCCGCCCCGGACGCCGACCGGGTGCTGCGCGGCACCGAACCGGCCGAGGTCGCGGACGGGGTCCTCGCCCTCCCCTTCCCCGGTCACACCCGGGGCAGCGTGCTCTACCTCGCCGACGACCGGTACTGCTTCAGCGGCGACAGCTTCTACTGGTCCCGTACGACGGCGGACCTGGAGGTGGCCGACAGCGTCACCTGGTTCTCCGTCCGTGAACTGGCCGCGTCCCTGACCCGGGCCGCCGGGCGGCTCCGCTTCGAATGGCTGCTGCCGGGGCACGGCGACCGCCGCCGTCTGCCCCACGAGGAGATGACCGCGCGGCTACGGCAGTTGGCGGTCCGCACCGGTGAACTCCGGCCCCGGTCAGTCGACTTCGGAGCGGTGCGCTGGTGAGCGTCGTACGCCGAACCACTGCTCGGCGCCGTACTCCTCGAACCGTGCTGCCTCGGTGAAGCCCAGCTTCAGCGCGAGCCGCAGCGCGCGGTCGTTGGCGGTCTGGGTGCAGAGCACCACCGGCTCACCGGGGAGTTCGCCGGCGCACCAGTCGAGCACCGCCGCGCACGCCTCGGCGGCGTAGCCGTGACCCCACGCCTCGGGCAGGAACAGATATCCGAGTTCGGCCTCCCCGGCACCCGCGTCCGCACCCGCGTCCGAATGCGCACGGACGTGACCCGGACGCGCCGCGTCGCGCCGGTCGAGCGTGACCATGCCGATCATCGCCCCGTCGAGATCGACCACGAAGCAGCCGGGGCGCCGCCCGGGCACCTCGGGCACCGCCCGTTCGAGTTCCTCGCGCGGCCGGGGGCCGCCCGTGTAGGCGCCCACCTCCGGCGAGGCGAAGAGCTCGACGAACGCCGCCCGGTCCCGGGCGGCGGACTCGCGGAGCACGAGCCGATCCGTCCTGATCGGGGCGGGCGGCCAGGTGACGGGTCCGAGTCCGGTCATGGCGGCAAGCTATCGCACGCCGTCAGCTCGTCGCGGCGGTCGGGTGCGTCACCGTCGGCCGCGGACGAGACCGCGCACGTAGGCCGCCAGGAACACCAGGTAGAGGGCGGACATGGTGATCGCCCAGGCCGGGGGAAGCTTCCCCGCGGCGATCAGGGAACCCTCCATGAGGGCGACGAGGAGCAGGAGCGCGCCGTCGCGTATCTCGTCGCGCGTCATGTCCGGGCGCTGAGGAAGTCGACCGCCCGCCGGGTCAGGAGCCCGGCGGCGTCCTGGTCGTAGTCCGGCAGCGAGCTGTCCGCGAAGAGGTGCCGGTCGCCGGGGTACAGGAACAGCTCCGCGTCGGCGCGCTCGGAGACGAGGGCGTGGGCGGCGTCGGCGTCCTCGGCGAAGAACGGGTCGGCTTCCATGGCGTGGACCTGCACCGGCACCTCGTCGGGCCAGGCCGCGCCGAACTCCGAGACCGGGATGCAGGAATGGACCAGGAGCGCACCCCGCGCGCCCGCCCGCGTCTGCGCCAGCTTCTGGGCGGGCAGCACGCCGAGCGAGAAGCCGACGTAGACGGCGTCCCTCGGCAGCGGGTCGGCCGCGCGGACCCCGCGCTCGGTGAGCTCGCCGAAGCCGATCCGCTCGACATGGCCGAGACCCTCCTCCAGGGAGCCGAAGGTGCGGCCCTCGAAGAGGTCGGGCGTGTGGACGGTGTGGCCGGCCGCCCTCAGTTCGTCGGCGAACGCGGCGACCCCGGGGGTGAGCCCCTGCGCGTGGTGGAACAGTACGACCTCTGCCATGCCCGAACTCCCTACGTGCCGGTTTGTCTGCGCGGCCACCTGCCGGTGGCGAACGATCCGGAAGTTTAGAATAATCGAGGAGTGTCGAACAATACCCGTCTCCCCGACTACGACCTCGCCGACATCGCGGTCGTGACCGCCCCGGCCCAGCTCCGCGCACTGGCCGGCCCGTTGCGCGACGCCATCCTCGAACTGCTCCTCGAACGCGCCGCGACCGTGACCGAACTCGCCGCCGCGCTCGACCGCCCCAAGAGCACGATCGCGCACCACGTGAGCGTGCTGGTGGACGCCGAGCTGCTGAAGGTGGTGCGGACCCGCCGGGTACGGGCCATCGAGGAGCGCTACTACGGGCGCACCGCGCGCATCTTCCGCGTCGGCAGGATCAGCCCGGCCGACGACGGGGGCACGGCGCCCTACTGCACCAACGATCTCGCCACTGCCGCGACCGAGTCGGCCCCCGCGCACGAGGCGGACCAGCTCTCCTCGATCGTGCGGTACGTACGGATCCCCCGGGAGCAGGCCCTCGACTTCTGGGCACGGGTCCTGGAGCTCGCGAACGACTACGCGCAGCTCCCGCGCACCGGCGACGTGGTGTACGGCTTCGCGGCCGGGCTCTATCCGACCGAGCGTCCGGCGCTGCCGGAGGCCGAGCCCGCGGATGCAGACGCGGAGGCGGAGGCGGACACCGACTGACCCACCGCGAGGGTCACGATTGGATTTCAGCCACCTCTCCCCTCTTGCCGCCCAGCCGTGTAATCGATTCCAATCCTGGTTACGCAAGCGCGTGTAATCGATTCCACGAGGAGGTGGAGCGGCGATGGCGAGCATCAAGGACGTCGCCGCCGAGGCAGGCGTCTCCGTCGCCACGGTGTCCCGGGTCCTGAACGACCATCCGTCGGTCAGCGACGACGCCCGCGCCCGGGTCCTGGCGGCCGTCGCGGCGCTGGGCTACCGGCCGAACGCCGTCGCCCGTTCCCTGCGCACCGACCAGACCCACACCCTCGGCCTGGTCATCAGCGACGTGCTCAACCCGTACTTCACGGAACTGGCCCGCTCGGTCGAGGAAGAGGCCCGCGCGCACGGCTACAGCGTGATCATCGGCAACGCCGACGAGCGGCCGGAGCTCCAGGACCACCACGTACGGACCCTGCTCGACCGCCGTATCGACGGGCTGCTCCTGTCCCCCACCGACGGCGGCTCGCCGCTGATGCTGGAGGCGGCGCGGGGCGGGACGCCGATGGTGTTCGTCGACCGGTGGATCCCGGGCGTCGAGGTGCCGGTGGTGCGGGCGGACGGGCGGGCCGCCATCCGCGACCTCGTCGCGCATCTGCACCGGCTGGGGCACCGCCGGCTCGCGATCATCGCCGGTCCGGCCGCCACGACCACCGGCAGCGAGCGGGTGCGGGCCTTCCGGGAGGCCCTCGCCGAGTACGGCGTCCCCCTCCCGGACGCCTACATAGGGCAGGGCGACTTCCAGGCCGAGAGCGGGCGGCGGGTCACCGAGGGGTTCCTCGACCTGCCCGAGCCGCCCGAGGTCGTGTTCGCCGCCGACAACCTGATGGCGCTGGGCGCGCTGGACGCGGTGCGGGCACGGGGGCTTCGGGTGCCGTGTGACATAGCACTCGCGGCCTTCGACGACATCCCCTGGTTCGTGCACACCGACCCCCCGGTCACCGCGATCGCCCAGCCCACGGGCGAGTTGGGCCGGGCCGCCGTACGCGCCCTGATCGACCGTATCGAGGGCCGGACTCCGCAGTCCGTCACCCTCCCCGCCCGGCTCGTCGTACGCCGCTCGTGCGGTGAGCCGGCTCCCCCAGAGCTGTCCCCCTCCCCAGTGCAAAGGAGCACGACGTGAGCAACCCGGACGAGTTGCTGCGCATCGAGGGTATACGGAAGTCCTTCCCCGGCGTGATCGCGCTCGACGGCGTCGACTTCGATCTGCGCCGGGGCGAGGTCCATGTGCTCCTCGGTGAGAACGGCGCGGGCAAGAGCACCCTCATCAAGATGCTCTCCGGCGCCTACACGCCCGACGAGGGGCGGATCCTGGCCAGCGGCGAGGAGGTGCGCATCCACGGTGCGCAGGACTCCGAGCGCCTCGGGATCGCCACCATCTACCAGGAGTTCAACCTGGTCCCCGACCTCACGGTCGCCGAGAACATCTTCCTGGGGCGGCAGCCGCGCCGCTACGGGATGATCGACCGCAAGCGGATGGAGGCGGATGCCGAAGTCCTGCTGAAGCGGGTCGGAGTCAACGTCTCGCCCCGCGCGCGGGTCCGTGAACTCGGCATCGCCCGGCTCCAGATGGTCGAGATCGCCAAGGCGCTCAGCCTGGACGCGCGGGTGCTCATCATGGACGAGCCGACCGCCGTGCTCACCTCGGAGGAGGTGGAGAAGCTCTTCGTGATCGTCCGGCAGTTGCGGTCGGACGGGGTCGGGATCGTCTTCATCACCCATCACCTGGACGAGATCGCCGCTCTCGGGGACCGGGTGACCGTCATCCGGGACGGAAAGTCGGTCGGGCAGGTGCCGGCCACCACGCCCGAGGACGAGCTGGTACGGCTCATGGTCGGGCGGTCCATCGAACAGCAGTACCCGAGGGAGCGCGCCGAGACCGGTGCCGCGCTGCTGTCCGTGGAGGGGCTGACCCGGGACGGCGTCTTCCACGACGTGAGCTTCGAGGTGCACGCGGGGGAGGTCGTCGGGATCGCCGGGCTCGTGGGTGCGGGTCGTACGGAGGTCGTACGGGCCGTGTTCGGGGCCGATCCGTACGACAAGGGGGCCGTGAAGGTCGCCGGTACGGCGCTGCGCCGGTCCGACGTCAACGCGGCCATGACGGCCGGGATCGGGCTCGTGCCCGAGGACCGCAAGGGGCAGGGGCTGGTCCTCGACGCCTCCGTGGAGGAGAACCTCGGGCTGGTCACGCTGCGCAAGGCCACCCGGGCCGGGATCGTCGACCTCAAGGGCCAGCATGTGGCCGCCGAGCGGATCGCCGGGCAGCTGGGTGTGCGGATGGCCGGGCTGGGGCAGCACGTGCGGACGCTGTCCGGCGGCAACCAGCAGAAGGTCGTCATCGGCAAGTGGCTGCTCGCCGACACCAAGGTGCTGATCCTCGACGAGCCGACGCGCGGTATCGACGTCGGCGCCAAGGTCGAGATCTACCAGCTGATCAACGAGCTGACGGCGGCGGGGGCCGCCGTAGTGATGATCTCCAGCGATCTGCCCGAGGTCCTCGGCATGAGCGACCGGGTGCTGGTGATGGCCCAGGGCCGGATCGCGGGCGAACTCTCCGCCGACCAGGCCACCCAGGACTCCGTGATGGCACTCGCCGTCAGCAACCCCACCTCGACCGACACGACCGACAAGACCGGCAAGGAGGCCGCTCGTGGCCACTGACACGCTCAAGACCCGCACCACGGGCGGCGGTGGCACCGCCGGCGCCGCCGGCGTGCGCCGGCTGCTCCTGGACAACGGCGCGCTCACCGCGCTGATAGCCCTGGTCATCGCCATGTCGGCACTGTCCGGGGACTTCCTCACCACGGACAACCTGCTCAACGTCGGCGTCCAGGCGGCCGTGACGGCCATCCTGGCCTTCGGTGTCACCTTCGTGATCGTCGCGGCGGGCATCGACCTGTCGGTCGGCTCGGTGGCGGCCCTGTCGGCCACCGTGCTGGCGTGGAGCGCCACCCAGCACGGCGTGCCGGTGTTCCTCGCCGTGGTGCTGGCCGTCGCGACCGGCATCGCGGCCGGTCTGGTGAACGGTTTCCTGATCGCCTACGGCAAGCTGCCGCCGTTCATCGCGACGCTCGCGATGCTGTCGGTGGCACGCGGTCTGTCGCTGGTGATCTCCGAGGGCTCCCCGATCGCCTTCCCCGACTCCGTCTCGCACCTCGGCGACACCCTCGGCGGCTGGCTGCCGGTGCCCGTGCTGGTCATGATCGTCATGGGGCTGATCGCGGCCTTCGTGTTGGGCCGGACCTACATCGGGCGCTCGATGTACGCGATCGGCGGCAACGAGGAGGCCGCGCGGCTGTCCGGGCTGCGGGTCTCGAAGCAGAAGCTCGCCATCTACGCGCTGTCCGGGCTGTTCGCGGCCGTCGCCGGCGTCGTGCTCGCCGCCCGGCTCTCCTCGGCGCAGCCGCAGGCCGCCAACGGCTACGAGCTGGACGCCATCGCGGCGGTCGTGATCGGCGGCGCCTCGCTGGCCGGCGGCACCGGCAAGGCGTCCGGGACGCTCATCGGCGCGCTGATCCTCGCCGTGCTGCGCAACGGCCTCAACCTGCTGAACGTGTCCGCGTTCTGGCAGCAGGTCGTGATCGGCGTCGTCATCGCGCTCGCCGTCCTCCTGGACACCGTCCGCCGCAAGGCCGGGGCCACCCCGCTCGCCGCCGGTACCGGCGGGAACAAGGGCAGGCAGGCCGGGACGTACGCGCTCGCGGCGGTCGTCACCGTGGCGCTGGTCGCCGCGACCTCGCTCCTGCACACCGGCTCCTCCTCCGCCAACCCGAAGATCGGCCTGTCCCTGTCCACCCTCAACAACCCCTTCTTCGTGCAGATCCGGTCCGGTGCCCAGGCCGAGGCGAAGAAGCAGGGCGTGGACCTGACCGTCACCGATGCCCAGAACGACGCCTCGCAGCAGGCCAACCAGCTGCAGAACTTCACCAGTTCGGGCCTCGGCGCGATCATCGTCAACCCGGTCGACTCGGACGCGGCGAGCAACTCCGTGCAGGCCGCCGACAAGGCGGACATCCCCGTCGTCGCCGTCGACCGGGGCGTCAACAACGCGAAAACGGCGACCCTGGTCGCCTCCGACAACATCGCCGGCGGCGAGCTGGCCGCCAAGGCCGTCGCCGAGAAGCTCGGCGGCCACGGCAAGATCGTGATCCTGCAGGGCCAGGCGGGCACCTCCGCCGCCCGGGAGCGGGCGCAGGGCTTCGCGAACGGTCTCAAGGCCTACCCGGGCATCCAGGTGGTCGCCCAGCAGCCCGCCGACTTCGACCGCACCAAGGGCCTCGACGTGATGTCGAACCTGCTCCAGGCCCACCCGGACGTCCAGGGCGTCATCGCCGCCAACGACGAGATGGCGCTCGGCGCGATCAAGGCGCTGGGCTCCAAGGCCGGCACGTCCGTACCGGTGGTCGGCTTCGACGGCACCCCGGACGGCCTGGCCGCGGTCAAGAAGGGCACGATGTACGCCTCGGTCGCCCAGCAGCCCAGCCAGCTCGGGAAGATCGCCGTGGACAACGCGCTCAAGGCGATCCAGGGCAAGAAGGTCGAGTCGGCGGTCAAGGTCCCGGTGAAGGTGATCACCAAGGACAACGTGGCCGGGTTCACGGGCTGAGCCACCAAGGAGGCGGCCGGGCTGTTGAATTGAGGCCCGGCCGCCTCGATTCATGCGCGTCATGCGCATCATGTGCAGAGGGAGTCACGTGATGTACGACTACGACCTCCTGGTCGTGGGATCGGCCAACGCCGACCTGGTGATCGACGTCGAACGCCGTCCGGCCGCCGGGGAGACGGTGCTCGGCGGCGATCTCGCCACGCACCCAGGCGGCAAGGGCGCCAACCAGGCGGTCGCGGGCGCCCGGCTCGGCGCCCGCACCGCCCTGCTGGCCCGGGTCGGCGGCGACGCGCACGGCAGGCTGCTGCTGGACTCGCAGCGGGCGGCCGGGGTGGACACCGTGGGCGTGCTGGTGGGCGGGGCGCCGACGGGCGTCGCGCTGATCACCGTGGACCCCACCGGCGACAACAGCATCGTGGTCTCGCCGGGCGCGAACGCGAAGCTCACCCCGGCCGACATACGCTCCGCCGCGTGCCTCTTCCACGCCTCCCGGGTGGTCTCCACGCAGCTGGAGATCCCGCTGGAGACGGTGCTCGAAGTCGTACGGAACCTGGCCCCCGACAGCCGTTTCGTCCTCAACCCCTCCCCGCCGCAGCCCCTTCCGGGCGAGATCCTGGCGGCCTGCGACCCGCTGATCGTCAACGAGCACGAGGCGAAGGTGATCCTCGGCGAGGCGTGCGTGAGCGAGGACCCGGTCGACTGGGCGCGGATCCTGCTCGCGAAGGGCCCGAGGTCGGTGGTGGTGACACTGGGCGCGGAGGGCGCGCTGGTCGCCGACGGCGACGGCGTCGCGCACGTCCCCTCCGTGAAGGTGGACGCCGTCGACACCACAGGTGCCGGGGACGCGTTCACGGCGGCCCTCGCGGTACGGCTCGGGACGGGCGAGCCGCTCGCCGACGCGGCGGCCTACGCGGCCCGGGTCGGGGCGGCGGCGGTGACGAAGCGGGGCGCGCAGGAGTCGTACCCGACGACGGCGGAGGTCGACGCGCTGTGAAGAAGGCGGGGATCCTCAACCGTCATCTCTCCGGCGCGCTGGCCGAGTTGGGGCACGGGCACGGGGTGCTGGTCTGCGACGCCGGGATGCCGATCCCGCACGGGCCGCGGGTCGTGGACCTCGCCTTCCGGGCCGGGGTGCCGTCCTTCGCGGAGGTGCTGGAGGGGCTGCTGGCCGAACTCGTCGTCGAGGGCGCGACGGCGGCGACCGAGATCCGCGCGGCCAACCCGGCCGCCGCGAAGCTCCTGCACGGCCACTTCCCCGACCTGGCGCTGGTCCCGCACGAACACCTCAAGGACCTGTCGGCGGACGCCCGCCTGATCGTACGGACCGGCGAGGCCCGGCCGTACGCGAACGTGCTGCTGCGGTGCGGGGTGTTCTTCTAGGGCCGGGCCCGAACGGAGCTCAAGGTGGGTGCGGAGCAACGGGTTCCCGCTCCGCACCTGGGACTTTTCATCCCGGTGAAACGTGATGGCCCCTCTCTGTCCCTGTTGGCAGGATCGCTCACAACCGTTGCAATCGCCCCTTGTGTCCCGAGGAGCGAACTTCGGCAAGCCAACAGCCCGAGAAAGAGGGAATCCCCGATGAGATCCTTCCGCTTAGCCGCGGCGCTCGCCGCCACCGCTCTGGCCGTGTTCCTCGGCCTCTCCCTTCCCGGCAGCGCCGCCGCCGCGGACGCCCACACCGCCCCGGTCGCCAGGCCGGCCGCCGCCGCACCGCAGGCGGCCCAGGGAACCTCCTCCGACGAGGTCTCCCCGCAGGCCATCGGGGACTGCCCGAGCACCTACTTCTGTTTCTGGGTCAACTCCGGCTACGGCGACGGACCGGGCAAGTTCTCCGGCGCGAACGACAACTGGGGCGACTACAGCCACTCCACCTGCGCCAGCGGCACGTGGAACAACTGCGCCTCGTCCGGGTACAACCACGGCACCAGCGGCCTGGGCGTCGAGGTGTGGAACGGCACCGGCTACACCGGATACTCCGCCTGCCTGCCCAAGGACTGGTCCAACAGCAACTTCGCCAACCTCGTCTGGCCGAACTCGGGCAACACCGCCTTCAACGACTCGATCAGCAGCAACTACTGGACCTCACTCTGCTGACCGGGAACGCTCCGGCCACCCGATGACGGGCGATCACCCATGACAGAGCTCTCGCGCCGCCGTACCGGGCGCACACCGTCCCGCCTGCTGCCCCTGCTGATCCTCGCCGTGAGCCTGGTCTGTGCCGCCGCAACCGCGTGCACCGGACCGAGCACGGCCGCATCCGCCGAGGCTGCGCCGGCGGCGCGGGAGTCCGGTCACGCCGCCACCGTCCTCACCTCGGACGCCGACGCCCTGCGCCAACGCTGGCAGCTCTTCGGCGCCCTGCAGATCCTCACCCAGCGCTGCATGCGCGACCGGGGACTGCGCTACCTGGTCACGAGCGCGGGCCCGCAGCCGCCCGCCGGGGCGACCACGGCCGACTCCATCGGCTCCCGCTCGGCCCCCGGCTACGGCGTCTCCACCGCGCTCGGCCGGATGAACGACGGCCCCACGGCACAGGACCGGTACGTCCGTTCCCTGTCCGCCGCCGCGCAGACCCACTACACAGCCGCCCTCGACGGCCCCGCCGGCCAGGTGGCGGCGCTGACCCTGCCCAGCGGGTCGAGCGGGACCTACCCCACGGGCGGCTGCCTGGCCCGGGCGCGGGCCGGACTGTACGGCACCGTACGGGCCGCCCTCGAGGACACCCTCGTACCGCAGGACGTCGACCAGATGCTTGAGCGGTACCTGGCCACCGCCCCCGCCTACCAGAAGGCCCTGAAGCGGTGGCAGCGCTGCATGGCCGGCACCGGCCGGGCCGCGAAGACCCCCGCCGCGCTGATCCAGTCGCTGCAGGCCGAGGCCGTCAAGGGGGCGAGCGCCGCGAAACTGGCGCGTGAGCAGCGCGCCGCCGCAGCGGCCGATCAGCGCTGCGACGCGGCGAGCGGCCTGCGCCGCACGGGCGCCGCACAGCGCGACGCGTTCCTGCGCGACCAGCCCGCGCGCACCCGGGCCCGCCTGGAGGAGGTCTGGCACAACCGGCAGCGGGCCCTGGCCCGGGCGGCGGCCCTGCACCGCGCATGAGACTCCCCGGACGGTCACGCCCGCGGTCGGAGCAGGGCGGCGCCCAGAGGGGTGAGCGTGTGCAGCACGGTGTTGTGGTGGCGTCGGCTGACGACCAGGCCGGCGTCGCGCAGCACGGTGGTGTGATGGGTGGCCGTCGGCGCCGACACCCCCAGGAACCGGGCCAGTTCGGAGGTGGTCGCGCCCAGCGCGAGGGACCGCAGCGCGGCCGCCCGGGTCCGGCCGAGCAGGGCGACGAGCGAGGCGTCGGGCGGGCGGCCGGGGACGGCGCGACGGTCGCCCTGCAGGGGGTAGACCAGGAGGGGCCCGAGGGTCTCGTCGGCCAGGGAGACCGGCGACTGCCAGCAGAAGTACGAGGGGACCAGGCGCAGTCCGCGGCCCGCGAGGTGCAGGTCGCGGTCCTCGACGTAGTCGACGTGCAGGACCGGCGAGTGCCATCGGATCGCGGGCGACAGGCCGGCGAGCAGTCCGTCGAGTCCGGTCGCGAGGGCGTCCCGGCCACGCAGGGCGCGCTCCGCGGCGACCATGGCGTGAATACGGCTCTCGTGCGGTGCGATGACCGCTTCGTGGTAGGCGCGCAGGAGTCCGGCCAGTTCCTCCCGGGCCTCTCGTTCCATCAGCCGGGGTGCCCAACCGGGAGCGCCGGTGACCCTGTCCAGCATCCGGATCTCCAGGGCGACCCGGGCGGGCGGGGTGTCCACGACCGCCGTGAGCCCGCGGTCCAGGCCGTCGGCGGCCTCGGGCGGGGTGAGGAAGTCGGGCATGTAGCGGGCCCGGGGCAGCACCGGGACCAGCAGCCGGCGGACGGCCACGCCGAGCGGGGAGCCGGCGAGGGTTTCCCGGGTCTCGCGGTACCAGTCGGCGTACGCCCAGCGGCCCCGTGAGGTCTGCAGGCGGTGCAGGCTGCAGGCGATCTCCCAGAGCGGGTCGGGGGCGCTCGCCACCCGGACCCGGGCCAGATCCTGAGACGTGAAGTGGATACGCAGCACGAGAAGCGCCCCCCGAGTCGAACAGCCGTCCCGCCCAGAGAGCAGCCTGCGCCACCCGACTGTCAGGGGCAACTCAAGAACCGGTCGCACCGGCGCCCGCACGCACTTCCGGAACACGCTCCCCGCACACGCCTCCCGGACATGCTTCGAGGGGGCCCGATCCGTCGATCGAACCCCCTCGGCTTTCCCCTCCGTATCAGAACCCCCGCGATCCCCCCGGATCCCCCTCCGAAAGCCCTGATGCCAAGTAGACCGGCGGGGTGGGGGGAGGGTTGTACGCCGGTTCAAGATTTTTCCGCAGCGGTCGGACGGCCCCTCCTGGAACCGGCTCGATCCCCCTGCGCGCGTCGGCGTGAGCGTGTCGATTAAGGACAATCTAAGGAAACGGCAAAGACAGGCGGCCCATAGGCTCCCTAAGATCCACAGGGCCTGCCCCACCCCGGATCGGACGGGGTGGGGCAGGCTCTCAGGGCTGGTTCAGCGAACTGTGACGGACACGTTCTTGGAGACGGCGCTGCCGTCCTTGACGCGCAGGACCTCGACGCCCTTCTTGTCGAACTTGTCGTCGAGCTTGTAGGCGCCCTTGGCGACCTTCGCCGTCGCGGGCAGCGAGACCCACTTCTTGCCGTCCTTCACCTGAAGGGTCACCTTGCTGCCGTCCTTGAGCCCGTCCACCTTGCCGGCGAAGGTGACGACATCGCCCAGCTTGACGGCGGTGGCGCTCGCCTTGACGGTGATCGACGGAGCCGGAGCCGGGGCGGCGACAGCGGCGATGGCACCGGCGGCGACGAGCGCGGCGGAAGCCACGGCAACAGTGGCGATACGCATGTTCACAGGAAACTCCTTGAATTCGAATTGCCTTTTCCAACCGCAATCCCAGGTCATTTGCTCACCCTTGCGGCTGACTCGAACTCTATAGACACGAGCAGTTCAGATGCGGTTCCGGCCGAATGGAAAAAACCCGAACCGACAGGTGAAACACAGCAAATCGAAAAGGGTGGAGAACCCTGAACAGGGAACATAAGAGAGACCTGTGTGAAGAAGTCCTCACACAGGTGCCGTCAGTCCTCCAGCCGGACCGGCATCAGGAGCGAGAAGGCACCCTCGTCGTCGGGCCGGCGGATCACGATCGGCGCCGTGGGCGCGCCGAACTCCAGAACCAGTCGGTCACGGGCCCCGGCGGCCAGCGCGGCCAGCAGGAAGTCACGGTTGACGGCGACGCGGTTCGGGTCCTCGTGGACATCGGCGTCGTCGACATCGGCGCAGAGGGTCACTCCGCCGCCCTCCACCCTGAGCACGCTCAGATCAGGCGCCCCGGCCTCTCCGGAGCGGACAGGACCGGTCTCCAGAGCGTGCCGGAAGGCCGACACCTCGACGACGGTGCGGCGGCCGTCGGCCCGGGGCAGAAGACGGCGGTAGTCGGGGAAGTCGTGGTCGAGGCAGCGGCCGGCCGCCTGCCGGTCTCCGCCCTCCAGCGTCACCAGGTCACCGTCGACGGAGAGCCCCACGGCCCCCTCGCCGTCCAGCAGCGGCCGCATCGCGTCCACAAGCGGCGTGGGCACGACGACCTGCACCCGGCCCCCGTCGTGCCCGGCGACACCGGCTCGCGCGAACGCCATTCGGTACCGGTCGGTGGCCACGGCACGAAGGCTCTCGCCCTCGATGTCGAACAGAACCCCGCCGAGCATCGGCAGCTCGGGATCGGTGCTCACCGCGAAACGAACCGCGTCCAGCGCGGCTGCCAGCTCCGGCGCGGCGACGGACAGGCGGACGGAGGCGGTACGGAGCGAGGTCATGACATTCTCCCGGTGATCGAGTAGTGCGCGGAGCGCGAAGAACTCGCCGCGGGCATCGGACAGCCCCTGTTCGAGACGGCGCAGGTGCGCCTTGAGCAGTTCCCGGACCAGATCGGTGTCCGCGCCGGACCAACTGGCCAGCACCAGCCGGATGTCCGCCAGCGGCATCCCGGCCCGGCGCAGGCGGGCCAGCAGCCGGGCCTCCTCCAGCTGCCCGGGCTCGTACCAGCGGTATCCGCTCACCGGATCCACCCAGGCCGGGACCAGCACACCGGCACGGTCGTAGAACCGCAGGGCGCTCACGCCGAGGCCGCTGTCGCGGGCCATCTCCCCGATACTGCGCATGTCGTTCTCCACACCCCGCACTCTGGGCCCTGCACAAGGTCGAGGGTCAACCCGGCAACCGCGCACCCCTGCTCTCGGCGACACGCTTCACGTCCCGCAGCGATTCGCTCAGCCTCCGCGCGAGACAACGGAGTTCTTCGGCAGTCAGCCTCTGCTCGGCGAGGAGTTCGGCCGCGTGGTCGAGCAGCTCGCCCGCCATGCCGAGGTGCATGCTCTCGATCCGGTCGGCGAGCCGGGAGACGTATCCGGTCCCGTCGCCCACGAGATGACCGGGTTTGCCGTCCGCGCCGGTCCACGGAAGCAGGCGCCCGCTCATGCGTGAGCTTCGCGGCCGGCATACGGGCACGAGTACGGGTACGTGTGCGCGAGCGGTACGACCGGCCTGCGGCGCCGTCGTCCGCGAGCGGGCAGGAGGAGCCGGAGCAACGGCTCGACCAGCCGGGTCATGAGCACACCGTCACCAGCTGGCACAAGTCCAGCTATAGCGGCGGTGACCAGGGTGAATGCCTCGAAGTAGCCCGTGGCCATGCCAGCGGCCCCGCGTTGGTCTTCTCGGCGGACGGCTGGGCCGCGTTCGTCGGGGCCGTGCGGGACGGGCGTATCAGTGGCTGACGCCCCGCTCAGCGGTTCAGGTCCATCACCCCGACGCCGAGTCCTTCGTACGGATCCGGCGCTACGGAGGCGATCAGGCCGCCCATGGGGAGCGTCTGGTTCGGGCGCGCGGTGTGCACAGCGGCGGAGACACCGAGGTCGACACCCGCACGGCGCAGTTCTGCGACGGTGACCGCCATGGAGTAGTCGTCGTCGACGAGATGGAGTACGTCGACCAGCACGCCCACGTGGTCAACGATCCCGGCACGTTGACGCTCCGCCTCCAGGAGACACAGGACGGGCACCCACAGACGCATGTCGTCACTGGCGGCAGCGGCATGGATCAGGCCGGAGACCTGTTTGTCGCCTCCCATCGCCAGGAGGGTGGGGGTGTCGAGGACGTAGTGCTCGGTCCAGCTCAAGGGTTCGGCTCCGTCCCGGCCGAGGTGGCACGGTGTGCGGCGGCGGCCTCCCGCATCTTGCGCCGCATCTCGGCGGACTCCTCGTCCGAAACGTAGTGCCCGAAGCGCTCGGCAAGCAGCGCGCGCGTGCGGTCGGCCCGTTCCCTGATCTGCTCGGGGGTCAGCGTCTGAGCAGCGATGTCCTGCATGAGGGCACGGAGGCTGGTACCTCGCGCCTCGGCCACGGCGGCCAGCTGGTCACGGACTTCGGCGGGCACACGGATCATGACGTCGGACATGCGCCGAGTATACGGTACGTATACGTCACCGTGCGGCGGCGGCCGGAGAGCAGGTTCGCTTCTTCGGCCGCCGCGCCGGACTACGCCGTGTGGGTCAGGAAGCGTTCCGCCGTCTCCGCGAGTACCTCCCGGCCGTCCCTCGCCCACAGGCCGTCGTTGAAGAGTTCGACCTCGATGGGGCCGGTGTAGCCGGCGGCCTCCACGTAGGCCTTCCACTCGCGCATGTCGATCGCGCCGTCGCCGATCTGGCCGCGGCCGTTGAGGACGCCCTCGGGCAACGGGGTGGTCCAGTCGGCGAGTTGGAAGGTGTGGATGCGGTTGCCGACGCCGGCGCGGGCGATCTGGGCGGGGGCCTGGTCGTCCCACCAGATGTGGTACGTGTCGACGGTGACGCCGACCTGGTGGGCGGGGAAGCGTTCCGCGAGGTCCAGGGCCTGGGTGAGGGTGGAGACCACGCAGCGGTCGGCGGCGTACATGGGGTGGAGGGGCTCGATGGCGAGGCGTACGCCGTGCTGCTCGGCGTAGGGGCCCAGCTCGGCGAGGGCGTCCGCGATGCGTTCGCGGGCGCCGTGCAGGTCCTTGGAGCCGGCCGGGAGGCCGCCCGAGACCAGGACGAGGGTGTCCGTGCCGAGGGTCGCGGCCTCCTCGATCGCCCGCCGGTTGTCGGCCAGGGCGGCGGCGCGTTCGGCGGGGTCGATCGCCGTGAAGAAGCCGCCCCGGCAGAGGGTGGTGACGGTCAGGCCCGCCTCGCGCAGCAGTTTGGCGGTCGCGTCGACGCCGTAGGACTGGACCGGCTCGCGCCAGAGGCCGACGCCCGGGACGCCCAGGTCCAGGCAGGCGTCGGCCAGTTCGGGCAGGGAGAGCTGCTTGACGGTCATCTGGTTGATCGAGAAGCGGGAGAGGTCGCCGGTCACTGGCTGACTCCGTACAGGGCGAGCAGGGTCTTCATCCGTTCCTCGGCGAGCTTGGGGTCCGGGAACAGGCCCAGGCCGTCGGCGAGTTCGTAGGCGCGGGCGAAGTGCGGCAGGGAGCGGGCCGACTGGAGGCCGCCGACCATGGTGAAGTGTGCCTGGTGGCCGGCGAGCCAGGCCAGGAACACCACGCCGGTCTTGTAGAAGCGGGTGGGGGTCTGGAAGAGGTGGCGGGAGAGTTCGACGGTGGGGTCGAGGAGGGCGCGGAAGCCCGCCGTGTCGCCCGTGTCGAGGATCCGGACCGCCTGGGCCGCCAGCGGGCCCAGCGGGTCGAAGATGCCGAGCAGGGCGTGGCTGAAGCCCTGGTCGTCGCCCGCGATCAGCTCGGGGTAGTTGAAGTCGTCGCCGGTGTAGCAGCGGACGCCCTGCGGGAGGCGGCGGCGCAGGTCGATCTCGCGCTGGGCGTCGAGCAGGGAGACCTTGATGCCGTCGACCTTGTCGGGGTGGGCGGCGATGACGTCCAGGAAGACGTCGGTGGCCGCGTCGAGGTCGGTGGAGCCCCAGTAGCCCTCCAGGGCCGGGTCGAACATCGGGCCGAGCCAGTGCAGGACGACCGGTTCGGTGGCCTGGCGGAGCAGGTGGCCGTAGATCTCCAGGTAGTCCTCGGGGCCCGAGGCGGTGGCCGCGAGGGCGCGCGAGGCCATCAGGATGGCCTGGGCGCCGGACTCCTCGACGAGCGCGAGCTGCTCCTCGTAGGCGGCCCGGATCTCGGCGAGGGTGCCGCCGGTGATCTGGTCGGTGCCGACGCCGCAGGCGATCCGGCCGCCGACCGCCTTCGCCTCGGCGGCGCTGCGGCGGATCAGCTCGGCGGCGCCCGCCCAGTCCAGGCCCATGCCGCGCTGGGCGGTGTCCATCGCCTCGGCGACGCCGAGCCCGTGGGACCACAGGTGGCGGCGGAAGGCGAGGGTGGCGTCCCAGTCGACGGCGGCGGGCGAGTCGGGGGACACGTCGGCGAACGGGTCGGCGACGACGTGCGCCGCCGAGAAGACCGTACGGGAGGTGAAGGGGGTGCCGGGGGTGACGGCGAGCGGCTCGGTGCGGGGTTCGTAGGTCCGCAGGGTGCCGCCCGCCGAGGGGAGCTGAATGGTCACAGCGCGATCTCCGGTACGTCGATGCGGCGGCCCTCGGTGGAGGACTTCAGGCCCAGCTCGGCGAGCTGTACGCCGCGGGCGCCGGCCAGCAGGTCCCACTGGTAGGGGGCGTCGGCGTAGACGTGCTTGAGGAACAGCTCCCACTGGGCCTTGAAGCCGTTGTCGAACTCGGTGTTGTCGGGGATCTCCTGCCACTGGTCGCGGAAGGCGTAGGTGGCCGGGATGTCCGGGTTCCAGACCGGCATGGGGGTCGCGCTGCGGTGCTGGGCACGGCAGTTGCGCAGGCCGGCGACCGCTGAGCCTTCGGTGCCGTCCACCTGGAACTCGACGAGTTCGTCGCGGTTGACGCGGACCGCCCAGGAGGAGTTGATCTGGGCGATGGCGCCGCCGTCGAGTTCGAAGATGCCGTAGGCGGCGTCGTCGGCGGTGGCGTCGTAGGGCTTGCCGTTCTCGTCCCAGCGCTGCGGGATGTGGGTGGCGGTGAGGGCCTGGACGGACTTCACGCGGCCGAACAGCTCGTGCAGGACGTACTCCCAGTGCGGGAACATGTCGACGACGATGCCGCCGCCGTCCTCCGCGCGGTAGTTCCAGGAGGGGCGCTGGGCGCTCTGCCAGTCGCCCTCGAAGACCCAGTAGCCGAACTCGCCGCGGACGGAGAGGATGCGGCCGAAGAAGCCGCCGTCGATGAGCCGCTTCAGCTTGAGCAGGCCGGGCAGGAAGATCTTGTCCTGGACGACGCCGTGCTTGATGCCCTTGGCGTGCGCGAGCCGGGCGAGCTCCAGGGCGCCGTCGAGGCCGGTCGCGGTGGGCTTCTCGGTGTAGATGTGCTTCCCGGCGGCGATCGCCTGCTTGAGGGCCTCCTCGCGGGCGGAGGTGACCTGGGCGTCGAAGTAGATGTCGATGGTGGGGTCGGCGAGGACCGCCGAGAGGTCCGTGGCGATGTGCTCGCCGGACAGACCGTGCCGGTCGGCGATCTCGCGGAGCGCGTGCTCGCGGCGGCCGACGAGGACCGGTTCCGGCCACAGCACGGTGCCGTCGCCGAGGTCGAGACCGCCCTGCTCGCGCAGGGCGAGGATCGAGCGGACGAGGTGCTGGCGGTAGCCCATGCGTCCGGTCACGCCGTTCATGGCGACCCGCACCGTCTTGCGTGTCACGTGGTTCCCTTCGTCCGCGTGCGTCTCAGCAACGCAGCAAGCGCTTTCTATACAGTCTGAAGCTAGCCTTTCACCACTGGTCTGTACAAGACCGTGATGGGGTCGAGTTGTTCGAGGGGGCGAACAACAGGAGTGAATGGCCTTATGGTCTGCTCGGCAAGGGGGCTTCCTTTGATCAGGCTGTGTACGAAGACGTACGACGAGATGCGCGACCGGAGGACGACGAGATGACGGTGACCCTGGCGGACGTGGCGGCCCGCGCCCAGGTCTCGCCCGCGACGGTGTCGCGCGTACTGAACGGCAACTACCCCGTGGCGGCGACCACGCGGGAACGGGTGCTGCGGGCGGTGGACGAGCTGGACTACGTCCTCAACGGCCCCGCGAGCGCGCTCGCGGCGGCGACCTCCGATCTGGTCGGCATCCTCGTCAACGACATCGCCGACCCGTTCTTCGGCATCATGGCAAGCGCCATCCAGGCCGAGATCGGCGGTCCCGGCGGGCGTGCGGGCGGCGAGCGGCTGGCGGTGGTCTGCAACACCGGGGGCTCCCCGGAGCGGGAGCTGACGTATCTGACCCTGCTGCAGCGGCAGCGGGCGGCGGCGGTGATCCTGACCGGCGGGGCCATGGAGAACGCGCCGCACGCGGCGGCGGTGGCGGCGAAGCTGCGCAAGCTGGCGGACGCGGGGACCCGGGTGGTGCTGTGCGGGCGGCCGCCGGCGCCGGACACCGACGCGGTGGCCCTGACCTTCGACAACCGCGGCGGCGGGCGGGAGCTGACCGAGCACCTCATCGGGCTCGGCCACCGGCGGCTCGGCTACATCGCCGGTCCCGAGGAGCGCACGACCACCCGGCACCGCCTGGAGGGCCACCGGGCCGCGCTCGCCGACGCGGGCATCGAGGAGGACCCGCGCTGGACCGTGCACGGCCGCTACGACCGGCGGGCGGGGTACGAGGCCACGCTGGAGCTGCTGCGCCGGGACCCGACGCTCACCGCGGTGGTCGCCGCGAACGACTCCGTCGCGCTCGGCGCGTGCGCCGCGCTGCGCGAGTCGGGCCTGCGGATCCCGGCCGACGTGTCCGTGGCCGGCTTCGACGACCTGCCCTTCAGCATCGACGTGGTGCCGTCACTGACGACGGTGCGGCTGCCGCTCGCGGAGGCGGGGGCACGAGCCGGACGCATCGCCATGGGCCGCGAGGAGCCGCCACCGGGAGGCATCGCGACGGTACGCGGCGAGTTGATGGTGCGGGGGTCCTCGGGTGTACCCCGCACCTGACCCTCAGTGCCGGTGCCGACTCGGGCACCGGGGGCGCGGCTCAGGTGCCCCCGACCACCCTCTCCGGCCCCCACACCGCCGCTACGGCCCGTTGTCGCCGTAGACGCAGCGAAGGCCGGCCGCACGGCCTGTTCCCGACGCGGCGGGAGCCGCCGGCGCCTGCGCCGCTCCCGCCGCGGGCGAGGCAGTCGGCGCTGCCGGTTTCCGCCGCAGAGGAAGGCGTCGGCGCCGCCGGTTTCCCTTGGCGGAAGCGGTGGCGCCGCACCGCGCGCCGCCCGCTCCACCGCAGCGGTACCCGTCGGCGACTGCCCCGGCCCCGCCGCGGCGGAACCCGTCAGAGGCCGGCCTGCGGGGACCGGCTCAGCAGGGGCAGGGGGGCTGCGCCGCGTTTGCGGTCCTGGTACCAGCGGGTGCCGGTGTCGTAGGCGCGGCGGGCTCGGCGTATCGGTTTGAGTTGGGTGGCGAGGTGGGTCTGGTAACGCCAGGGGGGCTGGTGGCCCTGGCGTACCGCCATCGCGTAGGCGAAGTCGACGGGGCCGCGGTCGAGGTAGTCGTCGAGCTGCTCGAACCAGGCCATGCTGGTGCGGGCGGCCGCCTGGACGGGGTGGAGTTCGGTGCGGCGGCGCTTGTCGTACTCGCGCAGGGCGATGCGCAGGTCCGGGAAGCCCTTCAGGGCCTCGGCCAGGATGATGCCGTCGATCATGGCGAGCCGGGTGCCGGAGCCGAGCGTGAAGTGGGTGGTGTGGGCGGCGTCGCCGGCCAGGACGACCGGCCGGCCGGGGTCGCTGCCGTCGACCCAGGTCCGGTTGGCGAGGTGCGTGAAGCACTGCCACTTCGCCGGTGCGCCGCGCGACTTGCTGATCAGGGAGTGGCCGTCGAGGGCGCGGTGGAAGATCTTCTCCAGCAGGGGTACGGCGTCCTCCTCGTCGAGCGTGTCGAGGCCGAGGCCCTGCCAGGTCTGCGGGGAGCACTCCACGATGCAGGTGCTGACCCCCTTGAACGAGGGGTAGGCGTGGAACCAGATCCAGCCCGCCTCGGTCTGCTCGAAGGCGAAGACGAAGCTGTCGAACTGCCGGTCGGTGGCGAGCCAGATGTAGGGGTTGCGGCCGGTCTGCGTACGCGGGCCGAACTGCTCGGCGCGGCTCTGCCGGATCCGGCTGTTCGCGCCGTCGGCGGCCAGGATCAGGTCGGCGTCGGGCAGGTCGGCGGGGTCGGCGAGCCGTTCCCCGTGCCGTACGTCCACGCCGAGGGAGCGGGCGCGCCGAGTGAGGATGTCGAGGAGGGACGCGCGGCCCATGCTGTAGCCGTAGCCGCCGAAGTAGGCGGTGCCGTCGTGGCGGTTGCCGTGCAGACGGATCTCCTGCTGCTGCCAGAGCACCGAGCCGGCGCTCACCGCGCGTGCGCTCTCGGGGTCGTTGCGGTGCAGGATGTCGAGCAGGTCGCTCCAGTAGACGACGCCCCAGCCGTAGGTGGCCTCGGGCGGGTCCGCCTCCAGCACGATGATCTCGTGTCCGGCGTCCCGCAGCTTCGCCGAGATCGAGAAGTACAGTCCGGCCGGGCCTCCGCCCACGCACACGATCCTCATCCGGTCACCGCCTCCAGGACGGGTTCTGATGCATGGGTCCGGGTGCCCGAGGGGTCGGGCACCCGGATCCACCTTTTGCTGTCAGGGAGCGTCAAACGCTGTGGCCTGGCTCAGTCTCCCCAGCCACCGCCGCCCCAGCCACCGCCGCCCCAGCCGCCGCCACCGTAGTGGCCGCCGCCCCAGCCGTAATCGTCGTCGTCGCCCCAGCCCCCGCCCCAGCCGCCGTGACCGCCGCCGTAGCCGCCGCCACCGTAGCCGCCGCCACCGTGACCGCCGCCGTAGCCGCCGCCACCGTGACCGCCGCCGTAGCCGCCGCCACCGTGACCGCCGCCACCGCCGTGACCGCCACCGCCACCGCCGTGGCCACCGCCACCGCCACCGTCGTCCTGGTAGGAGACGACGTGGTCAGGCGCAGACTGGTTGGCCGCACTGGCGACTCCGGCCCCGGCAGCGAGTGCCAGGATGGGTGCCGAAATCGCAGCGATGGCAACCCTCTTCATCCGTGTGGTGTGCGCGCGCATTTTTCGCCCCTCTCCGAGGGTGTGGTTGAGTTACGGCGGCCGCGCAGTGGCCGCTCCGCGTGCGCTCCAGAGCCTGCGCGCAGCTCTGAGCGCGTCCGCCGCCCTCGATGCCGGTTCTCCGCACCGCACGGGTTTTCTCCGGCGGACCACGTCACATCCGAAGTTGAAACGG
The DNA here is from genome assembly GCF_042959465.1 of Streptomyces sp. NPDC007901. Taxonomy (NCBI): domain Bacteria; kingdom Bacillati; phylum Actinomycetota; class Actinomycetes; order Kitasatosporales; family Streptomycetaceae; genus Streptomyces; species Streptomyces sp. NPDC007901. Next base: position 164,789 of record NZ_JBIBKW010000010.1, on the reverse strand, counting down.
ACATAAGTGACGTTCGTGTATAAACCTACGGCGCTGGCGCGACGAAGTCAAAAGCAGGACCAGGCCCAGGCAAAAAAGAACAAGTAAAGCCTGCGGAGCCGCCGTTCGGGCCGATGGCTTCCGGCCGGGCGGGGTGCCGGGATAGCCTCGGAGGCGCGGTATCTCTGACTCAGTCAACCATCGGGGGCCAGCCATGACCGTCCAGGACATCCGCGCCTTCAACCGCTTCTACACCAACCTCATCGGCGCCCTCGACTACGGCCGCCACCTGTATGCCCCGTACACCCTCACCGAGTCCCGGGTGCTGTACGAGCTCGCGCACTCCGCGGACACCGACGCGGCCGACCTGCGGGCCGATCTCGCGCTGGACGCCGGGTACTTGAGCAGGATCCTCAACAAGTTCGAGGAGGCCGGACTGATCGAGCGCTCGGCCTCGGAGAAGGACCCCCGGCGCCGGCGCGTCTCCCTCACCCCGGACGGCCGGACCGCCGCCGAGCTGCTCGACGAGCGGGCCCGGGACTCGGTCGGCACCCTGCTGGGCGCCGTCGACCCCGGCGAGCGGCCCCGCCTCGCCGAGGCCATGCGCACCATCCGCACGCTCCTCGGCGACGGGCACGCCCCCGGCGACGCCGGCGAGGTCGTGCTGCGCGAGCCGCACCCCGGCGACCTGGGCTGGATCGTGCAGCGCAACGCCGCCCTGTACACCTCCGAGTACGGCTGGAACGCCGACTACGAGGGCCTGGTCGCCCGGATCGTCGCCGACTACGCCGAGGACCACGACCCGCACCTGGAGCGCACCTGGATCGCCGAGCGGGCGGGACGGCCGGTGGGCTGCGTGATGTGCGTACGGGACGACGCCCCGGGCACCGCGCGGCTGCGGCTGCTGCTGGTCGAACCGGAGGCCCGCGGGCTCGGCATCGGCGACCGGCTGGTCACCGCCGTGATCGCGTTCGCGCGCGGGGTCGGCTACCGCGACCTGGTCCTGTGGACCAACGACATCCTGTCCTCGGCCCGCCACATCTACCAGCGGCACGGTTTCGTCCTCACCGCCGAGAAACCGCACCGCTCCTTCGGCAAGGATCTGGTCGGTCAGGACTGGCGGCTGGACCTGCACGGAACCGGCGAGTGAGAAGTAGGTTGGTGAGCATGAGGTTCGCCTTCTCCACCCTCGGGGTTCCCGGTCTGCCGGTGCCGGACGTGCTGGCGCTCGCCACCGCCCACGGCTACCACGGCGTCGAACTGCGCGCCCATCCCGAAGAGCCCGTCCATCCCGGCCTCGGCCCGGCCGCGCGGGCCGACGTGGCCGCCGAGTTCAAGGCGGCCGGGGTGGAGGTGCTGGGCGTCGCCGGGTACGCGCGCCTCGCGGCCCCCGGCGAGGACGGCCCGGTACTCGACGAGACGCGCGGGCTCCTCCAGCTCGCGCACGACCTGGGCGCCTCCTTCGTCCGGGTCTTCCCCGGCGCCGACCCGGCGCTGCCCGCCGCCGAGTCCGACGCGATCGCCGCCCGGCGGCTCGGCACCGTCGCCGAGGACGCCTCCGCCCTCGGGGTACGGGTCCTGCTGGAGACCCACGACTCGCACCGCACCGGTGCCGACGCGATCCGCATCCTCGGCCCGGTCGGCCACCGCATGGTCGGCTCGCTCTGGGACGTCATGCACACCTGGCTGGGCGGCGAGCAGCCCACCGAGACCTACGCGGCCCTCGCACCACACCTCGGCTACGTCCAGGTCAAGGACATCGCCTCGGCCGACGACACCACCCCGCTCCCGCTCGGCGCCGGCATCCTGCCGCTCTCCGACTGCGTCGAGATCCTCTCCCGGCACGGCTGGGACGGCTGGCTGTGCTGGGAGTACGAGAAGCGCTGGTACGAGGCGGCCGCCCCGCTGCCCGGGCTGCTGGCGGCGGGCCGGGAGCACCTGGCACGGCTCCTCAACGAGTCGGCGTAACGCCGCGCAGAGCCGGCTCGGCGAGCGAACCGGCTCACCGCACGAACCCGCTCACCCGCCGTCGGACGAGATTCCCCACCCGGCGGCCAGCTCCCCGAACGCCTCGTGGAAGCCGGGGAAGGTCTTCTTCACGCATCCCGGGTCGTCGAAGGAGATCCCCGGCACGCGGAGGCCGGTCACCGCGAACGACATGACGATGCGGTGGTCGCCGAAGGTCTTGATCTCGGCGGGGGCGGGGGTGCCGGGGCGGATCTCGATCCAGTCGTCGCCCGTGCTGACCCCGACGCCCAGCCGGCGCAGATTCTCCGCGCAGGCGTCGAGCCGGTCGCACTCCTTCACCCGGGTGTTGGCGACGTCCTCGATCCGGACGGGTCCGTCGGCGAAGGGGGCGATGGCCGCGAGGGTGGGCATGGTGTCGGAGACGTCGCGCATGGTGACGGTCAGGCCCCGGAGTCCGCCGGTGCCCCGGACGGTCGTCCGGTCCGCCCCGACCACCACCTCCGCGCCCATCCGCCGCAGCACGTCCACGAACCGCAAGTCGCCCTGGAGCGCGCCCTGTCCGAGCCCCGGGACGGTGATCTCACGGCCCGTCACGGCCGCCGCGGCGAAGAAGTAGCTCGCGGTGGAGGCGTCGGGTTCGATCGCGTAGGTCGTTGCCCGGTAGCCGCCGGGCGGGACGACGAAGGTGTCCCCCTCCCGGGCCACCTCCACCCCGAACGACCGCATCATCGAGAGCGTGATCTCCACGTACGGCGCGGAGACCAGGTCCGTCACCCGGATCCGCAGGCCCCTGCGGGTGAGCGGGCCGAGCAGCAGCAGCGCGGTGAGGTACTGCGAGGACTGCCCGGCGTCGAGGGTGACGTCACCGCCCTCGACGCCGGCCGCCTCGATCCGCAGCGGGTGGTGTCCCTCCGCGCCCTCGTGGCGCAGGTCGACCCCGAGGTCGCGCAGGGCGCGGGTGAGCGGGGCGAGGGGGCGGCGGCGCATCTGCTCGGAGGCGTCGAAGCGGTAGCTGCCGTGGCCGGCCGCGGCGAGGGTGGGCAGGAAGCGGGCGGTGGTGGCGCCGTCGCGGCAGTAGACGTCGGCGGCGGGCAGCGCGGGGCCCTGCGGGCGGCCGTCCACCTGCCAGGCGTCCGGGGTGCGGCCGACGCGGTAGCCGAGCCGGACCAGGCCCTCGGCGAAGCCCTCGGTGTCGTCGGAGCGGAGGGGGCGCAGGAGGGTGGTGACGCCGTCGGCGGCGGCCGCGAGGAAGAGGGCGCGGGCGGTGACGGACTTGGAACCGGGGATGTCGACGGGGGGCATTCGCCCATGATCGCCGGATGGGGGTTTCTTGTGCGGGGGTTTCCATCAGGTGGAACGGGTTGTTCCTCGGGTGCGGGTCGGTGGGGGCTGGTCGCGCCCACGCGGCGGAGCCGCACATCGATACAGCCCCGCGCCCCTACGGGGCGCGTTGCCCCTGACGCAACTTCCAGCTCACGCCTCCCGAATTGCGGAAATGCGCCGCCCGCCGGGAACCCCCTCCCCTCTCCGTCCGTCCAACCCGCAGGCTGTCGGAAGAGTCTCCGTGGTGCGGTGTCGGCCCTCGCCGCTGGCTGCGATCGCTGACCTACCCTCTCCGCCGGACCACGGCCGCCGGCCCGCCGCCATCGACGTGCCCCCCTCCAATGCGCCGATGGCGGCCCCTTTCCGGTTACCGTGCAGTCCCTTGACGGAAAGAAACTTCCCGGATAGTGGTGCTTCACGGAAGTTTCCTTCAGCGGTACTCCACCGGAAGGAGCGCACGTGCCCTCCAGACGCACCCTCCTGGCCGCGACCGCGGGTGTCACCGCGGGACTGGCCGTCGGCGCCAGTGCGTACGCCCTCGGCTCCGACGACAAGAAGCTCCGCTCGCTGATCTCCGGGATGACTCTTGAGGAGAAGGTCGGGCAGCTGTTCGTGATGCGGGTCTACGGCCACTCGGCGACCGATCCCGACCAGGTGGACATCGATGCCAACCTCGAGGAGATCGGCGTGCGGACCGCCGCCGAGCTCGTCGCGAAGTACCGGGTCGGCGGGATCATCTACTTCACGTGGACGCACAACACCCGGGATCCGCGGCAGATCGCCGAGTTGTCGAACGGGATCCAGCGGGCCTCGCTGGCGCAGCCACGGGGTCTGCCGGTGCTCATCGCCACCGACCAGGAGCACGGCGCCGTCTGCCGGATCGGCAAACCCGCCACCCTCTTCCCGGGCGCGATGGCGATCGGGGCGGGCGGCTCGGCGGCCGACGCCCGCACCCTGGGCCGTATCTCGGGCGCGGAGTTGCGGGCGATGGGGGTCCGGCAGGACTACTCCCCCGACGCCGACGTCAACGTGAACCCGGCCAACCCCATCATCGGCGTACGGTCCTTCGGTGCCGACCCGGACGCGGTCGGGGCGCTGGTCGCCGCCGAGGTGGCGGGGTATCAGGCGGCCGGGGTGGCCGCCACGACCAAGCACTTCCCGGGGCACGGCGACACCGCCGTGGACAGCCACACCGGCTTCCCGGTGATCACGCACAGCCGGGAGCTGTGGGAGAAGCTGGACGCGGTCCCGTTCCGGGCGGCGGTCAAGGCGGGCATCGACTCGATCATGACCGCGCACCTCCAGTTCCCGGCGCTGGACGACTCCGGCGACCCGGCCACCCTGTCCCATCCGGTCCTCACCGGCATCCTGCGCGAGGAACTCGGCTACGACGGGGTCGTGGTGACCGACTCGCTGGGCATGGAAGGGGTCCGCACGAAGTACGGCGACGACCGGGTGCCCGTGCTCGCCCTCAAGGCCGGGGTCGACCAACTCCTCAACCCGCCCACCCTGGACATCGCCTGGAACGCCGTCCTGAAGGCCGTACAGGGCGGGGAACTGACCGAGTCCCGGCTCGATGAATCGATCCTCCGGATCCTGCGGCTGAAGTCCCGGCTGGGGCTGCTCGACCGGCCGTACGTGAACACGAAGGACGTCGGCCGGGTGGTCGGCACGGCCCGGCATCTCGCCGCCGCCGACCGGATCGCCGAGCGCACCACCACCCTGCTGGTCAACGAGGGCGGCCTGCTCCCCCTCTCCCGCGCGACGCACGGCAGGCTGCTGGTCGTCGGCGCCGACCCGGCCTCTCCGTCCGGTACGACGGGCCCGCCCACCGGCGTGCTCGCCACCGCCCTCACCGAACTCGGCTTCACCGCCACGGCGTTGTCCACCGGCACGGCACCCTCGGCGGCGACCGTCGACAAGGCGGTCGCGGCGGCGCGGGACGCGGACGCGGTGGTCGTCGGGACGTACAACGTCACGGCGGGCGGCGAACAGCAGCGGTTGGTGGAGCGGTTGGTCGCGACCGGCAGGCCGGTGGTGGCCGTGGCGGTCCGCAATCCGTACGATGCCGCCCAACTACCCACCGTGAAGGCCTTCTTGGCGAGCTACTCCTGGACCGACGTCGAACTGCGCGCCGCGGCCCGGGTGATCGCCGGCCGGGTGGCGCCGCGAGGCAGGCTGCCGGTGCCGGTGCAGCGGGCGGACGATCCGGCGCAGGTGCTGTATCCGATCGGCCACGGGCTGACGTACTAGACGTACGCCGCGGAACCGGGCGTAACACCCCCAACAGGCGGAAAGCCTCCCACACGGCTGGCGTGGGCCCTGCTCGCGGGCCACGCTGGCAGGGGGGTCGGTATGCGCAGGAGACGATGGGCGGGGGTTCTGGTGGCACTGGCCGTCGCCCTGCCGGCGGCCGGGTGCCGGTCGTCCTCGTCCGGGACCCCGGCGGGCAGCGCGCGGTCGACGGCGAGCGGGTCGGTGTCCGGGTACGGCACGCAGTTCCTCGCGGTCGGCGAGTGCAGTTCGTTCGGGACCGCCAGCTTCACCGAGGTGCCCTGCACCAGCGAGCGGGCGGCGGCCCGGGTCGTCGCGCGGTACGACGGGAGCGTCGCCGACGGACCGCCGTGCCCGGCCACCACCGACTTCGTGCTGCACATCAGCGCCCAGCGCGCGAGCGGCGACGAGGACGGCGACGGAACGATCCCGCAGGGCTACGCCTGCATGCGCGGCCTGGAGCCGCCGCACCCCGGGGACCCCGGCGGGGGCGGCGGACCGCGCACCATCGTCGGCGACTGCGTCTACGGCTCGGGCCACGGCCAGGTCCGGGAGACCGCCTGCGACGGCTCGGGCAAGCGCGCCCCGCAGTACGAGGTGGTGGCGGCCGTGACCGCGCGGGCGCGGTGCCCGGAGTCCACCGCCCTCTACGTCCAGCTCGGCGGCGAACGGCCGGTCGGCTGCGCCCGCCGGCTGCGCTAGCTCAGCACAGGATCCAGCCCGAGCTCACCGAGCTGCGGCCCACCGCGCCCTTCACCCACACGCACCGGTGTCCGGCGTGCACGGTCACCGGGCCCGCGCGGTGGCGGTACTTGCCCTTGTCGACCACCGGGCGGTTGCCGCGGGCCTGGACGCTGACGGACATGACGCGCTTGGAACCGGTGCTCTTGGGGAGGGTGACGGCGCAGACGTAGCCGCCCTGCCGGTAGATGTGCACGGTGCCGGTGGCGAAGGGCAGGGTCCGTACCTCGCGTCCGGCACAGCCGGCCGCGGTCACGGCCTGAGCCTGGGCCGGTGCCACGAGAGCAAGCGCCCCGGAGGCGGCCAGCACGGCCACGCCGAGCGCCAGCCGCCGCCGTATCGCACCACTGTCCACAGTCGTCCCCTCCCGTACCTCAGCTGTACACGAACCATGACCGTACTGAGGTACGGACGCACGACGTATGTCGGATGGTTGCACGGCCGTCAGACAGGCGTTCGGGCGGCTGGCTCAGCGGGCCGCGCCCACCGGCTCCTCCGGTTCCCCTGCCTGGCCGATGAAGGTGCGCCACAGCGCGGCGTACCGGCCGTCGCGGGCGAGCAGCGCGTCGTGGGTGCCGTCCTCGACGACCCGGCCGTGGTCCATGACCACCACCCGGTCGGCGCGGGCGGCGGTGGTCAGGCGGTGCGCGACGATCAGAGTGGTGCGCGCGTAAGCGCTCGTTGAGGGGTGGTGGTCGGGCGACGGGAGGGCGGTACGACGGCCGGCCAGGCGGTCGGTGGCCAGGTTGACCTGGGCCTCCGTCGCCAGGTCCAGGGCCGCCGTCGCCTCGTCGAGGAGCAGCACGTCGGGGTCGACGAGTTCGGCGCGGGCCAGGGCGATCAACTGCCGTTGCCCCGCCGAGAGGTTGCGGCCGCGCTCGGCCACCTCGTGGAGGTAGCCGCCGTCGAGGGTGGCGATCATCTCGTGGGCGCCGACCGTGCGGGCCGCCGCCTCCACCTCGGCGTCGGTGGCCTCGGGCCGCCCGTAGGCGATGGCGTCCCGGACGGTGCCCGGGAAGAGGTAGGCCTCCTGCGGGACGACGCCGAGCCGGTGCCGGTACGAGGTGAGGTCGAGGGCGCGCAGATCGGTGCCGTCGACCGTGACCCGGCCGCCCGTCGGGTCGTAGAACCGCGCGACCAGCTTGACGAGGGTCGACTTGCCGGCGCCGGTCTCGCCGACGAAGGCGACGGTCTGCCCGGCGGGGATCGTCAGGTCGATGCCGCCCAGGGCCTCCTCCGCCTCGTCGCCGGAGCCGTACGCGAAGTGCACGTCCTCGAAGGCGATCTCGCCCCGCAGGGACGGGACTTCGCGCGGCCGGTCGGCGGCCTTGGTCGACGTCGGCTCGCGCAGGAGTTCCTGGATGCGGCCGAGGGAGACGGTCGCCTGCTGGTAGCCGTCGAAGACCTGGGAGAGCTGCTGGACGGGCGCGAAGAACAGGTCGATGTAGAGGAGGTAGGCGACCAGCGCGCCGGTGGTGAGGGTGGCCGCCTCGACCCGGTGGGCGCCCGCCATCAGCACGCTCGCGGCGGCCACCGAGGACAGCAGCTGGACGAACGGGAAGTAGATCGATATCAGCCACTGGCCCCGGATACGGGCCTGGCGGTAGCTCTCGCTGCGCTCCGCGAAGCGCCGGGAGCCGTCGCCCTCGCGGCGGAAGGCCTGCAGGATCCTGAGGCCCGCCACCGACTCCTGGAGGTCGGCGTTGACCACCGACACCCGCTCCCGGGCGAGTTCGTACGCCTTCACGCTCGCCCGGCGGAAGAAGAAGGTAGCGATGATCAGCGGGGGCAGGGTGGCGAAGACGACGAGCGCGAGCTGTACGTCGATCACCAGCAGGACGACCATGATGCCGAAGAAGGTGACGACCGAGACGAAGGCGGTGACCAGCCCGGTCTGCAGGAACGTCGACAGGGCGTCGACGTCCGTCGTCATCCGGGTCATGATCCGGCCGGTCAACTCCCGCTCGTAGTAGTCGAGTCCGAGTCGCTGGAGCTGGGCGAAGATCTTCAGCCGGAGGGAGTAGAGGACGCGTTCGCCGGTGCGGCCGGTCATCCGCGTCTCGCCGATCTGGGCCGACCACTGGACGAGCACCGCGAGCAGCCCCAGCAGCGCGGCCGCCCAGACCGCGCCGAGCGCCATCTTCGTGACGCCCTGGTCGATGCCGTGCCGGATCAGCACCGGCAGCAGCAGGCCCATGCCGGCGTCCACGGCGACCAGGCCGAGGCTGACGAGCAGGGGCGCGCCGAAGCCGCGCAGCAGGCGGCGCAGGCCGTAGGAGTCCTCGGGGCGTACGGCGCCGGCCTCGTCGATGTCGGGGACGTCGGTCGCCGGGGGCAGCGCCTCGACCTGGGCGAGGAGTTCGGGGGTGGCCGGGGTGCCGGCGAGGGCGAGGTCCCGGGGCGTGCGGTCGCCGGTCCACAGCCGCGGGGTCACGCCGCGCTCGGCGTCGAACTCGGCGTCCAGCTCGTCCCGTACGGACGTGTCCTCGCGCGGTTCGAGGGGCAGCGCGTGTCCCGGGGAGACCCCGCCGAGCTCGTCGGGGTCGGTGAGCAGCCGCCGGTACAGGGCGGACCGCTCCTGGAGTTCGTCGTGGGTGCCGATGTCGGCGAGCCGGCCGCCGTCGAGGACGGCGATGCGGTCGGCGAGGTTGAGGGTGGAGCGGCGGTGCGCGATGAGGAGGGTGGTGCGGCCGCGCATGACGTGCGCGAGGGCCTCGTGGATCTCGTGCTCCACGCGGGCGTCGACGGCGGAGGTGGCGTCGTCGAGGACGAGCAGACGGGGGTCGGTGAGCAGGGCGCGGGCGAGGGCGACGCGCTGGCGCTGGCCCCCGGAGAGGGTGAGGCCCTGCTCGCCGACCTTGGTGTCGTAGCCCTCGGGCAGCTCGGCGACGAAACGGTCGGCCTGGGCGGCGCGGGCGGCGGCGAGGATCTCGTCCTCGGTCGCGCCGGGACGGCCGTAGGCGATGTTGTTGCGGACCGTGTCGGAGAAGAGGAACGAGTCCTCGGGCACCAGGCCGATCGCGGCCCGCAGGGAGTCCAGGGTGAGCTCGCGGACGTCGTGGCCGCCGACCAGGACGGCGCCGTGGGTGACGTCGTAGAAGCGGGGCAGCAGGAGGGAGACCGTGGACTTGCCGGACCCGGAGGAGCCGACGACGGCGAGGGTCTCGCCGGGGCGGATCTCGAAGCTGAGCCCCTGGAGGACGGGGCGCTCGTGGTCGTAGCCGAAGGACACGTCGTCGAACTCGACGGTCGCGGGCGCGTCGGCGGGCAGGGTCTTCGTGCCCTCGGTCATGGTCGGCCGGGTGTCGATCAGCTCCAGGACGCGCTCGGTGCCGGCGCGGGCCTGCTGGCCGACGGTGAGGACCACGGCGAGCATCCGGACCGGGCCGACCAGCTGGGCGAGGTAGGAGGAGAACGCGACGAAGGTGCCCAGCGTGATGTGACCGCGGACGGCCAGCCAGCCGCCGAGCGCCAGCATGGCGACCTGCCCGAGGGCGGGCACGGCCTGCAGGGCCGGGGTGAACCTGCTGTTCAGCCGGATCGTCCGCAGCCGCCCGGCGAACAGCTTCCGCCCGACCTCCCGCAGCTTCCCGGTCTCCTGCTCCTCCTGTCCGAAGCCCTTGACCACCCGCACCCCGCTCACGGCGCCGTCGACCACGCCGGCCACCGCGGCGGCCTGGGCCTGGGCGTACCAGGTGGCGGGGTGGAGCTTGCTGCGGCTGCGCTTGGCGATCCAGTACAGGGCCGGGGCGACGGCGAGGGCGACCAGGGTGAGCGGCGGCGACAGCCAGGCCATGATCCCGAGGGAGATCAGGAAGAGGAGGACGTTGCCGATGGTCATCGGCAGCATGAAGAGGAGCCCCTGGATGAGCTGGAGGTCGCTGGTGGCGCGCCCCACCACCTGGCCCGTGGACAGCTCGTCCTGCCGCCGTCCGTCGAGCCGGGTGAGGGTGTCGTACATCTCGGTCCGCAGGTCGTGCTGGACGTCGAGGGCGAGGCGGCCGCCGTAGTAGCGGCGGACGAAGGTGGCCGCGTAGACGAGGACGGCGGCGCCGATCAGTGCGCCGGCCCAGGGCCCCATGCTCCGGCTGTGGTCACCGATCACATCGTCGATGATCACCTTGGTGATCAGCGGTACGACGGCCAGCACGGCCATACCGGCCAGCGAGGACCCCAGCGCCAGCACGACGTCCCTGGGATGCCGCCACGCGTACCCCGCCAGCCTGCGCGCCCAGCCGCCCTGCCGCCGTTCCCCCTGTTGCGCTGCCACGCGGGTGCCCTTCGTTCGCCCTGGTCTTCCGCATGGCCACAACACGGAACGAAGCGGATTTCATCCCTCCGCAACAATTCCGGGGATGGGGACCCGGGCGGCCGACGGCAGGGACACGGCCGGGGGTCGTCCGACTTGCGCCGGGCGTTTTGTGCGGAAGCATCGGAGACGGGCACCGCAGGAGGTCCGCATGGCGAAGCTGCTGTCCGTCAACGTGGGAATGCCCGTGGACGTCTCCTGGCAGGGCAGGACCGTCCGCACCGGCGCGTGGAAGTCGCCCGTGCCCGGCCGCCGTATGGTGCGGCGGCTGAACGTCGAGGGAGACGGCCAGGGCGACCTGGCCGGGCACGGCGGCGAGATCCGGGCCGTGCTCGTCTACCAGCTGCAGTCCTACGAGTACTGGCGGCAGCGACTCGGTCGCGACGATCTGGCCTTCGGGATGTTCGGGGAGAACTTCACCGTCGACGGCCTGCCCGACGACGAGGTGTGCATCGGCGACCGGTACCGCGTGGGCGAAGCCGAGTTCGAGGTGACCCAGCCCCGGGTCACCTGCTACCGGGTCGGCATGCGCCTGGGCGAGCCCGCCATGGCCTCCCTCCTGGTCGCCCACCACCGTCCCGGCTTCTACCTGCGGGTGATCACCGAGGGGCGGGTCCAGGCCGGTGACGGCATCACCCTCGTCAGCAGGGGCCCGGGAGAACTCAGCGTCGCCGACGCCGACGCGCTGCTCTACCTGCCCGGCCGCGACCCCGCGAAGCTGCGCACCGCCCTGCGCATCCCCGCCCTCAGCCCCGGCTGGCAGCAGTCCTTCCGCGAACTCGCCGCCGCCAGGCAGCCCGGTCCCGAGCCGGGGCCGCCGGGCTTCAGGCCGATGCGTGTCGCCCGTATCGTCCCCGAGACCCTCGACGTCTCCTCGGTCCACCTCGGCCCCACCGACGGCACGCCCCTTCCCGAGGGCCGCCCCGGCCAGTACCTCTCCCTGCGCCTCGCCGTAGGCGGCGCGGCCCGCGAGATACGCAGCTACTCCCTGTCCTCGGCCGCCGGCTCCGAGGAGGGCACCTACCGGATCAGCGTCAAGCACGAGCCCCAGGGGAAAGTCAGCGGCTACATCCACGCCCGGCTGCGCGCCGGGGACCTGGTGGACGTCGCCGGCCCGCGCGGCACGTTCGTGCTCGACGAGGGCACCGGTCCGGTCGTCCTCGCCTCGGCGGGCATCGGCGTCACTCCCGTGCTCGCGATGCTCCACCGGCTCGCCGCCATCCGGGATCCGCGTCCCCTGTGGTGGATCCACACCGCCCACGACCGCGCCCACCACGCCTTCGCGACCGAGGCACACGCCCTCCTGGCCCGGCTCCCCCACGCACACGAGCACATCTACTACACCTCACAGCCCCCGCCTCCCGGCGACGCCCGGGTCACCCGGGGCCGCCCCACCGCCGCCTCCCTCACCGCTCTGGGCATCCCCGCCGACGCCGACGCCTACCTCTGCGGGCCGACCGCCTTCATGGACGACCTCAGCGGTCACCTTCGCGACCACGGCCTGCACCCCGAGCGGATCCACACGGAGCGGTTCGGCGCCCTCGCCGCGGTCAATCCCGGCGTCACCGCCACCGCCCCGGTACGCCCGCACCAGCCACCCGGTCCCCAGGGCACCGGTCCCCTCGTCACCTTCACCCGCAGCGGCCTCGCCACCCCGTGGTCACCAGCCCGCGCCTCGCTTCTCGAACTCGCCGAAGCCTGCTCCATCCCCACCCGCTGGTCCTGCCGCACCGGCGTCTGCCACACCTGCGTCACCCCGCTGGTGACAGGCGACGTCACCTACACCACCCCACCCCTCGAACTCCCCGAGCCCGGCACGGCCCTGGTCTGCTGCGCCACACCGGCCGGCGAGGTCGTCCTCGATCTCTAGACAGTGGTGTTCACGGCCGCGACGAACGCGAGCCATGCGGCGGGATGCCGGCGGGGTGGTGGTCGAGGACTTCGAGGCAGTTGTCGGCATTGGGGCTGCTGTATCCGGTCAGTCATGGTGCCCGTCCTCCTTCGCCGTAGCCCTGGGTCAGGGCCACGCCCGCCCCAATCCGTGAGCAGATCGCTGCAGAACGGAGTCGCCCCATGGGTCACCGCATCACGCGCACGGGGTACCTCTCCACGCCGGAGGCGAGGGCGTTGCGTGCTCCCTGAGCTCCCTACGCCAGGTCGGTTTGCAGCGGCGGGACTTGCCTCGTGAGCGCGGCGGCCGGCAGCGGACTGTCCGGTTCGGCGCCGGGGTCCGCGGCAACGACGACGCCGGCTGTTCGAGCGTCGAAGCCGGTCGGCCAGATCGTGAGGTCGCTCGCCATGGCGCCTTCCAGTCTCGCCCCTCGCAGGTCGGCGTTACCGAGGTCGCAACCCCGGAGGTCGGCCAGCCGCAGATCCGCACCGGCGAACACGGCGTCCTGGGCACAGGACTTGCGCAGATTCGCCTCCCGCAGGTCCGCACGGGAGAAGTCCGCCGATCTCAAGTCGGCCTTGACCAGGCGCGCGCCACGCAGATCGGCCTGCAGGCAGCGGACCTGACGGAGAATCGAGGTGCCGAGTTCGGCATGCCGCAGGTTGGCGGCGATCAGTGACGCCCCGCTCAGGTTGACCTGGTAGACGCTCGCCGCTTCCAGGCATGCGCCGTCGAAGTTGACCCCGTGCAGCCACAGTCCGTCACAGTCGGCTCGGCGCAGGTCGGTCAGGCTGACGTTGAGCCACTCCGGACGGCGATCCTGGTACAGGACCCCGAGGCAGGTCAGCGCCGTCTGAGCATCCGCGGCGCGGGTCTCCAACGGAAGCACCGAGTTGACGGACACGTCCGCCGCCGGACCGGAGGCTTCCTGCGGCGGCCAGGGCACGTGGGTGCGCAGATACGCCGCCATGAGGGAGACGATCGCCTCGTGGTCGCGGTCGGAATGGTCCGCGAGGCGCCACAGTGCGTGGATGCCCCCGATCCGCACGTCCAGCTTGTCACTGCCGAGCTGGTCCACGGCCCGGCTGAAGCGGTCGGTGATGTTCCCCTCCCGGGTCGCGTTCAGCCCGTCCTGGCTGACGCGCACCTGCCGCCAGGTGGCATAGGCGCCGAACAGGACGACCGCACCGCCGAGCGCCTGCAGAAGCGTGGTGCGCACGTTGTTCACCGCGTTCAACCGGTCCGCTGCCGCGAGGTGGCCGCCTCCGAGGTCGTGCTTGACCATCAGCCCCGGAAGAACCAGGAGCACCAAGCCCAGTACCGCGATCACGGCCAGCACGGACGACGCCACGACAGCGGCACGAGCCAGGCTCCACCGGCCGCGAAGAGATCCCCCCATAGCCGACGGATCCTAGAGCAAGGCCGAACCCGGTGAACCCGTGCGCTCACAACTAGGAACTCGACCGACCGGACCCGTCCTGGTGCCCGACGGTGATCGCCCACCGCACGCCCGCCGACGCAGTCACCCGCACCGTGCCCGGCGTGTGGGGGCGCTTCATGTTGAACTCGTTGTCGATGCTGTTGACCTCGCCTGCGGTGCAGGCGAACGGGAAGTTCACGCCGACCGGGTCGACGGCGACGGTCAGCTCGCCCTTGCCCTCGCAGAGCACCTGGACGGACAGGATGCCGCTGCCGACGCCACCCTTGATCTCCATCTCCCGGCCCCCGGTGGCGTTCGCCGCCTGGGCGACGACCTCGCCATCGGGGAACGCAGGCGCCTCGGCGACGGAGGCCGACGTTCCGGCGACGGAGGCCGGCGTCCTCGTCACCGGGGCGGGCGAGGAGGCCGCGCGGTCGGGTGTGGCGTGGCCGGGGCCGCTGCACCCGGCGGCGAACAGCACAACCGTGGCAGCGGATAGCGCACTCGGGATTCTCATGGGCCCCATCCTCGCCCGGCGAAGACGGTCGGCGCAGGTGACGGTTCCCTAAAGCCCTGACCGCTCGTACAACCATTCGTGCGAATCCGTGTGTCAACGGGGGTATGACTCACAGACGAAGGAGAGGGCTGGTCGCCACCGCGCTCGGCACCGGGTTTCTCATAGCCGGTGTGGCCGTCGCCGCGCCCGCCTCGGCCGCCGCGCCCACCGTCAGCTGCACGTCGACGAAGGCGGCGCTCGCCACGAAGCTGAAGAGGGACATCACCACGGCCATCGCGAACCGCAAGGGGACCATCGCCGTCGGCCTGTACGACCGCTCGACGAAGACGACCTGCACGCTCCGCTCCACCACGCACTACGACTCGGCCAGCACCGTCAAGGTGACGGTCCTGGCCACGCTGTTGTGGGACGCGAAGAAGCACAACCGCTACCTGACCACCACCGAGCAGACGCTCGCCAAGGCCATGATCACCAAGTCGGACAACGACGCGACCACCAAGCTGTGGAAGCAGCAGGGCCTGACGAAGATCAAGGGCTTCCTGAGCGCCGCCGGGATGACGCAGACGACTCCCGGTACGAACGGCTACTGGGGCCTGACCCAGATCGACGTGCGCGACGAGCAGAAGCTGCTGGCGCTCGTCACCGCCAAGAACACGGTGCTCAGCGACAACTCCCGGGCGTACATCCTGAAGCTGATGGGGCAGGTCGTCTCGTCCCAGCGCTGGGGCACCCCGTACGGCGTCCCGTCCGGGGTCTCCGTGCACGTCAAGAACGGCTGGCTGCAGCGCTCCACGCACGGCTGGCGGGTGCACAGCCTCGGCACCTTCAAGGGCGGCGGCCACGACTACCAGATGACCGTGCTGACCCACGACAACAGCACGATGCAGTACGGGATCAACACCATCCAGGCCGTCTCGAAGGTCATCCACAAGGACCTCGCGGCCTCCTGAGGCGACGGCCGGAAATCGACCCTGCCCTTCACGGGGCGGTCTCCACGCCGTCACCGCGGCGCCCTACGGTGACGGCCATGCGCCTGCGAACCGTACTCGCCACCGTCACCGCCGGCCTGGCGGCGGCCACCTGTCTGTCCGCCGCCGGGCCCGCCAACGCCACGACGAACCACGCCTGTTCGACGTCCGTCTCCCTCGACGGCTTCTCCGACGCCCTCGACAAGACGACCTTCGGCGGCTACTTCGTCGGCAACCTGTCCGCGCTCGCCGTGGACAGGGACGGCTCCCTGGCCGCCCTCGCCGACCGGTCCTACCTCTTCGACCTGGACGCGAGGACGCTCGCGCCGAAGTCGGTCGTCGGGCTCGCCGACGAGAAGGGCGCCGCGCTGGACTCCGAGGGCCTGGTCGTGGACCGGGACGGGACCCGGCTCATCACCTCCGAGACCGAGCCGTCGATCCGCCGCTACTCGGCGGACGGCAGGATCCTGGACCGGCTGCCCGTGCCGTCCTCGCTGCTGGTCTCCCCCGCCGGGTGGGCCACCTCCAACCAGACCTTCGAGGGCCTGACCCTGCTGAACGGCGGTCACACCCTGCTGGCCTCCATGGAGTACGCCCTCTCCGGGGACACCGCCGGGATCGTGCGCTTCCAGACCTGGCAGCGCACGAAGGACAACCACTTCAGGCTGTCGGCCCAGTACGCCTACCGCACCGACGACCCGATCCTCGGCGTCCCCGAGGTGCAGGCACTGCCCGACGGCCGTCTGCTCGTCCTGGAGCGCGGTTTCACCTCCGGCGTCGGCAACACCGTCCGCCTCTTCCTCGCCGACCCGCGGCACGCCACGGACACCAGCGGCATCGAGAACCTGACGGGACAGGCGGGCGTCCGCCTGGTCAAGAAGACGCTGCTGACGGACATGGCGAGCTGCCCGTCGCTGGGCGCCACGGCCAAGCAGCCGCAGCCCAACCCGCTCCTCGACAACATCGAGGGCATGGTCGTCACCGGCCACGACAAGGGCTGCTACAAGGTCCTCCTGGTCAGCGACGACAACCAGAACGCCGCCCAGACGACCCGCTTCTACCGGCTGTCGGTCCGCGTGCGCTGACCCGTCGGCACACCACCGGGGGCCGCTCCCGCCCTGGGCAGGAGCGACCCCCGGTGCGACGCACTCGCCGCGCGGCTAGCGGACGTCCACGTAGTCGCCGGTCGCGGTGGACGGCGCGGTCGTCGCCGTACCGCCGAAGCTGTAGCGGAACCAGCCGTCGCGGGCGGCGGTGACGGTCGTCTTCAGGGTGCCCGTCGAGCTGGTCCTGACGGTCTTCACCGTGGTGTAGGTGGTGCTGCCCTTCTTGCGGAACTGCAGCTTCACCGACTGGCCGGCGTAACCGTGGGACTTGTTGTCGTCCCAGCTGGCCCGGGAGAGCTTGCCGGTGACCGTGAGGGTCTTGCCCTTCTTCACCGGCTCCGGCGCGGCGTTGACCGTCAGCGACGACTGGCGCTGCACCTTGAACGTGGTGGCCGCGTCCCGGTGGATGTAGTCGAAGTCGTTGGCGGAGACCAGGGTGGAGAGGTTCCAGGTGGCCGCCGCGGCGTTGTTGACGAAGCCCGTCGTCGCCTGCGGGTCGAAGGTCAGCGTGCCGGTGCAGGTCGAGGTGGTGGCGCTCGCCTTGACGCAGGTGATGTCGCCGTCGTCGTACCAGATCTGCGCGTAGTTCGGCTTCGGGCCGACGGCGTAGATGTACGTGGTCTCGGCGATGCCCGAGTCGTCGGACGCGGTCACGGAGACCTTGGCGGACACCACCCTGGTGGTGCCGACCACGACGGGCTTGCCGCCGTTGACGACGACCTTGTCGATCGTGATGTTGCCCGCTCCGCCGTCCGTCGCCTGGGCGGCGGTGGCACAGGTCGCGGTGGCGACGAGTGCGGCGCTGGTGCTGAGCAGGGCGAGGCGCGTGGTCGCGCGCATGGACATTCCCCCCGGAAGTCGCTGTTCGACCGGTCTGGTCGAGCACCGGGAGCCTACGGCTTTGGCCAACGTTTTACCACTTGATTACCGAGGGGTGAGCGGCCCGGGCGCTTCTTACCCACATCTCACCCACCCACAGGCTGCTCCCAGGGTCAGCACAGCGTTCCCTCATGGCCCCGCTGCACGTTGGGCTGGTGACATCTGCCACCGACCCCACCCCCCACACGCACACGCCCGTGTCCCCCGACTGGGCCCCGCCCACGGCGACCCCTGCGGATCCCCTGCCGGACAAGGCACCGCGCTGGTCGCTCCCCGCGTTGATCGCGATCCTGATCCTGGCGGCGGTGCTCTACTCCTGGAACCTCTCCGGTTCCGACATGAACACCTTCTACAGCGGCGCCGTCTGGGCCGGTACGGAGAGCTGGAAGGCCTGGTTCTTCGGCTCGCTCGACCCGGGCAACTTCCTGACCGTCGACAAGCCGCCGCTCGCGACCATGGTCATGGGTCTGTCGAGCCGGATCTTCGGCTTCGGCACGTGGCAGATGATGGCGCCGATGATCGCCCTGGCGCTCGCCACGATCTACATCCTGCACTCCACCGTGAAGCGGGTGTGGGGCCACGGCGCGGCGACCGTCGCCGCGCTGGTGCTGGCGCTGACCCCGATCACCGTCGCCATCAACCGCGACAACAACCCCGACACCCTCCTCGTCTTCCTGATGGTGTCGGGCGCGGCGCTCGCGTTCCGGGCCACCCGTGACGAGAAGCTGCTGCCGCTGCTCGGCTCGGCGGCCTGCTTCGGTCTCGCCTTCAACACCAAGCTGCTCGCGGGCTGGATCGCGCTCCCCGCCGTCTTCGCGCTCTACCTGTACGCGTCGAAGGCCTCCTGGGCGAAGCGGGCCGTCAACCTGGCGCTCGCCGCGGTCGTCCTGGCCGTCTCCAGCTTCTGGTGGGCGATCGCCGTCTCCCTGGTCCCGGCCGCCGACCGCCCGTACATCGGCGGCTCCACGGACGGCTCCGCCTGGGACCTGATCATGGGCTACGACGGTCTCGGCCGCGTCTTCGGCGGCGAGGGCAACGGCGGGGGCGGCGGAGGCGGAGGCGGCGGCTTCTCCGGCTCCTCGGGCCTCGGCCGGATGTTCAACGACATCCTCGGCGGCCAGATCTCCTGGCTGCTCCCCTTCTCCGTGATCGCCCTGATCGGCGGCCTGGTGCTGTGCGGCCGCGCCCCGCGCACCGACCTGAAGCGCATGGCGCTGGTCCTCTGGGGCGGCTGGACCCTGCTGCACTACGTGATCTTCGCGACCGCGCAGGGCACCATGCACCCCTACTACACGACCGCGCTCGCCCCCGGCATCGCGGTGCTCTGCGGCGGCGGTGGCGCGATGCTGCTCCAGGCGTTCCGCACCGACAAGCGGTGGATCTGGGTCCTCCCGGCCGCCTTCGGCGTCACCGGCATCTGGGCGATCGTCCTGCTGCGCCGGGCCTCCGGCTGGAACACCTGGCTGTGGCCGACGATCGGCGTGCTGACCGTGGCCGGCATCGTGGGCATGATCCTCTTCCGGTCCGGCAACAGGGCCCGGCTGCTGACGGCCTCCCTGGCGGCGGCCGTGATCGCGGCGCTCGCGGGTCCGACGGCGTACGCGGCGTCGGTGCCGTTCGGCAGTGACAGCGGCGGCGGGATGCGCGGTGGTACGAACCCGACCGCGGGCCCGTCCACGGGGAGCGGTTTCGGCGGCGGTGGCGGCATGGGCGGCGGCAACCGGGGTGGCGGCGGCTTCCCGGGCGGCGGCGAGATGCCGGGCGGCACCCAGCAGGGCGGCGGCCAGAACAGCCAGGCCGGCGGCGAGACGGGCGGCGGCTTCCCGGGCGGCATGAACGGCGAGGCCCCGAGCGGCGGCATGGGCGGCCAGGCTCCCGGCGGCACCGGCAACGGTCGGACGACGCCCGGCGGTGGCACCGGCGAACTGCCGAGCGGCGGCACCGGCACCGGTGAACTGCCCGGCGGCACGGGTGAGATGCCCGGCTCGGGCACCGGCACCGGCACCACGCGCGGCGGCTT
This sequence comes from Streptomyces sp. NPDC007901, assembly GCF_042959465.1. Lineage (NCBI taxonomy): Bacteria > Bacillati > Actinomycetota > Actinomycetes > Kitasatosporales > Streptomycetaceae > Streptomyces > Streptomyces sp. NPDC007901. Next base: position 145,394 of record NZ_JBIBKW010000010.1, on the reverse strand, counting down.
CGGCGGCGGTGGCGGTATGGGCGGCGGCATGGGCGGCGGCGTCGACAGCGACCTGATCGCCTACCTGAAGAAGCACAAGGACGGCGCCACCTGGCTGCTGGCCGTCTCCAACTCGCAGTCCGCGGCGCAGATCGAGCTGAGCACGCGGGAGCCCGTGATCTCCATGTGGGGCTTCACCGGGTCCGACAACGCGATGACCGTCGCCAAGCTCAAGGAACTGGTGAAGGCGGGCAAGCTGCACTACATCCAGATCGGCGGCAGCGGGATGGGCGGCGGCATGGGCGGCGGCAACTCCGTCAGCTCCGCCGTGAACACCTGGGTGCAGAAGCACGGCACCGCGGTCAAGGAGAGCGCGTACGGCAAGAGCGCCACGTCGAGTTCGAAGTCGTCCTCGTCTTCGTCCTCCCAGAGCAGCACCTCGACGCTCTACCGGCTGGACCCGTCGGACGTCAGCTGACACACCGGCACAGCCGAGACCCCCGACCACACGGTCGGGGGTCTCTTTTTACATCCCGTTTACCTGCACGTCCTCATGTCCATGTCACCCTCCTCTTGCCGCCTCGTCAACCCGCGTAGATGGGAAAGTCTTTATGCCGGCGACACGTATACGGCGCTGGAAGTCGGTGGCCCTGGCCACCGCCGCCGTCCTGGTGGGCCTGACCGCCCCGGCCCTGACGGCGACCCCGGCCGCCGCCACGACCACCGCGTACGACTCGACGTACTACAAGAACGCGATCGGCAAGACGGGGACGAGCCTCAAGTCGTCCCTGCACACGATCATCAGCGCGAACGTCACCAAACTGTCGTACTCGGCGCTCTGGGACGCCCTGAAGAAGACCGACCAGGACCCGAACAACAGCAGCAACGTGATCCTGCTGTACTCGGGCATCTCCCGCAGCAAGTCCCTCAACGGCGGGGACAGCGGCGACTGGAACCGTGAGCACGTCTGGGCGATCTCGCACGGCGACCTCACCACCTCCACCGGCCCCGGCACGGACCTGCACCACATCCGTCCCGAGGACGTGGCGGTCAACGGCAAGCGCGGCAACCTCGACTTCGACGAGGGCGGCTCCACCTTCACCAACAGCGGCGGCAGCAAGGTCGACTCTGACTCCTTCGAGCCGCGCGACGCCGTCAAGGGCGACGTGGCCCGCATGATCCTCTACATGGCCGTGCGCTACGAGGGCGACGACGGCTTCGCCGACCTGGAGCCGGACGACAAGGTCAACAACGGCTCCACCCCGTACATCGGCAAGCTCTCGATCCTCAAGCAGTGGAACGACGAGGACCCGCCGGACTCCTTCGAGGAGAACCGCAACGACGTCATCTACAGCACCTACCAGCACAACCGGAACCCGTTCATCGACCACCCGGAGTGGGTCGACGCGATCTGGTAGGCCCCTTGGGCCCGGTCCTGCTACTTCCCTCACACAGGCGAAGTCGATCTTGGACTCGGGCGTGTCCAGGTGATCACGCCCGAGCATGGACAGGCCCCGGCAGTCCCGCCGGGGCCTGTCCACCTCCCGTTTCCGGAGAGTCCCGTGAAGCCCCAGAGGGCTTCGGCGGCGACTACTGGGAGTGGACCGCGCGCAGCGGGTACCGCGACATGCCGCCGAACCTCCACGACAACGTCGGCTCCTTCGTCGCCTCCACCCGCGCCTGCTTCCTCAACTGGAGCCCGCAGGAGAAGCGCGGCCTCTCTTCAACGGCGACTGGCGCTCCCAGTACCGCGGCGACTTCGGGGGGCGGATCGACGGGGTGGGGGCGGGGGCCTGCTGACGTCCGCCTAGCCCAGGTGCGTGGGCGCGAACATCCGCAGCAGGGCCGGGAGTACGACCACCGAGGGGCCGGGGGTGGCGAGGGCCTTCGCGAGGTCCGTCTCCAGGGTCTCCGGGGTCGTCCGCACCCCCGGGACGCCGAAGGACTCCGCCAGGGCCACGTAGTCGGGGCGGGGCAGTTCGGTCGCCGTGGCCTCGCCGAAGGTGTCCGTCATGTACTCGCGCAGGATGCCGTAGCCGCCGTCGTCGATGATCAGCCAGGTGACCGGCAGGTCGTACTGGGTCGCCGTGGCCAGTTCCGCGATGGAGTAGAGGGCTCCGCCGTCGCCCGACACCGCCAGCACCGGGCGGGTCGGGTCGGCGGCGGCCGCGCCGAGGGCCGCCGGGAAGCCGTAGCCGAGACCGCCGGCGCCCTGGGCGGAGTGCATGAGGTTCGGGGCGTGGGCGTCGAACGCGGACCATGCCCAGTACGCCAGGATCGTCATGTCCCAGCAGGACGGGGACCCGGCGGGCAGGGCGCGCCGCACCGATGCCAGCACGTCCTGTTCCAGGGTGAGTTCCTGTGCGGCGATGCGTGCGGAGACCTTGGCCAGGACCTCGCGGACCCGCGTCGGCGCGGACGCGTCGGGCCGGTCCGCCACCGTCTCCAGCAACGCCTGGAGCGCGAGGCGGGCGTCCGCGTGGATGCCCAGCGCGGGGTGGTTGGACTCCAGCTTGCCGAGGTCCGCCTCGATCTGGACGACCCGGCCGCGCGGGGCGAACGTGTGGTAGTTCGAGGAGAGTTCACCGAGACCCGAGCCGACCACGAGCAGGACGTCCGCGTCCTCCAGGAAGTCCGTGGTGTGCCGGTCCTCCAGCCAGGACTGGAGGGACAGCGGGTGGTTCCAGGGGAACGCGCCCTTGCCGCCGAAGGTGGTGACGACCGGGGCGTTCAGCTTCTCGGCCAGCTGGAGCAGCTTGCCGGAGGCGTCCGCCCGGACCACTCCGCCGCCCGCGATGATCGCCGGGCGGGCGGCGCGGGAGAGCAGATCGGCCGCCACCGCGGTCAGTTCGGGGCGCGGGGACAGCTCGTCCGGGGTGGCGTCCACCGCGGTCACGACCGGGAGCGTCGTCTCCGCGAGCAGCACGTCCTGCGGGATCTCCACCCACACCGGGCCGTGCGGGGCCGTCAGCGCGGACTTCCAGGCCGCCGCGATCGCGGACGGGATCTGGGACGGGGTGCGGACGGTGTGGACCGACTTCACCACGCCCCGGAAGGAGGCCGACTGGTCCGGGAGTTCGTGCAGATAGCCGTGCCGGCCGCCGCCGAGGCCCGCGGTGGGGATCTGGCTGCTGATCGCCAGCACCGGCGCGGACGCGGCGGCCGCCTCGTGCAGCGCGGCCAGCGAGGTCAGCGCGCCGGGGCCGGTCGACAGGAGCAGCGGGGCCGCCTCGCCGGTCACCCGGCCGTACGCGTCCGCCGCGAAGCCCGCGTTGTTCTCCACCCGCAGGCCGACATAGCGCAGCGACGAGCGGCGCAGGGCGTCGAACATGCCGAGGGCGTGCTGGCCGGGCAGGCCGAAGACCGTCGTCGCGCCGAGCCCGGCGAGGGTCTCCACGACCAGGTCCCCGCCGTTGCGGCCGGCGGGCGGGTTCAGGGCTGCGGCCGTCTGCGCCTCGGTCGGGCGGAGCACCAGGTCGTGGTCGTGGGTCACTTCGCGCGCGCCTCGGCAATCTGTCGGGTCATGATCGTGGTCAGTTCGTACGCCGTGTGCGAGGCCGCCACCGAGGTGATCTCGGCGTGGTCGTACGCGGGGGCCACCTCGACGACGTCCGCCGAGACGAGGTTGCACGCGGCCAGCCCGCGCAGGATCTCCAGGAGTTCCCTGGACGTCATACCACCCGCTTCGGGCGTCCCGGTGCCGGGGGCGTGCGCCGGGTCCAGGCAGTCGATGTCGATCGAGATGTAGAGCGGGCGGTCGCCGATGCGCTGACGCAGCTGGTCGGCGACCTCGTCGGCGCCCCGGCGGTAGATGTCCGCCGAGGTGACGATGCCGAAGCCCATCTTCTCGTCGTCGGTCAGGTCCTGCTTGCCGTACAGCGGACCGCGGGTGCCGACGTGGGAGAGGGCGGAGGTGTCCAGGATGCCCTCCTCGACCGCCCGCCGGAACGGGGTGCCGTGGGTGTACTCGGCGCCGAAGTAGGTGTCCCAGGTGTCGAGATGGGCGTCGAAGTGGAGCAGCGCGACCGGGCCGTGCTTCTTGGCGACGCTTCGCAGCAGCGGGAGCGCGATGGTGTGGTCGCCGCCCAGCGTCATCAGCCGGGCGCCGGTGCCGAGGAGATCGTCCGCGGCCGCCTCGACGGTCTCGACCGCCTCGTTGATGTCGAAGGGGTTGACCGCGATGTCGCCCCCGTCCGCCACCTGCGCCAGCGCGAACGGGGACGCGTCCTGCGCCGGGTTGTACGGGCGCAGCAGCCGGGACGCCTCGCGGATGGCGTTGCCGCCGAAGCGGGCGCCCGGCCGGTACGAGACACCCGAGTCGAACGGCACGCCCACGACGGCGACATCGGCGGTGCCGACCTCGTCGAGGCGGGGCAGCCGGGCGAAGGTCGCGGGGCCGGCGTACCGCGGGACCCGGGAGGAGTCGACGGGTCCGCGGGGTGTCTCGTTGCTGCTCATCGGGGTGCTGCCTGCTTCCTACGCTTCGTCGCGTACGTACCGCTATGCACTGCTTCTGGCTACGACTCTACTGGTGGGCCGGGACCGGTTCGGACACGAGTTCGGAGGCGCCCCGGCCGGCGAGCCGCTCCCGCCAGTTCGCCAGCACGGCCGCGTCGGTCGGCTTCGTCACCAGGGAGACGGCGACATACGCGACGAGGGAGGAGAGCAGGCCGTAGTAGACGGGTTCGTTGGCGAGGATGCCGTAGCCCGCCATCAGGCCGATCACCGCGAGACCGCCGACGGTCACGGCGGCGAGCGCGCCCTGGACCGTGCCGCGCTTCCACAGCAGTCCGCCGAGGATGGGGACGAGGAGACCGCCGACGAGCAGGTTGTAGGCGACCGTCAGCGCCTCGACGACGTCGTTGAGCGCGATCGCCGTGCCGATCACCCCGATCCCCATGACGAGGATGAAGACGCGGTTGCCCCGCACCTCGTCGTGGTCGTCGGTTCTCGTCCTCCCGCGCAGCCGCGACCAGATGTCGTTGTTGGCGACGGTCGCGCAGGCGATCAGGGCGCCGGAGGACGTCGACATCACGGCGGCGAGCGCGGCGGCCAGCACCAGCCCGCGCACCCCGACGGGGAGTTCGTCCTTGACGATGGTCGCGAAGGCGTCGTCCGGGCTGCCCAGCTTCGGGTACAGCACCCTGGCGGCCGTACCGATCACCGCACCGGCGAGGGCGTACGCCAGACAGTAGGTGCCCGCGACCGTGCCGCCCCACTTCGCCGTCGTGTCGCTGCGGGCCGTGAACACCCGCTGCCAGATGTCCTGCCCGATGAGCATGCCGAACGTGTAGATGAGCACGTACGTGAAGATCGTCTCGCCGCCGATGCCCAGCGGGTCGAAGTACGAGGTCGGCAGCTTCGCCTTCATCGCGCCGAAGCCGCCCGCCTTCACCACCGCGATGGGCAGCAGCAGGAGCAGCACGCCGATGGTCTTCACCACGAACTGGACCATGTCCGTCAGGGTGATCGACCACATGCCGCCGAGCGTCGAGTAGGCGACGACGATCGAGCCGCCGAGGATGATCGCGACGGTCCGGTTCATGTCGAAGAGGACGTCGAAGATCGTGGCGTACGCGATGGTCGAGGTGACGGCGAGCATGAGCGTGTACGCCCACATGACCACGCCGGAGATGACCCCGGCCCGGCCGCCGTAGCGCAGGTCGAGCATCTCGGAGACCGTGTACACCTTGAGGCGGGCGATCCGGGCGGAGAAGAAGACCGACAGGGCGAGCAGGCCCAGGCCGATGGTGAAGACCATCCAGGCACCGGACAGCCCGTACTGGTACCCCAGCCCGACCCCGCCGATGGTGGACGCGCCGCCCAGCACGATCGCGGCCATGGTGCCGGAGTACATGGCGGGCCCGAGCCGGCGCCCGGCCACCAGGAACTCGCTCTTGGACCTGGCGCGGCGCATGCCCCACCAGCCCATGGCCAGCATCCCGGCGAGATAGAGCACGATCACTGTGTAGTCGACGGCCATGGGACCTCCCTCGAATCGCGTGCACGGAGTCGGACGACGTGCATCGACAGTAGGTGGCCGGAAAGCGACTGCGAAGTGTACGTTTCATCCATTCGAGACCCACCGCAGGGATGGAACGCACACCATGCCGGATCCCACCGTTCCCCCCACGCCCGCCGTGCCCCTCACGGCACTCCTGGCCCGCGAGGACCTGGCCCTGCGCCTGATCGCGGGCCCGTCCGACCCCTCCCTGGTGATCCACGCGGCCCACACCTCGGAGATGGCCGACCCGTACCCGTACCTGCTGGGCGGCGAGCTGCTGCTGACGGCCGGGGTGCACATCCCGGAGGCGGCCGGCTCAGGGACCTACTTCGACGACTACGTCTCCCGGATCGTCGCGGCGGGCGGCGCCGCCCTCGGCTTCGGACTCGCCCCCGTCCACGACACGGTCCCGCGCGCCCTGGTCGCCGCCTGCGACCGCTACGACCTCCCGCTGATCGAGGTCCCGCCGCAGACCCCGTTCACCGCCGTCGCCCGCGCCGTCTGGCAGCTGCTGGCCCAGGCCCGCCTCGCCGAACTGCGCCGGGTCACCGAGGCCCAGCAGAGCCTCGCGTCCGCCGCGTCCCGCCCGGACCCGGTCCCCGCGGTCCTCCGCCAGCTGGCGAACCGGCTCGGCGCCTGGACGGCCCTGTACGGCCCCGAGGGCACAAAGATCGCGTCGGCGGGCCGCGAGCCGGCGGCGCCGGTGCCCGGCTCACTGGCCGAACTCACGGACGTCGTCCGCCCGTCCGGCCCCGGCACCCCCACCTCCGCCACCCACGCCACCGCCGGCACCCACCTCGCCGCCTACGCCCTCGGCACCGGCTTCGTCCTCGGCGTCGCCACCCCGTCCCGCGAACCCGGCGACCACACCATCGCCTCCGTCGCCGCCGTCCTCCTCACCCTCCTCACCGGGGAGCAGCAGAGCGGCTCGGGCGTGGCGCGCACGAGCGCCCTGGTACGACTCCTGCTGGGCGGCACGCCAGAGGAGGTGGCACCGCTCCTGGGCAAGGACGACCGATGGTTCGTCGTACATGCCTGCCCATACGACCAACGGGACCGCCCCCACCCGGGGGCGCGGGACCCTGCCGATATGCGGCTTCGCCGCGGGGCGCGACCAGCCCCCACCGGCCCGCACCCGCCCGATCTCCTGGCCGCCACCGCGCTCGGCGCCTCGCTGGGCTCGACTCTCATCGACCCCGAAGGGGAAATCGTCCGAATCCTGCTCCCTGCGGACCGAGCACCCGAACCCCAGCCCGGCTGGACCCTCGGCATCAGCACCCCCGTACCCGCACAACAGCTCACGGCCGCCGACACTCACGCGGCCCGCGCCCTCGCCCGCGCCCTCGCGACCCGCGCCCCCCTGGTCCGCCACGCCTCCCGCCCCGGCCTCGCCCAACTGGTCCCGGAGGCCGAGGCCGAGGCCCACGCCCGCGCCCTCCTCGGCCCCCTCGCGGAGCACCCCGCGCTCACCGAGACCCTGCGCACCTGGCTCTCCCTGCACGGCAGTTGGGACCGTACGGCGGTCGCCCTGTCCGTGCACCGCAACACCGTGCGCCAGCGCATCGCCCGCTGCACCGCGCTCCTCGACGCCGAACTCGACGACCCCGACGTACGGATGGAGCTGTGGTTCGCCCTCCGCCAGGAGTGAGTCGGGCGTGAGTGACCCACGTCCCAGCGGGCGATACGCAGGGAAATCGCACAGCGCCCTGCCTCACAATGGAGCCATGCCGATACCCGGGACACCGAGCCGCGCCGAGCTCGTCGAGCACCTTGTGAAGACCCGTATCGCGGGCGATGTCGCCACGCCCCGCGAGAACAACCTGCTCCACTACCGCAAGCTGGCCAACGGCGAGCGCAACTGGTGGCTGGGACTGGAACTCGGCGACCGCTGGACCGACGAGCAGGACGTACTGGCCGTGATGGCCGAGCGGGTCGGGGTGAACGACGACGCCGAGTACCGGTACGGCCAGGACACCATCGACCCCGAGCTGACCGTGGACGGCCTTGACCGGCTGGCCGCGCGGCTGCGCAAGGCGGCCGAGGGCAGGCAGCGGGTACTGTTCGCGACCGGTCACCCGGGCGGTCTGCTGGATGTGCACCGGGCGACGGCGGCCGCACTGCGCGCCGCCGGCTGCGAGATCGTGGTGATCCCGGACGGGCTGCAGACGGACGAGGGCTATGTCATGCAGTTCGCCGACGTGGCGGTGCTGGAGCACGGGGCGACCCTGTGGCACACCCACTCCGGTGAGCCGATGAAGGCCATCCTGGGCGGCCTGGAGCGCGAGGGCCGGCCGCTGCCCGACCTGGTCGTCGCCGACCACGGCTGGGCGGGCTACGCGGCCCAGGCGGGCCTGGACTCGGTGGGCTACGCCGACTGCAACGACCCGGCGCTGTTCCTCGCCGAGTCGGAGGGCACCCTCCAGGTCGCCGTACCGCTCGACGACCATGTGCTCAGCCCGCGCTACTACGACCCGATGACCGCGTATCTGCTGGCCGAGGCGGGACTGGCCTGACAGACGGAAGACGGAAGACCGATGTGCGGCCCCCGGAAGCGGGAGCCGCACATCGTGGCCTGGCCCTAGACCCTCAGGTCTCCGGTCTGTCTACGTTCGGTCCGGCTCAGAATCCGAACCCGCTGATCCCGCCGAACCCGAACCCGCCGAAGCCGCCGAAGCCGCCGAAGCCGCCGCTGACGACAGTGGGGACGACCACGACAGGGACGACGGGTACGACGGGGACGAACCCGAAGTTGCCGAAGCGGCAGCCGTTGTTGAATCCGCCGAACCGGGAGTTGTTGCAGCCGAAGCCGCCGGTGACGACGTTCTGATGAGTGGAGGCGGGGGCCGCCGAGGCGGTACCCGCGGCGCCGATCGCGGCACCACCGGCCAGCAGCAGGCCGGCGGCGGACATCGCGGCGAGACGCCTCGCGCGCTGTACTCGCATGGGAAATACCTTTCTGCCGGACATACGTCCGCTACGCGGCACGTCCGCTATGCGGCACATGCACTGTGCGGCATTTCACTCATAGAGCTTAATATCGGATAAACCGGACGGCATTTCGGAAGATCACCGACCGTGATCCTCCGAGGTCGCAGGCCCCGGAGTGGGTCCCGGAGTGGGTCCCGGAGTGGGGTCCAGATACACCCGGCCGATCGCCGGGAACGCGGCCCGCAGCCGCTGCTCGGCCCGCTCGCACGCCCACTCGATCTCGGCGGCCGTGGACACGTCCCGGAAGTCCACCTTGGCGGCGACCAGCGCCTCGTCCGGTCCCTGCACCAGCGTGGTCAGCTCCAGTACGGCCACGATGTGCTCGGACTCCAGCAGCTCCGCGCGGATCCGCTCCCGTACCGGCTTCGGCAGCGGCCGTCCGATGAGCAGCTCGGCGTTGGACCGGCCCAGCACCCAGGCGACGTACAGCAGGAGCAGGCCGATGAGGAGGGAGGCGAGGCCGTCCCAGACGCCGGAGCCGGTGAGCTGCCCGCCGAGCAGGCCGCCGGCCGCGAGCACCAGCCCGACGAGCGCGGCCGAGTCCTCCAGCACCACGGCCTTCACGGCGGTGTCGGGGGTGTAGCGGAGGTAGCGCTTGAACGGCGCCTTGAAGCGGGCCGCCTCGCCGCGCGCCTGCCTCAGCCCCGTCCGCAGCGAGTACCCCTCCAGCACGAAGGCGACGGCGAGCACGATGTACGAGACGAGCGGGTCGCCGAGCTTCTCCCCCTCGGCCAGGGTGTGGATGCCGTCGTAGAGGGAGAAGACCGCGCCGCCGACGAAGGTGGCGACGGCGGCGAGCATGGCCCAGATGTACCGCTCGGGGCCGTAGCCCAGCGGGTGCTCCTCGTCGGCGGGCTTCTCGCTGCGCTTGAGGGCGGTGAGCAGGAGGAGTTCGGTGACGGTGTCGGCGACCGAGTGCGCCGCCTCGGAGAGCATCGCGCTGGAGCCGCTGATGACCCCGGCGACCGCCTTGGCGAGCGCGATCCCGAGGTTGGCGAGGGCGGCGACGATCACCGTGCCCGTGCTCTCGCCGCCGCTCGGCCGGGCTTGTTCCGCCTGCTGGACTTGCTGGGCTTGGGCCATGCCCCAGTCTTACCTGGGGACGCGGACCACACCCTCCTGGATCACGGAAATGGCCAGTGAACCGTCCTGGGTGTAGATACGGGCCTGGCCGAGCCCGCGGCCGCCGTGCGCGGACGGCGACTCCTGGTCGTACAGCAGCCACTCGTCGGCGCGGAACGGCCGGTGGAACCACATCGCGTGGTCCAGCGAGGCGCCCACCACGTCCCCGACGGCCCAGCCGCCGCGGCCGTGCGCGAGCAGAATCGAGTCGAGCAGGGTCATGTCGGAGATATAGGCGGCGAGGACGACGTGCAGCTGGGGGTCCCCCCAGACGGAGTCTGGGGGAGGGTCGTCGTCGAGCTTGCCGTTGGTGCGGAACCAGACCTGGCTGTGCGGCTCGCGCGGCTCGCCGAACTTCCCGTACGGCGGCTCGTCGACGTACCGCAGGTCGATCGCCTCGCGGGCCTCCAGGAACTTCTCGACCACGGCGGACGGCAGATGGTCGTAGCCGCGCAGCCGCTCGGCCGAGGTGGGGAGGGACTCCGGGTCGGGCGCGGGCGGCATCGGAGCCTGGTGGTCGAGGCCGTCCTCGTACAGCTGGAAGGACGCGGAGAGGGCGAAGATCGGGCGGCCGTGCTGGACGGCGACCGCGCGCCGGGTGGTGAAGGAGCGGCCGTCGCGGATGCGCTCGACGTTGTAGACGATGGGCGCGCCCGGGTCGCCGGCCCGCAGGAAGTACGCGTGCAGGGAGTGGGCGTGCCGGTCCGCCGGGACCGTGCGCCCGGCGGCGACCAGCGCCTGGGCCGCGACCTGTCCGCCGAAGACCCGTGGGACGACTCCGGCCCGGGAAGAGGCCTGGCCGCGGAAGATGTTCTCCTCGATCTGCTCCAGGTCGAGCAGATCGAGGAGATCGTTCAGTGCCTGGTTCATGGCACCTTTTCTACTTGCCGGTAATTGCGGGGACCTTACAGGCCCATGTCCTTCGCGATGATCGTCTTCATGATCTCGCTGGTGCCACCGTAGATGCGGTTGACGCGGTTGTCCGCGTACAGGCGGGCGATCGGGTACTCGTTCATGAAGCCGTAGCCGCCGTGCAGCTGGAGGCAGCGGTCGATCACGCGGTGGGCGACCTCGGTGGCGAACAGCTTGGCGCTGGCGGCCTCGGCCGGGGTCAGCTCACCGGCGTCGAGGGCCTCCGTGGCGCGGTCGACGACGGCCTCGGCCGCGTCCACCTCGGCCTGGCAGGCGGCCAGCTCGAACTTGGTGTTCTGGAAGGCGGCGACGGGCTGGCCGAAGACGACCCGCTCCTGCACGTACTGCTTGGCGAAGCGTATGGCGGCCTTGGCCTGCGCGTAGGCGCCGAAGGCGATGCCCCAACGCTCGGAGGCGAGGTTGTGGCCGAGGTAGTAGAAGCCCTTGTTCTCCTCGCCGAGGAGGTCCTCGACGGGGACCTTGACGTCGACGAACGCCAGCTCGGCGGTGTCGGAGGTCTTCAGGCCCAGCTTGTCGAGCTTGCGGCCGACCGAGTAGCCCTCGGCCTTGGTGTCCACGACGAACAGGGAGATGCCGTGGCGGCGGTCCTCCTTGGTCGGCGCGGAGGTGCGGGCGCAGACGATCATGCGGTCGGCGTGCACGCCACCGGTGATGAAGGTCTTGGCGCCGTTGAGGACGTAGTGCGTGCCGTCCTCGCTGAGCTTGGCGGTGGTCTTCATGCCCGCGAGGTCGGAGCCGGTGCCCGGCTCGGTCATCGCGATGGCCCACATCTCCTCGCCGGAGACGAACTTCGGCAGGTACCGCTTCTTCTGCTCGTCCGTCGCCAGCAGCTTGAGGTAGGGCAGGCCGAGCAGCACGTGCACACCGGAGCCGCCGAAGGCGACGCCCGCGCGGGCGGTCTCCTCGTAGAGGACGGCCTCGAACTTGTAGGAGTCGATGCCGGCGCCGCCGTACTCCTCGTCGACGCGGATGCCGAAGACGCCGAGCTCGGCGAGCTTGTAGTAGAAGTCGCGGGGCGCCTGGCCGGCCGCGAACCACTCGTCGTACACGGGTACGACCTCGGCCTCGATGAAGGCGCGGAGGGTCTCCCGGAACGCCTCGTGATCCTCGTTGAACAACGTACGGCGCACGCCGCCACCTCCAGGCACGTCCATCTGTCTAAGCGCTTGCTCAGAGCATTACCGTACCGGTGGGTAGGCGGATGGGTCCAGGGTGCGAGAGGGGGGACGGGCGTAACGCTCGTCACGCCGGGGAGGGCCGGTCACTCGGCCGCCGCCGCGAACGCCCCCCTCGCCATCCGGTGCAGCAGGACCGCCGTCACGCCCCGCCCCGGCAGGGAACCCGGTCGGCCCAGATGCGGGGTGGAGTTCAGGAGGCCGAAGACCGAGTGCACCGCCGAGCGGGCCGCGGGCTCCGCCAGGGCCGGGTAGACCGCGCGCAGGACCTCCACCCACAGCTCGACGTACTGCCGCTGCAGCTGCCGTACGAGCTTGCGGTCGCTGTCGCGCAGGCGGTCCAGTTCCCGGTCGTGCAGGGTGATCAGTGGACGGTCGTCGAGGGCGAAGTCGATGTGCCCCTCGATGAGGGAGTCGAGGACCTCCTCGGCGGGGACCCCGTCGGCCTCCGCCAGGCGCCGCTTCGCCCCCGTCAGCAGCTGCCCGCTGATCCCCACCAGCAGCTCCGCGAGCATCGCGTCCTTGCCCGCGAAGTGCCGGTAGAGACCGGGCCCGCTGATGCCGACCGCCGCGCCTATCTCGTCGACGCCCACACCGTGGAAGCCGCGCTCGGCGAAGAGCCGGGCGGCCTCCTTGAGGATCTGCTCGCGACGGGTCGGGGCGTCGGTTCTCGTGACCATGAGGGCAATTCTAGACAGGGAGGTTAGCGGTCGTTAACCTGAGGGAAATGCGTTAACGCTCATTAACAAGAATGAGGGGATCGCGGCATGGACCAGGCACCGGAGCTGACGAGCGCGGCGGACCCCGCGTCGGAGGCCTTTCGGGCCAACGAGGAGGCGCACCGCGTCCTCGTGGAGGAACTGCGCGGCAGGCTCGCCGCGGCGGCGCTGGGCGGCGGTGAGAAGGCCCGGGCCCGGCACACCGCACGCGGCAAGCTGCTGCCCAGGGACCGGGTGGACACCCTGCTGGACCCCGGCTCGCCCTTCCTGGAGCTGGCCCCGCTGGCCGCCGAGGGGATGTACGACGGGGCGGCCCCGGCGGCCGGCGTGATCGCCGGCATCGGGCGGGTGAGCGGGCGCGAGTGCGTGATCGTCGCCAACGACGCCACCGTCAAGGGCGGCACGTACTACCCGATGACCGTGAAGAAGCATCTGCGGGCCCAGGAGGTCGCCCTCGACAACCGGCTGCCGTGCGTCTACCTGGTGGACTCCGGCGGGGCCTTCCTGCCCATGCAGGACGAGGTCTTCCCCGACCGCGACCACTTCGGGCGGATCTTCTACAACCAGGCCCGGATGTCGGGGGCCGGGATCCCGCAGATCGCGGCCGTCCTCGGATCCTGCACGGCCGGTGGCGCCTACGTCCCGGCCATGAGCGACGAGGCGGTCATCGTCCGCAACCAGGGCACGATCTTCCTGGGCGGCCCCCCACTGGTGAAGGCCGCCACCGGCGAGGTCGTCACGGCCGAGGAGCTGGGCGGCGGCGAGGTCCACTCCCGGGTCTCCGGTGTCACCGACCACCTCGCCGAGGACGACGCGCACGCGCTGCGGATCGTCCGGAACATCGCCGCGACCCTGCCCGCCCGGCGCGCCCTGCCCTGGGAGGTCACCCCGGTCGTCGAGCCGAAGGTCGACCCGTACGGCCTCTACGGCGCCGTCCCCGTCGACTCCCGCACCCCCTACGACGTCCGCGAGATCATCGCCCGCGTCGTCGACGGCTCCCGGTTCGCCGAGTTCAAGCGCGAGTTCGGGCAGACCCTGGTCACCGGCTTCGCCCGGATCCACGGCCACCCGGTCGGCATCGTCGCCAACAACGGCATCCTCTTCTCCGAGTCCGCCCAGAAGGGCGCCCACTTCATCGAGCTGTGCGACCAGCGCGGGATCCCGCTGGTGTTCCTGCAGAACATCTCCGGCTTCATGGTCGGCAAGGACTACGAGGCCGGCGGCATCGCCAAGCACGGCGCCAAGATGGTCACGGCCGTGGCGTGCACGCGCGTGCCGAAGCTGACGGTGGTGGTCGGCGGCTCGTACGGCGCCGGGAACTACTCGATGTGCGGCCGGGCGTACTCCCCCCGCTTCCTGTGGATGTGGCCCAACGCCAAGATCTCCGTCATGGGCGGCGAGCAGGCCGCCAGCGTGCTGGCCACGGTCAAGCGGGACCAGCTGGAGGCGCGCGGCGAGTCCTGGCCCGCCGACGAGGAAGAGGCCTTCAAGGCGCCCGTCCGCGCCCAGTACGAGCGCCAGGGCAACGCCTACTACGCGACGGCCCGCCTCTGGGACGACGGGGTCATCGACCCCCTGGACACCCGGCAGGTGCTCGGACTCGCCCTGACGGCCTGTGGCAACGCGCCCCTGGGTGAGCCCCAGTTCGGCGTCTTCCGGATGTGAGGAGGGGACTCGTGTTCGACACCGTACTCGTGGCCAACCGGGGCGAGATCGCCGTCCGGGTCATCCGTACGCTGCGGTCGCTGGGCGTGCGCTCGGTGGCCGTGTACTCCGACGCCGACGCGGACGCCCGGCACGTCCGGGAGGCCGACACCGCCGTACGGATCGGTCCGGCGCCGGCGGGCGAGAGCTATCTGTCGGTGGAGCGGCTGCTGGGCGCCGCCCGGTCGAGCGGCGCCCAGGCGGTCCACCCCGGCTACGGCTTCCTCGCCGAGAACGCCGCCTTCGCGCGGGCCTGCGAGGAGGCGGGACTGGTGTTCATCGGCCCGTCCGCCGACGCGATCGCGCTGATGGGCGACAAGATCCGGGCCAAGGAGACGGTGGCGGCGGCCGGGGTGCCGGTGGTGCCGGGCGGCCGTGACCCCGAACTGGCCGTTGCTGCCCGTGAGTTGGGCGCACCCGTGCTGCTCAAGCCCTCCGCCGGTGGCGGCGGCAAGGGCATGCGGCTGGTGCGGGACCTGACGCTGCTGGACGAGGAGATCGCCGCCGCCCGCCGCGAGGCCCGCGCCTCCTTCGGCGACGACACGCTCCTCGTCGAGCGGTGGATCGACCGGCCCCGGCACATCGAGATCCAGATCCTCGCCGACAGGCACGGGAACGTCGTCCATCTCGGCGAGCGCGAGTGCTCACTCCAGCGGCGGCACCAGAAGGTGATCGAGGAGGCGCCCAGCGTGCTCCTGGACGAGGCCACGCGGGCGTCGATGGGCGAGGCGGCGGTGCAGGCGGCGCGCTCGTGCGGGTACGTCGGCGCGGGCACGGTGGAGTTCATCGTGCCGGGCGGCGACCCCTCGTCGTACTACTTCATGGAGATGAACACCCGCCTCCAGGTGGAGCACCCGGTCACCGAGCTGGTCACCGGCCTCGACCTGGTGGAGTGGCAGCTGCGGGTGGCGGCGGGTGAGCGACTGCCGTACGGGCAGGGCGACATCACGCTCAGCGGGCACGCGGTCGAGGCGCGGATCTGCGCCGAGGACCCGGCGCGGGGCTTCCTGCCGACCGGCGGCACGGTCCTTCTGCTGGACGAACCGTCCGGCGACGGCGTCCGCACCGACTCGGGGCTCAGCGAGGGCACCGAGGTGGGCAGCCTGTACGACCCGATGCTGTCCAAGGTGATCGCGTACGGCCCGGACCGGGAGACCGCGCTCCGGAAGCTGCGCGCGGCCCTCGCGGAGACGGTCACGCTGGGCGTGCAGACCAACGCCGGGTTCCTGCGCCGGCTGCTCGCCCATCCGGCGGTGGTGGCGGGCGAGCTGGACACGGGGCTGGTCGAGCGGGTGGTGGACGACCTGGTCTCCACGGACGTACCGGACGAGGTGTACGAGGCGGCGGCGGCCGTCCGGCTGGAGGCGCTGCGGCCCGCCCGCGAGGGCTGGACGGACCCCTTCTCGGTGCCCGGCGGCTGGCGTCTCGGGGGCACCCCCAAGCCGGTCGGCTTCCACCTCCGGGTGCAGGACCCGGTGGAGTACGTCCCGCGCGGCACGCACACCGTGACCGCCGACCGGGTGTCGGTGACGCTGGACGGCGTCCGCCACACCTTCCGCCGGGCCGCCGACTGGATCGGCCGCGACGGTGACGCCTGGCAGGTCCGCGACCACGACCCGGTCGCCGCCTCGTTGCACGGCACCGCGCACGCCGGCGCCGACTCCCTGACCGCGCCGATGCCCGGCACGGTGACCGTGGTGAAGGTCGCCGTCGGGGACGAGGTGACCGCCGGGCAGAGCCTGCTGGTGGTGGAGGCGATGAAGATGGAACACGTCATCTCCGCCCCGCACGCCGGCACGGTCGCCGAACTCGACGTGAGACCCGGTGCCACGGTCGCCATGGACCAGGTGCTGGCCGTCATCAACCCGGTGGAGGACGCCACATGACACTCCCCATGGTCGTACCGGCGACCGACCTTCCCGCCCGGGTCCGGATCCACGAGGTCGGCGCCCGCGACGGCCTGCAGAACGAGAAGTCGACGGTCCCCACCGACGTCAAGGCGGAGTTCGTGCACCGCCTGGCCGACGCGGGCCTGACGACGATCGAGGCGACCAGCTTCGTGCACCCCAAGTGGGTGCCCCAACTCGCGGACGCGGAGGACCTGTTCCCGCGGGTCCGCGACCTGCCGGGCGTCGCCCTCCCCGTGCTCGTCCCCAACCAGCGCGGCCTGGACCGCGCCCTGACCCTCGGCGCCCGCCGGATCGCGGTCTTCGCCAGCGCCACCGAGTCCTTCGCCAAGGCCAACCTCAACCGCACGGTCGACGAGTCCCTGGCCGTCTTCGACCCGGTCGTCCGGCAGGCGAAGGAGGCCGACGCGCACGTGCGCGGCTATGTCTCGATGTGCTTCGGCGACCCCTGGGAGGGAGCCGTCCCGCTCCACCAGGTGGTCCGGGTCTGCAAGGCCCTGCGCGACATGGGCTGCGACGAGCTGAGCCTGGGCGACACGATCGGCGTCGCGACCCCCGGCCATGTCCTCGAACTGCTCTCCCTCCTCAACGAGGAAGGCGTGCCGACGAACGTCATCGGCGTGCACTTCCACGACACCTACGGCCAGGCGCTCGCCAACACCTACGCGGCCCTGGAACACGGCGTGACGACCGTCGACGCGTCCGCCGGCGGGCTCGGCGGCTGCCCGTACGCCAAGTCCGCCACCGGCAACCTCGCCACCGAGGACCTGGTCTGGATGCTCCAGGGCCTCGGCATCGAGACCGGAGTCGACCTCGGCCGCCTCACCGCCACCAGCGTGTGGATGGCCGAACAACTGGGCCGACCCAGCCCGTCCCGTACCGTCCGCGCCCTCTCCCACCAGGAGTGACGACCATGGACCACCGCCTCTCCCCCGAACTGGAAGAACTCCGCCGCACGGTGGAGGAGTTCGCGCACGACGTCGTGGCGCCGAAGATCGGCGACTTCTACGAGCGCCACGAGTTCCCCTACGAGATCGTCCGCGAGATGGGCCGCATGGGCCTGTTCGGGCTGCCGTTCCCCGAGGAGTACGGCGGGATGGGCGGCGACTACCTCGCCCTCGGCATCGCCCTGGAGGAACTGGCCCGCGTCGACTCGTCGGTGGCGATCACCCTGGAGGCCGGGGTGTCGCTGGGCGCGATGCCCCTGCACCTGTTCGGCACTGCGGAGCAGAAGCAGGAGTGGCTCCCCCGGCTCTGCTCCGGCGAGATCCTCGGTGCCTTCGGCCTCACCGAGCCGGACGGCGGCAGCGACGCCGGCGCCACCCGCACCACGGCCCGCCTGGACCCGGCCACCGACGAGTGGGTGATCAACGGCAGCAAGTGCTTCATCACCAACTCGGGGACGGACATCACGGGTCTGGTCACCGTCACCGCGGTCACCGGCCGCAAGCCCGACGGCAAGCCGCTGATCTCCTCGATCATCGTCCCCTCCGGCACCCCCGGCTTCACCGTCGCCGCCCCCTACTCCAAGGTCGGCTGGAACGCCTCCGACACCCGTGAGCTGTCCTTCTCCGACGTCCGGGTCCCCGCCGCCAACCTGCTCGGCGAGGAGGGCCGCGGCTACGCCCAGTTCCTGCGCATCCTCGACGAGGGCCGCATCGCCATCGCGGCCCTCGCCACCGGCCTCGCCCAGGGCTGCGTCGACGAATCCGTGCGGTACGCGAAGGAACGCCACGCCTTCGGCCGCCCCATCGGCGCCAACCAGGCCATCCAGTTCAAGATCGCCGACATGGAGATGAAGGCCCACACGGCCCGCCTCGCCTGGCGCGACGCGGCCTCCCGCCTCGTCTCCGGCGACCCCTTCAAGAAGGAAGCCGCCCTCGCCAAGCTCTACTCCTCCACCATCGCCGTCGACAACGCCCGCGACGCCACCCAGATCCACGGCGGCTACGGCTTCATGAACGAGTACCCGGTGGCCCGCATGTGGCGCGACTCCAAGATCCTGGAGATCGGCGAGGGCACGAGCGAGGTCCAGCGGATGCTGATCGCACGAGAGTTGGGGCTGGTGAGCTGAGGCGGCCAGGGGCAGCAGTTCGTCAGGCGCCTGCTACTCGCCGTCCGCCTCCTGCAGTGGGTCCAGCGGGTATCCGGCCTCCACTGCGCGGCGGTACCAGTTCCGGGCCTCGGGTTCTTCGCCCCGGAGGCTCAGGACGTATGCCAGGCGCACCATGGCCGGTGGGTAGCCGTGGTGCGCCGCGCGCCGGTAGACCGCCTGGGCGCCGTCCTGGTCGCCGGCCCGTTCGAGGGCGAGGCCGAGGTTGAACAGCTGGAGACCGGCCCTTCGGGACGACAGTCTGGACAGGTGCTGCCGTTCGGTGGCCTCCAGCCCCTCGCGGCGGTAGGCGTTGAGCAGGAGGTTCGTCGCGCCCCGGGTACCGAAGGGGGTGGCGGCCCAGGCGAACGGCAGACCGACGCAGATCGCGAGCGCCGCGATCGTCCACGACGCCCATGTCGGTGTGCCGATCGCCGAACGGCTCCACCCCGTGGCGGCGTCGAGGACGAGCGCCACCGGCGCCCCCGCGCAGACCACGAAGAGGACGGCGAGCGAACGTCTGCTCCAGCCGTAGGTCACGGCACAAGGTGAGCACGCCGAGGGGCGGGTATCAAGGGTCGTCACGTCGCCGGAGCCTGAGCTCGTAGACTCACCGCGTGGCATTCACGAGCACCCCGCACTACTGCTTCCTGTGATCGGAAGTCGTCGAGGGTGACGCCCGTCGGCGTCGCCCTCCTCGGTGTGCCTGTCGTGTGAACCAGCAGCGGCTTCTCCCGGTGCGCGCAGGCACGGTCCCTTCCCTTCACCCCTGTCAGGAGCGCCTCGTGCCCGGGTTGCTTCCCCCTGCCCTCACCCGCTGCCTCGACCTGCTGCGCTGCCCTGCGTGCCGCACGCGCCGGCTGTGCCCCGACCGCGGCGCACTGCGCTGCCCGGCGGGCCATGCCTTCGACATCGCCCGGCACGGCTACGCCGGTCTGCTGGCGGGCAGCCGCGCCACCAGCGGCGACGACGCGGCCATGGCCCGTGCCCGGGAGCGGTTCCTGTCCACCGGGAGCTACGCGCCCGTCCGTGACGTCGTGACCCGGCTGGCGGCCGGCTCCGCGCCCGAGCCGGCCACGGTCGTGGACGCGGGCTGTGGCACGGGCTACTACCTGGCCGGGGTGCTCGACCGGCTGCCCGGTGCTCGCGGTCTGGGCCTGGACACGTCGGTGCGTGCGCTGCGCGCCGCTGCCCGCGCCCATGACCGGGCCGCCGCGGCGGCCTGGGACGTCTTCCGTCCCTTTCCGCTGGGCACCGCGGTCGCCGATGTCGTGCTGGACGTGTTCGCCCCGCGCAATCCGGCCGAGTTCCACCGCGTGCTCCGTCCGACCGGCCGGCTGGTCGTGGTCCGCCCCACCGGGCGGCACCTGTCCGAGCTGCGGGCACGGCTGCCCACGATGGTCACGGTCGACCCGGCCAAGGAACAGCGCCTGCACCGCTCGTTGGACCCCTTCTTCACCGTCGCCGCCACCGAGCCGGTGGAGTACCTCGCGACCCTGGCCCGCGAAGAGGCCCTGGGCCTGGTCGCGATGACGCCGAGCGCACACCACGTGAGCCGTGCGGAGCTGGACGACGGGGGCCGTCTGCCCGACCGGGTCACCGTCTCCGTGCTGGCCACCGCCTACCGGCCCCGGTGACGACCCGGCACGCCAACAGAAGTCGCTGGTAGGCGAGTTGGGTTCATAGAGCCTGGCTTGCGCGGGCGGCGCCGGGGCACCCCTGGACAAGATCTGAGGTTAGGCTAACCTAAGCAACGACTTGTCCGGCGGTGTTTCCGCACGTCCGAAAGCAGCCACAGCCATGTCCAACGTCAGAGCAGCCCACCTCACCCGCCGTGGCATCCTCGCCGCGGGCGGCGCCCTCGGTCTCGGCGCCGCGCTCGCGGCCTGTGGGGACGACGACGCGAAAAGCGGCTCCTCGGACAAGGAGACGACGGCCGCCGCCAAGTCCGGTCCCTGGACGTTCAAGGACGACCGCGGGACCACGGTGAAGCTGGACAAGGTCCCGGCGGACATCGTCGCGTTCGTCGGTGTCGCCGCCGCGCTGTACGACTACGGCATCGACGTCAAGGGCGTCTTCGGCCCGACGAAGACGAAGGACGGCAAAGCCGATGTCCAGGCCGGCGACATGGACGTCAGCAAGCTGACCGTCCTTGGCAACGCGTGGGGCCAGTTCAACGTCGAGAAGTACGCGGCCCTCGCCCCGGACGTCCTCATCACCACGATGTTCGACGGCGCCGGCACCCTCTGGTACGTCCCGGACGAGTCCAAGGACAAGATCGCCAAGCTCGCCCCGAGCGTCGGCATCTCGGCCTACGACCGCCAGCTGACCGTCCCGCTCCAGCGCGTCTGGGCCCTCGCCGAGTCGCTCGGCGCGGACCTGACGGCGAGCAAGGTGACCGACGCGAAGAAGCGGTTCGAGGAGGCGTCCTCCCGGCTGCGCGCCGCCGCCAAGGCGCACCCCGACATCAAGGTGCTCGCCGGCTCGGCCGCCCAGGACCTGTTCTACGTCTCCGGCTCCAACCTCTCCGTGGACCTGGAGTACTTCAAGGCCCTCGGCGTGAACTTCGTGGAGCCCTCGGCGTCCGTACTCAAGGCGAGCGGCGGCTGGTACGAGTCGCTGAGCTGGGAGAACGTCGACAAGTACCAGGCCGACATCATCATGATGGACGACCGTACGGCGACCATCCAGCCGGCCGACATCACCCAGGCCACCTGGAAGAAGCTCCCCGCGGTCAAAGCCGGTCAGGTCATCCCGCGTTCGCCCGAGCCGATCTTCTCCTACGACAAGTGCGTCGCGATGGTGGAGAACCTCGCCAAGGCGATCGAGACGGCGAAGAAGGTCAGCTGACCCTCCCGCTCCACGTTCGTACAACTTCCTGACCCTCAGGAGCTCATATGACGACGGCCGTAGCCGCCCCGTTCCGTTTCTTCTCCCTCCAGGTCGTACGGACGAGGCGGCTCGGTCCGTCTCTGGTCCGGGTCACCTTCGCCGGTGCCGATCTGGCGCACTTCCACTCCCATGGACGCGACCAGTCCCTCTCCCTGTTCCTCCCCGCCGAGGGCCGGACCGAGCCCGCCGTGCCGATCGAGCTGGGCGACAGGTGGTGGCAGGGGTGGCGGGAACTGCCGGACGACGTACGGGCCGTGATGCGGTCGTACACGCTCCGGGCGCTGCGCCGCGACCCCGACGAGATCGACATCGACTTCGTGCTGCACGGGGTCGAGCCGGGGGCCGCCATCCCCGCCGGACCCGCCTCCCGCTGGGCGTCGCGGGCGGGCGCCGGGGACCGGGTCGTCCTCCTCGGCCCGGCGATCGCCGACAACCGGGCGATCCGCTTCCGGCCGCCCGAGGACACCGATCTGGTGCTGGTCTGGGGCGACGAGACCGCCGTACCGGCCGCGACCGCCATCCTCGAATCCCTGCCCGCCGGCACGCGCGTCCGCGCCTGGCTGGAGGTGCCGCACGCCGGGGACGTGCAGGACGTGGCCACCGCGGCGGACGCGGAGATCACCTGGCTGGTCGGCGGCCGCGATGCCGTGGGGGAGATCCGGGCTGCCCAACTCCCCTCCTGCGAGCGGCCCTACGCGTGGATCGCGGGCGAGTCGGGGCGGGTGAAGGAGCTGCGCCGGCACCTCGTCGGGGAGCGGGAGATCGACCGGGGCCGGGTCACCTTCGTCGGGTACTGGCGGCAGGGGCTGACGGAGGAACAGCTTCGGGCGGCGGGCGAGTAGTTACACCCGCCGACGTGACGGCTGTCACGGGAGGGGCAGCGTTTCGCTCGCGTTACTTAGGTTAGGCTAACCTAAGTGGAGTCGATCGCTCCCCTCCCCCGCACGGATCGTCCCGGAGGCCCCCCTCATGCGCTCGCACCTGCTCAATGACCTGACCGCGGAGCACTACCGCCGCTCCGTGACCGAAGGAGTAGAGCGGGTGGCAGCCAAACTCGCCACCACCGACCGGCCGTTCACGGGTGTCACCGTCGACGCCCTCGCCCCCGCCATCGACGCCATCGACCTGGACCGCCCGCTGCACGACACCACCGCGGTCCTGGACGAACTGGAGGACGTCTACCTCCGGGACGCCGTCTACTTCCACCACCCCCGCTACCTCGCCCACCTCAACTGCCCGGTGGTCATCCCGGCGGTGCTCGGCGAGGCGGTGCTCTCCGCCGTCAACTCCTCCCTGGACACCTGGGACCAGTCGGCCGGCGGCACCCTCATCGAGCGGAAACTGATCGACTGGACGACCGCCCGCATCGGCCTCGGCGAGGCCGCCGACGGGGTGTTCACCTCCGGCGGCACCCAGTCCAACCTCCAGGCGCTGCTCCTCGCGCGGGAGGAGGCCAAGGCCGATTCCCTGGCCGACCTGCGGATCTTCGCCTCCGAGGTCAGCCACTTCAGCGTGAAGAAGTCGGCGAAACTGCTCGGCCTGGGCCAGGATGCGGTGGTCTCCGTGCCCGTCGGCACCGACAAGCGGATGCAGACCGTCGCCCTCGCCCGCGAACTGGAGCGCTGCAAGAACGACGGCCTGGTGCCCATGGCGGTCGTCGCCACCGCCGGCACCACCGACTTCGGCTCCATCGACCCGCTGCCGGAGATCGCCGAGCTGTGCGAGCAGTACGGCGTGTGGATGCACGTCGACGCGGCCTACGGCTGCGGACTGCTCGCCTCCCTCAAGCACCGGGACCGGATCGCCGGCATCGAGCGCGCCGACTCGGTCACCGTGGACTACCACAAGTCCTTCTTCCAGCCGGTGAGTTCGTCCGCCGTGCTGGTCCGGGACGCGGCCACCCTGCGCCATGCCACCTACCACGCGGAGTACCTCAACCCGCGCCGGATGGTGCAGGAGCGCATCCCCAACCAGGTCGACAAGTCCCTGCAGACCACCCGCCGCTTCGACGCCCTCAAGCTCTGGATGACCCTGCGCACCATGGGCGCCGACGGCATCGGCGAGCTCTTCGACGAGGTCTGCGACCTGGCGGCCGAGGGCTGGAAGCTGCTCGCGGCCGACCCGCGCTACGACGTCGTCGTGGAGCCGTCCCTGTCCACCCTGGTCTTCCGCCACATCCCCGCCGCCGTCACCGACCCGGCCGAGATCGACCGCGCCAACCTGTACGCCCGCAAGGCCCTGTTCGCCTCCGGCGACGCCGTGGTCGCGGGCACCAAGGTCGGCGGCCGCCACTACCTGAAGTTCACCCTGCTCAACCCCGAGACCACGACGGCGGACATCGCCGCCGTCCTCGATCTGATCGCCGGCCACGCCGAGCAGTACCTGGGAGAGTCCCTTGACCGCGCGTCCTGAAACCCCGAGCAAGACCTACGACTTCGTGGGGATCGGGCTCGGCCCGTTCAACCTCGGCCTCGCCTGCCTCACCGAGCCGATCGCCGAACTGGACGGCGTCTTCCTGGACTCGAAGCCCGACTTCGAGTGGCACGCCGGCATGTTCCTGGACGGCGCCCACCTCCAGACCCCGTTCATGTCGGACCTGGTCACCCTCGCCGACCCCACCTCCCCCTACTCCTTCCTGAACTACCTGAAGGAGAAGGGGCGTCTGTACTCGTTCTACATCCGCGAGAACTTCTACCCGCTGCGGGTCGAGTACGACGACTACTGCCGCTGGGCCGCGAACCGGCTGACCAACGTCCGCTTCGGCACGACGGTGACGGAGGTCCGGTACGAGGACGGGCGGTACCTCGTCACGACGGCCGCCGGGGAGACGTACCGCGCCCGTCACCTGGTCCTCGGCACCGGCACCCCACCGCACATCCCGGCGGCCTGCCAGGGCCTGGGCGGCGACTTCATCCACACCTCCCAGTACCTGCGGCACAAGGAGGAGCTGCAGTCGAAGGAGTCGATCACGCTGGTCGGCAGCGGCCAGTCCGCCGCCGAGATCTACTACGACCTGCTCAGCGAGATCGACGTCCACGGCTACCGGCTGAACTGGGTGACCCGCTCCCCCCGCTTCTTCCCGCTCGAATACACCAAGCTCACGCTGGAGATGACCAGCCCCGAGTACATCGACTACTACCACGCCCTCCCCGAGAACACCCGCTACCGGCTCACCGCCGAGCAGAAGGGCCTCTTCAAGGGCATCGACGGCGACCTGATCAACGAGATCTTCGACCTGCTCTACCAGAAGAACCTCGGCGGCCCGGTCCCGACCAGACTCCTGACCAACTCCTCGCTCGAAGCGGCCGGTCACGACAACGGCAGCTACACGCTCACGCTCCGCCAGGAGGAGCAGGGCAAGGAGTACGAGATCGAGACCCAGGGCCTGGTCCTGGCCACCGGCTACAAGTACGCCGAGCCGGAGTTCCTCGGGCCGGTCCGGGACCGGCTGCGCTACGACACGCACGGCAACTTCGACGTGGCCCGCAACTACGCGATCGACGTCACCGGCCGGGGCGTGTTCCTCCAGAACGCCGGCGTCCACACCCACAGCATCACCAGCCCCGACCTGGGCATGGGCCCCTACCGGAACGCGTACATCATCCGCGAGCTGCTCGGCTCGGAGTACTACCCGGTGGAGAAGACGATCGCCTTCCAGGAGTTCTCCGTATGAGCACCACCGCCACCCTGACCTTCGCCTTCCGGCCCCTCGACCCGCTCAAGGACGCCGACCTCCTGCACTCCTGGGTCACCCACCCCAAGGCGGCCTACTGGATGATGCGGGACGCGAGACTGGAGGACGTCGAGCGGGCGTACATGGAGATCGCGGCCGACGAGCACCACCACGCGCTGCTGGGGATCGGGGCGGACGGCGCGCCCGCCTTCCTGATGGAGTACTACGACCCGGCCCACCGCGAACTGGTCGGGCTGTACGAGCCCGAGCCGGGGGACGTCGGGATGCACTTCCTCACCCCCGCCACCGACACGCCCGT
Organism: Streptomyces sp. NPDC007901; assembly: GCF_042959465.1. Lineage (NCBI taxonomy): Bacteria > Bacillati > Actinomycetota > Actinomycetes > Kitasatosporales > Streptomycetaceae > Streptomyces > Streptomyces sp. NPDC007901. Next base: position 119,887 of record NZ_JBIBKW010000010.1, on the reverse strand, counting down.
GCACGGTTTCACCAGGGCCGTCATCACGGCCGTGGTCGCCCGTCTCTTCGAGGACCCGGCGACCCGCCGGATCGTCGTCGAGCCGGACGTGCGCAACACGGCCGTGCACGCACTGAACGAGGCCGTCGGGTTCATGCCCGTACGGGAGATACGGAAGCCGGAGAAGAAGGCGTTGCTGAGCTTCTGCACACGGGAGCGGTTCGAGAAGGCGGTGGCCGCCGCATGACGCTCGCCGACGCGGTCGCCCACCTGTCCCCCGAGCGCTGGGAGAAGGCCAACCGGCTGCTCATACGCAAGGCGCTCGCCGAGTTCGCCCACGAGCGCCTGATCACCCCGGAGGCGGACGGGCCGTCGTACGTCGTCCGCAGCGACGACGGGCTGACCCGCTACCGCTTCTCCGCCGTCCGGCGCGCCCTGGACCACTGGCAGGTGGACGTCGGCTCCATCAGCCGTACCCGCGACGGCGCCGAACTCCCGCTCGCCGCGCTGGACTTCTTCATCGAGCTGAGGAAGTCGCTGGGGCTGAGCGACGAGATCCTGCCGGTGTACCTGGAGGAGATCTCCTCCACCCTCTCCGGCACCTGCTACAAGCTCACCAAGCCCCAGGTCCCGGCCGCCGAGCTGGCGCGCTCCGGCTTCCAGGCGATCGAGACCGGGATGACCGAGGGCCACCCCTGCTTCGTCGCCAACAACGGCCGGCTCGGCTTCGGCGTCCACGAGTACCTGTCGTACGCCCCGGAGACCGCGAGCCCGGTCCGGCTGGTGTGGCTGGCCGCCCACCGGTCGCGGGCCGCGTTCACGGCGGGGGTGGGGATCACGTACGAGTCGTTCGTGCGGGAGGAGCTGGGCGGGGCGACCGTCGAGCGGTTCGACGGCGTCCTGCGCGACCGGGGCCTGGACCCCGCCGACTACCTGCTCATCCCGGTCCACCCCTGGCAGTGGTGGAACAAGCTCACCGTCACCTTCGCCGCCGAGGTCGCCCGCGGCCACCTCGTGTGCCTCGGCGAGGGCGACGACGATTACCTGGCCCAGCAGTCCATCCGGACCTTCTTCAACAGCTCCCACCCCGAGAAGCACTATGTGAAGACCGCCCTGTCGGTCCTCAACATGGGCTTCATGCGCGGGCTCTCCGCCGCCTACATGGAGGCCACCCCGGCGATCAACGACTGGCTGGCCCAGCTCATCGACAACGACCCGGTGCTCAGGTCCACCGGCCTGTCGATCATCCGGGAGCGGGCGGCCGTGGGCTACCGGCACCTGGAGTACGAGAAGGCGACCGACCGCTACTCGCCGTACCGGAAGATGCTGGCCGCGCTCTGGCGGGAGAGCCCGGTCGCGTCCCTCCGGGAGGGCGAGTCCCTCGCGACGATGGCCTCCCTCCTCCATGTGGACCACCAGGGCGCGTCCTTCGCGGCCGCGCTGGTCGAGCGGAGCGGGCTGGCGCCGACCGAGTGGCTGCGGGCCTATCTGCAGGCGTACTTCACCCCGCTGCTGCACAGCTTCTACGCCTACGACCTGGTGTTCATGCCGCACGGCGAGAACGTCATCCTGGTGCTGGAGGACGGCGTGGTCCGGCGGGCGGTCTACAAGGACATCGCCGAGGAGATCGCGGTGATGGACCCGGACGCGGTGCTGCCGCCGACGGTGGAGCGGCTGCGTGTCGAGGTCCCGGAGGACATGAAGCTGCTGTCGATCTTCACGGACGTCTTCGACTGCTTCTTCCGCTTCCTCGCCGCGAACCTGGCGGCCGACGGGGTCCTGGACGAGGACGACTTCTGGCGGACGGTCGCCGAAGTCACCCGCGAGTACCAGGAGTCGGCGCCCGAACTCGCCGAGAAGTTCGCGCGGTACGACATGTTCGCGCCCGAGTTCGCGCTGTCCTGCCTCAACCGGCTCCAGCTGCGCGACAACCGGCAGATGGTGGACCTGGCGGACCCGTCGGGCGCCCTCCAGCTGGTCGGAACCCTGAAAAATCCCGTCGCGGGGTTCTGATCCAGGCAGACGGGCTCCCCCGAGTACGGTCCTCGGGGGAGCCCGTCGTCCTTTCCTCTCAGCCTACTTCGCAGGCCAGGGCACCTGCGGGGAGCGGTAGTAGGCGATGCCGAGCGCGTCCCAGCGGGGGGCCTGGGCGGCGAGCCGCACCTTGTAGGCGTCCCAGGAGTGGGTCGCGGCCGGCGACCAGCCGAGCTCGGCGACGCCCGGCAGCCGCGGGAACGCCATGTAGTCGAGGTCGGCGTCCGTCACGATGGTCTCGGTCCACAGCGGCGCCTCCACGCCCCTGATCGCCGCACCGGGCGCCCCGGCGAGATAGGTGCCCGGGTCCCAGTCGTAGGACCGCTTCACCTCCACCAGACCCGCCCAGTCCTGGCCGAGCGGGGTGTCCTCGGTGTACTTCATGTCGAGGTAGACCCGGTCGGCGGGCGAGAGGATCAGCCCGGTGCCGTGCCGGGCGGCGTCCACCACCTGGGCCTTCTCGTCGGCGGCGGTGTCGTCCAGGCCCCAGTACTGGGCGAGGGTCCCGGCGGCCGGGTGCGCGCCGGTCAGCTGGTGCCAGCCGATCACCGTCTTGCCGTACTTCGCGACGATCGGCTGCACCCGGTCCATGAAGGCCACGTAGTCCGCGTGGGGGGTGGAGTGCGCCTCGTCGCCGCCGATGTGGAGGTAGCGGCCGGGGGTGAGGGCCGCCAGTTCACGGATCACGTCGTCCACGAAGTCGTACGTGACCGGCTTGCCGACGCACAGCGAGCTGAAGCCGACCTCGGTGCCCGTGTAGAGCGGGGGTGCCGTGCCGTCGCAGTTGAGCTCGGCGTAGGAGGCGAGGGCCGCGTTGGTGTGGCCGGGCAGGTCGATCTCGGGGACGACCTCCAGATGGCGCAAGGCCGCGTAGCGGACGATCTCCCGGTAGTCGGCCTTGGTGTAGAAGCCGCCCGCGCCGCCGCCGACCTGGGTGGAGCCGCCGTAGGCCGCGAGCCGGGGCCAGGAGTCGATCGCGATGCGCCAGCCCTGGTCGTCGCTGAGGTGCAGATGCAGTTCGTTGATCTTGTAGAGGGCCAGCTGGTCGATGTAGCGCTTCACCTGGGCCACGGTGAAGAAGTGCCGGGAGACGTCGAGCATCGCGCCGCGGTAGGCGTAGCGCGGCCGGTCGGTGACGGTGCCGCCCGCGACCAGCCAGGGGCCGGGCTGCACGGTGTCCTTCTCGACGGCCGCCGGGAGCAGCTGGCGCAGGGTCTGCACGCCGTGAAAGAGGCCGGCGGGCTCGGCGGCGGTGAGGGTGACACCGTCACGGCCGCTGTCGAGCCGGTAGCCCTCGGCGCCGAACGGGCCCTCGGCCAGCCGGAGTCGGATGCCCTCGCGGCCCTGGGTGGTGACGGGCAGCCGGTAGCCGGTCGACGGCCGGAGGATGTCCGCGAGGTACTCGGCGACCCGGCGGGTGTCGCGCGAGCCGTCGACGCGGATGGCGGTGTCACGGGTGATGCGGTACGGCGATCCGCCCGCCGTGACGGACGCGGGTGCCGGAATCACCCGGTCGAGCGGGGTCGGTGCGGAGTGCGGCGCGGACCTCGACGCCGCCGGGGTCGCGCCGGCCGTGAAGGCGCCGGTCGCCGCGACGAGCAGCAGGGACCCGAGGATGCGGGCCATACGGGGAGTCGTGCTGTGGTGCCGTCTCACATGCGCTCCCTTCGGTGGTGGTCCTGACGGACCGAATTGGTCGAGACCACTCTCCCGCAGATCCGGTGGAACAATCCCTCCATGGCGGAAATCATCCAGAAGGACGGCATCTGGGCCTTCGACTCGGACGCCCTGCGGCTGACTCCCGGGCGAGACAAGAACGTGAGCGTGCTGCGCCGGACGCTGGGTGAACTGGTCGTCCCGCTGGGGGCGTTGGCAGGGATCTCGTTCGAGCAGGGGCGGAAGTCCGGGCGGCTGAGGCTGCGGCTGCGGGACGGCGCCGACCCGCTGCTGCACGCCACCGGGGGCCGCCTCGCCGAACCCCACGACCCCTACCACCTGACGGTCGAGTCGGACCGGTACGGGGTTGCCGAGTACTTCACGGAGGAGGTCCGGGACGCGCTGCTCCTTGAGCGGGTGCCGAGCACACCCGTGAGCGAGTACCTGCTGCCGGGGCCGCAGCTGCCGCTGTCGGTGTCCGCCGGGGACGGCACGGCGTCGTTCGACGGGGAGCGGGTGCGGCTGGAGTGGAACTGGAAGACGGAGGACGCGAAGGCCGCCGCCGGTCCGCGGACGCTGACCCTGGCGGACATCCTGGGCGTGGAGTGGCAGCCGTCGGCCGGGCTGGAGAACGGCCATCTGCGGTTCCGGGTGCGCGGCGCGCCGGCCCGGACGCGGGCCAAGTACGACCCGAACGCGGTGGAGCTGTGGGGGTTCAAGCGCGATCCGCTGATGGCGCTGGTCGCGGCGGCGGTGCAGGCGCGGCTGCCGCATCCGGCGACGGCCGTGGGGGCGGAGGTGGCGGCGGACGTGGCGCAGAAGCCGGAGACGGCGATGGCGTCCGAGGCCGATCACGACGCGCTGCTGCGGCGGCTGCGCGCACTCGGTGAGCTGCATCGCGAGGGGGTGCTCACGGACGCGGAGTTCGCGAGGGCCAAACAGGCGGTCCTCAAGCAGATGTGAGGACCGCCTGCCGTTGTTCGGCGACTACTTGGCCTTGCGGGCCACCGTGAAGTGGTCGATGCGGTCGCCGGTCTCGGCGATGCCCGACACGTTCAGCTTGGCGTAGCGGCCGCGCGAGGCGGGCTCGACGTCGACGCGCAGGAACGAGTAGTTGAGGTAGCGCACCCGGGACCAGGCGACGGTCTCGTTGACCTTGCCATCCTTGGTGTTGATGAAGGAGGCGACGGAGTCGACCTCGTTCAGGTGGCCCTCGTAGGAGTCGGGGGCTGTGAAGGCGTAGAGGCTGCGGCCGGCCGCGCCCGCGGTGACGTAGACGACGCCCTCGGTGTCGGAGTACGCGGTCTCGCCGATCGGGAGCTTCTTGACGACCGTGTTGCCCTTGATGACGTCGGTGCGCTCGTACTGGTGGTTGTGGCCGTTGATGACCAGGTCCACCGTGTACTTCTCGAACAGCGGCACCCACTCCTGGCGCACGCCCCCCTCCGAGGCGTGCGCGGTGGAGGTGCAGTAGGCGCAGTGGTGGAAGAACACGATGATGAAGTCGATGTCCTTCGAGGCGCGGAACTTCTTCAGCTGGCCCTCGAACCACGTGGTCTGGGTGCCGCCCGAGATGCCGAGGTTGGCCGGGATCTCGAAGGAGACGTCGTTCGGGTCGAGCGAGATGACCGCGGTGTTGCCGTAGACGAAGGAGTAGACGCCGGGCAGGTTCGCCTTGTCCGGTCCGTTGTCGGGCAGGGTGAAGCGGGCCTCCTCGCCGCCGTAGCCGTTGGGCGAGTACCAGGCCTCCATGTCGTGGTTGCCGTACGACACCATCCACGGCACGGACTTGGCGACGGACTCGGTCTGGGCGAGGAACTGGTCCCAGGTGCGCGAGTCGAAGCCGGTGTCGGCGGACTTGCCCTGGCCGGCCGGGTCGGCGTAGGCGATGTCGCCGGCGTGCAGGTGGAAGCTGGGGTTCTGGCCGAGGATCAGGGCGTCGTTGGCCAGGCCGTGGTAGCTGACACCCTGGTCGCCGAAGGCCGTGAAGGTGAACGGCGTCTTGCAGTCGGGCGCGGTGGTGAAGGTGCCCAGGGTGCCGAGGAGGTGGGCCTCGGCCGGGTCGAAGCCCTGGTGGCCGACGCCGTAGTAGTAGGTCTTGCCGGGGCGCAGGTGGCTCAGCTTGGCGTGCACGTAGTACTGCGTGTGGTCGCCGCTGGCGCCGACGCCGGCCGGGGTGTACAGGGTGCGGATCTCGGCGTCGATCTTGCGCGAGAGGTCCCAGGGGTGGGCGCCGATGCGCACGAAGGGCTTCTTCACGGAGACCGGCACCTGCCAGGAGATCGTCATCTCCGTGCTGGCGTCGCTGCCGAAGGCGAGGTGGCGGCCGAAGGGGGCGACGAGGGAGCCGTCGACCTGCTCTGCAGCGGGGGCGGAGGACTGCGTGGGGACGGCGGCCTGGGCGGTGCCGCCCAGAACGAACTGACCGCCGGTGATGGCGCCGACGGTGACGGCGCCGCCTCTGATCATCGAGCGCCGGGAGAACTTGGCGCGGAGGTACTCGTGCTGCTCGGCCATGCTGCGGTCGGCGAGCTCATCGGGTACGCCCATACGAGGAATGTCCATGGCGTCTGAAAATCGTCTCCACAAGCAACGTGGCGCAAGACACAGGATGGACAGGTTACGAACAGAGCCCCATAAGAGATTCAACAGGCCGTTGCCCGGAATCGGGCAGGATTCTTGCGAAACCGGCGCCGGTACTCCAGGATCTACCGGGTGCACGACGAACTCGTTGATCATCTGGCGCGGTCCACGCCCCTGAGCCGGGGCGAGGCGCTGCGGGTGATCCAGGACGTGCTCGCCTACTTCGACGAGCCGGCCGGGGACTACGTCCGGCGCCGCCACCGCGAACTCCAGGCGGAAGGCCTGGTGAACACGGAGATCTTCGACCGGATCGCGGCGGATCTGAAGTACAGGGCGGTCGCCCCGCCGGAGCTCACCCTCCGGCAGCTGCGCCGCATCGTCTACGGCTGAGGAATACGGAACACCTATATATGTGCGGAATTGTCGGATACATCGGTAAGCGCGATGTCACCCCCCTCCTCCTGGAGGGCCTCCAGCGGCTGGAATACCGCGGCTACGACTCGGCGGGCATCGTCGTCACCACGCCGAAGTCCGGCGGTCTGAAGATGGTGAAGGCCAAGGGCCGGGTCCGGGACCTGGAGGCCAAGGTCCCGGCGCGCTTCAAGGGCACCACCGGCATCGCGCACACCCGCTGGGCCACCCACGGCGCCCCCTCCGACGTGAACGCCCACCCGCACATGTCGGCCGACCAGAAGGTCGCCGTCGTGCACAACGGCATCATCGACAACGCCGCCGAGCTGCGCCGCAAGCTGGAGGCGGACGGCGTGGTGTTCCTCTCCGAGACCGACACCGAGGTCCTCACCCACCTGATCGCCCGCTCCCAGGCGGAGACCCTGGAGGAGAAGGTCCGCCACGCGCTGCGCGTGATCGAGGGCACCTACGGCATCGCCGTCATGCACGCCGACTTCCCCGAGCGGATCGTGGTGGCCCGCAACGGCTCCCCCGTGGTCCTCGGCATCGGCGACAAGGAGATGTTCGTCGCCTCGGACATCGCGGCCCTGGTCACCCACACCCGCCAGATAGTGACCCTCGACGACGGCGAGATGGCCACCCTCAAGGCCGACGACTTCCGGACGTACACCACCGAGGGCACCCGGACGACGGCCGAGCCGACCACCGTGGAGTGGGAGGCCGAGTCGTACGACATGGGCGGCCACGACACCTACATGCACAAGGAGATCTTCGAGCAGCCCGACGCGGTCGACCGCGTGCTGCGCGGCCGGATCGACGACCGCTTCTCCACCGTGCACCTCGGCGGCCTCAACCTCGACGCCCGGGACGCCCGTGCCGTGCGCCGGGTGAAGATCCTCGGCTGCGGCACCTCGTACCACGCGGGCATGATCGGCGCCCAGCTGATCGAGGAGCTGGCCCGGATCCCCGCCGACGCCGAGCCGGCGTCGGAGTTTCGCTACCGCAACCCGGTCGTCGACCCCGACACCCTCTACATCGCGGTCTCCCAGTCCGGTGAGACGTACGACGTCCTCGCCGCCGTCCAGGAGCTGAAGCGCAAGGGCGCGCGGGTGCTGGGCGTGGTGAACGTGGTGGGCTCGGCGATCGCACGGGAGGCGGACGGCGGCACGTACGTGCACGCGGGCCCGGAGGTCTGCGTGGTCTCCACCAAGTGCTTCACGAACACAACGGTGGCGTTCGCTCTCCTCGCCCTCCACCTCGGCCGGATCCGCGACCTCTCGGTCCGCGACGGCAAGCGGATCATCGAGGGCCTGCGCAAGCTGCCGGCCCAGATCTCGGAGATCCTCGCCCAGGAGGCGGAGATCGAGCAGATGGCCAAGGAGTACGCCGAGGCCCGCTCGATGCTCTTCATCGGCCGCGTCCGGGGCTACCCGGTGGCCCGCGAGGCCTCCCTGAAGCTGAAGGAGGTCTCCTACATCCACGCGGAGGCCTACCCGGCGTCCGAGCTCAAGCACGGCCCGCTGGCCCTCATCGAGCCGGCCCTCCCCACGGTGGCGATCGTCCCCGACGACGACCTCCTGGAGAAGAACCGCGCGGCCCTGGAGGAGATCAAGGCCCGCAGCGGCAAGATCCTCGCCGTGGCCCACCAGCACCAGGAGAAGGCCGACCGCACGATCGTCGTCCCGAAGAACGAGGACGAACTCGACCCCATCCTCATGGGCATCCCTCTCCAGCTCCTCGCGTACCACACGGCGAAGGCACTGGGCCGCGACATCGACAAGCCCCGGAACCTGGCCAAGTCGGTGACGGTGGAGTAGGGGTCATCCGGTCGCGTTGACTGTGCGGGTGCGTGGGGGTTGCTCGCGCAGTTCCCCGCGCCCCTAAAAGACCAGGGGCGAGCGCCCCTTCAGGGGCGCGGGGAACTGCGCGGCCCGCCCCCACGCACCTGCACGGGCCGACGAAACCGAACGGACCCCCACGTGTGCCACCAAACCACGGAGGGGTCCGCTCATTGGATCGCCGGGGACGCCCAACTCCCCGGCGTCGGCTGCCGTTTCAGCCGTGGGCCGTCACCCCCCGGCCGGCAGCCCGCCCCGGAAGCACCGTCGGCCAGTGCGCGAGCGCGGCCGTCGCGGCGTACCAGGCCACCGCCCCCGACGCCACCGCAACCCAGCCCCCGACCTTGGTCAGTGACGAGCTGTCGGCGAACGCGGCGACGCCGAGCAGCAGCATCGCCAGGAACAGCAGCGCGTGCATGGCCTGTCCGAGCTGGTCCCCGCCCGCGAGGGTCAACGACAGGGCCACGAGGGCGAAGAGGAGCAGGAAGAGCCCGGCGCCGTTGGCCGAGGCATGGCCGCCGGACGAGACGGCCCAGGTGAACCAGAGGGCGCCGAGGGCCACATAGCCCGTGCCGTTCACGGCGTCACGGTCACGGAAGGCCAGCAGGCCGACGAGGAAGAGGGCGACTCCGCCCACGTAGTGGGCGACTGACACGGCGTCGGACGTGGTGACGTCGTCGATCACGCCGGTGGTGCCGAGACCGAACGCCAACAGGGTGATTCCCAGGGCGAGTCGGCCGGCCACGGTAGTGGTTCCGCTTCCCGCGGAGACGTCATTGTCCACGGCGGGCTCCCTTCATGCTGTGTGCAGTTGTGCGCGGTGACCGATATATGCCCTTCACAAGGGCACAAACACCTCTGCACGCCAGAAATCTCAGGCACTGCACGAAGGGAGCCGGACCGTCCCCACGGCACATCTCACCTGGGAGAACGGGGAGTTACGGAATGACAACGACGGGCCGCTTGGCCCGCTTGGCGAGCCGTCCGGCGACGGAGCCGAAGATCCGGCCGACGATCCCGTGGGTCGACCCCACGACGATCGCGTCCGCCTCGTACTCCCGCCCCACCTCTTCGAGTTCGTGGCAGATGTCACCGCCGCGCTCGACGAGGATCCAGGGCACCTCGGACAGGTAGTCGGCGCAGGCGAGTTCCAGACCGAGCACCTCGGTGCGGTGGTCCGGCACGTCGACGAAGACGGGGGGCTCGCAGCCGGCCCACACGGTGGTCGGCAGTCGGTTGGCGACATGGACGATGATCAGCCCTGTGCGGGAGCGGTGCGCCATCCCGATCGCATAGGCGAGGGCGCGCTCACTGGAGGTGGAACCGTCGAAACCGACGACCACCCCGTGCTTGAAGGCGGGATCGCAGGAAGGACGTGACTCTTCCGCCGCCAGCGCATCGGCCGCCGTGGGGTCGGCGACCGGCCGCTTGCGGTCCGCTGGATCGAAGAATTCGTGACCGGCCATGGCTGTCTCGGCGTTGGGATCCTTGTGTAGGGGAGGGACGACAGTGTGCGGCGGAGCTGTGTCCGGGAAACATCTTCCCAACCCCATACCCCCAAGGGTACGGCGGCACGCCTCCTCAGCCCAGATCCCGCGCACTCTCCGTAGGGGGCAGTCCCCGGAGTCGGTTAGGGGTTCCAGGGAGCATGCACGAGCCGCGCCCGTAACGCAATGGTTGCTGCCCCGTACAGGCGGTTTGCACAGGATTCGGACAGGCCGGACGCCCACGCACGGTGACCGACCGCTCGAACACGCGTTGATCACGGTACGAGTGCACCACGAGGGAGTACGACAGGGAGTACGACCATGTCCGGACGGCGCCCCACCGCCCCCGCATCACGCCCCGCCCCGAACACCGCCGGCGACGTGGTCCGCTGGGCCGCGTTCTCCTGCGTCCTCGTCCCGGTGGTCCTCCTCTGGTACGGCACCTCGCCGGCCGGCGCCGCCGGAACCGCCCTCGGCCTGGCCGCCGTCACCACCGCGTGCCGGTTCCTGCTGCGCCTCTCGGAGCGCGGTGCGACGGTCCGGGGAGGCGGACGTCACAGCAAGGGCAGTACACCGGTCGACTGACCGGTTTCCGCGCACGGGAACGCTTCTTTTCAGCCAACTTCCCGCCCCTGCGCAAGAGGCACCCCCACCACCCCCAAACCCCCGTTCCACCTGCACGGAAAGGGTCCGGGAGACCCCTCGCACCCTATGCGGTTTGGCCACTGCGACGAGGCGCACTTCCCTGCACGGCCCGTGAGTGCAACGCTTCGTGATCGAATGCTTCACGCCAAGTTGTCATGTCGACAATCGACGGCGTGTCGAACTGGTCAACGCGAGACCGCGGAAACCAGTAGATTCGATCTTGACGTCTTACGGCGGGGGACTCGTGCAGGACCGAGGGGAAACGTGCAGGAGCGACACAACCGAGGAGCCGCGACCACCGAGGGGGGCTTAGCAGGATGAGCCACGACTCCACTGCCGCGCCGGAAGCCGCGGCCCGGAAACTGTCCGGGCGACGCCGCAAGGAGATCGTCGCGGTGCTGCTGTTCAGCGGCGGCCCCATCTTCGAGAGTTCCATACCGCTGTCGGTGTTCGGGATAGACCGCCAGGACGCCGGCGTACCCCGCTACCGACTGCTGGTGTGCGGAGGCGAGGAAGGCCCGCTGCGGACCACAGGGGGCCTGGAACTCACCGCGCCGCATGGCCTGGAGGCGATCGCGCGCGCCGGCACGGTCGTCGTACCGGCCTGGCGCTCGATCACCGCGCCGCCGCCCGAAGAGGCGCTGGACGCGCTGCGCCGCGCGCATGAAGAAGGGGCCCGCATAGTCGGGCTGTGCACGGGCGCGTTCGTGCTGGCCGCCGCCGGCCTGCTGGACGGCCGCCCGGCCACCACCCACTGGATGTACGCGCCGACGCTGGCCAAGCGCTATCCGTCGGTGCACGTCGATCCACGAGAGCTCTTCGTGGACGACGGCGACGTCCTGACGTCCGCCGGTACGGCGGCCGGAATCGACCTCTGTCTCCACATCGTGCGGACGGACCACGGCAACGAGGCGGCCGGTGCGCTCGCCCGGCGCCTGGTGGTCCCGCCCCGCCGCTCCGGCGGTCAGGAGCGCTACCTCGATCGGTCTTTACCAGAGGAGATCGGCGCCGACCCGCTCGCCGAGGTCGTCGCCTGGGCACTGGAGCACCTCCACGAGCAGTTCGACGTGGAGACGCTGGCGGCACGCGCGTACATGAGCCGCCGGACGTTCGACCGCCGTTTCCGGTCCCTGACCGGCAGCGCCCCGCTCCAGTGGCTGATCACCCAGCGCGTGCTCCAGGCGCAGCGCCTCCTGGAGACGTCGGACTACTCGGTGGACGAGGTGGCGGGCCGCTGCGGCTTCCGCTCCCCCGTCGCCCTGCGCGGCCACTTCCGGCGCCAGCTGGGCTCGTCCCCGGCCGCGTACCGGGCGGCCTACCGGGCCCGCCGGCCGCAGTCCGACCGCCCCGAGGCCCCGGAACCGGCCCCGCTGCCGCCGGCGGGTCCGCTGCCGGTCCAGTACCCCGAGGGGGTACTGCCGATGCAGACCCGCAGGTCAGCAGCGGTAGGCCTGTCGGCCAGCCTGCCGGGCCCGCGCACGGGCAGCTGAGGTGACCGTCCCGCCCACCCGACCGGTTCGGGTGGGCGGCGTCACATCCTCACCCACCCACCGAGCACGACGTCCGCTCCCCGGCGCCTTCGGGGCCGTACCGGGGGCACCCAAACGCCGACGTCAGCTTTAGGGTGGTCGCATGAACGATCGCATGGTGTGGATCGACTGCGAGATGACCGGCCTCTCGCTGTCCGACGACGCGCTCATCGAGGTGGCCGCACTGGTCACCGACTCCGAGCTGAACGTGCTCGGCGAGGGCGTGGACATCGTCATCCGTCCGCCGGCCAAGGCACTGGAGACGATGCCGGAGGTGGTGCGGCAGATGCACACCACGTCCGGCCTGCTCGACGAGCTGGCCGGCGGCACGACGCTCGCCGAGGCCGAGGAGCAGGTCCTGGCCTATGTACGGGAACACGTCAAGGAACCCGGCAAGGCCCCGCTGTGCGGAAACTCCGTCGGCACCGACCGCGGCTTCCTGGCCCGGGACATGGCCGCCCTGGAGGGATACCTCCACTACCGGATCGTCGACGTCTCCAGCGTCAAGGAGCTCGCCCGGCGCTGGTACCCGCGGGCGTACTTCAACAGCCCGGAGAAGAACGGCAACCACCGCGCCCTCGCCGACATCCGCGAGTCGATCGCCGAGCTGCGCTACTACCGCGAGGCCATCTTCGTACCCCAGCCCGGCCCGGACTCCGACACCGCACGCACGATCGCGGCCAAGCACGTCCTGCCTGCGGAATAGCCGTTCAGGAGGTCTCCGGAGGGACCCCGGTAAAGCCGTGCGCGAGCACCCCTTCGGACCCTGTACACTTTTTCTCGGCCGGTCGGAAAGACCACAGAATGACCACCGGTCGTGGTGGGTGTAGCTCAGCTGGTAGAGCACCTGGTTGTGGTCCAGGATGTCGCGGGTTCGAGTCCCGTCACTCACCCTTGCACGACAGGCCCCTGACCTGCGGAGACGCAGATCAGGGGCCTGTTTACCGTTTGGCCACGGCCGAACTGCGGCCCATGCACCCGGGGTTCGAGTCGCCAGGGAAGAAGCGATAGCCGTAAGTCCGCATATAAAACCTCACTCAACGCATGCATCCAGTCGCAGACTGTGCTGTTTCTGTGCATCGATCCGCCGGTGAGTGACGGGATCCTGAAGCCGGCCTGCAGTTGTTCCCGCGTCCGCGCCCGTCCGTGCATGGTTGAGAAGCGCGCCGCGTTGTCGGGGGCCGGCAGCCAAGCAGGCTCCTCGGCTCGTTGCAGGCCGTTAGCCTGTCGGTATGTCAGAGCGTGTCAGGCCAGGTCGCGCGGACGGCCTGATCACCCTGGCCGCCGCGGACGCTCTGTGGGTCGGCCTGACGGCCGACGGTGCCGTGCCGACGGCTTCTGGGGCCTTCACCCGCTCTCCTGCCCGCGCCTGGGTGGGGTACGTCCTGCTCGGCGACCATGCGGTGGCGACGGTGAGGGCGAGCGGCGGTCAGTGGAACGTTCCGGAGGATGAGGTGCGCCGGGCGGCCGCGGAACTCAACGCGGTGGGGATGGACCGGCAGGACCTGGTCCGCATCGGCCCGTTCGGTGGAGCGCCGAGGCAGGGACGCAACGAGGAAACGCAGCTGCGTTGGCGCCGACGCATCGCGGAGGAACTGCAGGAGTCGGGCGGCCCCGGGCCGGCGGCACGACGTGAAGACGGCAGGCCCTCCCATCTGGCGGGGATCGACTGGCGGCAGATACTCGTGGAGCAGACCCGCGACGGGACGCAGCGCACGTGGTGGCTGCCGCGCGCTGTGGTCAGGCTGCTGGACTCGGCCGAGCACGCCGAGACGCGGTGGGTGCAAGCCGCGCGGACCCGCCAGGCGAGCGCAGCCGTCACCGACCCGCCCTCCCGCCCCCGGCGGGCCCGAGACGCCGACGGTCGGCAGACGACGAGCCCCGAGGGACCCACCGCCTCACCACGCCCGTACGACAAAGAGCTGGAAGGCCAGCTGTACTCGGTACTCACCAGGAAGCCCGGCACCTCCCGCAGGGTGGCCGGGTGGGCGTGCGCCGTCTGCCGCACCGCGCCCGCCACCGTGCTCGACCACTGCCACGAACACGGCTACGTCCGCGCCCCCCTCTGCCAGTCCTGCAACACCCTGGAACGCCCCGACCACCTGTACAGCAACGACATCCGCGTGGCGAACCGCTACACCCGCCTCTTCCACACCGACACCGACGACTGGCTCCGCCACTGGCACCGCTGCCCCGGCTGCCGCGCACGCACCACCCTGCCCCTGCCGCACCTCGCCGCGTGGACCGCCCACATAGCCTGCCGATCACTGCGCCCGACCCACCGCGCCCCCCGCGGACGCAAGCCCTGCGGTGTCCTGCGCGTGTCCTGGACGGGCAGTCAGAACACGCCCCGATCCTGCCTGCTCACCGTCACCGTCGACTTCTGCCCCTCCGGCGAGCACCGCGTCCTGGCCCAAGTCCCCTACCGCGAAGCCGCCGACCGGTTCCGTGCCTGGCTGGCCGAGACAGCCCCCGCCGTGGCCGCCGAGGCCGGTCCCGACCGACTGGACGGCCTCCCCGCCCAGCCCCGGCCAGTCGTCGCGGACACCAGCGGCGAGGACCTGGAACTGTTCTGAACGGGCACCGGAGCCGTCGAAGATCCACGGGTCGCTTCCGGTGTTTCGATGAGTCGATCGGTCCGTCGTGGACGAAGCCGGGAGCGGTGGCCCCGCATCTGCACGAGCCTCAGCGACGGCTGCCCGGACTCCTCGGCGTCCGAAACGACAAGCCCGCCCAGACACTCACCTGCCCTCTGCCTCCCCGGGTACTCCGCTTTTCGACAACGGCGACTGCCCGGCGCACGAAACGCCATGGATGACGACTGACAACCCGCGTGATCGAAGAGCGCAGCACACGCATCCCTGAGTGCAACGATGCCCCGTCGTCCGGCATGGTCGGCGGGGCATCGCGGTCGTGTCGTCGGTGGGCGTCAGCTGATGTAGCCGGCCACGTCTGCGATCACGTTGGTGGTGCTGTTGGTGTAGAGGTCCACCTTGCCGTCGGAGCCGACGGGCGCGATGACCTGGTTGGCGATCGTCTTGCCCTGCACCCAGTTCAGGTTGGAGGCCGTCGGACGGCTGCCGCCGTCGGCCCAGGCGGTGAGGTAGCCGCTACCGGTGGTGCCGGTGACGGTGACGGTCAGCACGACGGCCTTGACGCCGGTGGACGGGATGGCGTCGCGCCCAGAGATCTGCAGGGCCAGCGTCTTGCCGGCGCCCAGCGCCGTCGTCTGACGTGTGTCCAGCAGGCGCAGCGGGGTGACCGTGTGGAAGGCCGAGCCGCTGGTGGAGAAGTAGCCGGAGACGTCGGCGATCACGTGGCTGGTGCCGTGGACGTAGATGCTGACGTTGCCGTCGCTGCCGATCGGCACGGCCACCAGGTTGGGGATGGTGGTCCCGGTGGCCGACCAGTTGACGTTGGACGCGGTCGGGCGGGTGGCGCCTTCGGGGTAGGCCTCCAGGTAGCCCCCGCCGACGGTCTGGGTGGCCGTCAGGTTGAGCACCACGGAGGTGGCGGCGGTGGGCACGCCCCCATGGCCGCGGACCTTGAGGCTGATCACCGCGTTGGAGATCTTGGTGGTGGTGGAGATGCCGACCTTGGAGCGGGTGTCCAGCAGGCGGGCCGGCTTCAAGGCCGTGTACTTCGAGCCGCTGGTACCGCTGGTGTAGTAGCCCTGGACATCGGCGATCAGGTGGGTGCTGCTGCTCGTGTAGAGGTCCACCACGCCGTCGCCCGCCACCCGGACGGTCGCCGAGGCGGCGATGGTCTGGCTCGCGCCGGTCCAGTTGAGGTTGCTGGTCGTCGGCTTGCTGGTGCCGTCGGCCCAGGCGATCAGCGAGCCCGCGCCGGTGGTGCCTGTGACCGTGAGGTTGAGTACCACGGCGGTCACGCCGCTGCTGGGGATCCCCCCGGCGCCCTCGATCCTGACCGGGGCGGTGCCGCCCGCGACCAGGGGCTTGGTCGTCGGGATGGAACTGAGGCCCCAGCCGGTGCCGTTGCGGGTGTCCAGCAGGCGCTTGGGGCTGCTGAGCGCGTGGAACGTGGAGGCGCCCGTGGCGGCTGTGCCCTTGGCCGCGCAGAGCGCTGTGGTCAGGCCGGCCTCCTTGGGCGAGCCCAGGCCGGTCACCTCGTCGTAGCCGGCCGCCGCCGGGTAGCCGGTGGCGTATACGGAGTTGTCGCCGCTGGTGACGTCCCAGAAGTTCGCCGGGTAGCTGCTCCGTGCGGCCTTGTAGAGGGCGTTGTTGAGGAAGCCGACCCGGCCGTTGGTCTGGCAGGTCGTGCCGGCGTTGGCCTGGACGATCGCGGCGGCCCAGGTCGGGGCCGCACCGCTGGTGCCGCCGACGAGGCCGGGGACGGGGCTGGAGGACTGGCTGTCGTCCTGGAAGTAGATCGGATACCCGTCGGCCGGGTCCGCCAGAGCGGAGACGTCCGGAACGGCACGCTTGGTGGTGGTGGCGACACCGCCCTGGTAGACGACGGGAGCCCAGCGCGAGGAGACGCCGCCACCGGTACCGCCGGAGGCGTTGTTCCACGTCGTCTGGGTCGTGGTGCTGCCCGAGGTGGTCATCGTGGTGCCGCCGACACCGGTGACGTAGGGCTGGCTCGCGGGGTCGTCGACGGCCTTGGCCGTGGAGCCGGTCGCACGGTAGCAGTCGCTGGAGCCGTCGTCGCCCGAGGCGGCGACGACGCTCTGGCCCTGGGCGGCGGCCTCCGCGAAGATGGTGTTCTCGGCATTCGCGGTCGCGCTGCTCTCGACCGCCTCGCATTCACCCCAGCTGGTGGAGATGACCTGCGCCTGGTCGTCGGTGACCATCCGCTGGTAGACGTCGAGCACGTTCTGGTCGGTCGCGGACGCGGCGTCCGGCCCCTGGTAGTCGATGATGGCGGCGCCGGGCACCAGGCCTATCAGGTCCTCGATGTCGAGCGCGGACTCCACACCGACGGATCCGTCGGTGGCCGGTGCGCCGGCCCCTGCCGTCGTGTCCACGTACACGTTGGACACCGAGGCGCTGGTGCCGACGCAGGACTGGTACGCGGCGATGCTGCCGGCGTCGACGTTCTCCAGCTCGAACACGGCCACGGTCTGCCCGGCACCGGCGGTGGCGGAGCTGGTCATCCCGTAGGCGCCGGCCAGCTTGCCGGGGCTGTAGTAGTCGGTGCCGTCGGTCAGGCCCGAGCCGGTGAAGTCGGCGCAGAGTGCCGGGGTGTACGTGTGGGGGGTCACCGTACGCGCACCGCGTCCGGAGACGGTGGCGGTGGCGGTGGCAGAGCTGTGCCTGCTTGCGCGACGCACCGCGGAGTGGTGGCTGCTGACGGTGTTGATGCTGCTCAGGCCGACGATCCCGGTCACCGAGGACGCCACGTCCGCAGGCAACAAGGGGGCCGCGGTGTTGAGGTAGTCGGTGGTGCCGTCCTTGAGCCGGACGTTGCGAAAACCGGTACCGAAGGCGTCGGACGCCTGCGCGACGGTGGCGGTGACCGGGATGGACAGGCCGTCCGGGCTGACCTTGCCGGGAGAGAGACCGGCCGCCTTCAACGCCCGCGAGACTCCCGCGATGGTGGCCCGCGTAGGACCGAAGGCCGAGGCGAACTGCCCCTTGGCCAGGTAATGGTGGTACTGGACGTTCCCCGGCGTGGACACCGCGGTGACGAAGTCCGCCAGCGACTGCCGGTCACGCGGAGCCAGGTTCACGCTGAGGTGCAGCCTGGTTCCCGACGCGGTCTCGCCGGTCACCGCCGCACCCGCCGGGACACGCGGCGCCGTCCCTATCCGCTTGGGTGCGGCCGATCCGGCCCCTCCCCCCTGGGCGACCGCTCCACTGGCGGTGCCAGTGACGGCTATGAGGGCGACGGCAGCGGCGGAAGCCGCGGTGATCGCCCTGGCCCGTCTGCCGGTCTTGGCTGCCGCGCGCCCGGGACGTCCCGGCGCGGCGTGGACCTTCTTGGCCATGCAGAATCTCCTAGAAACTGACGCGCCGTCACGCCTATAGCCGTGACGGCGGTCGAAGCGTCACTCGGGCCGACAGGCGCATCCGCGTCACAAGGCGCGCAGCAGCCATCCCTCTTAGCCGAAGCGTGCGCATTTCTTATCAGGACAAGACAGTTATTGTCTCTGTTCGCCCGAGAACCATGAGCGGATCTTTACGTCACCACCGCAGGGCGAGCGTGTGCGGTACCCATTGGAATGCCGGCGGGGTGGCGGTGCGGGATCAGCAGCACCGCCACCCCGCCACCCCGCCACCCGGGCGGGAGCCGGGGCTACGGCCGTAGCGGCCTCCCCCGCGGCCCGGTCCTGGCCGACCAACTCACGGCGCTGTGGACAGTTCGGTGGCCAGGTCGTCCGCGTGCTCGCCGGTGACCAGGTAGACCACGCGGCCGGCGATGGAGACGGCATGGTCGGCGAAGCGTCACAGGTCGGCGGCCAGGCCCGCCGGGCCATACAGCTGGCCCGCGAGAGCCCCCCGGACCGCCCGGCCGAGAACACCGAGCAAGCCTGGCAGGACATCGCCCACCTGATCGCACAGAAGCAGCCCGGCCCCTACGACGCCGTCACCCTTCTGAAGGATCTCCGCGAGGTCCACGACCGGGCGGGCGCCCCCGAGGAGTTCGCCCGGCGCCTGCACGACCTGCGCGACCTGCGCGAGCAGCACCGTGGCAGGTCCTCACCGATGCGGCGCTTCACCGACGCCGGCCTGACAGCCCACTGAGGCGCGTTCAGATGCGGTCGCGCAGCCTCAGTAAATCCGGATCCCTCATCCGGCAGGGGGCGCGCACGGGCGCGGACCCTGCGCTTCACGCCCAGCCAGCGTCCCCAACGGGAGCGTTAGGCCATGGCCAAACCGGATGCCGCACAGCGTCATCCAACACCATCACCCGTCACCCGTATGCCCGGAATTGCCCACCCGTACAGTAAAGTCGCAGGTCACGATAGGGATACGAAACAGGTTCGAGTCCCGTCACTCACCCCACGAGAGAGGCCCGTGACCTGCGGAAACGCAGGTCACGGGCCTCTCTGCCGTTTGGCCACGGCCGAACCACGGCCCATACACCCGGGATTCGAGTCGCCCAGGAAGGAACGATAGCCGTAGGTCCGTATGGAACCTCGCTTAACGTATACGCCCAGTCGCATACCGTGTGATATTCCTGCGTTGATCCACCGGTGAGTGACGGGTTCTGATCAGAGCCATGGGGCCGTCCATCGGCAGGTCATCACGCCGATCGATGCTCGCCAGTGCCCGAACGCGTAGAGCGCGGGCTCGATGAACCACCAGCAGAAGCTGGGGTCGGGGTCACAGACGGCTGCGGCCATCAACGGCGCGAAGAACTCGCCGGACAGGGTGACGCGTTCGAGTAGTGGCTCGCGCACCGCATGGGCCATGTGCCGCGCGCCGGTCTTCCGGCACACTCGCCGCGTTGTCGGGGGCCGGCAGCCGAGCCACCTCAGCTGCGGTCGGGACTGCTGCAGAGTTCGGTGACACCTGACCACCGGGGCGGGCCAGTGCCGCAGACCATCGCGGTGCCGCATGGGCAGGGGTCGGATGTGCCGTTGCTCGAGGCGCGGCTGGCCGGACGGCGCAGGCGACGTCCTCGGGATCGGCCTTACTCCAGACCGGGTGATAGAGCGGGATGACCTGTTGGGCCTCCTCCAGAGTGAGCTCTTTCAGCACACGTCCCGATAGGCCAGCTCAGGAAGGTACGTCCGCCACTGCTCTCGTGTAAGTCCCCCGCCTGCCTGCTCGCAGACCTTGACGGCGATGCGCTGCGGGTCGACGGGATACGTCCGCAGCGATACGTGCTCTCCCGCAACCTGGAGGGTCCGGCCGTCGTGGGTGAAGGACAGAGCAAGGATCCGGTCTCCGGAGGTCGGCAGGGTGGATCCCATAGGCTGGCCGGAGTCGACGTCCCACAGACTGATGGTCCCGCTGGCCCCGCCGACGGCGAGAAGACTCCCGTCGGGGGAGAAGGCCAAAGCCGTGACGTCCTCCGGTTCGTCGGTGAAGTCCCTGGCCAGTGTGCCCGCGAGTTCCGCGGTGCGCCGTCGGCCGTCCTTGTCCCAGACGGACACCCAGCCCATGTCGTCACCGACGGCCAGCCGGTCGCCGGACGGGCTGAACTGCGGCAGAGTGGACACCCCGTTCCCCAGCTCGCGAACGGCGGAGCGACCGGACGGGAGCGCGACGAGCGCGGAATAGCCGGTCGCCAGAAGCCGTCCGTCGGGCCGCAGGGCCATGGAATGTGACGCGTCGTACGAGTGCGACAGATAGCGGCGTAGCCCGATACGGTGATGCGCGACCCGGTCTCCCGTGCGCAGGTCCCACCGCTCCCACACGTCCGCGTCAGACCGGTAGACCAGAAGGGAGTGCGGGTCGGGGCCGAGTACGAAGTCGTCGCCGAGGGGTTCGTCCGGGTCCTCAGGCGTGATGTCCATGGATGAGCTCTCTTGCGTCCTCCGGGTGTCCCAGACCCTGATCCGCTCCGGCCAGCGCCGCGACGACGGTCCGTCTACCGTTTCGGTTCCGTAGGCGAATGCGGAACCATCCGTGCTGAACGTCATGTGGACGATGCATTCGTCCCCCTCGTCGTCGGACTCGCAATGCGCCGACGGCAGACGGGTACCGCGGTCTCCGGTCGTGGGGCGCAGCTCAAACTCGGCCGCGTTTCTGACGAGCCGGACGGTGGCGATGAGCCGCCCGTCCGGACTGAACCTCGCGTGATAGGTAGTGGCGTGCTGATGCCAGTGTGTGTCAGCCACGGTGTCGAAGGCGACGGTCCTGATCGCGGAGGGCTGGCTTCCGGCCCGCACCAGATAGCGGATCACCCCTGCTTCCGGGTCGATCCGCACGTCCTGGATCTGCTCATTGCGCAGGGTGTACCGCAGGACCAGATGCGGGGTACCGCCAACCCGCCACAGGGCGACCGTCCTGGAACCGGTCACGGCCAGGTACCTGCCGTCCGCACTGAATGCCAGCTCGTACGGATCGTCCTGAGAGAGCTTCGGCAAGTCATGTCTTCGGCCCGAGGCGGTGTCCCAGAGGCGTATCCGGTTGTCGGCGGTGGCCGCCAGGTATCCGCCGCCGAAGGCCAGATGGTTACCTTCGCATGCGCTGCGTCCGGCTGTGCGCACCCACGGTGCCCGCAGCCGCCGTCGGTCGGCGATGTCCCACACCTTCAACGTCCCGGACAAGCCCGTACACAGGACCATCAACTGACCGTCGGGACTGACGAGTGACTGCTGCACTTCCGAGGACTCGGCTCTCAGCAGCAGCCGGTGGCGCTGGATGTCCCACACCTGCACGGACTTGTCGTCCGTGGCGATCAGGGTCCTGCCGCCGGTCCCCAGCTCCACGTCGGAGACGTCGTCTCCCAGCTGGAACGGCCTACCGACCGCGGCACCCGAGTAGGCATCACGGACCTGCAGCGTCCCATCTCCCCGGTATATGAGGAGCCGGTGACCGTCGGAGGACACATCCGCCAGGCTGTCGTCGGCGGACATCCGGATCTCCCCCGAGGGTCGCTGTGTGGCGACGTTCCAGCGCAGTACCCGGTTGCCGTCCGCCATGACCACCGTCCTGCCATCGGCGCTGAGGAACGGATCGTCACTGGTCCGGGTCTCCGGTAGACGGAAGACAGCGCGCTCCGGCTGAGTGTCCGCTGCGAACAGCACCCCCTTGGTCTCCGTGGTGGCACTGATCCGCCAAGCAGCGACACTGAGCCGCATGGCCAAGACCGGGTCGGTGCTGCGCAGCGAGTCCCCGAGGAAGGCGATCCGTCGGGCCGTGGCCTCCGCCCGGCGCCTGTCACTCTCGCTGCTCTGCTGCCAGGCCGCGACTCCCGCCACCAGGGCGAGCACCAGTAGCAGCGACAAAGAAGCGGTGAACGTACGCAACCGCCGGCGTTCCCTGTCACGGGCCGCGCGACCGGCGACCAGAAATTCGCGTTCCAGCGGGGTGAGTTCGTCAGCTCGCCCCCTGGAGAGGAACTCTTCCTGGGCTGCGGCCAGCCGTACGCCCCGGTACAGCGCGCCCGGGTCCCGTCCAAGGTCCCCCCAGGCGCGCGCGTCCTGGGTCAGCTTGCGATGCAGAAGCAGCCGCTGCCGGTCTTCCTGAATCCAGCCCTGTAGCCGGGGCCAGGCCGTGAGCAGCGCCTCGTGTGCCAGGTCAACCGTCTCGCCGTCCAGCGTGATGAGGCGAGCCCTGGCCATGCGCTCCAAGACCTCGTCCCGGTCTCCAGGGACGAGCTGGTCGAGCTCAGCCCGGCTCACAGGACGGCGGGTGTCCGGGACACCCTCTCCTGGGATGACCAGCCGCAGAAGCAGCCGTCGGGCCACGTCGGCCTGGCTCGGCGCCAGCCGTGTGTAGAGATGTTCGGAGGTGCGGGCGATAGCGCCGTGCAGACCACCGGCTGCCTCGTAGGCTGTTTCGGTGAGGGCGCGGCCCTTACGGAGGCGCCAGGTTTCCAGTAGGGCGTGCGACATCAGCGGCAGGGCCCCGGGCTCGCCTTCGACCTCGTCGAGGATGCGCGCGGTCAAGGATCGTTCCACGATCATTCCCGAGGCCTGGGCGGGTTTGACGATGGCCTCACGCAGTTCGTCACGGCTCATCGGACCAGTCAGCAGGGTGCCGTCCTGCAATGCAGCGGTCAGCGAAGAGTGTTCGGCGCAGCGGCTGAGGAAGTCCGCGCGTACGACGATGACAACGCGCAACCGACTCGCCGGGTCGATGGCGACCAGGAGGCGGTCGATGAACTTGTCGCGTTCGGCCGGATCGGGGCAGAGAGTGTAGAGCTCTTCGAACTGGTCGACGATCATCCACGTGTCGCCGTCCGTGTCCTTCGGTATCAGGCGCTGCTCGTGGTTGCGCAGAGGATGCTCACCAGGAGTGAGTACGCGCAGCGCGGCCGGCCGCGGGCCGGCCGCGGCCGGGTCGCGGAGACGGGGGATGAGGCCAGCACGCAGCAAGGAGGATTTGCCACTGCCCGACGGGCCGAACACCGCCGTGAACCGGAGTGAGGAGGTGAGCTGGAACAGCCGGTCGGTGAGTTCATCTCGGCCGAAGAACAGGTTGGCGTCTCCGGGTTCGAAACGGGCCAGCCCCCGGTAGGGCGGCTCAGCGTCCTCGCCCTCGGTGCGCGGCTCGGCCGCCGCTTCCGCGGCAGCCTCACGCCACCGCGCCTCCCACTCGGCCTCATCGCCGTCGCAGGCACGCACGTAGGCCAGCACGACCGGCAGCGTCGGCAGCCGCTCACCCGCAGCCGCCTGCGACAGCGTGCTCGCCCCCTGGCCCGCGCGCTGCGCCATCACCCGGTACGTCGGGTTTCCGGTCTGCGCGCGGAGTTTGCGTAACTCGGCGGCAAGTCGCTGCGCCGGCCCGGCGCTCGGGTCGAGCGGACTCTCCGGACGCCCCGCCATCGACAACACCCCCGTTGCCCCGCTTCCCCCGTGGACGCGGCGCTGTGGCTCGTGAAGTTACGCGCGCCCGTGACGCAAGGGCAAACCACAGGCGCCTTCTTTGGCCAGCAGCCGGACTCCCCCCTTGTGAGCTGCAGTTCAGTCATTGATCAGGTTGGTGAAGGCGGCTGCCCATTCAATTCCCGGCCCGCTGAACTCGGTGGTGCAAGGCGGTCGCCAAGCCTCTTCGCCGGCCGCCGGAGAGCTCGACTGATCTCCGGTGCAAACGCGTGGCCCGGCGGCCGACGACCGAGAAAGCGAAAGGAGTGAGCGTTCATGAGCGAGAACGAGCAGACGCCGCCTTACCCGGAGGGCGGCGCGGGGGTCTTCGATGTCGACCCTGACCAGACCGGCGTCAGCCAGGACCCCACCCACGAGGTCACCTCCGACCTCGACGCACTCCCCGACGACATGGAGCTCTGACACCAGCCATGGGAACCGCAAACGGAATGATCGCCGCCGCCCGCAAGCTGCTCGGCACCACCGAGCACCCGCCCGGCTCCAACCACAACAACATCACCTCCTGGTACGGCTTCTCCGGCCCGTGGTGCGACATGTCCATCAGCTACGAGGCCGCCCACTCCGACAACCTCACCGCCGTCATGGGCAAGTTCGCCCTCACCACCGCCCACGCCCGCGCCTTCCAGGCCCACGGCCGCTGGCACTACGGTCTCGGCGGCGTCCGCCCCGGCGACGTCGTCTTCTTCGACTTCTCCGGCGGCCGCTCCATCAACGGCATCGACCACGTCGGCCTGGTGGAGGCCGTCCACTCCAACGGCACCATCACCACTCTGGAGGGCAACACCTCCGACGCCTTCCGCCGCCGGATCCGCGGCCGCGCCTGCGTGGTCGGCTACGGTCGGCCCGCCTACGACGGTGCGGCCCCCATGCCCAGCCACGACGGCATCCTGCGCAAGGGCTCCACCGGCAACGCCGTCAAGACCCTGCAGAAGAACCTCAACACCGTCCAGAAGGCAGGCCTCACCGTCGACGGACAGTTCGGCGCCGCCACCGACAAGGCGGTCCGCACCTTCCAGACGAAGCACAAGCTGACCGTGGACGGCGAGTACGGCCCGCACACCGCCGCCGTGATGAAGGCCGCCCTCTCCGGACACACCGGCGTCATCAAGCCCAAAGCACTCGTCGCCCCGGCCGGCCTGCTCACCGTGGACGGCGAGTTCGGACCCGCCACCTGCGCCGCCCTGCAGCGCATCCTCAACAGCAAGAGCGGGGCCGGGCTGGACGTCGACGGCGCGTTCGGTCCCCTGACCGTCAAGGCCCTGCAAGCGTACTTGCAGGTCACCACCGACGGCGTCACCGGACCCGACACCATCACCGCCCTCAACAAGCACCTCGGCCTCACCCCCCAGGACACCTGGGACACCAACACCACCGCCCAACTCCAGAAGGCACTGAACGCGGGAGCCTTCTGACCGTTCGGTGCCGGGCACCCCTCAGGTGCCCGGCACCGGCGGTCGAGGCCGGTTCGGATTACGTGAAGAACGCGGACAGCCAGGGAAATTCGCCATGCCGGATGTTCCCCCCGCAGTACCTTGAAGGGACTTGGCGCATGGACGTGATGACGGGGGATGCGGTGAACGGGGGACCGGAAACGGCTGTTGGGACGCCGGTGCGGGAAGTCGTCCGAGTGATCGTCAACGAGCTGGCGCCGCATGAGCTGATCTTGCTCGACGGGCTCCTCCTGGTGGACGACGACACCGCCTTGCGGCGACTTGCGAATGGGCAGGACCGCGATCCACTGGGATTCGGACTGGGTGAGGCCGCCGCTCTGGTGACCCCCGTGGTGTGGATGGCACTGGACGAAGCCGCACGTCAGATCGTCTCCGCCGGTGTTGCCGCCGCCGGCCGGCGTTCGAGGCTGTGGCTGCGCCGGATCGGGCGCCGACCGACGGCGCCACGCATGCTGCCTCCACTGGAACCGGGGCAGCTCGAAGCCGTACGTCTGCGGGTGGTTCAGCTGGCCGCCGAAAGCGGTCTGGAACGCGGGGCGGCCGAGGCGCTCGCCGAACGTGTCGTGGCCCGGCTCGTACTACCCGCGGAACAGGAACAGGTCGACAGCGCCGAACGGGACCCGGACGGCGGCGCGGGCCCGCACCCCACCGCCCCGGCGGACGCCGGGCCTCAAGACGGGCGCGGACCGGACGGGGGAGACCGCACATGAGCGCGGACGCGGCGCCGTTATTCCCTTCCGGCCGAGTGGACGAGCGCCTCCTCGGGGCCGGCACCGGTCCGCGGTTCATCCTGCTCATCGTGCTGTTCCTGACCAGCAGTGCCACCGTGGCGTCGGCCATCAGTCAATCGCTGACCGATCCCCGCAATATGTCCGTGGGCTGCGCCCTGGCCGCCGGAGCTGATCCGCACGGCGACTACCTGGGCGTTGGCCTGGCCACGGTCAGGGCGGACAAGGCATTCCGGGCATGTCTGGACCGCTTCGTCCCGCACGCCTCCCCCTGGCTGGTGCCGTCCGCCGTGACGGTACTCGTGCTGGTCGCCGTTGCCCTGTACTGGACGCTGCCCTGGTGGAAGCAACGCAACCGCAGGCTCGTACTGGTCGAGGCGATCGACCGGCACGGCGAGTTGCTCGCCGTCCTCGACGAACTCGTCGATGTCGCCGGCCTCACCCGACAGCCGCGCTTCGCCGTGGCCCCCGCAGCACGCACTGCGAGTGCCGTGGTTTTCGGACGGTGGCGCCGCCATGTCGTCTGCCTGCACGGCGGCCTCGTAGCGGTAAGGCACCGCGATCCGCTGCGGTTCCGCGCCGTGGTGCTGCACGAGCTCGCGCACATCCGCAACCGGGACGTCGACATCACCTACGCGACGGTGGCCCTGTGGCGCGTCTTCCTCTTCACCGTCCTTCCGGGCTACGCGGTCTGGACAGGGCTGTCCCTGCACGTGTCGCTGTCGTCGGCGGTGTTCGGCGCCCCGTCGCTGGTGGCCACCTCACGCGACATGGTGGCAACAGCCGCCATGATCGCTTTCGTCTTTCTGGCCCGCGCCGACATCCTGCGCACACGCGAGCTGTACGCCGACGCCGACGCCATCCGATGGGGGGCCGACCCGGCGGGCTGGCTCGGCGAGACCGACGGGGCGAACCGGGACCGCGGAAGGCTCGGTAGGGCTTTTTGGGCCTTCGTTTCCATGTGGCGGAGCCATCCCGACTGGGAGCGGCGCAGACGGGCGCTCGGCGACACGCAGGAGCTGTTCCGTTCCTCCGCGCTCACTCTGTTCCTCACCGGCGCGACCGCGTCGATCTGCGCCGGACAGTTGTACGGGTTCGGAACCGGGTGGATGGTCCGGCTGGCGGCGGACACGGTCGCTGGTCTGATCGCGGCGACGGTCGGCGTGACCCTGTGGCGCGCCGCGGCCCGAGTTGTGCTGACGGGCGGCCGAGCGGCCTCGGGTCTGCGCGCCGGGTGGTGGCTGGGGGTGGGGCTCGCCCTCGGGGAGGTACTGACCGGCAGCGTCTCCGGGTGGCGTGTGCTGCCCAGACACCCCGAGGTGTTCGCACTGCTCGTCGTCATCAGTGTGGTGGTCACCTGCTGGACGGCCCAGTTCGCCGACCTCGTACTGCGCTGCTGGCGGGGACGCAGCCTGCGGCCTGTGTTCGCCCTGGGTCTTCTGGCCACGCTGGTCGTTTTCGCCATGTCGTACGCCTGGTGGCAGAGCAGTGGCAAGCTCTTCGCGGCGGGCTGGCCGTACTCGGAGTCGGCGATCCGCGCGGCACTCCAGCAGGATCTGCCGGGTCCCGCCCTCGGCCGAAGCACGCTCACGGCGATCGCCGTGGTGATGTCGGTCGTCATGCCGTGGGAGGCGGACACGTCACTGCTGTGGGCGGTGACAGCCCTGTGGGCGCTGCCGTTGCTGGCGTGGGCGGGCGGGGCGACGGCCAGCACACCGACGTGGGTGATCCGTGCGCTGCCGCCGGGGGAAGACACCCTGTGGCAGGCCGGGCGGCTGCCGTCTCTCCGACGGCTCGCCCTGGCCGCGGCCCTCGGAGCCGGCAGCGCCTGTCTGGGTGTCGTCGTGGTGCTGGCCCGGCTGCACGCCGTGCGGCCACCGACCGGCCAGCTGCTGGGCCAGCAGGTCCTGCTGCTGGTGACATGGCTCGTCGTGGTACTCATCGGGGTGGTCGTGGCCACGGCAGCGGTGACCAGTGCGGCGACACCCCGGATCCCGGTGCCGGCCGCCGCCGCGGCCGCCGGGGTGACGGGACTCGCCGGCGTCACCGTCGCCTTCCTGCTGATCTCGGCCGATGGCTGCGTGAGCGGCCTGGCCACGCTGCGCACCACCTGCGCCTGGACGCCCGAGGGGGCCTGGCCGTTGACCGAGGTGGTGCTGCCGCTCGTTCTGGGACTGGCCGTGTTCGTCTCCGCCTTTACCGCCGTGGCCGCCATGGCGACCCGTCAGCTGCTGAGAGCGATGCGCCCGGGCACCGGTGACCGCGGCCGGCGCTCGCCTCTCCGTCCTCCGCGGAATCCCGCCCGGCTCAACGGTCCGACCCGCAAGGCCGCGGTGGCGGTGATCTGCCTGGCCGCCCTCACGCTGAGCACCGCAGCGAGTTTCCCCCTCGACGCCGGCGGACACTCCGGCGTCCGCACTTCGCTGACCCGTGAGAGCCTGGCTCCCGCACAGACCACCACGCCGTCCGCGGAGGTACTCACCCTCGAATCGGACGCATGGCTACGTCTCGGAGGGAGGAAGCTCCTGACCGCGATGACCGGCGAACTCCTGGGCATCATGACGGCCCTTGAGGACGACAGAGCCCTCACCGACCGCGGTTATGCGGCCCGCGTCATACTCCCGCACTGCCTCGGACTGCGGACGACCGCCCAGCAGCTCGGCGCCTACTTTCCTCTGCCCGACCCTGCTCTGGAGCAACGGTGGCCGACGCTGCTGGCGCAGGCCCGGGTGATCGGCGCAGACTGTCGGAGAGCCATCGACGACGGGAAGCAGGACCTCTACGTCAAGAGCATGGAAGAGATCCTCGGCGTCGCTGACCGTCTGCGCACCATCCTCCCCCAGGTGACCGCGCAAGCCGGTGCCCATCGAAGCCGGTGACCGCACCGGCAACCAGGGAGACGGTGGGCTGCGGCGCTGGGTGTCACAGCGCACCCACCTTGACGCTCACCCGGACACCGGGCCCGGCTGCCAAGGGGCCGAAGCGCAATACCTGACGGACCAGGTTCACCCCCTCGGCCCTGGCCCGGTTCACCAGCTGTTCGGCCGACTCCTGGTCCAGCTCGGTCAGTCACGCCAACTCGGCCCCCGTGCGTACGATGTGCGAACTCTCGCGGGGCCGCTCGTCCGCCGACAGTGACAGGCCCTCCGCCCGCGTCCGCTCCTAGCCACCCAAGAACACCGGCCAGGTAACACCGGCAGGCGGCACGCATGGACACGAACCCCACGCTTCACGCGCACCCGCCGTCCTCAACAGGAGCGTTTGGCCATGGCCAAACCAGACGCCGCACAGTGTCATCCAACGTCATCACCCGTCACCCGCATGCCCGGATTTGCCCACATGTACAGCAAAGGCGCAGGTCACGATAGGGATACGAAACAGGTTCGAGTCCCGTCACTCACCCTTACTCAAGGGCCCCTGACCTGCGGAAACGCGGGGCAGGGGCCCTTTGGTCACTTGGCTTGGCCAAACGGCCGGGTTTTCGATCTGCGGTCCGGGCCCATGGCGAACCATCAGGTATCGGGTCCGCAAGGACGGCACGGCGAGATTCCGGGTCCGCCGGCTCCATGGAGGACGCGGCCGTTCGTGGCAGTCCGAGAGGTTCGGAGAGCCGACCCAAGCAGAAGCCTTCTCGTTACGGGCCCCAGCCGGTCTAAGTCGTCGCTCGGCTGATCACCTGAGGGTCGACACGTTCACGGAGCCTTCGTCATCTTCAACCCTGTCTGCGCTCAGGGGATTTCAGCAGTTCTTCCAGCGCCGAGAGTTGCCGCTGATGACGAGGTGACTCCGGACGGGTGTCAGTGAGCGGGCCCGTGCAGGTAGGTGGTCCGGTGCCGAATGCTGCCCGCCTCCAGCAGGAACGTGTCCGCGAACCGTGCCACGATGGCACTCCCGTCCCGCCCCGTCCCGGTGAAGGTGCCCCAGCACGCGGCGGCCTCGCCCTCGGCGACGATCCGCTCGATCTTGTGCAGGCCCTGGGCGACGGGACGTTCGTGCCGGTAGAACTGCTCGATCCGGGCGAGCCCCGTCAAGGGGGCGGCTCCCGGGCGCTCGATCACGCAGTCCTCGGCCAGCACGGTCGGCAGGTCCTCCCAGCGCTCGTCGTCGATGATGGCGAGCAGGGCGGTCACGGGGGACGTGGTCATGAGCCTCTCCTCGGGCCTCGTTCGTTTCTCGGTTCGGCACTGCATGCGTCACTGCGTTCGTTGCATCGTTCGTTCCGACTCCCTCGGCACCGCGTCCTGCCAGGCACCGCAGGAGGCGGCACTCACGGTCCGTCGGCCGTCTGCGAAGGCGAACTCGTAGCTCAGGGTCTCCAGGGCACGTTCGATGAGCCGCACCATCGAGTCGTGGTCGTCGGCCACGCCCCAGATGACATCCAGCTCGTGCGTCATCACACCCCCGGGCAGCTGCTCTCCGAGGCGGACGAAGGTGCGGTAGCCGCTGATGCCCTCCCTCCTGCGGAGCTGCGCGGCGCCGTGGACGCCGAGCAGCCGGCATGGCTTCGTGGGGGCGAGCCCGTTGTGCTGGAAGTGCACGCGATCGGGACGCAGAGGCGCCAACCCGGGGTCGCGGCCGAGGGCGTACCGGGCGGCCGCCCGGACCAGGTCCACCCCGCAGGCCGTACGGGCCATCCCGTTGACGTGGCCGCCGAGCCGGCCGTTCACCTCGATGAGCCGCGGCCCGGCCGGGGTCAGCTTGACCTCGGTGTGGGTGAGACCGTGCTGTACCCCCAGGGCCGTCAGCGCACCCGTCACCAGGGCGAGGACCGCCCGCTCGTCGGTATCGGGGAGGTGGTGCGGCCAGAACCGCCCCGGCTGGCGGAAGGGCCGTACCAGCGGCAGCTTCCCGGACACCGCCAGATGCGTGATCCCATCGGGTGCGCACAGGCTCTCCACCGAGACGCAGTCGCCGAACGGCGCGCTGGGACGCCCCGGCAGGAGTTCCTCCACAACCAGCCGGGGGCCGCCCTCCGGAGCGGCGGGCAGCTGCGCGAACACCTCTGACACGAGGCGGGCTGCCTGCTGCTTGTCGTACACGGGGTGGGTGTGCCGACTGCCCGCGCCCCGTACGGGCTTGATCACCGCGGGCAGTCCGACCGCCGCCAGCGCGCTCGGCCAGTCCGCGGGAGAGCCGAGCCGCGCGCTGCGGACGTCGTCGACCCCCGCCCGGCGCAGCGCCGCCCGCTGGAGCGCCTTGTCGGTGAGCAGCAGCGCCGTGTCGGGCAGGTGGTACGGCAATCCTGCCGCCGCTGCCAGCCCGGCTGTCGTGCGGATCATGAACTCGCTGAACGTCGTGACACCGTCCGGGGCGAGGTGGCGGATCAGTGTGGCGTCCCCGGCGGGGTCGCCCGTCAGGGAGTGGACCGCGCCGAGCTGTTCGAGGACCGGGAGCATCGCCGCGACGTGCGGGGTGTCGGGGACCAGGAAGACGGCGTCCGCCGTGTCGGCCAGGCCCACGCCCAGCTCGCCGGGGGAGACCGCGCCGTCGTCGTACACAACGGCCAGCCGGGGCCGCCCGCGCGTCACGCGTCCACCGCTTCCGTGAGCGCTCGTTCGAAAAGGTCGGCGTACCGCCGGGCCGTGGAGGGCGGTACGAGGTCCGGGTCGAAGGCGACCACCACCCGGTCACCGCCCGCGATGCCGTCCAGTTCGACGTCCACCCGGAACGGGAAGCTCGGCTTGCCTCGCAGCCGCCACGCGCCTGTCTTCGGACCGGTGAGCCGGTCGAGCTCGCGGTAGACGCGGAAGTTGGTGACGTTGAGGACGGCGTCGAAGGCCGGGCGGCCGAGCCGGTTCTCGAGGTGCGCCAACGGGTATGCGCGGTACCGGCTGCCACTGCGCTCGGCCACCAGGCCCGCGGTGGCCAGCTCTTCCCAGCCGCCCCGGGCACGGACCAGTACCGGAAGGGTGTTGAGGTAGAGGCCGGCCACCCGGTCGGCACCCGGCAGCTCGGGCCGGGTGTTCATCACGAGACCGGTCACCACCTCGGTCCGGCCGGTCAGCTCCGCGAAGGAACGCGCATGGGCGGCCAGTACCAGTGACTTGAGCGGTACCCGCAGCCGCTTCGCCGCCGCCGTCAGATCCCGCACCAGCGCGGCCGGCAGCGGGAACCCGACGGCGTCGCGCGCGTCCGCCGCCCCGCTGAACCTGCCCCGCTCGGGAAACAGCAGGGACGGCGCCGTCTGGCGGGCCCAGAACTCAGCGGCCTCCGGGATCGAGGACTGCGCGAACTCGGCCTCGATGAAGGCACGTTCGACCCCGTCGGGCCGGGCGGGCAGGGGCTCGCCCTGATAGAGCGACAGCAGGTCAACGATGAGCCGGCCCAGGCTCCAGCCGTCGACCAGCGCGTGATGGACGGCCAGCGTCACCCGGAACGCGCCGTCCAGCACGTCGACGTGGCACCTGAACAATGGTGCAGCGCCCCAGTCGAGGGAGTTCGGCCGCTCCGCCGGAGCTCCCAACACCAACGGTGGCTCCACCGACGACCAGAACAGCTGCGCCGGCACCGCGTACGTTCCGAGGTCGAACGACGAGCGCAGCGCGGGGTGCCGATCACACAGTCCCGTCAGGGCCCACCGGAACCGGGGTTCGTCGAAGGCTCCGGCGACCTCCCAGTCCATCACCGAGTGGTACAACTCGGGGTCCTCGCTGCTCTCGCAGAGATACACCATGGCGATCTGGAGGGCGGACGCGGGCAGCGCCTCGCTGACTCCGGCCGGCAACAGGGAAAGGTCGGCGGGCGTGAGCCGGACGGCGGACGGAACCGGCCCGGCGGGCTCGTCCGCCGGGCCGGCCAGGTGGGCGGCGAGCGCGCGCGCTGTGGGGTGGTAGAGCAGGTCCCGCAGTTGCAGGGACACGCCCCGCTCGCCGGCGTCCGCAACCACCAGCAGAGCTGTCAGGGAATCGCCGCCCATCGCGTAGAAATCGTCGTCCGGACCGATCTGCTGGCCCTCCAGCCGACCGCTGAGAATCTCGCACAGCACCGCCGTGATCCGGTCGGCATCGGACTGCATCGTTCCTCCTGCTTCCATGACTGCTTGCTGCTCCGGTGCCGCCGCGGGTTCCGGCAGGGCTGCCTCAGGCTTTTCACGGCCGTGTGCGCACCGGCAGCTCGGCCAGTCCGGCGATGAAGTTCGAGACCAGATGACGCGGCGGGCCCGCGGACCGGAACTCCTCGACCGTGTCGACGGCCTCCTCGAAGAAGAGGCGCAGGGTGAGCCGGCCCACTGCGGCACCCAGGCAGTAGTGGGGGCCGAAGCCGAAGGCGATGTGCCGGTTCCCGGTCCGCCGGATGTCGAACCGGTACGGGTCCGTGAAGACGCGTTCGTCACGGTTCGCGGAACCGACCCAGACCGCCACGGCGTCGCCGGGCCGTACGACACCGCCGCTCAGCTCAGCGTCCACGACCGCGTATCGCAGGAAACTGCTGGCGGGCGACGTCCAGCGCAGCCCCTCCTCCACAAGTCCGGGCACCAGGGAGCGGTCCTCGCGCGCGGCCGCGTACTGCTCCGGGTGCTCCATGAGCGCCAGCACCGTGCCCGCGACCGCATGCGGGGTCGTCGCGTTCGCGCCGAGCAGCAGGCTGTAGCAGTTGACGACGGCCTCCTCGTCCGACAGCGGGCCGTCGTCCGCGCGCATCGTCAGCAGCAGCCGGATCGCGTCCTCGCCGGTGGTGCCCCGGCGCCGCGCGACCAGTTCGGCGAAGTACGCGAACAGTTGGTGGTGGGCGACGGCGAGCGTGGTGCCCGCGCCGGCCACCCGGTAGGCGGGGTCCTCGGGCGCCGCGGCCATGCCGGTCCAGTGCAGCAGCCGCTCCCCGTCCTCCTCCGGCAGGTCCATGAGGGCGCTCGCGACGGCCATGGGCAGCAGCCCCGCCCGCCGGGCGAGGTCCCAGCGCCCCTCCCGGGCCGCCGGGGCGAGCACGGTACGTACGGCACGGCGGATCCTGTTCTCCGCCGCGTGCAGAGCCGGGCCCGAGAACAGCCGGTTGAGCGGGCGGCGCAGCTGTGTGTGGCGCGGCGGGTCGGTGGCGACCAGCATCCGGCCGGTCGCCGCGTCCGCCGTGCCCAACTGGGCCAGCAGGCTGCCGCGCGCGGAGGTGAACTCCCGGTGGTCGCCGAGCACCCGGCAGGCGTCGACGTGCCGGGTGACGGACCAGAAGGCGCGTCCGTCGGGCAGCGTCTGACGGTGCAGCGGGGCGTGCTCCCGCATGTACGCCCAGACGGCGTGCGGATCGCCCTCGCTGTGGAAGTGCGGGTCGAACAGGTCGGCTCCGTCCAGGGTGACGGCCCGCGGAGGCCCGGCGTTGATCCTCATGGCGTCGACAACCCCTTCTCGACCGTGCCGGCCAGCCCCGCCGGAGTCGGATTCAGGTAGAAGTCCAGCGGCGAGACCTCGACGCCGTACCCCCGGCGCAGCTCGTCGATGATCCGTACGGCCAGCAGGGAGTGCCCGCCCAGCTCGAAGAAGTCGTCGTCCGCGCCGACGCCGGCCACACCGAGCCGGTCGGCCCACAGGTCGGCCATCGCCCTTTCGAGCGCCGTCTCCGGTTCCCGGTAAGGGGAGTTGACGTCGGGACGCGCGCAGGAGCCCGCGTTCTCCAGGGCGGCCCGGTCCACTTTGCCGTTCGCGGTCAGAGGCAGGGCGTCCACCGGGAGGATCACCGACGGGACGGCGTAGTCCGGTAGCCGCTCCGCCAGCCAGCCGCGCAGTTCCAGCACCGACGCGTCCGTCGTCGTCACGACGTGGGCGACGAGCCTGCGCTCCCGCACTGCCTGCGCGCCCGCCTCCTCCCCCGGCGGTGTGCCCTGGACGACGACCGCGGCCTGTGCGACGCCGGAGTGTGCCAAGAGGACGGACACGATCTCCTCGGGTTCGACGCGGAACCCGCGTATCTTCACCTGGTCGTCGATCCGGCCGGCGAACTCCAGCCTGTCGGCCACCCATCTGGCCAGGTCCCCGGTCCGGTACATGCGTTCGCCGGAGCCGCCGAACGGATCGGCGACGAACCGGGCGGCGGTGGCGGCGGGGCTGCCCAGGTAGCCGTGGGCGAGGCCGGCGCCGGCCGCGTACACCTCGCCGACCTCCCCGTCGGGCACCGGCCGTAGTTCGTCGTCGAGGAGATAGACCGTCGAGCCGCGGATGGCCGTACCGATCGGCACGGTCGCTCCGACCGGTTCCCGTACGGGATGGCAGCAGGTGAACGTGGTGTTCTCGGTCGGTCCGTAGCCGTTGACGACGGTGGTCCCCGGCAGGGCGCGGACCGCGCGGTTCACGTGGGACGGTGACAGGACGTCGCCGCCGGCCAGCAGCCGGCGCAGCGAGGGCAGGTCGGGCAGGCCCGCGTCGACCGCGAGGTGGAAGAGCCCGGCGGTGAGCCACATGACGCTCACCCGCTCGGTGCGTACGAAGTCCAGCAGCTCGGGCACCGTGAGGTCGCCCGCGGGTGCCACGGCCAGCCGGGCGCCGTTCAGGAGAGCCCCCCAGATCTCCAGTGTCGAGGCGTCGAAAGCGACCGGCGCGAAGGCGAGGAAGGTGTCGTCGGCTCTCACGTCGAGGATGTCGGAACTGACGGTCAGCCGCACCACCGCCCGGTGCGGCACGCAGACGCCCTTGGGGCGGCCGGTGGACCCGGAGGTGTAGGCGACGTATGCGAGGTGTTCGGGTCCGACGGGCACTGCTACGGCGCTCTCGGGCGCCGACGTGTCGACCTGGCTGATCACCCGGCAGTGCGGGAAGCGGCCCGGTTCCGGGGCCTCGTCCGCCAGCAGCACCCGTACCCCCGCGTCGGCGAGCATCCCGTCCTGCCGCGCCGGAGGCTGGCGTGGGTCGAGCGCGAGGTAGGCGGCGCCCGCCTTGAGGACTGCCAGGAGCATGCCCACGGTCTGCGGTGAACGCCCGGACAGGACGCCGACGACGTCGCCCGGGCGGACGCCGGCCGCGATGAGCTGATGTGCGAGTCGGTTGGTGTGCGCGTCGAGCTCCGCGTAAGTGAGCGTGCCGACGGCGGGCCGGTCCGGCGCCGTGCGGGAACGTTCGGCGAAGACGGAGACGACGGTGTTCACGGGTCAGGCCTCCTGGAGAAGGGCAAGCAGTCCGTCGGGGGCGGACAGGAACGCGTAGTGGCCGCCGGGCAGTTCGCGAAACCGCACCTCGGCGGCATATCCCTTCCAGTCGCGCAGCAGGGACAGGTCGACCTCCGGGTCGGAGGACCAGTTCACGACGGTGATCCGGGTGTTCGGCAGGACCGTGAGCCGCCGTCGGTAGACCCGGTTGCTCTCCAGGTCCTGGTGGAGCACGGAGAGGGTGAGTTCGATGAGCAGCGGATGGGGTTCGCCGCCGCGGGCCGTGACGATTGCGGCCAGTTCAGCGGCGAGCTGCGTGTCGTCGAGGCCGAGGAAGCGGTCGTGCGGGCAGTGGTGCGGTGGGGCCTGCGCGGACACGACGAGGTGTGCCGGCGTGGGCATCCCCTGCTGCTGCAGCCGCAGCGCCGCCTCGAACGCGGGCAGGACACCGGCGCAGTGGCCGAAGAACGTGAACGGCCGGTCGAAGTAGGGCAGGAGCGGGGTGACCAGGTCCTCCGCCAGGGCTTGGTAGGTCTGGAAGTGCGGCTCGCGGATGCGGTTCTCCCGGGCGGGCAGCTGGATCGGGCACACCTCGGTGCCGCCAGGGCCGTCGAGCCAGCGCGGCCAGCGGTTGAACATCGAGGCGCCCACTCCCGAGTACGGGAAGCAGAACACGCGCGCGGTGGCATCCTCAGCGGGTCGGCGCAGCAGCCAGGGCGGGAACCCGGTCATCGTGCTCCTTCGAGGTCACGGGCCGGTGCCGGGGGTACGGCACGCACGGAGGGCAGCGGCAGGGCCAGCAGGCCCGCGGCGACGATGAGTGCGGCGGTGCCGAACAGCGTCGGCCCGACCCCGATGCCCGCCGAGACCGGGCCCACGACGGCGGCGCCGATCGGCACCAGCGCGAGCGTGCCCAGGGATTCGTAGGCCATCACCCGGGACAGGGCCTCCGGCGGGATGTGCTGCTGGAGTGAGGTGTCGAGCATGACCTCGTATATGTCGATGCAGATGGCCGCCGCGAAAGTGGCGACGCAGACGGCGACCAGAGGTGCCTCGGCCGCGAGGAAGAACAGCGACAGGGGGAAGCCGACGGTGGCGAGCGCGGCGACCCGCACCGGATGAGCCGGCCGGATCCGCATGGCCACCATGGTTCCCAGCACGAACCCGACGGCCTGCGTCGTGAGCACCGCGCTCCAGCCGGGTGCGCCGCCGTACTCCTCCTTCGCCACCACGGGACCGAGCACGTAGAACGAGCCGGCGAGGAGGACGTTGACGAAGGCCAGCTGACCGACCATCACCCACACCCACTGCCGCGCCGTGAACTCCCGCCATCCTTCGCGCAGCGCCGCCAGCACCGTCCTGGACGGCCCGCCGGCGGCCGCCGGAACTTTCCGCACCAGGGACAGGAGCGCCGCCGACGCCAGGAACGTGCCCGCGTCCACCAGCAACGTCCACCCGGCTCCCACGGCCGCAACCAGCACACCGGCCAGCGCGGCGCCGACTATGCTGCCGCCGCGCATGGACAGCTTCAGCAGCGCGTTGGCGGACTGCAGGCCGTCGCCGTCGACCAGTTGGGGCATCACCGAGCGGGAAGCGGGCTCGAAGAGGGCGGCGGCGGCCCCGCTCAGTGCGGCCAGGGCGGCGAGCCGCACCGGGGTCGCCGAGTCGCTGACGACCAGCACGGCGAGCCCCGTGTGGACCGCGCCCGAGACCAGGTCGGCGCCGACCATGACCCGCTGCCGCGGGAATCGGTCGGCGATCACCCCGCCCACCAGCACGAAGAGGATCTGCGTCGCCATCCGCACCGCGAGGACCGCGCCGAGCACGGTCGCCGAGCCGCCGGGCATGCCGAGGACGGCGAAGGCCAGCGCGACCGGCATGATCGCGTTGCCGAGCAGGGAGATCGAGCGGGCGCTGAGCAGAGCGAGCACCGACCGGTCCCGCAGGACCGCGAAATGGGCTTTCAACGCTTGTTCAGCTCCTCGGTGACGATGCGGCCGATCTCGGCCAGCGGCTTCGGATGGGCCATGGTGATGTGGACCGCGTCGACGGGATGCCAGACCAGCTTCCCGTCGATGTACTCCCGCCAGACGTCCGCCGTGGGCGCGCCCTCGACCCGCCCTTCTGTCGCGAGGAAGAACAGCAGATCGCCCGTGTACCGGCCGGGTTCGTAGGCACGCACGATCCGGCGGTTGTGCGCCATGGTGCGCAGCAGCGCCACGATCTGCGGCTCGGTCAGGCCGGCGAGTGCTCCCGTGTCCTTCTTGACGATCTCCAGGGCGCGGCCCAGCTCGACGGACCCCTCCTCGGGGATGGCCTGGGGGTTCTCCGGGTCGAGGAGCGAGCGCAGCATCGTCTGGTCGCCGACGCGGAAGTGGTCCGGCATGCCGGGGTAGCAGTCGAGCAGCGCCAGCATTCCGGTCTTCGCGCCCCGGGCCTGCCACTGCACCGCCATCTCGAAGGCGACCATGCCTCCGAGGGACCAGCCGAGCAGGTGGTACGGGCCCTCGGGCTGGATCTCCTCGATGCGCCGGATGTAGTCCGCAGCCATCTCCTCGATGGTGGCGGGCATCTCGTCCGGGTGGAGCAGTCCGTGCGCCTGGACTCCGACGACCGGGAACTCGGGCGGGATCTGCCGCAGCAGCCCCACGTAGCTCCAGCTCAGGCCACCTCCGGGATGGATGCAGAAGACCGCCTCCCGCGCGCCGTGCGGGCGCAGCGGCAGGATGACCCGCAGGGAGTCCCGGCTGCTTCCGGAGCCCAGCCGCTGGGCGAGGCCCGCAACCGTCGGCGTGGCGAAGAGGCTGCTCATGGCCAGTTCCGTGCCCGTTACGTCGCGTACCCGGCTGATCAGCCGGGCGGCAAGCAGCGAGTGCCCGCCCAGCTGGAAGAAGTCGTCGTCGATGCCGACCTCGGGGAGGCCGAGGACCTCGGCGAACAGCTGGCACAGGATGTCCTCCTGCGGGGTACGCGGCGGACGCGCGCTGACCAGGCTCGTGGCGTCGGGCACCGGCAGCAGGTCGCGGTCGAGCTTGCCGTTGAGCCGCAGTGGCAACGCGTCGAGCACCGTGAAGGTCGGTGGGATCATGTGCTCGGGCAGCCGGGCGGCCAGGTGGTCCCGGAGCTCGCCGGTCCCGGGCGTCTCACCGGCCGGCACCACGTACGCGGCCAGCCGCTTGTCGCCCGGCCGGTCCTCCCGCACGATCACCGCGGTGGCGGCGACCTTCGGGTGCGCGGTCAGGACGGTCTCGATCTCGCCCGGTTCGATCCGGAAGCCGCGGACCTTGACCTGGTCGTCGACGCGCCCGGTGAATTCCAGGGTCCCGTCCGGCCGCCAGCGGGCTGTGTCGCCCGTCCGGTAGAGCCGCTCGCCCGGCAGCCCATAGGGGTTCGCGATGAACCGCGCCGCCGTCAGACCGGGCTGGTTGAGGTAGCCGCGGCCCAGGCCGGATCCCGCGATGTACACCTCGCCCGGTGTTCCGACGGGAACCGGGGCGAGCGCGTCGTCCAGCACGTACACCCGGGTGTCGGCCAGCGGACGGCCGACCGGGATGCGGCCGCGGAGGTCCTGCGGCTCGACGGTGTGGACGCAGGCCATCATCGTGGTCTCGGTCGGGCCGTACTGGTTGACCACTTCACAGCCCCACGTGTTCATGATCACGTCGGCCTCGGCGGGCCGGAGGACCTCGCCGCCGGTCCCGACCAGGCGCAGCGACGCCAGGTCCGCGGGGTCCGGCGCGTACGCGAGGAGTGCCTCGAGGAGCGAGTGGACGACGCAGATGGCGACGGTCGGGCGGGCCTCCCGGATCACCTGGACCACCGTCGCCGGATCGCGCTCGCCGCCCGGCGGGAGCAGCGCCACCGCGCCGCCGACGGACAGCGGGGCGAAGATCTCCCGCACCGGAACCTCGAACCCCAGTGAGATGACCTGCAGGTTGACGTCGTCCGCGGTCAGGCCGAAGCAGTCGACGGCGTCCCGCAGCCTGCCCACCACCCCGCGGTGTTCCAGGAGGACGCACTTGGGACGGCCCGTCGAGCCCGAGGTGTAGACGGCATACGCGAGGTTGCGGCCGTTCGTCGTCAGCGGCAGCCGGTGCGTGGGAGCGCACGCGGGGCGCGGGTCCCGGTCGAGGCACACGCGTTCGACGGTCTTCGGCAGGTCCATGTCCGCCCCGAGTTCCTCCGTGGTCAGCAGGACCGAGGCGGCGCTGTCGGTGAGCATGTAGACGCGGCGGGCCGGCGGGTGCCCCGGTTCCAACGGGGTGTAGGCGGCTCCCGCTTTCCACACGCCGAGTACGGCGGCCACGAACTGCGGGCCGCGGGGCAGGCAGAGGCCGACCATGCCTTCCGGCCCCGCCCCCAGCCCGCGTAGGACGTGGGCTATGCGGTTCGCGTGCTCGTCGAGTTCGCGGTACGTCCAGCGGGTTCCGCCCTGTATCAGGGCCAGGCGGTCGGGGGTGCGGTCCGCCTGACGCTCGAACAGGGCCGCCACGGTCGGGCTCTTTGGCGGTGGGGCGGCCGTGTCGTTCCACTCCACGAGCAGGCGCCTGCGCTCGTCCTCGCCCAGGATGTCGATCTGCCCGATCGGGATCTCGGGCCGGGCCGTCGCGGCGTCCAGGAACATCAGCAGCCGCTGGGTGAGCCGCTCGGCGGTGCCGTGGTCGAACAGATCGGTGCTGTAGACCACGGTGCCGTCGATGCCCTGCGGTTCCCCGTCCGGGCCCCGGCGTTCCTCGAAGCTCACCGCCAGGTCGAACTTGGCCG
The DNA here is from genome assembly GCF_042959465.1 of Streptomyces sp. NPDC007901. NCBI lineage: Bacteria > Bacillati > Actinomycetota > Actinomycetes > Kitasatosporales > Streptomycetaceae > Streptomyces > Streptomyces sp. NPDC007901. The sequence goes on along the minus strand of NZ_JBIBKW010000010.1, from coordinate 79,249 downwards.
GGTGGTCGCTGACCGGCCGGGCGTCGACCGTGAGCCCCGGGATCTCCAGGCCCGCCGCGACGGCCGGTTGAACGCCCACGACGACCTGGGTCAGCGGGTGGCGGCTGGAGGACCTCTCGGGGTTGAGCGCCTCGACAAGCCGTTCGAACGGCAACTCCTGGTGGGTGTAGGCGGCGAGGCTGCTCTCCCGGACGCGGCCGAGGAGCCGGGCGAAGGAGGGATCGCCGGCGGTGTCGGTCCTGGTGACCAGGGTGTTCACGAAGAAGCCCACCAGTGGGTGGAGCGCCTCGTCGGTTCGGCCCGCGACAGGTACGCCGATCGGCAGATCGGTGCCGGCCCCGACCCGTGTGAGCAGCCCGGCGACCGCGGCCTGCAGCACCATGCCGCTCGTGCAGGCGCTCGCTCGGGCCAGCTCGGCCAGCCGGGCGTGCAGTGCCGTGTCGATCGTCAACGGGACGATGCCGCCGCGGAATTCCGTCTCGTGCGGGCGCGGCCGGTCGGCCGGCAGGTCCAGTTCGTCGGGCGCGCCCGCCAGGTATTCGGTCCAGAACGCGGTCTGCCGGGCGGCGAGGCTGCCGGGGTCGGCGGGGTCGCCCAGGAGTTCCCGCTGCCACAGTGCGAAGTCCGCGTACTGCACGGCTGGCGGCTCCCGGTCGGAGGCCGCTCCGCGCAGCCGCGCGGCGTAGGCCTCGGCGAGGTCCTGGAAGAGCACCGTCAGCGACCAGCCGTCGGCGGCGATGTGGTGCAGCACCATGAGCAGGACGCTCTCCTCTGCCCCGGTGCGGAACAGCACAGCGCGCAGCGGAAGGTCGGCGGCCAGGTCGAAAGGCCGTCGCATCGCCTCCAGCAACCGCTCGTCCAGCCGGTCCGGCGCCACTTGTACGACGGTCAGCGACGGGCGGACGCCATCGGATCCGCCGGTGTCGCCGCGTTCACCGCGGTCCAGGACACGCTGGAACGGCACGCCGTCGCGCTCCGGGTAGACGGTCCGCAGAATCTCGTGGCGGGCGACGAGGTCCCACAGCGCCGCGTCGAGCGCGGCGATGTCGACGTCACCGGTCAGCCGCAGTGCGTACGGCACGTGGTACGCCGACGACCCGCCGTGAAGTTTGTGCAGGAACCACAGGCGCTGCTGGGCGTGGGAGAGGGGGATCTCCGGCGGCCGGGGGCGGGCGGTGAGAGCGGGCTGTGGTTCGCCGGGCCGGAGCCGCTCGGCCAGTGCCGCCGGTGTCCGCGCTTCGAAGAGGTCCTGGATGCGGGCCTCCTGACCCAGCGCCGTCCGGACCCGGTTGACGAGCCTGATGGCCGACAGCGAGTGCCCGCCCAACTCGAAGAAGTCGTCGTCCGGGCCTACGGACGGCCGGTTCAGGGCCTGCGCGAACAGGGTGCACAGCAGCTCCTCCTGCAGCGTTGCGGGCGCCCGGTCCGCCGTGAGGTCCTGCTGTCCGGGTGCCGGCAGAGCCGTGCGGTCCAGCTTGCCGTTCGGGGTCATCGGGAGCGTGTCGAGCCGCGTGTACGATGCCGGGACCATGTACGCGGGCAGGGCAGCAGCCATGTGGGCACGGAGTTCGGCCGGGCCGGCCCGGCCGACCGTATAGGCCGCCAGGCTCTGCTCGCCGGCGGCGGATGACCCGCGCAGGGCGACGGCCGCGGCCTTGACGTCCGGGTGCCTGGCCAGCGTGGTCTCGACGTCGCCGAGCTCGATCCGGAAGCCGCGGATCTTGATCTGGTCATCGGCCCGACCGGCGAACTCCAGATCCCCGTCCGGACGCCGCCGGGCGAGGTCGCCCGAGCGGTAGCCGCGCTCTCCGCCGGGCAGTTCGACGAACCGGGCGGCGGTCAGTTCGGGGCGCTCCAGATATCCCAGCGCCACGCCGGGGCCGGTGACGACCATCTCCCCGGTGACGCCGTCCGGGACCGGAGCCAGGTTCTCGTCCACCAGGACGATGCGCGAGCCCGGCAGGGGTGTGCCGATGAGGCTGGCGTCCACGTCGAGATCGGTACACCGCACCCGCCGGTACGTCGCGTGCACGGTGATCTCGGTGATGCCGTACATGTTGACGAGTTCGGGCCGTTCGTCGCCGTACTTGTCCATCCACGGCGCGAGGTCGCAGAAGCGCAGCGCCTCGCCGCCGAACACCACGTGGCGCAGCGGCAGCAGGTCGGGGTGCTGGAGTTCCTCCCTTACAAGCTGGGTGAACGCCGTGGGGGTCTGACTGAGCACCGTCACCCCCTCGGCACGCAGGAGCCGGCGGAACTCGGCCGGATCCTTGGCTGTGTGTTCCGGGACGACGACCGCGCGGCCGCCCGTGAGCAGCGGTCCCCAGATCTCCCACACGGAGAAGTCGAAGGCGAGCGAGTGGAAGACGGACCACACGTCCTCGCAGCCGAACCCGAAGAGCGGCGCGGTGGACTCGAACAGGTCCAGCACGTTCCGGTGCGAGACCCGGACGCCTTTGGGACGGCCGGTCGTACCGGAGGTGAAGATGACGTACGCGCACTCCGAAGGCGCGACCGGAGCCGCCGGCACCGGGTCCGCCCCGCCGTGGGGCTCGTCGACGCACACGATCCGCGGTCCCTGTGGCAATCGGTCCGCGAGTCCGCGCGAGGAGAGCACCGCCTCGGGGTGCACGTCCGCCAGGATCAGCTCCACCCGCGCGCGCGGAGTGGCCGGGTCCACCGGCACGTACGCGGTGCCCGTCTTGAGCGCGGCGAGGGCCGCTACGACCATCTCCGCCCCGCGCTCCAGAAAGATCACGACCGCGGCGCCGCCGCCGTTGCTGCCGCCGGGCGACCCGGCGAGCAGGCCGGCGGCGAGCCGGTCCGCGGCGTTGTCCAGTTCCGCGTATGTCAGAGACCGCTCGCCGTCGCGGACCGCGATCCGGTCCGGGAACCGGCGGACGGAGGAACGGAAGCCGTCGAGCAGGGACGCCGTGCCGTCATGGCCGTATCCAGTCGCTTTCACCGCTCGCCCTTTCGGATCTCCGGAGTCGGAACGTCCGGCGAGCCTGGCAGCCCGGTCCGGCCGCGTCTTCGGCCGGTGGACGAGGTGGAGTGCGACCGGCGGCAAGGGTTCGTCCGGAAGTGGAGGCGACCGCGACCGCCGTCGGATACCGGTCGGCTCCTGCTCGTGCTGCGATGAGATTCCGCGGGACGCCTCCGTCCCTCGCCCTCGTTCCCCTCGTTCGTCTCCGCACCGAAGGGCCTATGTGGCATGGCAGGCACGACCCTCGCGCAGAAGGTCTGGCAGTCCCGCGTCGTCCGACCCGGCGACGCCGACGAGGACCTGCTCTACATCGACATGCACCTGTTGCACGAGGTGAACACACCGCAGGCGTTCGACGGGCTGCGGGCGGCCGGACGCACGGTCCGCAGACCGGACCTGACCGTCGCCACCGAGGACCACAGCACGCCGACGATCGCCGTCGACCGGTACGACCCCGAGGAGGGCCGCCGGATGCAGCGCTCGCTGCTGCGCGACAACTGCGCCGAGTTCGGCATCCGCTTCCACCGGCTCGGGCAGCCCGGGCAGGGCATCTACGCCGTCATGGCCCCTGAACTCGGCCTCGTCCACCCGGGCATGACCATCGTCTGCTGCGACTCGCACACCACCACGCTCGGTGCCTTCGGCGCTCTGTCCTTCGGCATCGGCACCAGCCAGGTGGAACATGTGCTCGCCACACAGACGCTGCCCAAGCGCAGACCGCGCGACATGCGCGTGACCGTCACCGGCAGCCTGCCCGCCGGCGTGACCGCGAAGGACCTGGTGCTCGCGCTCATCGGGCGGTACGGGACGACGGCCGGCCAGGGGCATGTCGTCGAGTACCAGGGTGAGGTCGTCAGGGCACTGTCGATGGAAGCCCGTATGACGCTGTGCAACATGACCGTCGAGATGGGGTCCGCCGCGGGGATCGTCGCCCCCGACGAGACCACCGCCGACTACCTCCGATCCGTATGCTGCGGCGGTGTCCCGGACGAGGAGGTGGCGCATTGGAAGAGCCTTGTCTCCGATCCGGACGCGGTGTTCGACAAGGAGATCGCCCTCGACGCGAGCGGCCTGAGCCCCTATGTCTCCTGGGGCACCAACCCCGGCCAGACCGTTCCGCTGGACGGCCGGGTGCCGCACCCGGACGACTTCGACGACGTGGTGCTGCGCACCGCGGCCGAACGGGCCCTGGCATACATGGATCTGCGTCCCGGTACCGCTATGCGGGACGTGCCGATCGACGTCGTCTTCCTCGGGTCCTGTACCAACGGCCGGATCGAGGACCTTCGGGCGGCCGCCGAGGTGCTGGACGGGCACAAGGTCGCAGAGGGCGTGCGGATGGTGATCGTGCCGGGCTCGATGCGGGTGCGGGAGCAGGCCGTCGCCGAGGGCCTCGACGAGGTCTTCGCCCGTGCGGGCGCGGACTTCCGTGCCGCCGCCGGCTGCTCGATGTGCGTCTCGCTCGGAGAGGACCGGCTCGCCGCCGACGTCAGGTCCGCGTCCACCAGTAACCGGAACTTCGAGGGCAGGCAGGGACCGGGGGCCCGCACCCACCTCGTCGCCCCGCCGGTCGCGGCGGCGACGGCCGTGGCGGGCCGGCTCGCCGCCCCGGGCGATCTGTGACCAGCCGACCAAGAGGACGACCAAGTGACCGCCATGCGGAGTTTCACCGCGCACACCGGGACTGCGGCGCCCCTGCGGCGCAGCAACGTCGACACCGACCAGATCATCCCAGGCCGGTACTGCGCCACCCACCGGCGCACCGGGTACGCCGACGGGCTGTTCGGCGACTGGCGTCAGGATCCCGGCTTCGTGCTCAACCGCCCCGCACACCAGGGCGCGAGCATCCTCGTCGCCGGGGAGATGTTCGGGACCGGATCCTCACGCGAGCACGCGGTGTGGGCGCTTCAGGAGTTCGGCTTCCGGGTCGTCATCGCCCCCCGGTTCGCCGACATCTTCCGGGCCAACTCACTGATGGCCGGCCTGCTCACGGTGACGCTGCCCCGCGAGCGGGTCGACGCACTGTGGGAGACGGTCGAGGGCGCCCCGGACACCGAGATCACCGTGGATCTGCGCGAGATGAGCGTGAGCGCCGCTGGGATCACCGACACTTTCACGCTCGGTGCGGACACCCGGGCGCGCCTGCTGGCCGGGCTGGACCAGATCGACGCCACGCTCGGGTTCGTGGACGACATCGCCGCCTACGAGCACTCTCGCAGGCCCGGCCTGCCGACGTCGGGCACGGCGGCATGAGCGGACGTGTCGCGCGGCGCTGCACCGCGGTCCCGCAGTCGGTCACTGTCGCGCTCAACGACCGGGTGAAGGAACTGCGGGCCCGCGGGACCGAGGTGCTCGACATCGGCGGCGGCGACCCCGGCTTCGACACTCCCGGGCACATCTCGGCCGCCGCCTCGGACGCGCTGTTCGCGGGCTTCACCCACTACACGGCCAGCCGCGGGCTGCCCGAGTTGCGGCAGGCGATCAGCGAGAAGCTGCGGCGGGACAACGGTGTGGAGGCCGCCCCGGACACCCAGATCCTCGTGACGCCCTCGTCGAAGCACGCGCTCTTCACCGCTCTGATGGCCACCCTCGACCCGGGCGACGAAGTACTCGTCCCGACGCCGAGCTGGGGCAGTTACCGGTCGATGGCCCGGCTCGCCGGCGCCGTACCCGTCTGCGTCGAGCTGTCCGCGCGGGACGCGTTCACGGTCACGCGCTCCCGTCTGGAGGAACACGTCTCCCCCCGGACGAAAGTGCTTGTGCTCAACACCCCGAACAACCCCACCGGCCGTGTGCTCGGCGCGCCTGAGGCGGACACGATCGCGGCGTTCGCCGCCGAGCACGACCTGCTGATCATCACGGACGAGATCTACGAGAAGATCCTGTTCTCGGGCGAACACCTCAGCATGGCCGCGCGCCCCGACTGCGCAGACCGCACGGTGACCGTCAACGGCTTCTCCAAGGGGTACGCCATGCCCGGCTGGCGGCTCGGCTATGCGGCGGGCCCACCCGACATCATCAGCGCGATGCTGGCCGTCCATCAGCACACGGTCGCGTGCGCCGGATCGTTCGTACAGACCGGCGGCGTGGCCGCCCTGCGGGGACCACAGGGCCCGCTGCGGGAGGCGGTCCGGGCGTACGCCGCGCGTGCCGGGCTGGTCACCCGCAGGCTGAACGAGCTGGTCGGCGTGGTGTGCCCCGCACCGGCCGGCACGTTCTACGCCTTCGCCGACATCAGCGGCACCGGCATCCCCGACGGGGACGAGTTCGCGGAGCGGCTGCTCGCCGAGGCGGCTGTCGCGGTGACGCCGGGATCGGCCTTCGGACCTGGCGGCCGGGGGCACATCCGGGTGTCATTCACGGCCGGTCCTCGCGTTCTCGAAGAAGCCCTCGCACGCCTGGCCGCCTTTGTGCGGGACCGCGCTCCCGGCCGACCGGCTCCTTCAACCAGGATGTGACATGAAGCCCCTCTATGTACTGACCGATGCCGAGCGACACGACCTCCGGAAGGCTCTGGAGACCGTCGAGGAACACCCGTACCGCGACTACCCGGCCTTCTCACGGGCCGTCACGGAGCTGGCCGCCGACGGCGCCGTCCCGGCCTTCCTCCCCGAGGTGTGCGCGGCGATACGCGAGGAACGCGCCGGCGGTGTCTCCGACGCGCACGCTCTGGGCAATTGCCCCATCGACGAGGAAGTACCGGAGCTGGGCAACGACGATCCGGTCGGCGACAAGTACGAGCGGAAGCACACGTTCGTCGCGGAGGCCTTCCACGAGCTGTTCGCCCAGCTGGCCGGTACGCCGCTGCTGGCGTACGCGACGCGTTTCAACGGCGACTTCTTCACCGATGTCATCGCCCACAACAAGTACGCGGGAAAGCAGACCGGCTTCACCGACGGCGAGCTCGTCTACCACAACGACCGTACCGCACACCGGATCCGGGCGGATTTCATCTCTCTGCTCGGCATGCGCTGCCCCGAGCAGGACCTCGTCTACACCGGCTTCGTGGCGGGCCGCGACATGCTGGCCCGCCTGACGGAGGCCGAGCAGTCGGTGCTTCGACAGCCGTACTTCGTCACGCCGTTCGACGTGGTCTCCCGGGACGGCAACGGTGGCCTCACCGCCTCCGAGCGGCACCCCATCCTGGAGAACTCCCACAGTTTCCGCTACCTGGACACCCACACGACGGTGGCCGCCGACAGCCCTGAGGAGGCCAAGGACGCGCTCATCTCGCTGAAGAACGCGCTGGCCCGTGCGGAACGCAAGCGGCACCGCGTCCTCACCGGTGACTTTTTCACTTTCGCCAATCAGGACGGCCTGCACAACCGGGAGCGGTTGGAGATCCACGACCCGGAGCGGGCCCGCAGCAGGTGGCTGCTCAAGACGTACGCCTTCCGTGACCACGCCACCGCCGACCGGCTCGCCGACAGCTGGGTGGACGGGGTGCGCGGCCGGGTCGGCGACTGACGACAACGGAGGAGAGTCATGACAGTGAGTACGGAAGACCGCCCGACCCGCCGGGTCCGCGTGGTCGACACCACGCTACGGGACGGCGAACAGGCGCCCGGCAACGCGATGGAGCCGGACGAGAAGGTCGAGATGGCCCAGCGCATCGAGGCCCTGGGCGTCGATGTCGTGGAGGCGGCCTTTCCCGCCTCGTCCCCGAGGGACTTCGAGGCGACCCGGCTCGTCTCGCAGACGCTGAAGCGCGCCCGGCTGGCCACGTTCTCGCGCACCACGCGCCACGACGTGGAGGTCGCCGTCGAGGCGGGCGGCACCGAGAACCACGAGGTCCAACTCGTCGCCACGGGCAGCGAGATCCACCTGGAGCACAAGCGTGGCATCTCCCGGGAGCAGGCCGTACGGGAGGTGACCGACACGGTCGGCTTCGCCCGGTCACTCGGGATCGGCCATGTCTCGGTCGGCATCGAGGACGCCAGCCGGGGCAGCGACGACCTGGTCAAGGCGTTGTGCGACGGCGCCCTCGCCGCCGGCGCCGACTGCATCATCCTGGCGGACACGACCGGCTGCGCCACTCCGGATGAGTTCGGCGCTTTGGTGGGGAAGGTCCGCACGTGGGTCCCGCGTCCGGTTCGCGTATCCACCCATTGCCACAACGACTTCGGACTGTCTCTGATCAACGCGGTCGCGGGTCTGGCGGCCGGTGCCGACGAGGTCCAGGTGACTCTGGGCGGAATCGGTGAGCGCGGCGGCAACACGCCACTGGAGGAACTGGCCGCGCTCCTCGCGTACAAGGGGGAGCAGTATGGCGTGCACACCGACATCGACACCGTGGGCATGTACGAGGCGTACACGGCCCTGCGCCGCATCATCCGCCTGGACGAACCCCGAAACAAGCCGATCTTCGGCACCTACGCCTTCGGGACGACCGCCGGAATCCATCAGCAGGGAATCCTGAGCAATCCGGCGACGTACGAATACGTCGAACCGGCCCGCTTCGGCCGCGAGCGTTCCCTGCTCATCGGCCGTCACTCGGGCCGCACCATCTTGCGGCACATGCTGGGTCAGTTGGGTATCGACATCACCGACGAGGAGTTCACCGAGATGTACCAGCGGCATGTCACGGAACGGGCGGGCTCGGACAGCGAAGACCTGAGCGTGGTCCGGGAACGGCTGGCCAGAGAGCTGGCCAGCCGATGACGGCCGGGCGGTGTCGCCGAGGCTCTCATGTCTGCCGAAGGTGAGGGCCCGCATCGGTGGGGAGGAGGGTGTGCGGACCATGAGCTCGTGACGGCGCGAGGCCGACGGGCTCTTAGTCCCCTTGCAGCATCAGAACGGCTTGGAGTCGATTGCGCGCACCCAGTTTCGCCAGCGCGTGCGACACGTGGCTCTTGACAGTCGCGGTGGAGACGCCGCACTGCTTCGCCGCTTCCGACGTGGTCATCCCCTGCGACAGCAGCGCGAGGATCTCTCGTTCCCGCTTGGTGAGACGGCGCAGCAACTCCGCCTCACCGCGGGGGGACCCTGAAGCGATGCGCGGGATGCAGAACTCGAGGAGCGTCGGGGAGAGCACCCGGTTGCCGTGCGCCACCGCGTGCACACCGCTCAATACACCTTCCGGCCTGGTGTCCTTGACCAGGCAGCCCCATGCGCCTGCGGCGAGTACGTCGTTGAGATTGCGTCTGGTCCAGTCCAGGCCGACGACCAGCGGCCGGATTTGTCTCGCCGCCAGTTCCCTTACCTTGCCCAGCAGGAGGTCGCCCTGGCTGAGGCTGAGGACGACGACGCATATACGGTGCAGCGGCCACCGCCCCACCGGACCGCGCGCGTCGATGGTCGCCCGGACGTCGATGAACTCGTCGCCGCGCAGAGCGTTCTCGAGGAATTTCCGGGAGATAGGGTCGTGATCGGCGATCAGAGTTCGAATGAGGCCGGTTCGCGTCGCGGAAATCGGGGCGGCGGTCGCGAATTCATCGACCGCTGTCACTGGGACAGCGTTCGGACGAGGCCGGCAGGTCGGATATCTGCCCAGTTTCTTTCGATGTATTCGACGCATTCCTTGCGCGTGCCCGCCCGCAGCACGACCGACCAGCCTTCCGGTATGTCCTTTCCGGCGGGCCAGAGTGAGTGCTGGTTCTCCTCGTTGCGCAGGACAGCGAACGTGCCGTTCGGATCATCAAAGGGATTGCGCATGTGCGGTTCCTTCCCCCTGATCTTCGGGGTTCGAGTGACAGCTATGACTCTCGCGGGGTCGCGCCGTTCGACTCTTGTACGGCATTAAGAATGATAGCACCGGCGCAATCAGCTTGATCAATAGCCAGTCGGCAAATTGATCGCGAATAACAGCGATCTCCACAACCGGAATGTACCCAATCGCGGCCATCCTGTGCGATCTCTCCGATTTCCCGACTTTGCTCAAATTCGCCGCGGCGAACGGTATAATTCACTCCACTCGGCCGGTCAATATGTCGCCCGTGTTTCGGCCGCCTTCGCGGCAGGCGCGGCGGACTTTCAGCGCCGGGGGATGGTACTTTGGCCGCTCGTGAACATCCATCCTCCGCGGAACTCTTCCACATATCATCCCGACCCGGCCGAGTACCGCCACGTCCGTGCCGGGGCAATCCGGTTGGCTTATCTGGTGTCGGGCCCACCGGATACGCCGCCGGTTGTTCTGCTGCATGCGCTGGGCGAGAATGCCACCGACTGGGAGGCGGTGACGCAGGCTCTCGCTCGCAGTCAGCGGGTGTATGCCCTCGATCTTCGCGGTCATGGCCGGAGCGACTGGCCGGGAGACTACTCGCTGGAACTCATGCAGGCCGATGTGCTCCGCTTCCTGGACATACTCGGACTCGACCGGGTGGACCTGATCGGGCATTCCATGGGCGGGGTCGTGGCCTACCTGCTCGCACAGGAGCATCCGCGGCGGGTGGGTCGGATGGTCCTGGAGGACGTTGCCGTTCCGCTTCCCCGCGAGCCTTCCACCCCGACCAGGCCGGACGGCGAGTTGACCTTCGACTGGGACATGGTGCTGGCCATCAGAAGACAGATCGACGCGCCCGACCCCCGGTGGCTGGAACGTCTCGACGGGATCGCCGCCGAGACCCTCGTGGTGGCTGGCGGCCCGGACAGTCCCGTGCCTCAGGAACGCGTTGCGGAGTTGGCCCGGCGCATCCCTGCCGGGCGCCTGGTCACCATCCCGGTCGGCCATCTGGTTCACAAGGCTGCGCCGGATGCGTTCACCGAGGCGATCTCGGCGTTCTTGTCGCCGGAGCGCCGGTCGGACGCCGGCTGAGTGCCGTCGTCTGCGAAACGCCGGATCGACGGGATGGGGTCCCAGCGCCCCCCTACGACGCGCTTGGGCAGGTGCGGCCCGGCCGGCCGCCAAAGCCGGGCCGGGCAGGCGCAGATGGAGACGGAGAGCCTCGCCCTCGTGATCCGTCAGCCTCACGGCACGCACTTCGCGCACGTCCACGCACCAGGACTCCCGAGGCGGTGCTCAGCATGCGGTAGGCGCGGCCGCCGTCGCCCTCCCGCAGCGCGACGTGCCGGGCGCGGTCCAGGACGAAGGCGCCGCGGTCGACCGGCGCGGCGTAGGCGCAGATGGCCAGCCGCCACGGATCGAGTTCGTCCAGCTCCATCCGCTCCACGGCCCGCAGGACCGTACGGCGCTCCTCCGGGCCCGGGTCGGACCAGAAGCACAACTGCGCGGCGCTCCACAGGATCCGCAGCGCCAGATCGCGGTCCTCCGCGGCCATCTCCTCGGCGAGTGCCGTCAGGGAGTTGGCGCCGGAGGTGTGGCTGTGCAGTCCCTCGTCGAAGCGGCCGCGCAGCCAGACGACCGTGGCGTGCCGGCGCCGCGACAGCGGCCCGGTGAGCGCCTGGCCCAGCAGCCGGGTCACGGTCTCGGGCCGGCCGAGCTCGACGGCGAAGTCCGCGGCCCGCAGCAGCCGTTCCGCCCGGCGGTCGGCGTCCTCGCTGAGCGCGGCGGCCTGTTCGAGGGCCGTGACGGCCGCCGCGATGCCGCCCCGGCGGGCATCCCGGTGAGCGGCGTCCTCCAACGCGATGGCGACCGACTCGTCCGGGTCGTCGGCCGCGGCGGCCTGGTGCCGCAGCCGCCGGTCCGGATGGTCGTCGAGTACGGCGGCGAGTGCGGCGTGCGCGGCGTGCCGGACGCCGGTGGGCATGGTCCGGCAGATCGCCGAGCGCATCAGCGGATGCCCGAACCGCAGTTCCGTACCGGCGACCTGGACGAGCCGGGCGCGCACGGCCGGGTCGAGTTCGGCGGTTCCGGCCGTCAGGCCGGTGAGCTGCCGGGTCGCGCGGTAGATCTCGGGGAGCGACGGGCTGTCGTCGAGGGCCGCGATCCGCAGCAGGCTGCGGGTGATGTCGGGCAGGGTCTCCAGGCGGTCGGTGAAGGCCCGCTCGAGCCGCTCGGTGAGGGGCAGTTGGGAGATGTGCGGATCGGCCGAGGCGCCGAGGGTGCGGGAGAGCTCGGTCAGGGCCAGGGGGTTCCCGGCGGCCTCGGCCAGCAGCCGGCGATGCACGGTCGGCCGTAGGTCCGGGGCACGGTCCGCGAGGAGCTCCGCGGCCTGGCCGTCGGTGAGCGGGCCCAGGGCCACGGAGGTGAGTTCGTCGGAGTTCAGACGCGACCGGTAGCCGTCGCGAGCGGCTCCCCCGACGACCACCGGCTCGGTGCCGACCCTGCGTGCCACGAAGGCCAGGACACTGGCGGTGGCGTCGTCGAGCCACTGGGCGTCGTCGACCAGGACCAGCACCGGCGCGACCGCGGCCGCGTCGGCCAGCAGGTTGAGGACCGCCAGACCGACCAGGAAGACGTCGGGGACGGCGGCCCCGGCGTGCCCGAGAGCGGTGTCCAGGGCCTGCCGGTGCGGCGCGGCGAGCCCGGCGGCAGCTGCGGCCAGCGGGCGCAGGACGAGCTGCAGACCGGCGTAGGGGATGTCGCTCTCGGCCTCGACACCGCTGGTGCGCAGGACCCGGTGGCCGAGCCCCTCGGCGAGGGCGGCGGTCTCGGCGAGCAACGCCGTCTTCCCGATGCCGGGCGCCCCCCGGACCAGCACCGCGCTCCCGTGGCTCCGCGGCTCGGCCAGCAGCCGGCGCAACAGCTCCAGCTGATCGTCCCGACCGATGAGCTCCACGTTCCCCCCATCAGCCGGGTCCCCGGACTCGGTCTGCGGACTCGGTCTGCCCGGAGGGTCAGAATACTGCGCCGCGGACGGCGGCACGCGTTGGTCCGTGAAGCTCACGGCACCCACCCTCACCTGCACGGATACCGTCGAGCGAGCCGAGCTCCTCATTGTGGATTGACTATTCCACAAAGCGCGCTACGCTGCCCCCATGGCACGCAACAGGGAATTCGACATCGACCGGGCGGTGGACCGCGCCATGGATCTGTTCTGGCGCCAGGGCTATGCCGAGACCTCCCTGCCGGACCTGCTGAAGGAACTGTCGATAGGCAGCGGCAGCTTCTACGCGGCCTTCGGCTCGAAGGAGCAGCTCTACCTCCGCGCCCTCGACCGCTACACCTCCCTCCAGGGCCGCGACCTGGAGACGGCCCTGGACGGGACGCCCGAGATCCGGCCCGCGATCCGCAGGATGCTCGCCTCCCTGGTCGAGGCGGACCTGGCCGACCCCACGCGCGGGTGCCTCGTGGTCAACACCGCCACCCAGTGCGGCGACCAGCCCCAGGCGACGGACCGCGTCAGCACCGCGATCCGGCAGGTGGAGTCCTTCCTCGCCGGCGCCCTGGAGCGGGCACAGGCGCGAGGGGAGATCTCCCCCGAGAAGAACCCGAAGGAACTGGCCAGGTTCCTGACCACGTTCATCCAGGGGATCCGCATCGTCGGCGCAGCACGCATGGGGAGGGAGTTCATGGAGGACTCCCTGTCCACGGCGATGCGCGCACTGGACTGACACACCGCGGAAAACCCCCGCCCCACAGCGCCCGCGTGCGCGATTCGCCCTACCCTCATTATGTATTGATCAATCCAGAAAGGGGTCGTCATGGAACTGCACCTCAAGGACAAGGTCGCCGTCGTCACCGGAGCCAGCAAGGGCATCGGTCTGGCAGTGGTCGAGAAGCTGGCCCACGAGGGCGTCAAGGTCGTGGCCGGCAGCCGCTCCTCCACTCCCGAACTGGCCGCCCTGGCAGCCGACCACGACGTCCTGATCGTGCCGGTCGACCTGTCCACCAGAGCGGGAGCGGAGACCCTGGTCCAGCGGGCCGTGGAACGCCACGGGCGCCTGGACATCCTGGTCAACAACCTCGGCGCCGCCGAACCCCGCGAGTCGTTCCTCAAGGTCGACGACGCCGACTGGCAGCGGATCTTCGACCTGACCTTCTTCAGCGCCGTCCGCGCCAGCCGCGCCGCCCTCCCCCATCTGGTCGCGGCGGGTGACGCGGCCATCGTGAACATCACCTCGATCAACGCCCGGCTGCCCTTCCCCATGGTGGTCGACTACTCGGCGGCCAAGGCCGCGCTGACCAACCTCAACAAGTCGCTGTCCGAGGAGTTCGCGCCGCAGGGCGTGCGCGTCAACGCCATCGCCCCGGGCCCGGTCCGCACACCGTTGTGGACCGCGCCGGGCGGCTTCGCCGACGCCACCGCCGCGGCCGCCGGGACCACGGCGCAGGAAGCGCTGGACGTCGTCGTACCGCAGAGCATGGGCATCACGTCCGGACGCGTCAGCGAGGCGCACGAGATCGCCGACCTCGCCCTGTTCCTCGCCTCCCCGCTCGCCGCGAACATCACCGGCACGGAGACCCTCGTCGACGGCGGCCAGACCAAGACGCTCTGAGACCCGCACGGCACTTGCTGTTCAAGGTCCGACTTCCCATCCAAGTGGAGACGCTTCTCAGCGCGGTGGAGTTGGGAATCTTCACCGCGCCGGCCGACGGCGGCCGCGACCGTGAGTCCCTCGCCTCCGAGGTGGGCCTGCACCCCAGGTCCTCCGCGGACGTGTTCCTGGAGATGGCCAACGCACGACTCTTCGGCTTCTGGGACAACCTCACCGACGCGCTGCGGACCGGCGCCCCCTTCTTCGCGACGCTGAACGGCGTCAGCACGCCCCTCGCCGCCGTGCCCGCCGCCGTCCTGCGCTCCCACCCGGACATCACCGGAGCCGTCTTCGAACTTCCCCCCGTCGGCCCGGTGTTCGAGGAGTTCGTCGCCGCCCACGGCCCGACCGGCCGCCTCACCTTCCACGGCGGGGACTTCTTCTCCGACCCGTTGCCCGAGGCCGACGTCCACGTCATGGGCCAGATCCTCCACGACTGGAACCTTGAGCAGCGCCGGTTCCTCCTCAAGAAGGCCTACGACGCCATGATCGACGACGACCGCCGCCAAAAACACGCCACCGAGTGGCTCCGGGCCGCCGGCTTCGCCGAGGTGGAGGCCCGTCCCCTCGTCGGCGGCCACACCGCCGCCCACGCCACCAAGTGACCTGCCTCCCGGAGCACCCGGGGAACCCGGAGCACCCGGAGAACTAGGAGGACGCCCGGGCCACCAGCGCCGTCGGCAGTACCGCGTGCCGGCGCTCCAGCCCCCGGGCGGCGGCCGGACGCCGGTCGGCGATCTCGGCCAGCAGCAGGTCGATCATCGCGCGGCCCATCTCCTCGATCGGCTGGCGGACGCTGGTGAGCGGCGGGTCCATGTGACGCGCGATGGCCGAGTCGTCGTACCCGACCAGCGCCACGTCCTCGGGGATACGGCGGCCCGCCACCCGCAGCACCTGGCGGGCGCCCGCCGCCATCACGTCGGAGCCGGCGAACACGGCGTCGAGGCCGGGCTCGCGCTCCAGCAGCCGGGCCATCGCCCGCCGGCCGCCCTCCTCGGTGAAGTCGCCCGGCTCGATGAGGAGTTCGTCCGCCGTGCGGCCCGCGTCGCGCAGGGCGTCGCGGTAGCCGTCGACACGGCGCTGGGCTCCGTACACGTCCAGCCGGCCGGTGATGTGGGCGATCGTGCGGCGGCCGCGGGACAGCAGGTGCTCCACGGCCGACCGGGCGCCGCCGTAGTTGTCGGAGTCCACCGAGGTCAGCGTCTCCTCCGCCGAGCGGGGGCCGCTGATCACGGCCGGGATCTCCAGCTGGGCGAGCAGGTCGGGCAGCGGGTCGTCGGCGTGCACGGACACCAGCAGCACCCCGTCCACCCGGTGCGCGGCCAGGTACTGCGCGAGCCGGCGCCGCTCGCGGTCGCTGCCCGCGAAGATCAGCAGCAACTGCATCTCGGTCTCGGAGAGTTCGGCACCGACGCCGCTGAGCATGTCGGAGAAGTACGGCTCCGCGAAGAACCGGGTCTCGGGCTCGGGAACGACCAGCGCGATCGCGTCCGTGCGGTTGGCGGCCAGCGCGCGGGCGGCGGTGTTGGGGACGTAGCCGAGTTCGTTGACGGCCGCCTCCACGGCCGCGCGGGTCGCGTCGCTGACCCGGGGCGAGCCGTTGATCACCCGCGACACCGTGCCGCGGCCCACGCCGGCCCGGGCGGCGACCTCCTCCAGGGTCGGCCGCCGAGTGCCCCGGCCCCGCTCACCCTTGACCGTCATGGTCGCCGCCTTCCGTTCGCAGCCCTCAGGCCAGGAAATGTAACAGCCGGGGCCCGGCCGCTCCGGGCCCCGTCACGCCCCCGGGGCCGTACCGGGTCAGCCCTGCTCACCGGCGCTCGGCAGCGCGTTCCGGCGGATCACCTCCGCGTACCAGTGTGCGCTCGCCTTGGGGATGCGGCGCTGGGTGCCGTAGTCGACGTAGACGGCGCCGAAGCGCTTGGAGTAGCCGTAGGACCACTCGAAGTTGTCCAGCAGCGACCACAGGAAGTAGCCGCGCACGTCCGCTCCGTCGGCGACGGCCTGCCGGACGGCGTCCAGGTGGGAGTGGAGGTAGGCGATCCGCTGCGGGTCGTTCACCCGGCCCTCGGGCGAGACGTAGTCGTCGAAGGCGGCGCCGTTCTCGGTGACCATCAGCGGTAGCCCCGGGTGCGAGGCGGCCAGGCCGGTCAGCAAGGTGTGCAGTCCGCTCGCGTCGATGGCCCAGTTCATCGCGGTGAGCTGGTCGTTGGCCAGATGGAAGGTGACGTCGTCGGCGCCCGTCCACGGGGAGTGGTCGCTCGCGCCGTGGCCGTCGTTGCGGGTGCCGGCGCCGCCCTCGACGGCCGCGGAGACCACGGTCGGCGAGTAGTAGTTGACGCCGAGCAGATCGATCGGGCGGGAGATCTCGGCCAGGTCGCCGTCGTGCACCAGCTCCGCCCAGTCCACGAGGTGCGCGGTGTCGGCGAGCAGGTCCTCGGGGTAGGCGCCGTCCAGGATCGGGCCGGTGAAGATCCGGTTGCCGACCGCGTCGATACGCCGGGCCGCCTCGGCGTCCGCGGCGCTGTCGGTCAGCGGGCGCACCTGGTGCAGGTTGAGGGTGATGGAGGTCTGCGCGGTCGACGGCAGGTTCTCGCGCAGCGCCCCGATCGCCAGCCCATGGGCCAGGTTGAGGTGGTGCGCGGCGCGCAGGGTGGCGGCCGGGTCGGTGCGCCCCGGGGCGTGCACGCCGGAGCCGTAGCCCAGGAAGGCGCTGCACCAGGGCTCGTTGAGGGTGGTCCACAGCCCGACGCGGTCCCCCAGGGCCCGGGCCGTGATCTCGGCGTAGTCGGCGAAGCGGTGCGCGGTGTCCCGCTGCGGCCAGCCGCCCGCGTCCTCCAGTTCCTGCGGCAGGTCCCAGTGGTAGAGGGTGGCGACCGGGGTGATGCCCGCTTCGAGGAGTTCGTCGGTGAGCCGCCGGTAGAAGTCCAGGCCGCGCTCGACCGCGGGCCCCCGTCCGGTGGGCTGCACCCGGGACCAGGAGACGGAGAACCGGTAGGCCTTGAGGCCGAGGTCCTTCATCAGCGCCACGTCGCCCTTGTACCGGTGGTAGTGGTCGGCGGCGATGTCACCGGTGTCGCCGTTGCGGACCCTTCCGGGGGTGTGGCTGAAGGTGTCCCAGATCGACGGCGTACGACCGTCCTCGGCGGCGGCGCCCTCCACCTGGTACGCGGCGGTGGCGGCCCCCCAGACGAAGCCGGGCGGGAAGGAGGTGTCTGAGGCCGACTGGGCAGTGGTCTCGGTTCGTACGGCGGTCATCTGAGAACGCTCCCGAAGTGGCGTGGAGAAGGGGGAAGGGGAGAGGCAGAGAAGCGGAGAAGGGGGGTCGGACACGGTCCTGCTGCGGGGAGGCGGCCGGGTCGCGCGGGCACCGGCCGGGCACGGGCCCGCACCTGGGGCGGACCCGTACGGGACGGCGGACGGTGCGGGACGCCCCGAAGCCCGGGGGCGGACCGCCGGAACGCGGTGGGCGGACCGGCGGAAACGGATCGGGCGGCCCGCCCGGCGTCAGCCCTTGACGGCGCCCGCCATGATGCCTCCGACGATCTGCTTGCCGAAGATCACGAAGACGAGCAGCAGCGGCAGGGTGCTGATCAGCGCGCCGGCCATGACGATGCTCTGGTCGGGGGTGTAGGAGGCGCTGAGCTGGCCGAGCGCGACCTGGAGGGTGGGGTTGTCCTGGTTCAGGGCGAGGAAGGGCCAGAAGAAGTCGTTCCACGCCTGCACGAAGGTGAGCATCCCGAGCACCATCATCGCGGGGCGGGCCGCGGGCAGGACCACGTTCCACACGATGCGGATGTTGGTCGCGCCGTCCACCTTGGCCGCCTCGATGAGTTCGTAGGGCAGGGCCTCCAGCAGGTACTGGCGCATGAAGAAGACACCGAAGGCGCCGACCAGGGTCGGGAAGATCACCGACTCCAGCTTTCCGCCCCAGCCGATGTCCGCCATCATCATGAACAGCGGGACCACGCTGAGCTGCGGCGGGATCGTCAGGGTGGCGATGACCGCGGTCATCAGGGCGCCCCGGCCGCGGAACCGCATCTTGGCGAAGGCGTAGCCGGCCAGGGTGCAGAAGAACAGGGTGGCCGCGGTGATGCAGCCCGCCACGATCACGCTGTTGACGATGGCCTTGCCCAGATGGGCCTGTTCCCAGGCGGTCTGGAGGTTGCTCCACAGCCTGCCGCCCGGCAGCAGCGGCGGCGGGCTGTCGAGGACCCGCTGCTGGTCGTGCGAGGCGGCCACCAGCGTCCAGT
This sequence comes from Streptomyces sp. NPDC007901, assembly GCF_042959465.1. Lineage (NCBI taxonomy): Bacteria > Bacillati > Actinomycetota > Actinomycetes > Kitasatosporales > Streptomycetaceae > Streptomyces > Streptomyces sp. NPDC007901. Next base: position 60,694 of record NZ_JBIBKW010000010.1, on the reverse strand, counting down.
ACAGCGGGAAGACCGAGCCCAGGCCGACGACGACCAGGGCGAGGTAGGTGAGGGGGCCGCCCTTGAGCTGCTGCCCCGCGCCGAGCTTGAGGCGTACGCGGTTCCTGCCCGGGGAGGCGACCGGCGGCACCGGGTCGAGGCTCGGTGCGGTGTTGGTGGGGCTGGTCGTGGTCATCGATATCGCTCCCGTCAGGCCGCGCTCTTGCGCAGGAACCGGCCGACGATCAAGTTGATCAGGGCGATGAGCAGCAGCAGGGCGAGCATGGCCCAGGCCACCGCCGCGGCCGGGCCCAGATGCCCCAGCTTCCAGCCGTAGTTGTAGAGGTAGATGCTGAGGGTTTCGTACTGGTGCTCGTTGCCGCCGGTGGAGCCGAGCGTGCCGCCCTGGAGCAGCAGCGGCTCGCCGAACAGCTGCATGGAGCCGATCGTCGAGATGACGATGGTGAACAGGATCGTCGGCCGCAGCGAGGGAATGGTCACCTTGCGGAACTGCTGCCAGCGGGTCGCCCCGTCGATGGAGGCGGCCTCGTACAGGTCGGTCGGCACGGCCTGCATGGCCGCCAGGTAGATCAGCGCGTTGTAGCCGGTCCAGCGCCAGATCACGATGACCGAGATGGCGATCTTGGACGTCCACTCGCCGTTGCCCCAGTCGGTGTTGCCGATGCCGACGAAGTGCAGCACCCAGTTGAGGATGCCGCCGTCGGCCCGGAACACCAGGGCGAAGACCAGGGCCGCGGTCGCCACCGAGGTGGCGTACGGGGTGAGCACGACCGTCCGCCAGAACGTGCTGGCGCGCAGCTTGTAGTTGAGCAGGTGGGCGAGGCCGAGGGCCACGAGCAGCTGCGGGACGGTCGAGATGACGCCGATCAGGAAGGTGTTCGTGACGGCCGTCCAGAACTCCGAGTCCTGGAGGATCTTGGTGAAGTTGTCGAAGCCGACCCACTCCGACGTACTGAGGCTCGTCATCTCCACCCGGTGCAGGGCTATCCAGCCCGTGTAGAGGAGCGGGTAGAGCCCGAAGGCACCGAAGACGAGGAAGAACGGAGCGATGTACGCGTACGGGGACGCGAGGTCGTCGAAGCGCCACAGCCGGCTGCGCCAGGTGCCGCGTCCGTTCGGCACGGCACCGGAGCCGCCGGCGGGCGGGGTGGGGGCACCCCGTGTGGGTGTCGTCGTTGCCACGGGGGATTTCCTTCCTGGGGGATTCGGCCGGGGAACGGGGGCGGGACAGGGCGGGGCCGGACGGCGACGTCGGGGTCTCCCACCGCACCGGGCCCGGCCGGGGGACGCGGCGCGCCGGTGTCCGGCGCGCCCTACCCACGCGCCGGGCACCGGAACCTCGTACGGCACGGCGCGCGGTGCGGGCGGCCGGCGGGGCCGCCCGCACCGCGGGTCGTCAGCCGATCACCTTGTCGATCGCCTCGGTCGCGGCCTTCCACGCGTCGGCGGGCTTGGTGCCCCGCTGCTCCATGTTGTTGATCTGCGTGGAGATGGTGTCCTTGATCGTCGCGTCCTTCGGGCCGAGCACCGCCTCGGGGATGGTCTTGGCCTCGTCCGCGTAGATCTGGCCGATCGGCGCGTTGTTGAAGTACGGGAGCGTCGCGTTCTTCACGCCGGGCAGGTCATAGGCGCCCTTGTTCGACGGGAAGACACCGATCGCCTTGAAGACCTCGGCCTGCTGCTCCGGGGCGGTCAGCCACTTGACGAGCTCGGCGGCCTCCTTGGCGTGCTTGCCGCTCTTGGGCACGGCCAGGAAGGAGCCACCCCAGTTGGCCGCGGTCGAACCGGGGGCCTTGGCTATGTCCCACTTGCCCTTGAAGGCGTCACCGGAGTTGGTGGAGATCTGCCCGGCCATCCACGCGGGGCAGGCCACGGTCGCCACGCTGCCCTTGCGCAGCGCCGCCGTCCAGGCGTCGGTGAACTGCGCCAGACCGTGGGTCAGCTTCTTCGACGCGGCCTCGGCGGCCAGGTTCCAGCCCTGCTGCACGGAGGCGCTGTCCTTGTAGATCGGCTTGCCGGAGGCGTCGTAGTACTGCTGCGCGGAGGAGCTGACGACCGCGTTGTACATGGCGCTCGCGGAGTCCATGAAGTAGGTGCCGGACGGGGCCTTCTTCTTGTACTGCTCGCCGAGCTTGAGGTAGTCCTCCCAGCCGCCCGCGACGGCCTTGGCGACCGCGTCGCGGTCGGAGGGCAGACCCGCCTTGTCGAAGAGGTCCTTGCGGTAGCACAGGGACATCGGGCCGATGTCGGTGCCGGCGCCGATGACCGTGCCGTCCGAGGCGGTGGCCTGCTTCTCCTTCCAGGAGACCCAGTCGTCCACGTTGATCGTCTTGCTCAGGTCGGTGAACTTGGCCGCCTGGGTGTCGACGACCTCCTTGATGCGGCCCACCTCGATGCCGGTGACGTCCGCCAGGCCACTTCCCGTGTTCAGCTGCTGAAGGAGCTTGGGGTAGTAGTCCTGCTCGTTGGCGGTGGTCTGTTCCTTCACCGTGATCTTCGGGTGCAGCTTGTGGTACTTCGCGAACAGGTCGGCCTCCTTGTAGCCGAACTGCCCGAAGTCCGCCACCGTGAGAGTGATGTTCCCGTTGGAGTCCGAGGCGTCCGAGTCGCCGTCGCTGCTGCAACCGGTCAGCAGCAGCGCCGAGGCGGTCAGGACCGTTGTGGTCAGGGCCGCCGCTCTGCGGCCGCGACGACCGGTACGGGTGATACGCATTCCACTACTCCTTGTTCCAGTGGGGAACGGGATCTCAGGAAACAGACCGCCGGGGACCGGCGATCCGGACCTGCCCTCTCGGTGCGAGCAGCGGCCGGCCCACAGCACTCAACGTGCGGTGAAAAGGTGCTGGTCAACGAGGTGCGGTGACGACAGAGGGAAAGGCCATGGGGTGGTTCGCTCCACACGGGAGAGATTCCCCGGCTACCCGTGGGACCGCTCCCACGCGGCATGCCGGAAGACTGGTTCCTGTCGGGCCGACTGTCAAGACTTGAAAACGGCGTTGTTGCCCAAGCGTGTTCCGGACGTCACGGGAACGTGTCGCGCCGGGGGGTTTCACCGGCCCGACATCAGCCCGCCTCATCCAGGAATCACGCAGGTCACAGACGCGACGGCGATCGACGCCCCAGGAGTTGCGCCGCTCACCACCGCGCGCTCGGGGTTTCCGGGACCAGAACACGGCACGCTCGGACCGGACGCCGAGAGGTGAACAATGAGCTTTCCGGAGCGCCTACCGGGGACCGGACGTCCCGGGCCGCCGGCGGGGCCGCGGGAGCCAGGCGGCACCTCTTTGCCATGGGAGCGCTCCCATGCATAATGGCGACAAGCCGACCATGGGAGCGCTTCCATGCCCGATTCGCCGACCGAGGCCTTTCCTCCCGCCTTCCTCTGGGGCGCCGCGACCTCCGCGTACCAGATCGAGGGGGCGGTGCGGGAGGACGGCCGCACGCCCTCCATCTGGGACACCTTCAGTCATACGCCGGGCAAGACGGCCGGCGGCGAGACCGGTGACATCGCTGTCGACCACTACCACCGCTACCGCGACGACGTGGCGCTCATGGCGGACCTGGGCCTGAACGCCTACCGCTTCTCGGTCTCCTGGTCGCGCGTCCAGCCGACCGGCCGGGGTCCGGCGGTCCAGGTGGGCCTGGACTTCTACCGCCGCCTGGTGGACGAGCTGCTGGCGAAGGGCATCAGGCCCGCGATCACCCTCTACCACTGGGACCTCCCCCAGGAACTGGAGGACGCGGGCGGCTGGCCGGAGCGGGACACGGCGTACCGGTTCGCCGAGTACGCGCAGATCGTCGGCGAGGCGCTCGGCGACCGGGTGGAGCAGTGGATCACCCTCAACGAGCCCTGGTGCAGCGCCTTCCTCGGCTACGGCTCCGGCGTGCACGCCCCCGGCCGTACCGACCCGGCGGCCACCCTGCGCGCCGCGCACCACCTCAACCTCGCGCACGGGCTGGGCACTTCGGCCCTGCGGTCGGTGATGCCGGCCCGCAACCAGGTCGCGATCAGCCTCAACTCCTCGGTGGTACGGCCGCTCACGCAGGACCCGGCCGACCTGGTGGCGGTCCGCACCATCGACGACCTGGCCAACGGGGTCTTCCACGGCCCGATCCTGCACGGCGTGTACCCCCCGTCGCTGTTCGCGGCGACGGCGTCGGTGACGGACTGGTCGTACGTCCAGGACGGCGACCTCGACGCGATCCACCAGCCGCTGGACGCGCTGGGGCTGAACTACTACACGCCGACGCTGGTGTCGGCGGCGGCCGACGCCGGCGTCGGTCCCCGCGCGGACGGCCACGGCGCCGGCGCCCACTCACCGTGGCCGGGCGCCGACGACGTCACTTTCCACCAGACCCCGGGCGAGCGCACGGAGATGGGCTGGACGATCGACCCGACGGGCCTGCACGAGCTGATCATGCGCTACACGCGGGAGGCGCCGGGCCTGCCGCTCTACGTCACCGAGAACGGCGCCGCCTACGACGACAAGCCCGACCCCGACGGCAACGTCCACGACCCGGAGCGCATCGCCTACCTGCACGGCCACCTCTCGGCGGTCCGCCGCGCCCTCACCGACGGCGCGGACGTGCGCGGCTACTACCTGTGGTCCCTGATGGACAACTTCGAGTGGGCGTACGGCTACGAGAAGCGGTTCGGGGCGGTGTACGTCGACTACACGACGCTCGCCCGGACGCCGAAGTCGAGCGCGCGCTGGTACGGGGAGGCGGCCCGTACGGGAACGCTGCCGCCGGCGAGGGCGGCCGCCTGACGCCGTCGTCCGGCTGCGGCGCCGTTGTGGCCGGTCGCGCAGTTCCTCCCCCAGCGCCTCTTTGGGGCGCTTCCGCGCGGGGCCGGAGGGGAGTGCCGTGCCCGGCTCACAGGGAGTGCTCAGGCGTCGATCAGCGGGCTCTCCATTCCCGGGCGTCTCATGGGTGGTACGAGGTGATGGAGTGATCCTCGTGGACACCGGAGGACGTCATGGGATTCATCGCGCTGGTGCTGCTGGCGCTGGTCATCGGGTCAGTGGTGGCCTTCGCCGGCCGGAACCGGCAGCGGGCCGCGGTCGGTGCCGGGCGGACGGCGCAGCAGGACTTCACCGCCGACGCCGGCGCCGAGGCCACCCGCTGGGTGGACCGGCTGGGCGGGGGCATCGCGACCCTCGACGCGGGCGACGAACGCGCGGCGCGCCAGGCGCTGGCGGACGCGGCGGAGCGTCATCGCGCGGCACAGAACCAGCTGGCGACGGCGTACACCCCGGCGCAGTACGCGCTGGTGACCCAGACCGCGGTGGAGGGCCTGCACTACATGCGGGCGGCCCGCACCGCCCTCGGCCTCGACCCGGGCCCGGCGCTGCCGCCGATGGGCGCGGCGACGGCGGGGCAGCAGGTGACGGTGGGCGGCCAGACGTACACCTCCTCGGACCGCCCGGGTGCCGGGACGCCGTACTACTACCCGGGCGGTTCGGTCGGCGGCCGTACCGTCCCCGGCGGCTGGTACAGCACGCCGTGGTGGAAGACGGCCCTGGTCGCGGGCGCGGCGGGGGTGGGCGGCATGCTCCTGGCCGACGCGATCTTCGACGGCTTCCACCACCACGGTCCGCCGATGGGCGGCCCCGGCGGCCCGGGCGGGTTCGGGGGCTTCGGCGGGCCGGGGATCTTCTGAGCGGTCCGGTGCCGACGGCGCGGCGTACGCGGTGGTTCCGCGTACGCCGCGCCGTGTCGTGCCCTGCCCTGTTGTGTCGTGTCCGTGCAGGCCGGTTCAGGCGGCCGCCCGCGCGGGCGTGCGCAGTGTTCCGAGCGCCCGCTCCCAGGCCAGCAGTTCGTCGACCAGCCCGTGCACCCCGGCCACCTGCGCCTCCCGCGGCCGGAACTCGGTGAAGTCGACGAAGTCCTCGCGCAGCGTCAGCGCCACCTGCGGCCCGATGTCCGCCATCCGCAGCGGCCCCGCCTGCGCGCGCAGCTTCTGTACGGCCATGACCGCGCCGAAGACGCCGTAGCCCACGTATCCGACCGGCTTGCCGCCCCACTCCTCGTAGAGGTAGTCGATGGCGTTGGTCAGGGCGGCGGGCGGGGCGGTGTTGTACTCGGGGGTGACGACGACGAAGGCGTCGCACCCGCCGATCCGCTCGGCCCAGCGCCGGGTGTGCGGCCTGGCGCCCGGTGTCCGCATCGCCGGCACGGGTTCGTCCAGCAGCGGCAGCGCGTACTCCTGCACGTCCACGAGCTCGAAGTCCGCTCCGTCGCCCACGTGTTCGGCCGCCCGGTCGCGCACCCACCGCGCGACCTGTTCGCCGTTGCGTCCGGGGCGGGTGCTGCCGATGATGATGCCGATCCTGGTCATGTCCGTCTCCTGCCGGTCCCGGAGTCTGTCTCCGGGACCTGGGACGAGACAGCCCCGCCGGTTGTGACATCGCGGCACCCGTCCCACACGGCACGGTCAGCCGATCGCGGCGAACGCCTTCGAGAAGGCGTTCTTGTCCTGGACGACCGAGCTGCAGGTGGCGTCCGCGGTGGACTTGGCACCGCCGGCGCACTGCTGGTCGCGGGTGGCCGACCACATGGAGAGCCAGCCGATCCCCTTGGACTTGGCGAAGTCGACCAGCTGGGTGGCGTCGTCGACCTTGAAGACCTCGGCGGAGACGTCGTTGACGCCGATCATCGGGGTGACCGCGACGGCCTTCCAGGCGGCGGAGTCGGAGAGGCCGAGGACGCTCTTGATCTGGGCTTGGGTGGCGGTGGCCGCCTGGATGGCGTAGGTGCCCATGTCGCCGTTGTACGCCGGGCCGTAGTCCATCGCCATGATGTTGACGGCGCTGATCTTCACGCCGTTGGCCTTGGCGTCGGAGAGCAGGTTCACGCCGTCCTGGGTGAGGCCCTCGGGCATCACGGGGAGGGTGAACGACACGTCCAGGTTCGGGTGCTGGGCCTGGAGCTTGGCGATGGCCTTGGCGCGGTTGGTGTTGGCCGTGGTGTTGGGCAGCGCGCCGCCCTCCACGTCGAAGTCGACCTTGGTCAGGTTGTAGGCGTCCACCACCTTGCCGTACGCCGTCGCCAGCGCGTCCGCCGAGGAGCAGGTGGTGGCGAGTTCGGAGCCGGACGCGCCGCCGAAGGAGACCCGGACGTCACCGCCCTTGGCACGCAGGGCGCCGATCTGGGACGCCACGCCGTCGCTCGCCAGGTCCGTCACCCCGCCCCACTTCGGCGTGCAGCCGCCGCCGTCGGTGACGAAGGCGAGGTTGTAGTTCTTCACGCCGGTCGCGTTCGCCGCCGCGAGGAGGTCGAACGCCGGGTAGAGGGAGGTGTCGACGTACGGGGCGAAGCCGGCGGAGGCGGTGGTGCCGGTACCGGTGCTCTGGGTGGGGGAGGCGGTGGGGGTGGCCGTCGCGGTGGGGGTGGCGGAGGCCGTGGCCGTGGGGGTGGCCGTCTTGGTCGGGGTCGGGGTCGGGGTGGCGGACTGCGTCGGGCGGCCGCTGGGCTCGGGGGTGGCCGTGCCGTCCGCCGAACAGCTCGCGTTGTCGATCCGGCAGCCGGTCGGGTCCCCGCTGCCGTTGACCACGAAGCCGACGGTGTCCGCCTCGCCGGCCGCCAGACCGTCCGTGTCCCACTTCGGCGGCTTCACGGTGACGTGCTGACCGCTGACGGTGTACTCGGCGTTCCACAGCGAGCTGAGCTTCGCGCCGGCCGGCAGGTCGAACTCCAGCGTCCAGTCCTTCTCCCTGGCACCGCTGTTGTTCGTGACGACGTACTGCGCGGTGTACCCGGTCGACCAGTCGCTGGTCTTCGTGTACGCGGCGCCGACCCCGGCGGCCTGCGCGATACCGGTGAACAGGATCGCCCCGCCACCGACCACGGCCGCCGCGACCAGACCGCCTATCGCCTTGTTTCTGCCACTGATCCTGCGCCGGTGTGTGCTCATGCGCGTGCCTGCCTTCGCCTGCCGAATTGGGGGGTGCGGCAGCACGCTAGCGACCGGGATTCGGACAAACGGCCTGATAGGGGCGGCCGTTGGGGATCTTAGGGTGCGCTTAAGGAAGGGATCGGGACCGATTAAAGGTCGAGACCATTCTCCGCCGGCGCATCGACCCCCGGTGCCCCCTGCCACTGCGCTCCGGCTTCCCGCCGTCCAGCTGGAGCCAGATCCGCACCTCGGTGCCGCCCAGCACCGACGAGCCGATCCGCACGTCCCCGCCCGTCGACTCGGCGAGCCGGCGCACGATGTCCAGGCCGAGGCCGGTCGACCCGGCCGCCCCGGACCCCCGCCCCCGGGCCATCGCCGACTCGGGGTCCCGGATGCCCTGTCCGGCGTCGGAGACCAGCACGATCACCGCGTCCTCCGCGTTGTGCACGTCGACCGCGAAGGCGGTGCCCTCGGCGGTGTGCCGGAAGACGTTGCCGAGCAGCGCGTCGAGCGCGGCGGCCAGGTCGGCGCGGGCCACGGGTATGCGCACCGGCCGGTCCACGCCGGCCACCCGCCACTTGCGGCCCTCGTCCTCGGCGAGCGCCGACCAGAACCCCATCCGCTCCCGCACCACCTCGGCCGCGTCGCACCCGGCTCCCGGCCCGATCGCCGCCGTCTGCGGCTTGGCCTCCCGGGCGGTACGGATGATGGTGTCGACCTCCCGCTCCAGCTGCGCGACGGCGGCCCGGGTCTGCTCGGCGGCGGTCCCGTCCCCGAGCGAGGCGGCGTTCAGCCGCAGCACGGTGAGCGGGGTCCGCAGCCGGTGCGACAGATCGGCGGCCAGCTCCCGCTCGTTCGCCAGCAGTTGGACGACCTGATCGGCCATCGAGTTGAACGCGACGGCCGCCAGCCGCAGTTCGGTCGGCCCCTCCTCGGGCACCCGCGATCCGAGCTTGCCCTCGCCCAGCTCGTGCGCGCCCTCGACCAGCCGCCGGGCGGGTCGCACCATCCGCACACCAAGCCGGTCGGCGACCGCGACCGAGCCGACGACCAGCGCCAGCCCGACGGCGGCGAGCACCGCCCAGGCCGTGGAGACACCGTTGGTCACCTCGGACTCGGGCACGTACACCTCGACGACCGCGATGGCCCCGGAGCTCAGCGCGACGGGCTGCAGCAGGGTCGACCCGCCGGCCACCTCCGTGGTGGAGGCCCGCCCCAGCTTCCGCACGGTCGCGATGTCCCGGCCGGCGGCGCGCTGCCGCCCGATGTCGACGGCGGCGCCGCCGTCCGTCGCCGGTATGTGCACGGCCATGCCCGCGTCCAGCCCGGCCGCGGCCACCACCCGCTCCAGCTGGTCCCGGTCGGTGGTGATGGACAGGGCCGGGGCGACGGCGGCCGCCTCCCGCTCCGCGTTGGAGAAGGCGCGGTCGCGGGCCAGTTCCTTGACGACCAGGCCGAGCGGGACCGCGAAGGCGACCACGACCATCGCGGTGACCGCCAGCGCGACCTTGACCAGTGCCCATCTCATCGGACCGGCCCCCTCTCCGCACCCGGCGGCTCCAGCTTCACGCCGACCCCGCGCAGGGTGTGCAGATACCGCGGCCGGGCCGCGGTCTCCCCCAGCTTCCGCCGCAGCCACGACAGATGGACGTCGATGGTCTGGTCGTCCCCGTACGACTGCTGCCAGACCTCCGCCAGCAGCTCCTTGCGCGGTACGACGACCCCGGGCCGCCCGGCCAGGAAGGCCAGCAGGTCGAACTCGCGCCGGGTGAGATCGAGCCGCGTTCCGTCCAACTCGGCCTGCCGGCGCAGCGGATCGACGGTCAGGCCGCCGACCCGCAGCACACTGGACGGCGCCGGCTCACCTCCGCCGGATCGGGCCCGACGCAGCACGGCGGCCATCCGCGCCGACAGGTGTTCGACGGAGAACGGCTTGGTCAGGTAGTCGTCCGCACCGGCGTTGAGCAGCCGGACGATCTCCGTCTCGTCGTCGCGCGCGGTGGCGATGATGACGGGCACGTCGGTGATGCCGCGCAGCATCTTCAGGGCCTCGGAGCCGTCCAGGTCCGGCAGTCCGAGGTCCAGGATGACCACGTCGAAGCGGAAATGGGCGACCTCGCGCAGCGCCTCCAGTGCCGTGCCGACGCTGCGCACGGTGTGCGAGGCGTCGGCGAGCTGCCGGATGAGCGCCGAGCGTACGAACTGGTCGTCCTCGACCACGAGCACACTTGCCATGCGCCGCACCGTACGCCATGGGGCGGACGCTGGTCTGGGCCTGTGGATAACTCGGGACGAGTGCGCGCGGCGGTACCGCTGAGGCAGTATGGCCCGCGATGCGCAGAGGACTCGTACACATACTGGCTTGGCTGCTCGCCACGGGCGCGGCGGTCACGCTGTCGTGGTGGGGTGTCCACACGGTGATGGCGGGCACGGCCTACGACCCGCCCCGCGCCCTGCCCGTCACGGCGGCGGACGACGACCCGACGACCCAGGGTTCCAAGCCGCTGGCGTCCTCCACCTCCCGCGCGCCGAGTCCCTCACGGACCGCCGCGCCCCGCCCGTCGGCGACTCCCGCCCCGACGGCCTCCCGCACCCCGACCACGGCCCCCAGCCCCTCCGCCACGGCCTCCGCCTCCGCTTCGGGCCAGGTCAAGGCCTACGACACGGACGGCGGCCGGGCCGTCTTCGACCTCGGCGAGACCAGCGCGACGCTCGTCTCGGCGACCCCGGGCACGGGCTGGTCGATGCAGGTGTGGAAGACGGAGTCCTGGATCCGCATCGAGTTCAGCAGAAGCACGGACCGCGTCTCGGTGTTCTGCACGTGGCACGACGGCCCGCCGCATGTGCAGGTGGAGACGTACTGACCGCTAACGGAAGACAGAAGGCGGCGGCGCAGGCGAAGCCACAGCCATATCGTCCGTCACCGCACCGGCCCCACCCGTGAAGTCCCGCAGCGCCCGCCCGTGTTCGACGCGTCCCGGGTGCGGGTCGGAAGCGCAGCGCCGGGTCAGTTCCGGCACCGGCAGCTGGACGTCGGCCGCCATCAGCACCGCGTTGCCGAACCGCTTCCCCCGCCACACCCCGGCGTCCGCCACCACCGCCACCTCGGCGAACCGCGCCCCCACCGTGGCGATCTGCCCTCTCAGGTGCGCCAGCGGCGGCCCGTCCGCCAGGTTGGCCGCGTAGACACCCCCCGGCCGCAGCACCCTGCGCACCTCGTCGAGGAACTCCGTGGACGTCAGGTGCGCGGGCGTGCGCGCCCCGCTGAACACATCGGCGATGACCAGGTCCGCCCACGCCTCCGGGACCTTGCGCAGCCCCTCCCGGGCGTCCACGGACCGCACCCGGATCCGCGCGCCGGGATCCAACGGCAGCTCTCGCCGGACCAGTCGGACCAGTGCCGCGTCCCGCTCCACGACCTGCTGGGTGGACCGGGGCCGGGTCGCCGCGACGTACCGGGCGAGCGTGAACGCCCCGCCGCCGAGGTGCACGACCTGCACCGGCCGGCCCGGCGGTGCGAGCAGGTCGATCACATGGCCGAGGCGGCGCTGGTACTCGAAGTCGAGGTACGCCGGGTCGTCGAGGTCGACGTGGGACTGCGGGGCGCCGTCGATGAGCAGCGTCCAAGCCCGGCCCCGGTCGGGGTCGGGTATCAGCTCGGCGAGGCCGCCGTCGACGGCCTCGACGACGGCGGCGGCGCTGGCCGCGCGCCGTGAGTTCCTGGTCCTGCCCATTCCGTCATTTTCCCAGGCGTCGGCCGTACGGGAAATTCAGCGGCAGCTGTCCGCGGCCTCGATCATCCGGGCCGCCTCCCCGAGGGCCCGGCGCAGCACCGCGGGATCCGTCGCGAGGTCGGCCTCGCCGGGCGGCAGCAACCAGTCGGAGCCCTCGACCGGCGGTTCGGGGTTGAGCCGCAGCCCGCGCCCGTCGGTCTCGGTGCACGTGCTGCCGGGGACGTCCCAGCCCTCCGCCGTACCGGCCGGCACCACGAAGCCGAGGGTGTCGCCCCCGTCGTCGTGGAGGACGGGCCCCACCGCGTCCCCGGCCCCCCGGCGCAGGATGTCGACCGCCTCCAGGCCCTGCCGGGCCGGCACCGTCACGAGGTCGCATCCCGCGTCGTCCACCGCCACCGCCGTCGACGACGTCAGCGGCGGCATACAAGGATCGTTGCTCTGGCTGGTCTCCATCCCGGCCTCCACCACGCAGCCCTCTTGCAGTCCATGACGTCCAACGCGCCACGGCGTCAACGGCTACGGCGGAAGTCAGCCGCAAAGGATGGCAGTTCATGGCAGATCGTGGATGAGATATCCGGTTTGTAGCTAAACCCTGCGTCACGGGTCCAACACAGCAGGTACGTTCTTGCCCGCCGGAATCAAGGGTCCACACGGACAACTCACCATGAGTCCGGCATGGTTCGACGGTTCGCACGAGAGGACCCGGCCATGGCGTCGTCAACCGCGACCTCGTCGCAGCCCGATCGGCCGGTACGGCCGAACCTCGCCTTCCGGCAGGTGCGCGGCCGGCACTCGCCGGCCGAGTTCGCCGCGCTGGTACGGCGTGCCGCCCGCGAGATCGGCGAGCGGGTGAGCTGTGACGCGCGCTACATCGGCCGGGTCGAGGCGGGTGAGATCCGCTGCCCGAACTACGCGTACGAACGGGTGTTCCTCCACATGTTCCCCGGCCGCACGCTCGCCGACCTCGGCTTCGCGCCCCGTTCGTCCGTCCGCGGACGCGGGGCACGGTCGCCGGAGGACGTGCCCCTCTCCCTCACGGGAGGTGAGACGCAAGGGGCCGTCGAGCCGTATGACCCGCGGGACCCGTACGAGACGCACGACAACTACGAGGAGAGCGACGTGCTGCGTCGCCTATTCATGACCGGCGGGGGCGCCACCGTGGCCGCCGCCACGCTGGGACCCCTGGGGTCCACGATCGACGCCGTGGCGGCGGACCGGCCGGTGCGCCGCGCCGGGTCCTCGCACGCGGTCGCCCTGGAGGAGGCCGTACGCCGGATCCGGCTGCTGGACGACCGGCACGGCGCGGACGGGCTGTACCGGCGCGCGGCGGCTCCGCTGCGCGCGGCGTACGCGCTCCTTGACGCGGGCGCGACCCGGCAGACGACCGCCGAGCGATTGCACTCGGGCGCCGGTGAACTGGCCATCTCGGTGGGCTGGCTGGCCCATGACTCGGGCCGCTTCGACGACGCCCGCTCGCACTACGCGGAGGCGCTGGCGACGGCGCGGATGACCGGGGACCCGGGGCTGGAGGCGCACGCCTTCTGCAACACGGCGTTCCTGGCGCGGGACGCCGGGCGCCCCCGGGAGGCGGTCCGCGCCGCCCAGGCCGCGCAGCGCGTCGGGCGCCCGCTGGGCTCGGCCCGTCTGATGTCGCTCCTCGCGCTGCGCGAGGCGGGCGGCTGGGCGGGGCTCGCCGACCGCACCGGCTGCGAGCAGGCGCTGGCCCGCGCCCAGGCCCTCTTCGAGCGGGGCCACTCGGAGTCCGACCCCGAGTGGATGAGCTTCTACGGGGAGGCCGAGCTGGAGGGGCTGGAGGCGCAGTGCTGGTCCATGCTGGGCGACTGGCCGCGTGCCGCGCGGCACGCGCGCCGGGCCGCCGAGTTGCAGGACCCGCACTTCACGCGGAACATCGCGCTGTACACGGCGGAACTCGCCGACGACCTCGCGCGGGGCGGCCGCCCGGACGAGGCGGCGACGGCGGGGATGCGGGTGCTCGACCTTCTGGACCAGGTGCAGTCGTCGCGGATCCAGGGGATGCTGGCGGGGACGGCACGGGTGCTGTTGCCGCACCGGCGGGCCAGCGGCGTCCAGGAGTTCCTGGACCGCCACACGTCCACGCCGAGGGTTGTGTAGGGCCGGGCTTCGACTGCGGGTGAGCGGGGGCTGGTCGCGCCCACGCGGCGGAGCCGCACATGGACACAGCCCCGCGCCCCTGAAGGGGCGCTGCAGCCGGCCGGCGCCTGAAAGCGAGCCCTGCCCCAGCCCCTCACCCAGGGTCACCCGGCCAAGTGCCCCAGATCGTTCCAGCTCTCGATGGCCGGCTCCCCGTAAGCCCAACCCAGCACCGACAACGACGTCGGGTTCAATCTGATCCGCGCCGCGAAGTCCAGGGGGAGGCCCAGCCAGCGTGCGCCGATCGAGCGCAGGATGTGGCCGTGGGCGAAGACCAGGACGTCACGGTCGGCCGATCGGGCCCAGGACACCACCTCGTCGGCCCGCGCGGTGACCTCGGCCAGGGACTCCCCGTCGGGGACGCCGTCGCGCCAGATCAGCCAGCCCGGCCGGGCCGACTGGATCTCCGCGGGGGTCAGGCCCTCGTACGCGCCGTAGTCCCACTCCATCAGGGTGTCCCAGGGGGCCGCGCGGTCGCCGAAGCCCGCGAGTTCGCAGGTCTCACGCGCGCGTACCAGTGGGCTGGTGCGGACCTCGGCGTGGGCCAGGCCGTCGAGCGGCGGCCGGTGCAGGCGCTCGCCCAGCAGCTTGGCGCCCCGGCGCCCCTCCTCCAGGAGCGGTACGTCGGTCCTGCCGGTGTGCTTGCCGGACAGCGACCACTGCGTCTGTCCGTGCCGGGCCAGCAGGATGCGCGGTGCCATGGAGGACGAACCCTTCGGGAGAAATTCGGAAGCGGGACACCTCCATCATCACCCACGCTGGGAACGCGCCGGGAACGGGCAACCCGGTGGGCGTTCTCCGCGTCTTTGAGGGCTGAGCACCCCGCATGGGCGGGAACACGCGCAACGTAAAGTGTCACGGTCGGCCCGCCGGTCGCCGCGCAGACAGGGACGAGAAGGGGGAGGCAGTCGGATGCCGCAGACCGAGAAACCGGGCACCGAGGTGACTCCGAGAACCCGGCTGCGCTGGTGGACCGAGCTGCCGTTGATCCTGCTGGTGTACGGCTGCTACTCGGCCGGCCGCCTGCTCGCGCGCGGGGACACCGCGACCGCCGTCGACCACGGTCTGGCGATCCTGCGCATCGAGAAGGACCTGCGCCTCAACGCCGAGCATCCGCTCAACCGGCTCTTCACGCACGAGGCGTGGCTCGGTGTACCGGCCGACTTCTGGTACGCCTCGCTGCACTACCTGGTCACCCCGGTGATCCTGGTCTGGCTGTTCCACCGGCGCGCCGAGGCCTACCGCCGGGCCCGCACCTGGCTGATGACGTCCACGTTCATCGGCCTGATCGGCTTCACCCTGCTGCCCACCTGCCCGCCCCGGCTGCTGGACGCGAAGTACGGGTTCGTCGACACGATGGCCCAGTACAGCTCCTACGGCTGGTGGGGCGGCGACGCCAGCGCCCCGCGCGGTCTGGGCGGCATGACCAACCAGTACGCGGCGATGCCGAGCCTGCACTGCGGCTGGGCGCTGTGGTGCGGGGTGATGCTGTGGCGGTACGGCAACACCCGGCTGACCAAGGTGCTCGGTGTGGCCTACCCGGTGCTGACCGCGCTGGTGGTCATGGGCACCGCCAACCACTACTTCCTGGACGCGGTCGCGGGCGCCGTCGTCATGGGCGCCGGCTTCCTGCTCGCGCCGTACGTGATGCGGGTCGCCGATCTCGTCCGGCGGTGGATCACCCCGCGCGCCTCCCTCGTCGCAGCGCGCTCGGAAGGCTCAGGCTCCCCGATTGTCAGTGCCGGATGCCAGACTTCGGCGGGTGAGCGAATTCCATCGCAGCGCGAGCCCCGGCTCGCCTCCGGAGCCGAACCGGACGCTGCCCCCACGGACGCGGGGGACGGCGCTCCGGCACCGGCTCGCTGAGCTGCGCGGCCCCGACGTCCCCGCCAAGGCCCTCGACGCGCGCGCCCTCGCCGCGCTCGCCGCGAACCCGGGGTGCAGACGGCGCGCGATCCTGGACGGCGCCGGGGTGGACAAGACCGCGCTGGCGGGCGCCCTCGGCGCGCCGTCGGCCTTCGGCCAGTCGCAGTTCGCGCTGACCCGGGGCAACGCCTTCGAGGCGAAGGTGAAGGCGGACGGCGGGGTGGAGTTGCTGCGGCTGGTGCGCGAGCACCTCGATCCGGGGGCCGAGCCGGCCGGGCGGGCCGCCGAGGTCGCCGCCGTACCCGATCTCTCCGCGATCGGCCCCGAGGGCCGTACGGCCCGCACCGCCCTGGCACTGCGCGAGGCCGCGGAGGCCGCCGGGCACGGCGAGGACGGTGAAGGTGGCGAGGGCGGCGGCTGGGTGCTGCTCGACCATCCGATGCTGGCGCTGGAGGTGGCCGGCTCCCCCGCCTTCCTGGAGCCGGACGCGGTGGTGGTGCACCCGGACGGCAGCTGGACGGTCGTGGAGATCAAGTCGTTCCCGATGCTGGACGGTTCCGCGGACCCGTCGAAGGTGGGCGCGGCCGCCCGGCAGGCGGCGGTGTACGTCCTGGCCCTCGAGGAGGTCGCGGCCCGGCTCGACCCGGCCCCGCGCGTGCGCCACGACGTGCTGCTGGTCTGCCCCAAGGACTTCTCCAACCTGCCCACCGCCTCCGCGGTGGACGTCCGCAAGCAGCGCGCGGTCACCGCCCGCCAACTGGCCCGCCTCACCCGCGTCCAGGACATCGCCGACGCCCTCCCCGAGGGCACCTGTTTCGCCCCCGACCTGCCCGCCGAGCAGCTCACGGCGGCCGTCGAGGCGGTCCCGGCGACCTACGCCCCCGAGTGCCTGTCCGCCTGCGAACTGGCCTTCCACTGCCGGCAGCGGTCCCGCGCGGCCGACGAGGTGACCACGCTCGGCCGCGCGGTCCGCGCCGAACTGGGCGGCCTGGCCACGGTCGAGGACGTGCTGTCGGCGGCCCGGGGCGAGAGCGGCGACGCCGACGACCCGGCGGTCGCGGCGCTGCGCAGGGCGGCGGCGCTGCGGGCGGAGGCCCTGGGGGTCCCGTGTCCCTGATCACCACCCTGGCCCGCCTCGAAGCCGTCAGTACCGGCACCGCCCAGGCCGCGGCCACCGTCCGCCACCGGCATGTGTCCGAGCACCCCCTCGTCTTCGTGCCGCTCACCACGGCCGGTGAGGCCGGGGCCCCGCTCGGCGCGCTCGTCGGCACCGACCGGGACGCCCCGCGCCTGCTGGTCGTACCCCAGCCGCGCGACCGCGACCTGCGGTTCGCCTTCCTCGCCGAACTCGCCGACGTCGTCCTGCCGTACCTGGACTCCTACGCCGAGGCCGTCGAGGCCGCCGAGCGCACCGAGACCGATCCGGAGACCGGCAAGCGGGTCAAGGTCGAGGTCGAACTGTGCGCGGACGCGCCCCAGTTGATCGTCCCGGCCCGCGCGGGCATCGAGTACGTACGGCTGCTGGGTCGCTCGATGCGGTTCCGGCGCACGGCGGAGCAGGACCCCGAGGCGCCCTACCCGGCCCCGCCCCGGGTGCCGTTGCTCGGCCGCTGGCTCACCCACTTCGGCGAGCGCGCCCGCGTCCCCGGCTCCTCGCTGCTGCTCGCCATGACGGACCTGCTGTCCCGGCACTGGGCGACCGGCCAGTCCGGCATCGAGGACCAGCACCTGGGCGCGCTGCTCGCCTGGCTCGACCCTCCGGCCGGCAGCACGGGAGCGGCGGCCGCGCGCCACGCCGAACTCGCACGCGACGGCGACGGCCAGTTGGTGTGCCCGCCGGCCGGGCCCGCGACCGACCCCGCCTTCGACAACAAGCTGCTGGCCCCCGCCTTCGAGCGCTACGACCGCGCCCGCACCGCCCTGGCCACCGCCGAGGACGGTCTGCAGGCCGACGACCGGCTGGCGATCCTCACCGCCGCCGAGCGGGAGATCCGCGACCTCGTCGCGAGCCGCACCCGGCCCACCTGGGACGCGGTCTGGCGCGGCCTCGACCTGTTGCGCGGGCTGCCCGAGGGCGCCCGGGTCGAGGAGCGGTGGACGCGCGACCGCTGGTCGTTCACCGGCCACCGGGACCGCGTCCTGGCGGGCGAGCCCCCGCAGCCGCGCCGCGACGACGCGGTCACCGCCGCCAACAAGCTGGCCACGCGCGAGCGCGAACAGGCCCGGCTGGAGGCCCAGGAGGCGCTCGACGACCCGCTGGTGATGGCGGGGCGGCGGCTGGCCGGGGAGGCGTTCGCGGGCGAGGTCCTCGATGTCGTCATGGCGTACAGCGAGGGCAAGCGGCCCAGCCCGCGCCCGCTGGTGACCGTGCGCACCGAGGACCGGCCGCACCTCGGCGAGCGTGCGAAGACCTACCGCTCGCTGGGCGGCAAGCCGCAGTCCATGGAGTTCGTCGGGTCCGGGGGCGAGGGGATCCTGGTGCTGCGCGTCCTGGACAAGATGGGCCGCGGCAAGGAGCCGGAGGAAGGGTCCGTGCCGGAGAAGGGCGACCGGCTCACCTTCACCCTGTTCGAACACGAGCAGCGCGGCGGGGCGAAGCTGCCCGACCCGGAGGCGACCCCGTGGACACACGGCGGGCCGCCCGGCGAGGCCCCGCCGGAGGCCCCCGACGCGACGACCCGGGAGGACGTCCTGTGACGACCACCGCCTTCGACCCGGGCGCCGAAGCCGCCCGCGCCACCGCCGCGATCCTCCACGACACCCTGAACGGCACCGACCGGGGCGTGGTCGTGGACTCCCCGCCGGGCGCCGGCAAGTCCACGCTGGTGGTCCGCGCGGCGCTGGAACTCGCCGACGCGGGCCGCCCGTTGATGGTGGTCGCGCAGACCAACGCCCAGGTCGACGACCTCGTCCTGCGGCTCGCCGAGAAGAACCCGGAGCTGCCCGTCGGCCGCCTGCACAGCAGTGACGCCGACCCGTACGACAAGGCGCTGGACGACCTGCCGAACGTCCGCAAGTCGGCGAAGGCGGCCGACCTCAGGGAGGCGCCGGTCGTGCTGTCCACCGCCGCGAAGTGGGCGCACGTCCAGGTGGACGAGCCCTGGCGGCACGCGATCGTCGACGAGGCGTACCAGATGCGCTCGGACTCGCTGCTCGCCGTGGCCGGACTGTTCGAACGGGCGCTGTTCGTGGGCGACCCCGGCCAGTTGGACCCGTTCGCGATCGTGGGCAGCGAGCAGTGGGCGGGCCTGTCGTACGACCCCTCGGCCTCCGCCGTCTCCACCCTCCTCGCCCACAACCCGGGCCTCCCCCAGCACCGCCTCCCGGTCTCCTGGCGCCTGCCTGCCTCCGCAGCCCCGCTGGTCTCCGGCGCGTTCTACCCGTACACCCCGTTCCGCAGCGGCACCGGCCACGGCGACCGCCGCCTCGCGTTCGCCGTTCCCTCCGACGGCTCAGGACCCGACCGGGTGATCGACGAGGCGGCGGAGTCCGGCTGGGGCCTGCTGGAGCTGCCCGCCCGGCACACCCCGCGCACCGACCCGGAGGCGGTCCGGGCGGTGGCCACGGTCGTACGACGGCTGCTCGACCGGGGCGGCGCGGCCCTCTCCGAGCGCTCCCCGGACGCCACGCCCCTCACCGCCGACCGGATCGCGGTCGGCACGGCCCACCGGGACCAGGCGGCGGCGGTCCGCGCGGCCCTGGCGGAGCTGGGCGTGAGCGACGTCACGGTCGACACGGCCAACCGTCTCCAGGGCCGCGAGTACGACGTCACGGTCGTCCTCCACCCGCTCTCCGGCCGCCCCGACGCCACCGCCTTCCACCTGGAGACCGGCCGCCTCTGCGTCCTCGCCTCCCGCCACCGCCACTCCTGCATCGTCGTCTGCCGAGCCGGCGTCACCGACCTCCTGGACGACTACCCCTCCACGGAACCGGTCCAGCTGGGAACCCTCGTGAAGTTCCCGGACGGCTGGGAGGCGAACCACGCGGTCCTCGCGCACTTGGCCGAGCATCGGGTGGCCTGGCGGCCATGACGAACGCCGGACCGCCCCCGCCCCCTCGCAGGCCGGAGGCCGGCACGCCGCCGGAGGCGGCCGATGAACACAGCCCTGACGGCTGGGAGGCGAACCACGCGGTCCTCGCGCATCTGGCCGAGCACAGAGTCATCCATCGGCCCTAGGGTCCCCTTGCGCGGGCGCGAGACAATGGACGGTGGCCCATCGAACCGTTGGCACCGAACCGTACGAGGAGGACCAGACATGGCGGAGCCCACGCCGCGTCGGAACGAACCGCGGCGACGCCCCGCGCCCCTGCTCTTCGAGCCTGTGGAGGCGGTCGCCGATCCGGAGCACTTCTTCGGCCTGGAGTCGCTGGACGACCCCGGGGCGCTGCTGACGCGTGCGACGGAGCTGACCCAGGCGTTCCGGGTGGCCACCGACCGCGCGGTGGAGTTCCAGGCGATGGCCGCCGCCCAGCTCGCCGACCCGCGCCGGTTCGACCGTCTGACCCCGGCCGACATCGCCGAGCGGGCCGAGTGGACCGAGGACTACGCGAAGAAGATGGTCGAGTTCGGCCGGGACCTGCTGCGGGGGGCGGAGGGGGCCGAGTCGGCGGAGCCCGTATAGCGGCGAGGCATATGCCAGGCGGGCAAGATACCCCCCTGCGCCCGATCCCGTCCCGGTTTTCCGCAACTCACGGCGAGCTGCAGCTCACGATGGGTATCAATGCCCCATGAGCAGTCCGACGAGCAGCACACCGCACGAGACGCCCCTCCGTGGCCCCGGCGACCGCTCCGACGCGGCCGGGGTTACCCCCGACGGAGCCGCCTGGCTCGCCTCCGCAGGAACGTACCCGCGGAGCACGCTCACCCTCTGGGAGGAGCGGCCGGACGCCCCGGTCGTGCTGCCCTGCGGTACGGCGTTCGACGTGGTGAACACCCCGGCGCTGTTCGGCCGCCGCATGCTGGACCGACTGTGGGACGAGGGGCCCGGCTCCGGGCCGGTCGCGGTGTTCCGGAGCCGCATGCTCCTGTTCGCCGCCCCCGGCACCGCCGCCCGGCTGCCCTCGCTGCTGGGCTGGGAGGAGTGGGGCGGCCGCGGCCAAGCCGTACCGCCGCTGCTGTGCCACGGCACCGGCGACGCGGTGACCGTCCCGGCGCTGAACGCGGACCGGTCCCCCGTCCCCGCCGACACCCGCTGGCTGGTCGCCCCGGACACCCGGCACCCGTGGCTCCCCGGGCCGGAGATCCTGCTCTGGGCGGCCGTCCGGGCGGCCCGCTCGGCCGTGCGGATATCGATTTTTCCTCCCGCCGATCAGGATGCTAAGGTCTACGACGTCAGCAGGCGCCGCTAGCTCAGTTGGTTAGAGCAGCTGACTCTTAATCAGCGGGTCCGGGGTTCGAGTCCCTGGCGGCGCACGCGAAGTAGCCGGAAGGCCAAGCCCCTGCGAGCTTGGCCTTCCGACATTTCCGCGCTCCGAACCCGCCTCCCAGGACTCACTCCACAAGGATCACTCCAGCGGCCCCGGCGTGATCCGCACGTTCCAGGACCCGGACGCCGTCCGCCCCTCCACCTCCACCTTCACCCCGTCGCCCGGCACCGTGAAGGTCTCACCGAGGGAGACCGGGGCGTCGGCCAGCGGCGGGTAGACCGAGTTCTCCCAGCACGCCTCCGTGTGCGGGTGGGCGTCGATCACCTCGACGGGGCCGCCGCCGGACGCCGTCTCGTCACGGACCCGGTAGACGAGGATGCCCTCCCGGCAGGCCGCGCTGTCGTTGCCGGAGGTGCCGCGCGCCTCGAAGGCCAGCGCGCTGTCCGGCCCGGTGCGGACCACCGCCAGCTTGGTGCCGCTGCCGAGCCCGAAGGCCGGTGCGCCCGCCGCGCCCTGCGCCGGCACGCCCGGCACGCCCGGCCCGGCGGACAGCGGTTCCAGGGTGAGCCGGGTCGGCCCGGTCCCCCGGACGCACGCCACCTGGCGCGGATCCAGCCATCCCAGCTTCCACTTGTGCCAGCCGAACAGATCCGGCGCGAGCCCGAACTGGCTGCCCATCAGATCCCAGTCGCCGACATAGGTGTCCCAGTCGCCCTTGCCGTCCACCGGACGGTGGTAGAGGTCGGGGAGGTCGAAGACATGACCGGTCTCATGGGCGAGAACCAGCCGGTCCGGCGGATGCTTCTCGAAGACGGTGACGACCCGGCGGACGTCCGTGCCGTCCACCTGGACCGGGGTGGTCAGATTGACGACCTTCGTGGCGTCGGAGTCCACGCCGGGCGCGTCCGGGTCGGCGACGAAGTACACGATGTCGTAGTGCTTGAAGTCGACCTCGGGGTCCGCCGCCGCGAACGCGTCCCGCAGGTAGGCGGCCCGGAGCGCGACGCTCCAGTCCCGCTGTATCCCGTACGCGACCGACGGCCGGGGCATCCTCAGCCAGTGCGTCAGCGGGTGCGGCCGGATGGTGAACTTCCCGTAGGAGGCCTGCTCGTAGTACCGGCTGGTGGCCGGGAAGTGGTCGGCGGCGAGCTCGGCCGGGGTGGTGCGGGGCGGCGAGTCCGGGAAGGACAGGAACACCATCACGGCCGAAAGCGGCTGGGTCGGACGAGTGTAGGCCGCGTTCCAGGTGTCGACGCCCTCGGAGTGGTGCGCGTCGGTGCGGGGCAGGGCGCAGGGGGCGGTGGAGAACGGCTCGGCGGCCGACGGTCCGGTGAGGATCGTCGTCGCGACGAGCGCCGCCATCGTGGTGGACACGGCGGCGGTGCTGCGCAGCGGGAGACGCGGCACGGAAGGACCTCCGGGGCGGTTCGCGGGACACCGCCACCCAGCCTGTGTGAGTTTGTCGCGTTATGACCTGTTTATCTGCACCAGAAGGGTGAGGAACCCCTTGCTCACCACGGGGAGACCCGAACGGCCGACACCCCGACGCACTCACGGAACGTCACAAGTGGCCGGGCGCCTCAAGAACCCGTCCAGGTGCGGGCAGAAACGATCTGTCAGAACCGGTGCTTCATCGTGGACACTGGACAGTGGCTGGAAGGCCCTCGGGCCAGCCTCTATGATCGGCACACTTTCCTGCACGGACAGAGATCGAGTGCACTGCGGGAGCGAGCGGTGAGCGGAACCTCCGAAGGGCCGACGCCCGCGGCAGACCTCGACCGGTCCGCCGTCACAGAGAGTGACAAGAGCTATCAGAAGTCGTACGACGAGACGACCGACCCGAATACCTACGAGCACGCCTTCACGGCCGCCGCGCTACCCATGGCCGTCGTCGACCGCGAAGGCCATGTCACCACCGCCAACGAGGCGTTCGGCACCCTGATCGGTGCCGACCCGGCCGGGCTGACCGGGCGGGTCGCCGCGGATGTGGTGGACCTGGCCTCCGACGCCCGGACCTGGCACGCGTACCGCGAGGTGCTGCGCGGGCGGCAGGCCAAGCTGCGCTGCACCCGCCGGCTGAAGCACCCCGACGGGCACTCGCTGTGGGTCCAGGTGAGCATCGCCCCGCTGTCGAAGACACAACCGGGCGTCCTGCTCTCGGTCTCCGACATCAGCGAGCGCCGTGAACTCCAGGCCCGGCTGCGCCACTTGCAGATGCACGACCCGGTGACCCGGCTGCCCAACCGGACGTTGTTCTTCGAGCGGCTGTCGGCCGCGCTGGAGGCGGAGTCGTACGAGCAGAGCGGCACCGGCCGGATCGGCCTGTGCTACCTGGACCTGGACGGCTTCAAGGCGGTCAACGACACCCTCGGCCACCGGATCGGCGACCGGCTGCTGGCCGGCGTCGCCGAACGGCTGACCCGGGTCGCCGACGAGGCCGGCTTCGCGCGGGCCGGGGCACCGCTGGTGGCCCGGCTCGGCGGCGACGAGTTCGCCCTGCTGGTCGAGGACTCCACGGGCACCGAGCAGTTGGCCGACCTGGCCGAGTCGGCGCTGGCGGCCCTCCAGGCGCCGTTCGACCTGGCCGGCCAGCGGCTGTCGCTGTCGGCGTCGATCGGGGTGGTGGAACGCCACGCGGCCGGCACCACCGCCACCGGCCTGATGCAGGCCGCCGACACGACGCTGTACTGGGCGAAGGCCGACGGCAAGTCCCGCTGGACGCTGTTCGACCCGGAGCGCAACGCCCACCTCGTGACCCGCCAGGCGCTCTCCTCCACGCTCCGCCCGGCCATCGAGCGCGGTGAGTTCACCCTGGAGTACCAGCCGCTGGTGGGCATGGAGGACGGCCGGCTGCGCGGTGTCGAGGCGCTGATCCGATGGAACCATCCGCAGTTCGGCACACTAACGCCGAATCGGTTCATCGGAATTGCCGAGGAGGACGGCTCGATCGTCCCGCTAGGCCGCTGGGCCCTGACCACCGCCTGCCGGCAGGCCCGCCGCTGGCAGCTGGACCACCCCGGCGAGCCGCCTATCTTCGTCAGCGTCAACGTCGCCGTCCGCCAGGTCTGGGACTCCGACCTGGTCGCGGACGTGGCCGAGACCCTGGCCGAGACCGGCCTGGCCCCGCACCTGCTCCAGCTGGAGCTGACGGAGTCGGCGGTCATGGGCTCGGCCGGCCGGCCGCTCCAGGCCCTGCAGGCCCTCAGCGACATGGGTGTCCGGATCGCCATCGACGACTTCGGCACCGGCTACTCGAACCTCGCCTACCTCAGCCGTCTCCCGGTCTCCGTCCTCAAGCTGGACGGCTCCTTCGTCCGGGGCTTCCAGTACGACGATCCGGGCGACCGCCCGAACCCGGCGGACGAGGTCGTGGTCGAGGCGATGATCCAGCTGGCCCACCGCCTCGGCCTCACCGTCACCGCCGAGTGCGTGGAGACCTCGGCGCAGGCCTCCCGCCTGCGGCACATCGGCTGCGACACCGGCCAGGGGTGGCTCTACTCCCGGCCGGTGGCGCCGGATCGTATCTCCGAGCTGCTGGGCACACGGAGCTACGCGGACACCCCGGTCGGCAAACCGTAGGCGTCGGCGACCAGTTCGTAGGAGCGCAGCCGCAGCTCGCCGCGGTGGGCGTGCGAGGTGAGCATCAACTCGTCGGCGCCGGTGCGCTTCTGCAGGTCGTCGAGACCGGCGCGGACCTCGTCGGCGGTGCCGTGCACGATGTTGGAGGTCCAGGAGTGCACGAACTCCTCCTCCATCGGGGAGAACTCGTGCTGCTCGGCCTCGTCCGGGTCGGGGAACAGCCCCGGCCGGCCGGTGCGCAGCCGCAGCATGTTCAGCGCGCCCGCCCGCACCTGCCGCCGGGCCTCGCGCTCGTCGTCCATCGCGAGCACGGAGACGCCGATGAGGGCGTAGGGCTCGTCGAGGACCGCGGACGGGCTGAAGGACTCGCGGTACAGGTCGAGGGCCGGGACGGTGTTCTGCGCGGAGAAGTGGTGCGCGAAGGCGAACGGCAGCCCGAGGATGCCGGCGAGCCGGGCGCTGAAGCCGGAGGAGCCGAGCAGCCAGATCGGCGGCCGGTGCGGCGACTGCACCCCGCCGGGGGTGGTGGCCTGGATCGGCCCGGGGATCGCGTGGATCCTCCGGTACGGGTGCCCGTCCGGGAAGTCGTCGTCGAGGAACCGGGTGAGCTCGGCGAGCTGCTGCGGGAAGTCGTCGGCGCCCTCGCCCAGGGTCTGGGTGCGGCGCAGCGCGGCGGCGGTGGCCCCGTCCGTGCCCGGCGCCCGCCCGAGTCCGAGGTCGACCCGGCCCGGCGCCAGCGCCTCCAGCGTGCCGAACTGCTCGGCGATGACGAGCGGGGCGTGGTTGGGCAGCATGACGCCGCCCGAGCCGAGCCGGATCCGCTCCGTGTGGGCGGCGAGGTGGGCGAGGATCACGGCCGGTGAGGAGGACGCCACCCCGGGCATCGAGTGGTGCTCGGCGACCCAGTACCGGTGGAATCCGCGCGCCTCGGTGAGCCGCGCGAGCGCCGCGCTGGTGCGCAGGGCGTCGGTGGCGGTACCGCCGGTGCCCACGGTCACCAGGTCCAGTACGGAGAGGGGGACGGGGGCGGTCCCGTGCGTGATGCCCCGGATCTCGTCTGCCGACACGGTGAGAGCCTCCTGATCGCGGCCGTGAACTGTACTGAGGGGCGATAACAGGAGGAGGGCTCCGCTTATTCCTGGTACGGCCACCGGGTCAGACCTGCACGATCGGTTCGCGCGTGAACAGCACCCCCAGCGCCGGCGCGTTCACTCGCCGGTCCGCCAGCCGCAGCCCCTCCCAGACGGTCACCTGGTTCGCCGTGAGCACCGGCTTCGACAGCGCCTTCTCCAGGAGGGACAGATGCGCCGCCGTGTGCAGGGCGGTGTCCGGAAGCAACACCGCCTCGACGCCCTCCGCGTCCGCGGAACGCGCGAGGGTGAGGACCTCCTCCTCCCCCCACGTGCCCACCTCCGCCGCCGTGACGATCCCCGAGGAGCGGACCCCGGTCACCTCCAGGCCCGCGGCCCGCAGGAAGTCGGCGAAGAGGGCGGCCACGTCGTCCGGGTAGGTCGCGCCGACCGCCACCCGCCGTACCCCGAGCTCCCGTGCCGCGCGCACGAAGGCGAAGGACGTGGAGGAGGCGGGCATCCCGGCGGCCGCGGCGAGGGCGCGGACCTGCTGCTGGGCGCCCTCCCAGCCGTACACGAAGCTGCCGCTGGTGCAGGCCCACATCACCGCGTCCGCGCCCGCGAGCCGCAGCTGTGCCACGCCGGCCGCCAGCCGTCCCTCGGCGCCCATCTCGCGCAGCGCGTCCACCCGGTGCGCGTCCTCGCCGATGTCGGTGTGGACGACGTCCACCCGGACGTCGCTGCCGAGGAGCTGTTCGATCCGGGGGTAGTCGTCCTCGGCGGAGTGCCCCGGGTAGAGGAGTCCGAGCGCTGTCATGTCCACCCTTCCTGCTGTTCTTCCGGCAGTGCGGGCCAGTCAGGCGACGCCGCCGACGCGTCCCGGTGGTCGTCACCGTGACGGATCAGCGCCTGGTACGGCCCCACGGCTCGGGTACCCAGCCTGCGCAGCGCCGCCCACATCGTGACCTGGTTGGCCGACAGGACGGGGATGCGCAGTTCGGCCTCCAGCTGGGGGATGACGTCGTAGGTGGGGAGGTTGGTGCAGGAGATGAACAGGGCGTCGGCGGCCCCGGGCCGTACCGCGCGCCGGGCCATCGTCACCACGTCCCGGTACGGCACCTGCCAGATGTGCCGGGTCAGTCCCATGAACGCGCAGCCGGCGACCCGTATGCCCGCCTCCGCGACGTACTCCTCCAGGACCCGGGTCACCGAGACGGTGTAGGGCGTGACCAGCGCGAGCCGTCGTACGCCCAGCTCGGTCAGCGCGTCGAGGAGGGCCCCGGAGGTGGTCACGGACGGCACCGCGCCGGACCGGGTCATCGCCTCGCACATCGCGCGCTCCCCGGCGATCCCGCCGACGAAGCTGCCGGAGGTGCAGGCGTAGGCGACCACCTCGGGGGCGACGGCCATCAGCGCGCGGACCGCCTCGCCGAGGGTCTCGTGCTCGCTGACCAGCCGGGCCAGGTCGAGACTGACCTCGACCGGCACGAAGGGTGTCCTGGTCAGGTGCAGGGAGACGTCGCCCGGCACCCAGCGCCACAGCTCGCGGTCGAGCGCGAAGTCGAAGGGCGCCACGACGCCCACGCCGCGCTGAGGACGAGGTCCGCCCAGAAAGGAGACATCCATGGGAAGTCACCGGCCTCACGTGGGAGATCGAGGAGGTAACGGTCGACGGATACGCCCGTGTTGACGAAGGTAGGTTCGGGTGCCAGCGTGGTCAATCCGCGCATCTGAGACGTTCCATCCGCCCATGTCAGACGCCGTCGGACACCGGGAGACCACCCCGAATGACGCCGCCCGTGCCCACCCTGCTGGTCCTCGACGCCGACCCGCCGCCGCGGCTGGGGCGGCTCACCGGCCGTGCCCGGATCGTCCGCACGGACGCGGCGGGCCTGGCGGCCCGGCTGCCGTCGGCCGATGTGCTGCTGGTCTGGGACTTCGCCTCGCACGCCGTCCGTGAGGCCTGGCCCGGCGCGGGCCCCAGGCCGCGCTGGGTGCACACGGCGAGCGCGGGCGTGGACCATCTGATGTGCCCCGAGCTGGCCGCGTCCGACACGGTCGTCACCAACGCGCGCGGGATCTTCGACCAGCCGATCGCCGAGTACGTGGCCGCGCTGGTGCTGGCCGTCGCCAAGGACCTGCCGGGGACCCTGGGCCTCCAGCGGGAGCGGACCTGGCGGCACCGGGAGGCGCGCCGGGTGGGCGGCACGCGCGCGTGCGTGGTCGGCTCCGGGCCGATCGGCCGGGCGATCGTCCGCACGCTCAAGGCCCTCGACATCACCACGGCCCTCGTCGGCCGCGTCCCGCGCACCGGCATCCACGGCCCCGCCGACCTGGACCGGCTGATGTCCCGCGCGGACTGGGTGATCTCGGCCGCGCCGCTGACCGAGCAGACGTACGGCATGTTCGACGAGCACCGCTTCGGCGTGATGCAGCCGTCGGCCTGCTTCATCAACGTCGGCCGGGGGCAGCTGGTCGACGAGGAGGCGCTGGTGCGGGCGCTGACCCGGCGCTGGATCTCCGCCGCGGCCCTGGACGTCTTCGCGACCGAGCCGCTGCCCGCCGACAGCCCGCTGTGGGATGTGCCCGGCCTGATCGTCTCCCCGCACATGAGCGGGGACACGGTCGGCTGGCGGGACGAACTGGGCAGCCAGTTCGTGGAGTTGTACGAGCGGTGGGCGGCGGGCAGATCTCTGCTGAACGTGGTCGACAAGCAACGCGGATACGTACCCGGTCACTGACTCTCGGGAGGGACCCATGGAGCTCACCGACCTCACCGCCCGACGACTCCTCGACGGCTACCGCACGGGCGAGTTCGGCCCGGTGGAGGCGGCCCGGGCGGCCCTGGAACGGGCGGCGCGGATCCAGCCGGAGGTCAACGCCTTCGTCCGCCTCCTGGAGGAGGACGCGCCGGCGCAGGCGCGGGCGGCGGAGGAACGGTGGCGGCGGGGTGAGCCGAAGGGTCTGCTCGACGGGGTGCCGGTCACCGTCAAGGACATCCTTCTGCTGCGCGGCCACCCGACCCTGCGCGGCTCCCGGACGATCCCCGCGGCCGGGCCCTGGGACGAGGACGCGCCCTCGGTCGCCCGGCTGCGCGAGCACGGCGCGGTGTTCGTGGGGAAGACCACCACTCCGGAGTTCGGCTGGAAGGGCGTGACGGACTCCCCGCTCTCGGGGATCACCCGCAACCCGTACGACCCCTCGCGCACCGCCGGCGGATCGAGCGGCGGCAGCGCGGCGGCCGTCGCGCTGGGGGCCGGGGCGCTGTCCCTCGGTACGGACGGCGGTGGCAGCGTCCGTATCCCGGCCGCGTTCTGCGGGATCTTCGGCCTGAAGCCGACGTACGGCCGGGTGCCGCTCTACCCGGCGAGTGCCTTCGGCACGTTGTCGCACGTGGGCCCGATGACCCGGGACGCGGCCGACGCGGCGCTGCTCCTGGACGTGATCGGAACTCCGGACGCCCGGGACTGGTCGGCCCTGGGACCGGCGCCGGGGTCCTTCTCCGCGGCCCTCGGTGAGGGGGTGCGCGGGCTGCGCGTGGCCTTCTCCCCCTCGCTGGGCGGGCAGGTGGCGGTCCGTCCGGCGGTCGCGGCGGCGGTACGGCGGGCGGTGGCGGAGCTGGCCGGGCTCGGCGCGTACGTCGAGGAGGCCGACCCGGACTTCAGCGACCCGGTGGAGGCGTTCCACGCGCTGTGGTTCGCGGGCGCGGCCCGGGTGACCCAGCGCCTCTCCCCCGATCAGCGGGCTCAGCTCGACCCGGGGCTGCGGGAGATCTGCGGCCGGGGCGCCCGGCTGAGCGCACTCGACTATCTCGCGGCGGTGGACGTCCGGATGGACCTGGGCCGCCGGATGGGTCTCTTCCACGAGCGGTACGACCTGCTGGTGACGCCGACCCTGCCGCTCACGGCGTTCGAGGCGGGGGCGGAGGTACCGAAGGGCGCGGGCTACCACAGGTGGACCGGCTGGACGCCGTTCACCTACCCGTTCAACCTGACCCAGCAGCCGGCGGCGACGGTCCCCGTCGGGACGGACCCCGACGGCCTGCCGATCGGCCTGCAGATCGTGGCCGCCCGCCACCGCGACGACCTGGTCCTGCGGGCCGCCCACGCCCTGTACGAGGCGGGGGTGGCCGCACAGAAAGAAAGGTGGCGGCAGCGGGCGTGAGCTATGTCCTGCGGAACGCCAGCGTCTCTCCCGCCGCGCCCGTGCGCCACAGGTCGTTGCACGCCTCGGCCATCTCCTCCAGGCCGTTCACCACCTGCCCCCACACGATCCCCGGCACCCATCCCACGTCCCCGTTGAGCAGCAGGTTGTTGCGCTCGTAGAAGAGGGCCAGGTCGACCACCGTCGTACCGGCGCGCACCTCGCGGTCGTAGCCGTAGGCCTTCGTGCCCAACTCGGTGCCGGCGAAGGAGAAGTAGCAGAGATCGCCGGGGATGGGGGTGACGGTCGGGTTCTCCAGGGGCGGTTCCGTCGCGGCGAATGGCGGGAAAAGCGCGTAGATCTCGTTGCGGGCGTACTTGGCGTGGTAGACGTCCCCGGCCAGCGGCAGGGCGTCCCAGACGGCGGCGCAGGTGAGCGGGGCGCGGTCGTCGAGGAGGCGGGCGGTGGCCGTGACGCCACGGCCGACCAGCGAGACTTCGATGTGTCGATTGCCCATGCAATCCATGGTGCATAAGTGGGTTGGGTCCGGGTAGCCGCGCCGCCATGGCTCCACCACATGAGAACGACATAGACACATCTGGGTATGAATCCAGACAAAGTAGGCGTGCCGTGCTCGCGGGTGTCGCCGCCGTCGGCGCACTCGCCGCCGCCGGGTGCACACGGGTGGCCACCGCCTCCACCGACAACGGCGGTGACCTGCTGCAACGGCTGCGCGCCCAGGGGGTCGTGCGGCTCGGTATCGCCGGTGAGATCCCCTTCGGGTACATCGACAAGAACGGCCATCTGACCGGTGAGGCACCGGAGTTGGCGAAGGCGGTCTTCAAGCGGCTCGGGGTCGACAGGGTGCAGCCGGTGCCGACCGAGTTCGGTTCGCTGATTCCCGGACTGAATTCGCAGCAGTTCGATGTCGTGGCCGCCGGGATGTACGTCACCCCGGAGCGCTGCCAGCAGGTGATCTTCGCCGACCCGGACTACCAGATGCTCGACTCGTTCGTCGTGCGCAAGGGCAATCCCAAGGGACTGCACGACTACAAGGACGTCGTCGCGAAGAAGGCCAAGTTCGCCACGGGGACGGGCTACGCCCAGATCCAGCACGCGGTCGAGGCCGGGTACAAACAGAGCGACATCCTGATCGTGCCGGACCAGGTCGCCGGGCTGAACGCCGTGGAGGCGGGCCGGGTCGACGTGTTCGCCGGGACCGCGGTCACCGTCCGCGCGGTCGTCAAGAAGTCCGCCAAGGCCGAGGCGACCGAGCCGTTCGCCCCGCTCGTGGGCGGCAAACCGCAGGTCGACGGGGGCGCGTTCGCGTTCCGGTCGGCGGAGACGCGGCTGCGGGACGCCTTCAACGGGGAGCTGCGCAAGCTGAAGCAGAGCGGTGAACTGCTGCGGATCCTGCGGCCGTTCGGCTTCACCAAGGCCGAGATGACCGACCTGACGGCGAAGGAGCTGTGCGGGGGAGGCAAGAGCGGATGACCTCGGGACTGTGGGAACTCGTACTCAAGGGCGTGTGGACCACCGTCCAGCTGCTCGTGCTCAGCGGGCTGCTGATGACGGCCGTCGCCCT
This sequence comes from Streptomyces sp. NPDC007901, assembly GCF_042959465.1. Taxonomy (NCBI): domain Bacteria; kingdom Bacillati; phylum Actinomycetota; class Actinomycetes; order Kitasatosporales; family Streptomycetaceae; genus Streptomyces; species Streptomyces sp. NPDC007901. Next base: position 29,281 of record NZ_JBIBKW010000010.1, on the reverse strand, counting down.
GGTCGTGGGTGTGGCGCGGACGAACCGGCACTGGATCGTGCGCTTCCTCGCCGGCCTCTACACCGAGGTGTTCCGCGGCACCTCGGCGCTGGTGATGATCTTCTGGGTGTTCTTCGTGCTGCCGGTCGCCTTCGGCTGGCAGCTGGTGCCGCTGTGGGCGGGCACCCTCGCGCTCGGGCTGACGTACGGCGCGTACGGCGCGGAGATCGTGCGCGGGGCGCTGAACGCGGTCGACCCGGCGCAGAAGGAGGGCGGGATCGCGCTCAGCTTCACGCCCTGGCAGCGGCTGCGGCTGATCCTGCTGCCGCAGGCGGTGCCGGAGATGATCCCCTCCTACTGCAACCTGCTCGTCGAACTCCTCAAGGGCACCGCGCTGGTGTCCATCACCGGCATGGGCGACCTGGCGTTCAGCGGGAACCTGGTGCGGCTGGCGCTGCAGGAGAGCGCGCACATCTACACGTATCTGCTCCTCATCTACTTCGTGATCGCGTTCGTCATCACCCGGCTGATGCGCGGTCTGGAGAAGCGGCTGAAGGCCGGCATCGGCAAGGACCCGGGGAACGAACGTGAGGCGCGTGCGGTGAAGCGCAGGGAGACGACCGGGGTCGGTGGTGTCGTATGACATGGGACTGGAGTGCCGTACGCGAGTTCATGCCGCACTTCTGGGACGGCCTGGCGGTCACCCTGCAGGCGCTGGTCCTCGGCTCGCTGATCTCGTTCTCGCTGGGGCTGGTGTGGACGCTGCTGATGCGGACGCCGACCCGGTGGGTGCGCTGGCCGGTCGGGGCGGTCACCGAGTTCGTGCGCAACACCCCGCTGCTGGTGCAGCTGTTCTTCCTGTTCTACGTGCTGCCCGAGTGGGGGCTGACCTTCTCCGCGCTGACCACCGGTGTCCTCGCGATCGGCCTGCACTACTCGACGTACACCATGCAGGTCTACCGGGCCGGCATCGAGGCGGTCCCGGCCGGCCAGTGGGAGGCGGCGACGGCGCTCAGCCTGCCCGCGCGGCGGACCTGGTTCGCGGTCATCCTGCCGCAGGCGCTGCGCCGGGTCGTGCCGCCGCTCGGCAACTACGTGATCTCGATGCTCAAGGACACGCCGATCCTGATGTCGATCACCGTGCTGGAGATGCTGGGGCAGGCGCGGCTCTTCTCCCAGCAGCACTTCCAGTTCACCGAGCCGGTGACGGTGATCGGCGTCGCCTTCATCGTCATCTCCTACCTCGCCTCCCTTCTCCTGCGCACCCTGGAGCGTCGCCTTGTCCGTTGAGACCAGCAAGCAGCCGAGTACCACCGGTACGACATCCACCGAGCTGATCCGCCTGGAAGGGGTGACCAAGCGGTTCGGGGACAACACCGTCCTCGACGGGCTCGACCTCAGCGTGCAGGCGGGCCGGCACGTCACCCTGATCGGGCCCTCGGGCTCCGGCAAGACCACGATCCTGCGCCTGCTGATGACCCTGACCGAGCCGGACTCCGGCACCGTCACCGTGGACGGGCAGCGGCTCTTCCCCGCGTCGGAGAAGGAGCTGCGGGAGGTCCGCAAGAAGATCGGGATGGTCTTCCAGCAGTTCAACCTGTTCCCGAACATGACCGTGCTGCGCAACATCACCGAGGCCCCGGTGACCGTGCTCGGCCTGCCGAAGGACGAGGCGGAGGCGCGCGCCCGGGAGCTCCTGGACCTGGTGGGCCTCGCCGACAAGGCCGACGCCAAGCCGACCCAGCTCTCCGGCGGCCAGCAGCAGCGCGTCGCGATCGCCCGCGCCCTGGCCATGCGGCCGAAGGTGCTGCTCCTCGACGAGGTGACCTCGGCGCTCGACCCCGAACTGGTCGCGGGCGTCCTGGACCTGCTCAGGGACATCGCCCGCACCACCGACATCACGATGCTGGTCGTGACCCACGAGATGAACTTCGCCCGGGACATCTCCGACCAGGTCCTGATGTTCGACGCGGGCCGGATCATCGAGGCGGGCCCGCCGGAGCGGATCTTCAGCGAGCCCGAGCACGAGCGGACGCGGGAGTTCCTCGGCGCGGTGCTGTAGATATATCCCGGTACGGCGCCGTAAAAGTTTCCCCGCGTGGCTCCGTGACTACAGGAAGTGAACGCTCGATCACCCGAGGTCCAGCGGCCGGGGCATTCCCCTGGCATATGCCAGAGGGTCTTTGCCGCAGGCGGGAGGGCTGGAATCTCGCCAACACCCCCTCCGTTTCCGGCTCTTGCCGGTTATCGTGGAGAGGATCCGCAGTCCGGATCGCGGCCCAAGCAGTGCTGACGAAGCAGCATCGCCGAGCGAGCGCAGGGGGACCACCGTGCCGCTGAAGCACGAGCCGACCGCCCCGTACCACTCCGCCCAGGACGCTCTCCGTGTCCTGGAGGCGGTGGCCGGGCACTCCACCGGCGTCACCGACACCGAACTGGCCCGTCTCACCCGCCTGGACCCCGACCGGCTGACGGCGCTGCTGCGCATGCTGCGCCGCGAGGGCTACGTCGAGCAGGTCGCCGACGGCGCGTACGTCACCGGCGAGACCCTGCGCCGCCTCGGCTCCGCGCACGAGCGGGAGCAGGCCCTCGGCGAGCAGCTCCAGCAGACCCTCGACCGGCTGCGCGACTCGGTCGGCGCCGCGATCTACCTCAGCCGGTACGTCGACGGCGAGGTGCGGATCGGCCAGTACGCGGCCGGCCCGGCCACCCCCGCGGTCAACGAGTGGGTGGACTTCCGCTCCTCCGCGCACGCCACCGCGATCGGCAAGAGCCTGCTCACCCAGCTCGACCACAACGCCCGCCGCGACCACCTCTCCCGGCACAAGATGGCCCGCCTCACCTCGCGCACCATCACCAGCGACAAGCTGCTGCTCTCCCGGCTGGCGGCCCAGCCGCCGACGGTCCCGGTCCTGGACCTCCAGGAGTACGCGATCGGCACGGTGTGCGCGGCGGTGCCGATCACCGCGGGCTCGTCCGTGGGCTGCCTGGCCCTCTCCCTGCCGGTGGAGCACGCCCACCGGCTCCGCCAGGCCGCCGACGCCCTGAACCGCAGCGCGGCCCCGGTGCTGCTCTCCCTCGCGATCTGAACCCGGTCGAAAGCACCCCTGCGGACCAGGTAGTATTTTCTTCGTCGCCAGCCGCGAGAAGAGATTCACACGGTCGGCGGGAGTCATGCGCCGCTAGCTCAGTTGGTTAGAGCAGCTGACTCTTAATCAGCGGGTCCGGGGTTCGAGTCCCTGGCGGCGCACGATGACGATGGCGAGGCATGTCCGCAGAAAGCGCGGACCTGGCTCGCCATCTCTGTTTTTGCGCGGCTGCGCCGCGCGCGGTGGGGGCTCCGCCACCCACACCCCCGTCAAGAAGGGCCTCTCGTGGACACGAGGGGCCCTTCGGCGTCCTCCGGGGTCAGTCTGCGGTACGTCTGCTCCCCCGGCGGCCGCCACCACACCGGGTCGGCGCACCGCACCCCCTCCCGCCGCAGCGCCGCCCGCTGGATCTTGTTGGTCGCCGTCACCGGCATCCGCTCCACCACCCGGACGAACCGGGGCGCCATCTTCGTCCCCAGATCGGGCTGGGCCAGCAGGAACTCGGCGAAGTCCAGCGGCTCGAACCGACCGGCGATCGTCGCCATCACCTGGTCCCCGGTCACCGGGTCCGGCACCCCGTACACGGCGACGGCGTCCGCCCCCTCGTACCGCGCCACGATGTTCTCGATCATCGCGGCGGCCAGGTTCTCCCCGTCGACCCGGATCCGGTCGTCGGTGCGCCCGGCGAAGTACAGGTAGCCCTCCCCGTCCCGGTAGAACAGGTCCCCGGTCCAGTACCACCCTCCCCGCCGCCGCTCGGCCTCCGCCGCCAGGTTCCGCCAGTACCCCTCGAAGGGGTTCGGCGCCCGGTTCACCAGCTCCCCGATCGCCTCCTCCCCGTTGAGCAGCCGCCCCCCGGAGTCGAAGACGGCCGTCGGGCACTCCTCCCCCGTCTCCTGATCGAGTACGACGAGCCCGGCCGCCGCCCGCCCCACCGCCCCCGCCGGCGTCCCCGCCGACCACTGCACGGCCGCCCCGCCCTCGGACGACCCGTACCCCTCCACCAGCCGCACCCCGAACCGCTCCTCGAAGGCCGCCGCGTCCACCGCCCCGGCCTCCGTCCCGAACCCGAGCCGCAGCGGGTTGTCCCGGTCGTCGGCGCGCGGCTCGGTGGCGAGGATGTACTGCACCGCACGCCCGACATAGGTGAAGTAGGTCGCCCGGTACCGCCGCACGTCCGCCAGGAACCCCGACGCCGAGAACCGCCGCCGCAACGCCACCCCGGCGCCCGCCACCAGCGCCGGTGCCCAGTCGGCGATCACCGCGTTCCCGTGGAACATCGGCATGCAGACGTAGTGCACGTCGTCCGCCCCGACCCCGAACTGCCCGGCAAGCGACCGCCCCGCCGCCGCCAGCCGCCCCTGCGAACAGAGCGCGGCCTTCGGAGCCCCCGTGGAACCGGAGGTGAAGTAGAGCAGGATCCGATCGGCCGGGACGGCCCGGGAGGCGTCGGGGAACGCGCCCAGGTAGGGGGCGAGCAGCGCACCGTACTCCGGTTCGTCCGTGACCAGGACCCGCACCCCGGGCAGCTCCAGCCCGGCCAGCAGCGGCAACCACGCCCGCTCGGTCACCAGCACCGGGCACTCGGTGTGCAGGATGTCCCGCGCGAGCTCGGACCCCCGCCGGGTCGGATTGATCCCGGCAACGGCGGCACCGGCGAGCGCGGCGGCCCCCAGCCACAGCGGGAACTCGGGCGTGTTCTCCAGCAGCACACCGACGTGCGGCACGGCACCGGCCGGCAACAGATCCGCGAACAGCGCCGCCCGCGCCGCAGCACCCCCAGCCACCTCGTGATGGGTGAGCACCCGCTCCCCGCACCACAACCCCGGCCGCTGATCACCCCATCGCGCGGCCACTGCTTCAGCGATCGTGCGTATCTCGGAGTCCATGGAGAGGCAGCGTAACTGACACCTCGTCAGAAGTGCAGCGCCCCGCAGCCGGCCGACGGCCTCACGGCCCGAACTCACCCACCGCCGAAAACATGAAGTGCGCCACCCCCATGAAGACCAGCGCGAACCCGATGAACACCCCGAAGAACGCCACCGTGCACCCGGTCCCCACCGCCAGCTTCCCCGGCGCGGGCGGCTGCGACGTCGCGCCCTCGGGGTTCTCCGGCAGGTAGTACACGGTCACGAAGTCGCCCTCGATCACGGTCGACCGTCCGCGCGCCTCGTCGAAGCGGACGACCCGCCCCTCGGCCGTGGTGAACTCGTAGACGTGGTGCAGCGTGGTCGTCACGGACGTGTCCCCGCCGCCGCCGCTGGTCCTCGTGTAGGACCGCAGACAGCGCGCCTCGGCGGTACGCCCGTGACGCCACGTCCGGCTGATCTCGCTCGACCGTCGCAGCGTCTTGACCAACCCGAGGACACCGACGACGACGAAGATGCCGGGAAGGATGTAGAAGAGCGCTTCCATCAGGCCCATGAGAGTCCCCCGCTTCCGAACACCGGTCCGACTGACCGGTGTGGCGGGAACGTACCCCTCTGACCAGTGGCAGGTCCTCAAGCGAAGCTCAGATCAGCCGGGTGTTACCCAGTCGTCGAACGACGCCGGTCAGAACGTGACGTCCGAGCAGGCATAGAACGCGTTGCCCGTGTCGGCGATCGTCCAGACCGCCACGATCACGTGGTGACCGCTCAGCCCCGACGGCAGGGTGCCGCTGTGGCTGAGGGTGGCCGGCGGGCGCTGGCCGTTGTAGGGGACGGTGAGGAACGGGGTGGTGTTGAGGTCCGAACGGGCGAGGGCGTGGTTCTGGTTCCAGCCCTGCTTGGTGACGTAGTACTTGAAGTCGGTGGTCGCGTGCATCGCCGTGAACTGCCAGCGGAAGGTGTACGACTGACCACCCGTCACCCTGGTCGTCGGCCAGGCGCCGCCCGACGGTGTGGTCGGCGAGCTGAGCTGGGCGAACCTGCTCAGCCCGCCGTTGCAGATCTGCCCGTCGGCCGGGCCGGACGCCGGGAAGCCCTTGGGGCCCTCGACGCTCTGCGGCTCCCACTGGATGTCGCCGCAGTTGGTCACCGTGCCGTTGGCGCAGAGCTTCTGCCGGCTGATGGGGAGGTCGGTGTAGCCGTGCCCGCTGGCGCCGCCGGTGGAGAGTGCGAAGGCTCCGGCGGTCGCCACGCCGAGCACGACGGCCGAGATCTTGGTCCGTTTACGCATGCTGCCGCTCCTGGAGAACGTGGGGGAGGTTCTGACGAGCCGTGCAGGTCTAGACCAAGTCCCAGATTATTGCCGTCACTTGACTGTGTCCATATCGAAGACGTGTCCATCCCCATCACGGCGCGGACTCCGCGCGCCCCGAGCAGAACGCCACCGTCAGGTCCCGCACCAGCACCTTGCGCTCGTAGTCGTCGAGGTCGACCAGTCCACGCATGGTCAGCCGGGTCACCGTGTCCTCGACCGAGTCCACGACCGAGGTGAGCATGGTGGCCCGCTGCCGGGCGTCGAGCGCGGCGATCCGGCGGCGCTGCATGGCCCCGGCCACCTCCGGGGCGTACTCCACCCGGACCGGCCGTACGGAGAACACCTCCAGGCCGATCCCCGCCGCGTCCGCCGAGACCAGCCGGGTCAGCGCGTCGCCCGCCACCTCGACCGAGCCCCGGGCGGTGCCCGGCAGCTCCACCGGCACCCGGGCCAGCGCGGCCTCCACGCACTCGCGCAGATACGTCTCGTGGTCCTCGACCCCGAGCACGGCCCGCGCGGTGTCCCGCACCCGCCACACCACCAGGACGACGACCCGCAGCGCGACCCCGTTGCCGTCCGCGGCCGGCATCTCCTCGCTGCGCCAGTGCCGCAGCCGGACGTCGACCCGGCGGCGCAGCAGCAGCGGGTTGACCCAGAGCAGGCCGGTGCGCCGCACCGTCCCCCGGTAGCGGCCGTAGAGGCCGAGCACCCAGGCGCGGCCGGTCACCCCGCGCGTGAGCCCCGCGAAGCCGAACAGGCCGAGTGCGCCGGCTCCGGCGTACGCGGCCCACTGCGCCGGGCCGAGTCCCGCGCCCGCGTACGCCGGAAGGCGCAGCGCGTGCACCGCGAGCGGGGGCAGCACCCCCGCCCACCAGGAGGTGGCGAGGCCGCCGGCCACGCCGCCGAGCCCGGTGCACACCCCGGCCGAGCCGGGCAGCACCCGGGCGGGGCGTTCCACCAGGTCGGGGTCGACGGCGGCGGCCGGCCGGGGTTTGGTCATGGCCGGGCGGCGCAGCCGGGGCTGTTCGCCGGTGCCCTGCCGGCGGCCGACCACGGCGGGCCGCAGCGGCACCGACACCGGGTCGGGGTCGTCGCGGAACAGCAGGTGGACGGGGATCTCGGTGGTGACCTCGTTCTGGATCAGCCGGGGGGCCGGACGGGCGGGCGTCCCGTCGTCCAGGGGGTCGTCCGAATCAGGGGTGTGCTCGGTGGTCGTACTCATGCCTGCCTCCAGCCTCCGCGCCAGATGCTTCATTCAGGTGGTCGTCGGGTTCGTCACAGGAACAGGCGGCGCCAGGTCTCCGGCCCCGGGTAGCCGTCGGCCGCGCCACCGCGCCAGCCCTGGGCGCGCTGGAAGGCCTCGACGGCGCGCCGGTCGGCCTCGTCCCAGGCCGGCCCCGGGCCCTTGGGGTAGAAGCGGCCGTAGCCCTTCGCGGCCAGCTGCCTGCCGAGCCGGGTGACGTGGTCGTTGCTCGCGCCCGGGCGGAAGTAGTTCTTGCCCGGGTAGCCCGGGACCCCGTGCGAGGCGGGAGCGGGCGTGGCCGTGGTGGCGGGTTTGATGTTCCTGCCCCTGCCGGTGGCGAGGAGTTCCCAGGTGCGTGGCCCGGGCAGGCCGTCGGCGGCGGCGCCGGTCCAGCCCTGGGCCAGCTGGAAGGCCCGGGTGGCCCCCTGGTCGGCCGGGCCCCAGACCGAGGTCGGGCCCTTGGTGTAGTGGCTGCCGGCACCCCGGGCGATCAGCATCCGGCCGAGCAGGGTGACGTACTTGTTGTCGGCGCCGGGCCCGAAGTAGACCGCCCCCGGGAACGGCCCGGCCGCCTTCCCGGCCTCGGCGCCCGAGGCGCCCGGGTCCGCGACCACGCCCTTGTAGCGGTAGGGGACGTACTTGGCGGAGTTGCTCCAGTAGGCGTAGGGCGTGGACTGGCGGCGGGCGTGCGGGGGTGTCTGCTCGTACGCGGTGTAGGCGGTGTGCGTGTAGTCCGTCCAGCCGCCGAAGAGCACGACGTGCGAGCCCTTCTCGGGGTTGTCCGGGTTGTGGAAGAGCAGCATGTCGCCGGGTTCGAGCTCCTCCTTGGTGATCTTCACGCCGAACTGGTCGAGGCTGCCGGTCCACTCGTTCCCGGTCAGGCCCCAGGCCATCGAGACATAGCCGGAGCAGTCCTGCCGGTACCCGTCCGTCCAGTAGAGGGTCATGCTGTACGGCACCTGGGCGGTGACCCAGGTCTTGGCGCGGTTGATGATCTCCGTGCGGGTGATGGGCGGTGTCGTGACCGGGCCCTGGACGGGCTTTCCGGCCGGGCCGTGCAGGGGGGACTTGGCGCCCTGCGGGGTGTCGGGCTCGCCGTCGTCGGGGACGGCGGGCCGGTGGGGGGCGGGCGGGGTGCTGTGGGCCACGGCCGTGGGGGCGCCTGCGGCGAGGGCGGCGGACGCGGCGGCGGCCACGACCAGGACGCTCCGGGCGGCCGGATGCCCGCCGAAGCGGCCGGGCAGCGGGGCCGCGCCCACCCGCCGCCAGTGAACGCATCCGGGGCATTCGCAGTCGTTCGCGGGGTCGAATTCCTCGAATACCGGGGCCGGCATGCGATTCCCCTCACACTTCGGGTGGATATGTCCGGAACTGTGCACGTTGATCAGTTTCCCAACTGTCTTCCCGGTGCGCATGCTGACGGTCCGAATGATGTACGGCAGGGGGCCGACGGGGGTCGCCCCGGTGGCCTACGCCCTCTCCGCGGTCGGGAGCACCCTCCCTGGTCGGGTAGAGTTCTCGATGTCGGCAAGCGCCGCTAGCTCAGTTGGTTAGAGCAGCTGACTCTTAATCAGCGGGTCCGGGGTTCGAGTCCCTGGCGGCGCACAGACAGCAGAAGGCCCTCCGCAGCAGCGGGGGGCCTTCTGGCGTACACCCCACCGGTCGCGTCAGGCCACTTCGGTACCGTCTGCCCCTGTCTGTCAACAACCGACACGGTCGGTCCACAGAATCACCACACGCTCCACAATGAACGCGTATGACCGGTAAACACCGTGTTTCGCTCTTGCGATCATGCTGAGCACCGTAGAACCCTGGTTGTCCAAAGTGCGGATGATTCACGGCACTTGGGGGGTAGGTAACCGGTTGCCAGATCTGCGGGGTGAGGGGCCCCGGTCATGAATCGGTGCCGAGGGGGGCACCATGCAACCGGACGGTCACGGTCCGTGTCCATTGTCTGTGGAGCGACTGTGCCCCGCCATTGACGCGCCCGCGAGGGTCGAGGGGGACCGGATCGGGCGGTGGGACCGACAAACACGCGCTGACCTGCGTGTGGGGGGATGACTCATGACGTCGACGCCGACCGGCGCCCGGCAGGAACAGGAACACGATCCGTCGCGGACGTACGACCCGTCACAGACCACACAGCTCCGGGTGCCCGCACACCGGACCGGCGCCCTGCGCCGGATCAAGAAGACACTGCCCAGATACGACTACGAGCACTACAGCCGGCTCGCGGGCCCCCTCACCCAGCCCGATCCGGGCACGCCGTACCGGGTGCAGTACCGCTCACTGCTCTCCCAGGAGCCGCACCGCCTGCGCGCCGCGCTGATGCTGGGCGCGGCCCCGCTGCTCTCGCTGGTGCTGCTGACCTGGCTGTTGCAGCCCGAGCACTGGACCCAGCGGGACTATCCGGCGTACGACTTCCTCCCGGCCCTCGACATCGTGATGCTGGTGTCGATCGGCCTGATCGAGTTCTTCCGCTGCATGAACGTGCTGTCGAACGCGCACGCGACCCTGGTCGCCCGCGACCCGGTCCCGGTGGTCCCGGAGACCGGCACCCGGGTCGCCTTCATCACCACGTTCGTGCCCGGCAAGGAACCCCTCGACATGGTCACCCGCACCCTGGAGGCGGCCGTCCGGCTGCGCCACCGGGGCCTGCTGCACGTGTGGCTGCTCGACGAGGGCGACGATCCGGAGGTGAAGGAGGTCTGCGCGCGCCTGGGCGTGCACCACTTCACCCGCAAGGGCGTCGGCAAGTGGAACCAGGCCAAGGGCCCGCACCGCGCGAAGACCAAGCACGGCAACTACAACGCCTGGCTGGAGGCGCACGGCGACGAGTACGACTTCTTCGCCTCCGTCGACACCGACCACGTGCCGCTGCCGAACTACCTGGAGCGGATGCTGGGCTACTTCCGCGACCCGGACGTCGGCTTCGTCATCGGCCCGCAGGTCTACGGCAACTACGACACCTTCGTCACCAAGGCCGCCGAGTCCCAGCAGTTCCTCTTCCACGCCCTGATCCAGCGCGCCGGCAACCGCTACGGCGCCCCGATGTTCGTGGGCACCTCCAACGCCGTACGGATCCGGGCGCTCCAGCAGATCGGCGGCCTGTACGACTCGATCACCGAGGACATGGCCACCGGCTTCGAGATGCACCGCGCCAAGAACCCCGCGACGGGGAGGAAGTGGCGCTCGGTGTACACCCCGGACGTGCTCGCGGTCGGCGAGGGCCCGAACGCCTGGACCGACTTCTTCACCCAGCAGCTGCGCTGGTCCCGGGGGACGTACGAGACGATCCTCAAGCAGTACTGGAAGGGCCTGTTCAGCCTGGGTCCCGGCAGGCTCCTCAACTACACGATGATGATCATCTTCTACCCGATGTCGGCCCTCAACTGGATCCTGGCGGCACTGAGCTGCGCGCTGTTCCTGGGCCTGGGCGCCTCCGGTGTGAACATCGACCCGACCGTGTGGCTGATGCTCTACGGCAACGCCTCCGCGCTCCAGATCGGCCTCTACATCTGGAACCGCCGGCACAACGTCTCCCCGCACGAGCCGGAGGGCTCCGGCGGCGTGGCCGGCATGGTGATGTCGGCCCTCTCCGCGCCGATCTACGCCCGCTCGCTGATGGACGCGGTGCTGCGCCGCAAGAGCAAGTTCGTGGTCACGCCGAAGGGCGAGTCGGCCAGCCCGGACACCCTGTTCGGGACGTTCCGCATCCACTGGTTCTTCATCCTCGTCTTCGGCGGCTCGCTCGGCGCCGGCTTCGTCGAGGGCCACGCGCACCCGGCGATGCTCACCTGGGCCTCGCTGGCGCTGCTGATCACGGCCTCGCCGATCTTCGCCTGGCAGTACACGCTGCGCAAGGAGCGCGGGGCGGCCGTGGCGCCGGCCGAGCCGGAGGACGCGGTGCCGGCCGGGTACGTGCCCGCGGGACACGCGCCGCAGCAGCGGCCGGCCTGGGCGCCGCCCCCAGGCGGCGGCACCGAACAGACCATGCGGATCGCGCTCGGCGGACTGGGGGGACGTAAGGAATGAACGACAGTGCCGGCCGCCGCCGGGCTCGTCGTCTCGCGATCGGCACGGCGGTGGTTCTCGCCCTGGCCGGGATGAACGGGCCGTGGGTGTACCGCTTCGGGACCGAGCAGTACCACCAGTACAAGATCAACAGACCCGAGTACAAGGCCGAGAACGGCCACTGGGACGTCATCGAGTTCCCGAAGGAGTACCGCCAGGACACGATCCACGCGGTGCTCCTGCACACCGGGAAGGTGCTGCTCGTCGCGGGCTCGGGCAACAACCAGGACAACTTCGACGCGAAGATCTACGACAGCCGGATCTGGGACCCGGTCAAGGGCACGATCAAGAAGGTGCCCACCCCGGCCGACCTGTTCTGCACCGGGCACACCCAGCTCGCCGACGGCAACATCCTGATCGCGGGCGGCACCAAGCAGTACGAGAAGCTCAAGGGCGACGTCAAGAAGGCCGGCGGCGTCATGATCCTCTACAACGAGAACCCGGACAAGCCGATGACCCTGCCCAAGGGCACCCGGTTCACCGGCAAGCAGAACGGCAGGACGTTCGTCTCCGACGACTCGGTGCTGATCCCGCGCGCGACCAAGGTCTTCGACAAGACCGGGAAGTTCCTGCGGAACAACCCCGGTTACGCGCGGGTCGTCGTGGAGGCCCCGAAGCAGGGCACCCGGTACGAGACCGGCACCCAGGACAACTACAGCATCCAGGGGCTGACCGGCGCCGACGCCCGCAACACCTACGGCATCGCCAACAAACTCGGCATGGACAAGCGGGACTTCGAGGGCATCAAGAACGCCTACGAGTTCGACCCGGTCGCCGAGAAGTACATCAAGGTCGACCCGATGAACGAGGCCCGCTGGTATCCGACGCTCACGACCCTGTCCGACGGGAAGATCCTGAGCGTCTCCGGGCTCGACGACATCGGGCAGCTGGTGCCGGGCAAGAACGAGGTCTTCGACCCGAAGACGAAGACCTGGACGTACACCAGGTACAAGCGCCAGTTCCCGACCTACCCCGCGCTGTTCCTGCTGGAGAACGGCAAGCTCTTCTACTCCGGCTCCAACGCCGGGTACGGGCCGGACAACGTGGGCCGCGACCCCGGGATCTGGGACGTGGACACCAACGCGTTCACCAAACTGCCCGGGCTGAGCGACCCGAACATGCTGGAGACGTCCGGAACCGTGCTGCTGCCGCCGGCCCAGGACGAGAAGTACATGGTGGTCGGCGGCGGCGGGGTCGGCGAGTCCGCGCTGTCCACCGACAAGACCCGGCTGATCGACCTGAAGGACCCCGACCCGAAGTTCGTGGACGGGCCTTCCCTGGAGAAGGGGACGCGGTACCCGCAGATCTCGTTGCTCCCGGACGACAGCGTGCTGGTGTCGGGCGGCTCCGAGGACTACCGGGGGCGCGGCGACTCCGACATCAAGCAGGCGCGGATCTACGACACGGCCACCAACTCGTTCAGGCGGGTGGCCGATCCGCTGGTGGGCCGGAACTACCACTCCGGCTCGATCCTGCTGCCGGACGGCCGGGTCATGTTCTTCGGGTCCAACCCGCTGTACGCGGACAAGGCGAACACCAAGCCGGGCGTCTTCGAGCAGCGGATCGAGATCTACACACCGCCCTACCTGTACCGGGACTCCCGGCCCTCGCTGAGCGGCGGTCCGCAGACCATCGCCCGGGGCGGCACGGGCACGTTCACCTCACCGCACGCCTCGACCATCAGGAAGGTCCGGCTGATCCGGCCCAGCGCCACCACCCATGTGACGGACGTGGACCAGAGGTCGATCGCCCTCGACTTCAGGACCTCCGGGAACAGCATCACGGTGACCGTGCCGAAGGACCGGAACCTGGTGCAGTCGGGGTGGTACATGCTGTTCGTGGACGACGACCAGGGGACACCGAGCAAGGCGCAGTGGGTGAAGGTGCCCTAGCGCGCCCTAGCCCTCCTCCACGCGGGACAGCCAGGTCGTGAGCAGCGTTTCGAGGGTCTCGGCCTCGGCGGGCGTCAGCAGGTCGAGCAGCCGGCGCTCGTTGCGCATGTGGTCGGTGAACGCGCGGTCGATCAGTTCGCGGCCGGGTCGGGTGAGGGCGACGATCCGGCCGCGCTGGTCGTCCTCGGAACGGCGGCGGGTGACGAGTCCGGCCTGCTCCAGGCGGTTGATCCGCTTCGTCATCGCGCCGGTGGTGACCATGGTGTGCGCGGCGAGTTCCCCGGGCGCCCGTTCGTAGGGAGCACCGGCCCGGCGCAGGGCGCACAGCACGTCGAACTCCCCCTCGCCGAGGCCGTAGCGGCCGTAGACGAGGCAGAGCTCCTCGGTGAGCCGGTCGGCCAGCCGGTGCAGTCGGCCGATCACCGCCTGCGGGGCGACATCGACGTCGGGCCGCTCGCGGCGCCAGTCGGCCTGGATGAGGGAGACGCGGTCCGGCGCGTTCGTTTCGTCCATGCATTCCATAATAGCTTCCCGGGAAGCTATATTGCCTTCCATGGAAGCTACTCTGCGCCGGCGGGCGCTGACCGCGGTCGCGCCGGTGGCCTGGGGCGCCAACTACTACGTCACCCACCAGTTCCTGCCGGCGGACCGCCCCCTCTACGGGGCCGCCCTGCGGGCGCTGCCCGCCGGTCTCGTCCTGCTGGCCGTGTGCCGGCAACGGCCGCGCGGTGCCTGGTGGTGGCGGTCCGCGGTGCTCGGCCTGCTCAACGTGAGCGTGTTCTTCGTGCTCGTCTACGCCGCGTCCCAGCTGCTGCCGACGAGCATCGCCTCGACGGTCATGGCGCTGTCCCCGCTGGCGATGATGCTCATCGCCTGGGCCCTGGTGTCCGAGCGGCCGGGCACCGCGCACCTGGCGGGCGCCGCGATCGGGCTCGCGGGAGTCTGCCTCATGCTGCTCACGGGGGCCGACGGCGTCAGCGTGCCGGGCGTCCTCGCCTCGGCCGCGGCCATGCTCGTGTCGTCCTTCGGACACATCCTGACCAAGCGGTGGAGCGCCGGCACCGACGTGCTCGCCTCGACCGCCTGGCAGCTCACCGCCGGCGGCCTGTTCCTGCTCCCGGTCGCCGCAGCGGCGGAAGGGCCGCCTCCCGCGCTCTCCCCGACGGCACTGCTCGCGTTCGGCTACGTCACCCTGGTCGCCACCGCCCTGGCCTTCGTCGCCTGGTTCACCGGCCTACGACACCTGCCCGCGGGCACGGTCGGACTGATCGGACTCCTCAACCCCCTCACCGGCGTACTCCTCGGCACCGCGGTCGCCGGCGAGGTGCTGACCGGCCGGCAGCTGTGCGGGCTGGTCCTCGTCCTGGCCGGCGTCGTCCTGGGCCGGCCCGCACGCACAGAAGTCAGGAAGCCGACGCCAGCTTCAAGGCATAGGCCGGCCACCAGTCCCCCGCCTGCGGCCCGCCCTTGCACGTCCCGTCCGACTCCCCCGGGCGCTTGACCCACAGGTAGGCGTCCACCAGCGGATCCGACGTCTTCGTCGTCGGCGGCTCCCCCAGCGCCCGCCCCGGCGGGTTGCACCACCGCTCGTCCGGATTCCCGCCCGCGTACGGCCCGTTGCCGTTCCTGCTGGTGTCGATCACGAAGTGCTTGCCGCCCACCTTCTGCGACAGCTGCTTGCCATAGGCGATGGAGTCCTCGGTGGAGTAGAAGTTGGAGACGTTGACCGCGAAGCCGTCCGCCAGGTCGACGCCCGCCCGCTTCAGCGGCTGGTAGATCTGGTCGGGGTGGCCCCAGCCGGCGTTGCCCGCGTCCAGGTAGACCTTGGTGTTCTTCAGCGACTTGAGCGTGGTGATCGCGCCGCGCAGCAGGTCGTAGCGTTCCTCGGCGAACTGGGCCCGGGTGCAGCCGTCGACCAGGTGCAGCACGGCGTCGGGTTCGAGGACGACGGTCGCGGGGCGGTCCTGGATGCCCCGGGCGACCCCGTCGATCCATGCCCGGTAGGTGTCGCCGTCGGCCGCGCCGCCCTGGCTGTACTGGCCGCAGTCGCGGTGCGGGATGTTGTAGAGGACCAGTAAGGCCGTACGGTCGGTCTTCTGCGCGGCCTCGGTGAAGCCGCGGGCCTCCTGCTCCGGGTTCTCCGGGCCGATCCACTCCCCGGTCGGCTGTGCCGCTATCTTGCGGATCTGCTCGGCGTCGGAATCCTTGCCGGCCTTCGCGTAGGCCTTGACCTGGCGGGCCGCGTTGGAGTCGGGGTTCACCCAGAACGGGTCCGCTCCCTTGGGCTGTTGGGCGATCGCCGCGCCCGGGTCGGCGGTCTCCTTCTCGTCGTCACCGCCGCCCGAGGAACAGCCGGCGAGCAGCAGCACCGCCCCCAGCGCCCACGCCCAGGCCGACGAGCGGGCCCCCCTGCTGTCGTACATCCAATTCCCCCCTGGGTGCACTTGGCCAGGCCCCAATCGTGACATAACCGCTGCACTCGCCACGAGATCGCCCAAGAGTTGTCCACGAGCTGTTACAGCCCGCGGAGACGGCGGCACCGGCGCCGCACCGCTCGACGGTTGACGGGCGGGGAGCTGGGCCCCGGCGTCCGTTCCCCTCTAGAGTCGATTCCAGGCGGCCCCGGCCTCCGGTCTGCCTTTGCGACCTCCCGCGCCTGACGCCGGGTTACTCCCGCAGCCCGAGCGCGCGCGGTCGAGGACCGGCCCGGTCGGCGGTCTCAGGGGAGCGGGTCGTCGACCGGGCCAGGTGGGGTGCCGTGGCGGAGTGCTATGCGGCGGTTCCGGTGAGGTACGCCGAGACGACCACGTTCGCCGTGTAGCTGTGGGTCGTCCGGTCGAAGGTGCCGCCGCAGGTGATCAGCCGGAGTTCGGCGCGCCCCGACTCCCGCGTTCCGTACGCCTGTTGGGCGTCGAAGTGGTCGCGGGGCAGGACCCTGATGTCGTCGACGGTGAACTCGGCGACCGTGCCGTCGGCGCGGACCACGCGGACCGTCTCGCCGGGGTGCAGGGCGCTGATCTTGTAGAAGACGGCGGGCCGGGTCTCGGTGTCGACGTGCCCGACCAGGACCGCGGTGCCGGCCGCCCCGGGTTCGGTGCCGGAGCCGTACCAGCCGACCACACCGGGCTGGTCGAAGGGCGGCGGGTCCACCCCGCCCTCCGGGTCGAGGCCGCGGGCGACCACGGGGGCCTGCACGCCCAGGTCCGGGATGTCGATGCGCTGGGGCGCGGCCGAGGTCAACGGCTTGGCGGCGGGCGGGAGTTCGGCGCCGACGGGGCGGCCGACGGCGGCCACGTCGCCCGTGGTGGCCCCCGTCATGCCGTCGGGCACCTCGGTCACCCCGCGGCCCCACAGCCAGAGCCCGAGCAGCAGGATCGCCCAGGCCACGCCGGTCAGCAGCCGTCCGGTGCCGGCGGATCGTTCGGAGTCGTCCATGCGGTACCGCCCTCAGCGCGAGCCACGGCCCCGGCGGGCGCCCAGCAGCCCGACGGCGATCGCGGCCAGCGCGGCGAGGACGAGTCCGACGACCGCCTGCGCGGTGTCGGGACCGGCCGAGCGGGAGTCCACCGAGGCGAGCGGGGCGGTCCCCCCGCCGCCCGCGCGCACGGGCGCCATGGGCGAGGGCAGACTCTGCTGCCCGCCCTGCGAGGACAGGGACGGCTGCCCTACGACGGTGACGCTGCCGGTGAGCACGGAGCCGGCGCAGCTGACCTTCACGGTGTAGGTGCCGGCGCCGGTCGTGGAGCGGACCTGGGCCTCGCCGGTCAGGGCGCCGTCGAAGCCGGCCAGGCGGGCGTCCGAGACGAAGGCCGTCGAGGCGGCGCTGCCGGTCGTACCCGAGCAGCCGCTCACCCGCAGCGCCACGACGGAGCCGGGGGCCGGGGAGGCCGGGCTCACGGTGACGCCCTGGCCGTCCGCCGCATGGGCGGTCGCCGGGGAGAGGCCGGCGACGCAGGCCAGTAGTCCGGTACAGAGAGTGAGGCGTAGTGAGCCCATCGTGAACCTCCAGATATCTGGAGGCTCCCCCGCACCGGGCGCCCCCGCATCCTCGGGGGGCGCCTTCTTGCTCCGTACGAGTGAGATCGGGTTTCCTGCCCGGCCGGTCGGACGGGCTCAGATCCGTTCGACGAGGTCCGCGATCGAGTCCACGACCTGCGACGGCCGGAACGGGTAGCGGTCGATGTCGTCCGGCTGGGTGACGCCGGACAGCACCAGGAAGGTGCGCATCCCGGCCTCCAGGCCCGCGAGGACGTCGGTGTCCATCCGGTCGCCGATCATCGCGGAGGTCTCCGAGTGCCCGCCGATCGCGTTCAGACCGGCCCGCATCATCAGCGGGTTGGGCTTGCCGACGAAGTACGGCTCCTTGCCGGTGGCGGCGGTGATCAGCGCGGCCACCGAGCCGGTGGCGGGCAGGTCGCCCTCGGTGGACGGGCCGACGTTGTCGGGATTGGTGGCGATGAACCGGGCACCGTCGTTGATCAGGCGCACCGCCCTGGTGAGCGCCTCGAAGGAGTAGGTGCGGGTCTCGCCGAGGATCACGAAGTCGGGCTCGTGGTCGGTGAGGACGTACCCGATGTCGTGCAGCGCGGTGGTCAGTCCGGCCTCGCCGATGACGTACGCGCTGCCGCCGGGCCGCTGGTCGTCCAGGAACTGGGCGGTGGCCAGCGCCGACGTCCAGATGTTGTCCACCGGCACGTCCAGGCCCATCCGGCGCAGCCGTGCGTGCAGGTCACGGGCGGTGTAGATGGAGTTGTTGGTGAGCACCAGGAACGGCTTCTCGGAGTCCCGCAGCTTCTTCAGGAAGGCGTCCGCTCCGGGGATCGGGACACCCTCGTGGATGAGGACCCCGTCCATGTCGGTGAGCCATGACTCGATGGGCTTGCGGTCTGCCATGTCGTGCGTCTCCTGGCGTGCGTACGGCGAGGGCGCCGGAACCACGGCGTACCGGCGCCCCCAGCCTAGACACAGCTCCGATCACACGGGAATGCCCTGCTCGGCCGCGGTCCGGCGCCGGTCAGGCGCCGATGGCGGACTTCCAGGTCTCGACGTGAGGTTGTTGTCGATGTCGTTCCGGTCGGGCGGGAAGACGTCGACGCCGTCCATCAGCCTGGTGAGCGCGATCGCTGCCGTTCTCGCCGTGCGGGGCGCCCGTGAGCAGACCGGCCGCGCGGTGATCCGCGGCTTCCTGTTTCCTCACGCTGCGCCGGGACGGGTGGCCCGGTCGCAGACGGCGCGTTCCGTGTCGGCCCCGGGTCACCGCCGTCCGCGCGCCAGCAGGACCGCGCTCCCTCCTACGACGAGCAGCGCGACGGTGGCCGCGAGCAGCCCGTGGGCCAGGCCCAGGCCGGTGCGAGCCAGTTCGCGGGAGCGTTCCCCGGCTTTCGCGGCCTCGTCGACGAAGGGCAGGGCGCTGCCCGGGGCGGCGGTGGGGGTGGGGGTCCCCGGGGTGGTGCCGGTCCCGGTCCCGGGGCTGGGCTGGGTGACGGCGGAGGCGGTGGCGGAGGCCTCCGGGCCGGTGGGGTCGGCGGGGGTCGCTGGAGTGGCGGGGTCGGCGGGAGTCGCGGGGGTGGCCGGGGTGGCGGGCGCGGGGCCCGTGGGAGGTGGCGGAGGAGGGGGCGGGGGGTCCTCGCCGATACCGAAGCGGTAGTCGTTCGACTCCCCCACCCACTGCCCGTCCGACCCCTGCCGCTGGACGGCGGCCGCGTTGACCGTGACCGCGTTCGTCACGGCGTCGGAGGCGACGGCGAGTCTGACCTTGACCGAGACGGTCGCGCCGGACGCGATGGTGAACCCCGGGAAGTCGTTCCCGTCGAACACGCCGACCAGCTCCGACTCGTCCGTCTCCGTCAGCATGACCGGCCGGGTGCTCGGACCGTCGTAGAACTCCAGCTCGGTCTGGGCGGGCTTGAGGGCCCTCTTGTCGTCGGCGAGGACGACGACCGGGTGGACGTCGGTGCAGGTGCGGGGCGTGGTGTTCGTGAGGTCGAGATACCAGACGCCGAATCCGCCACCGGCCTCGTAGGTCGAGGGGCCGTCATGGATCCGGGCGGTGAGGGGGAAGCCCTGCTCGTCGGCGCCCGCGCAGGACGCGTCGGTGACGGCGGGGGCGGAGAGGGCAGCGGGCGCGGCGGGCATGGCGGGCATGGCCAAGGCCGCGGGGACGGCGACCGCCGACGACACGGGGGCGAGAACGGCGGCTGCGGCCACGCGGAGGGACAGGGACGTGCTCAGTCGCATGATCAGGTGATCCTGCCGCGCCCGGCCGCGGCCGACCGGCCGCCACTCCGCACAGCGGGACCAACTCCGCCCGATCAGCCCCTACCGACAGCTTCCCCACCACTGTCACTCGGCCGCTGTCAGCTCTCTCACCACAACCGTCACCCCGCCGCCGTCGGCTCTCCCACTACCACCGTCGCCCCCCACCGCCAGCTGGCCCACCACCACGGTCGGCCCTCACGGTCAGCCCGCCGCCACCTCCCCCGCCCCTCCCTCCGCCCGCCCGAACAGCGGGGCGAGCAGCAGGTGGGCCGCGCCCACCGCGACGCCCCGGTCCCCGCCGGGGGCGAGGCGTACGGGGACGGTCGTGCCGAGGCCGCTCTCGCGGCGGGCGTGTTCGTCGAGGACGGCGGCGACGCCGTGGACGAAGGTCTCCGGGTCGGCCGCGATCGTCCGGCCGCCGAGCAGCACGAGGTCGATGTCGAGCAGCCCGGCCAGGTTCGCGGCCCCGACGCCGAGGATCCGCGCCGCCTCGCCGGTCTCGCCGCGGGCCATCGCCGCCAGGCACAGCGCCTCGATACAGCCCCGGTTGCCGCAGTGGCACGGCGGCCCGTCGAGCTGGACGACCTGGTGCCCGAACTCCCCGGCACCGGTGCGCGCCCCCCGGTGCACGCTGTCGCCGATCACCAGGCCGGCGCCCAGCCCCGTACCGAGGAGCAGGCAGGCGAAGGAGCCGTGCTCGCCGCCGACGGCGAGTCCGAGGGCGGCCGCGTTGCTGTCCTTGTCGACTACGACCGGCACCCCGAGCCGCTCCGCGAGCGCGTCCCGCAGCGGAAAGCCGTCCCACTCGGGGAACCCGGTGACCCGGTGCAGCACCCCGTGGATGTGGTCGAGCGGACCCGGCGCCGCGACCCCGGCCCCGAGCACCGAGTCGCCCCCCAGTCCGATCAGCTCCCCGGCCGGTTCCGCGACCGCCGCCAGCACGGCCTCCGCCCCGGCGCCCAGGTCCACCGCCGTGTGCCGCTCGGCGACGACCGTGCCCTCCAGGTCCACCAGTACGACCCGCAGCTCGTCCCGGTCGAGCTGGATGCCCACCGCGTGCCCGGCGTCCGGCACCAGCCGCAGCACGGTGGCCGGTTTGCCCCCCGTCGACGCGCGCCGTCCGGCCTCCGCGGCGAAGCCCTCCTCCCGCAGCCGGGCGGTGATCTTGCTGACCGCCTGGGGAGTGAGCCCGGTCCGCTCGGCCAGTTCGAGCCGGCTGATGCCGGCCCCGCCCGCCGTCCGCAGCAGATCCAGCACCAGCGCGGTGTTGTGACTGCGTACGGCCAGCAGATTCGCTCCGGCCGCGCCGCCCGGTCCGCTCCTCGTCCTGTTCACGCCATCCATTCTCCCCGCCACTTGCACTTTGGCAACAGCGTTGCGAAAGTGGGACCCATGACCCGCATGACAGCTGCCCCTCCCCTCCGCGTCGGCCTCATCGGCTACGGACTCGCCGGATCCGTCTTCCACGCCCCCCTGATCGCCGCCACCGGGGGCCTGGCCCTGGACACGGTGGTCACCTCGAACCCCGAGCGGCAGGCGCAGGCGAAGGCCGAGTTCCCGGACGTCCGGACCGTCGGCACGCCCGACGAGCTGTTCGACCGGTCCGCCGAGCTCGACCTCCTCGTCATCGCGTCGCCGAACAAGACGCACGTGCCGCTGGCGACGACCGCCCTCAGGGCGGGCCTCCCGGTCGTGATCGACAAGCCGATCGCCGGCACCGCCGCCGAGGCCCGCGATCTGGCCGCCCTCGCCGACGAGCGCGGCCTGCTGCTCTCGGTCTTCCAGAACCGCCGCTGGGACAACGACTTCCTGACCCTGCGGAAGCTGCTCGCGGACGGCGAACTGGGCGACGCCTGGCGCTTCGAGTCCCGCTTCGAGCGCTGGCGCCCGCAGCCCAAGGGCGGCTGGCGCGAGTCCGGCGACCCGGAAGAGATCGGAGGTCTCCTCTACGACCTCGGCAGCCACGTCGTCGACCAGGCCCTGGTCCTCTTCGGCCCGGCCACCGAGGTGTACGCCGAGTCGGTCATCCGCCGGGCAGGCGCCGAGACCGACGACGACACGTTCATCGCCCTCACCCACGCGAGCGGCGTCCGCTCCCACCTCCACGTCTCGGCGACGGCGGCCCAACTCGGCCCCCGCTTCCGGGTCCTCGGCTCGAAGGCCGGCTACGTCAAGTACGGCCTGGACCCGCAGGAGGCGGCGCTCCGCGAGGGCGAGCGCCCGGGCACCGAGGACAGCTGGGGCCTGGAACCGGACTCGCTGTACGGCCGTATCGGCGCGGGAGAGTCCCCGGTCACCGGCGGCGGCCGTATCGTCCCCACTGTCCCCGGCGACTACCCCGCGTACTACGCGGGGGTGGCCGCGGCCCTGCGGGGCGAGGGCCCCAACCCGGTGACCGCCCTGGAGGCGGCCGCCGCCCTGGACGTACTGGAAGCAGCGCGCCGCTCGGCGCGGGACAAGGTGACGGTGACCCTCTGATGCACCACCCGCAGATCACCCCGAGGTCCGCTCCCGAACTCACCCCGTCGGTGGAGGAGCTGGAGAAGCAGGAACACCGCCTGGTATTCCGGCAGTTCACGAACGACGACGCGTGGGAGCTGGGCTCCCTGCTGGTGGAGATGGCCCGGGAGCGCCAGGCCCCCGTGGCCATCGACATCCACCGCGCCGGCCAGCAGCTCTTCCACGCGGCCCTGCCCGGCTCCGCCCCCGACAACGACGCCTGGATCATCCGCAAACGCCGGGTGGTGGAGCGCTACGGCGCCGCGTCCTACCTGGTCGGCGCCCGCTTCCGCGCCAAGGGCACGACCTTTGAGGAGTCCTCCCGCCTCGACCCCGACGCGTACGCGGCCCACGGCGGCTCGTTCCCGATCAACGTCGAGAACGTCGGCGTCATCGGCTCGGTGACGGTCTCCGGCCTCCCCCAGCTCCAGGACCACCGCTTCGTGGTGGAGGCGCTGGAGACCTTCCTGAAGCTGTAACGCACGTCAGCCGGAGCGCCCCGCCAGGGGCGCTGGGGGTACCCCCGGCCGAAGGCTGGGGGAGGAACCGCGCGAGCAACCACAACACAGCCGCACCCGCCCGCACAGCTCAACCCCCCGCCCCTCAGGCGTCCTTGAACTCCTGCCGCTGACGACCGAGCCCGCCGATCTCCAGCTCCACCACGTCCCCGCCCCGCAGGAACGGCTTCGGCTCCGGCGCTCCCAGCGCCACCCCCGCCGGAGTCCCCGTGTTGATGACGTCCCCGGGGTACAGCACCATGAACTGGCTGACGTACCGCACGACTTCGGCCACCGAGAAGATCTGCTCGGCCGTCGTCCCGTCCTGCTTCAGCTCCCCGTTCACCCAGAGCTTCAGCGACAGCCCCTGCGGATCCCCGACCTCGTCCGCGGTCACCAGCCACGGCCCCAGCGGGTTGAACGTCTCGCAGTTCTTCCCCTTGTCCCAGGTCCCGCCCCGCTCGATCTGGAACTCCCGCTCGGACACGTCGTGCGCGACGGCGTACCCGGCGACATAGGACAGCGGATCCTCGTCGTCGGCCACATAACGGGCGGTCCGCCCGATGACGACGGCGAGCTCGACCTCCCAGTCGGTCTTCACGGACCGGCGCGGCACCAGCACGGTGTCGTTCGGCCCGACGACCGTGTCCGCGGCCTTGAAGAAGATGACCGGCTCGGCCGGCGGCTCGGCGCCCGTCTCGCGCGCGTGGTCGTGGTAGTTGAGCCCGATGCACACGATCTTGCCGATCCGCGCCACCGGCGGCCCGATCCGCAGCCCGGCCGCGTCGAGCACGGGCAGCTCCCCCGCGCCGGCGGCGGCCCGGACGCGCCCCAGCGCCACGTCGTCGGCGAGCAGCGCCCCGTCGATGTC
The DNA here is from genome assembly GCF_042959465.1 of Streptomyces sp. NPDC007901. Lineage (NCBI taxonomy): Bacteria > Bacillati > Actinomycetota > Actinomycetes > Kitasatosporales > Streptomycetaceae > Streptomyces > Streptomyces sp. NPDC007901. Next base: position 5,696 of record NZ_JBIBKW010000010.1, on the reverse strand, counting down.
GTCGACGATCCCCGACAGGTCCCGCAGCACACCCTCGGCGTCGAGCAGCGCCGGCCGCTCCGACCCCGCCGTACCGACTCGCAGCAGCTTCATGGTCGTCACCATCTCCCTTGATAGCGGGCGCCCGACCGATGGGTGCAGCCATCGGAGGACTGGTCGATCCTCCAATGAGAGCATGCAGCGGGCAAGAGCCTGTTCACGTACTGGACTGCGACCCGAAGTTGATCGAATCAACATTGCCGGCTTGAATCACGGTCTCGTTTTGCACACCACCACTGATGACGTTGTGGACGTTCACGGTCTTTTGAGTTCTTCGGTCGCTGCTGTCGGGCCTGAGCACTGCGAGGACTGCCGTCAGTGCGGAGGCGGCAGCCGGGTCGGCCGCCAGAACGCGCCGCAGGCGCATGCGCCACTCCGCCTCCACGTCCGACGCGGTCTGCTCGTCACCGGTCTCCGTCGCCACGGCGAGTTCACGCCGTGAGGCCTCCAGCTCGCTGCCGATCATGTTTCCTTCGCCTGCTTCGCCCCCGTCGACACCGCGACGCGAGAAGAACGAAACGATGTGATCACGCGACTGCGCCCACGTGTCCGCTGCCATCTGCTGGACGAACGTCGTAGCACCCGCGGCGGCCAGAGCCGTCAGCTCCGCATCCATGAATCCCCCTTTCTCAGTGGACCCTTTTCGACCACGTGGTCAGGGTCGGCCGGTATCCCGACTCCGCCCAGAAGGGGGCGGCGAACGGGTTGTGCAGGCTGTGGTGGAGCATGACGGCCGTTGCTCCGTGTCCGCGGAGGATGTCGTGTGCCGCAGCGACCAGACTGCGGCCGACCGATTTCCGCCTCGCTGCCGGTTCGATGAACAGCCGGGACAAGTACCCTGCGGGTTTCATGGTGATCTGCTGTTCGATCCACGCCCCGCTCGGCACCTGCCCCTGGATGAATCCGACCGGGGTCTTGTCGGTCGATGCCACCAGGATGAAGCAGTTTTCGTCGGCCATGGCTTCGGCGAGTTCCGTGTGCAGCCGGGCGCGCAACGCCGGGCGGTCCGGCAACACCCCCAGCTGGTTCTCGAATCGATGCAACCGGTGCGCCTGATCCGCCAGCCACTCCAGGTCGTCCCGCTGGGCCGGCCGCACGATCGTGCCGCCGGGGAGATCGTCCGGCCGGTGCAGTTTCTTGACGACCAAAGAGGTCAGCGGCGCGAAGCCGTGCCGCACCAGCGGTGCGGCACACGCGGTGTCGAGGCTGGGCCAGGTCAGCGTCACGGCCTGGTCGGCGCCCCGGTCGGGGTCGGCATCGATCCGGTCGAGCAGCCCGACCATCACCTGATCGAAGGCCGGGCCTGGGTCGGGCCCTGCGACACGGATGTGCAGGATGTAGCGGCACAGCGCACCCCAGAGGGATGCATAGGCGTTCTCGTCGTAGCGCTGCTCCTGGATTCTCCCGATCGCGAGAGTCCCTATTACGTGGTGCTCCGGCATCACTGGAGCAGGGGCAATGCGAGGATCGATCCGGCGCATCCTGAGATTGTGGTCCGCGGTCAGCCGGGCGGCGATTCTGTCGAGTTCCGTTTTCTCGTTCACAGGCTCAGCTCATCAATCGTCTCGCGAAGGCGCAGTGCGCGGGGATCATCGAACTCGGCCAGGATCGTCGCGGCCTCCGTCGCATGGGTACGGGCCTCGTCCTCGGCATCCCTCGCGCCCTCGCCGTCCTCTCCGGACAGCACCAGCGCCAGGTTCACCAGTGCGCCCGCCAGCGCCCAGCGGTCCTGAACCTCGCGATAGATGGCGATCGCCATGCGGTGGAACTTGGCCGCATCGAGGGGGCGGCCAAGGTTCCGATAAGCCTCGCCCGTGCCGTCGTGCGCCGCGGCCTCCCTGTTCCGATCGCCGATCTGCCGCTGAATGACGGCGGACTGCTGGCAGGACACCAGGGCTTCGCCGGGTTCGCCGAGAGCACACTGGATTCGGGCGAGTTCGAGCAGCCAGAACGCTCCCCACGCGGTGAGCCTGTCGGTTTCGGCAATGGCGAGGGCTTTTCTGATGGTGGACGATGCGGCATCGGTCTCGGCGAGTTCTCGTTGCGTCATCGCGAGGTAGAACAGCGCGTTGCCTTCGTAGGCCCGGTCCTCCGCCTCCCTGCAGAGACGGACCGCCTCGGTGAGGTCCAGCACCGCAGTGTCCAGATCGAGCCCGTCGTATCGGGCGATTCCCAGGTTGGTCAGGACCAGGGCTTCCCAGCGGCGGTCGTTCAGGCTGCGGAAGATTTCCCGTCCTTCTCGGAAACGCTGCTCGGCCGCGCTCAGCCTCCGTCGCCGCCAGTCGAGCAGACCGAGGGCGTTGACGGCGACCCCTTCACCGTAGCGATCGCCGGTCTCCCGACGCAGTCGCAGCGCTTCGATGTGGTGCCTCTCGGCCTGGTCGAGTCGTTGTGACTGCAGGTACGCCTTGCCCAGGCTGTCGTGCATCTCCGCCTGTCCACGGCGGTCGCCTATGGCCGTCGCGGAAGCTAGACCGATCTCTGCCGTGGTGATCCAGTCCTGGAACGGGTTGCGGCTCACATAGACACTGCGCAGCAGAGCCGCGATACGCCATGCCAGGTCATGGTGGCCGGTTGCCGCAGCCGCACGGACGGCGGACACAAGATTGGCCTGTTCCTGTTCGAACCACTGCAATGCCGCGGCACGGCCGGGGAATTCCTCCACAACCGCGTCTGCACGACGATCGGGATGCGGGCTCAGGCGGTCCAGTGGGGCGATACGGGCAATCGCATGGGTCAGGGAGAGCGTGTAGTAGTTCAGCACTCGCATCAGCGCGGCGTCCCTGGCTTCCGCGCTCTCGTGCTGGATCGCTTGCTGGGCGGCGTAGATCCGTAATAAATCATGGAACTGGAAGCGTCCGTGCGCGGGCTGTTCGAGTACGTGCGCCCCGACGAGAACGTCAAGTACCCGGCGGGCCGCCGAGACCGTGGTGGCGCCGAGCGCGGCCGCCGCAGACACCCCGATATCGGGACCAGGATGCAGTCCCAACAGGCGGAACAGTTTTGCCGCGTCCTCGGACAGCGCACGGTACGACCAGGCGAAGACGGTCCGCACGGCGTCGGATTCGTCGTCTTCTTCGGCGGTCAGAGCACCCCACAGCGCCGACTCGTCGCGCAGATCGGCAATCAGCTCGTCAAGGGGCATCAGCGGTCTGCTGGAGGCACGCTCGGCGGCGATCCTCAGGGCCAGAGGCAGTCGAGCGCACAGGTGGGCCAACTCGGACAGTGCCGCTTCGTCGTCGGGAGTCCGGTATCCCGCCGTCACGGTGCGCAGAAGTTCGACCGCGTCCCGCTCAGCGAAGATGTCCAGCACCAGCCTGTGTGCGCCGTCCCTGGCGACCAGCCCCGAGAATCGATGCCGGCTGGTGACGAGGACCAGGCAGTTCGGGTTTCCCGGCAGCAGCGGTCGTACCTGACTGACAGTCGCGGCGTTGTCCAGCACCACGAGCACGCGCCGGTCGGCCAGCAGCGACCTGAAGAGCGCGGAACGCGCCTCCAGCCGCACCGGAATCGCTGAAGCGGTGACGCCCAATGCCCTCAGGAAGTGGTCAAGCACCTGCTCCGCGCTCACCGGTTCGCCCGGGTCGTACCCTCGGAGGTTCGCATAGAGCTGGCCATCGGGGAAACGGGCACGGACGCTGTGCGCCCAGTGCAACGCGAGCGACGTCTTGCCCACCCCGGCGGTCCCGGTGATGACGTAGATCCCCGTGGTGACCGAAGCACCCGGCTCCCGGTCCAGGATGGCATCAAGCACACGGAGTTCACTTCCGCGGTTGACGAACCCCCCTATGTCACCGGGCAACTGACGGGGAACCACTCGCTGCGAGCCGGGGCTGTCATGGAAGTGAATTCCGCCGTACACACTCCCGGCCTGCACCACGTCATGCGCGGACCCGGACAACTCGGAGTGGGTCTCAACGTTATTAGGAATGTTGTCCGGGATGTCGCGCGGGCCTTCGTTCGGGTCTTCGTTCGAGCCTTCGTTCAGTGGATCTGGTGAATTCTCCATCAATGCTGTTCTGAATCGGCCAAAAGCCCTTCGCGAGTGAAGTAACCGCGAATGTCTTCGCCTTCTCCGTACAACCGCTGGATGAACTCCCGGCAACGGACGATCAGTTCGCGCTGCGAGTAACGGATTCCACCCTGCTGGAGCCCGTTGTCGTCGTAAAGGAGTTCGTACATCACGTCGTCACCAAGCGTGATCAGCTCGGGGAGCACCCCATGCGCTTCGAACTGCTTGACTCGCCCGGAGTCGATGACCCTCGTATAGCCGCCCAGTTCGTCTCTCAGTAGTAGAAGGCGCAGCTCCCAGCGCATGTAGTCGGTCAGCGGAGGCTCGACCACCCGGATGCGCCAGGTCTCGAATCCATGGGCCCGGATCTTGTCGTAGTGCCTGCTGAGCGACTCACGGCGCTGCTCCAGCAGGGTGAAAGAGGTGCGCCAGTCGCCCTGGGAGGATGCGACCCAACTGTCGTCCTTGGGTTCCAGGAACCCCTGAAGCCGTTCCAGCTTCCAGAACCCCGATGGGCCGATCTTCCAGAAGTGCTCCTCGAAGTCGGCCAAATAGGCATCCCCGAGCAGCCGTTCACCCGAGGCGCCCGCCAGCATGTCAAGCATCCGGGATGTCCGCCTTCGCCGCCCGTGCCATTCCCCGGGGGATCACCACGAGACGTTCACCTTCACTGACACTGACGCCCTGCGGCAGTTTTCCGGCGTAGTTCTCGGTGAGGTCCCGTCCGATCACGGCGACGTCACCGTTGGCCAGTTCCCAGAGTTCCGGGCAGCCGCTCTCACCGCCGCTGCCGGTCTCGTCGGCTTCGCGACCGCTGCCTGGATCGGTGGGCGCGATGCCGAGCCGGCGTGCGAAGGGCGCTTGCGGATCAGGCTGCCAGACATTGGTTCCCATGCCGACTCTCCGTATTCGCCGGTATACCAGGAGGTATCAACTTAGCGTAAGCGCCGCCGCACTGTCGATGGATTCACCGTCAGCCGGCGCGAGCTCCAAGGTACTTCGGCCACTTACCCCAGGCCCCCCACTCCTTTCCTCTCACCTGTACAGCACAACCCGCTCCACCGCGCTCCACGTCGTACTGGTCACCACGTACAGCGCGGCGGCCAGCGGCACCACGGCCACGGTGAACAGCGTGAAGTACGACAGGAACGGCATCACCTTGGTGACCGCGCCGACCCCCGGCACCTGCTGCTCCCCCTCGCCCACCGCCGCCGCCGTTCGCCGCGCGCGAAGGAAGTTGAAGGTGGCAACGGCGGCGACCACCGCGAACAGCGCCAGATAGACCAGCCCGCCGCTCCCGAAGGCGCCGCCGTCGGCGAGGACATCGCTCCACCGTCCGCCGAGCGGGGCGCCCCACAGGACATGGGACAGCAGATCGTTGCCGCGACCGCCGATCGTCGCGTTGGAGAAGAGGTGGTAGAGGAGGAAGAACGCGGGCAGTTGCAGCAGCCGTTCCTAGAGACTGAGCGGGAGTGAGTCCTGTTGCCAGGATTCGTGCTCAGCCGAACGCCCCGGACGGTGTTGGGCGTTCTGGTCGACCGCGTTCCTGCCGCGTCCGGCGCCGACGGATCGTGTCCGTGGTCCGGGGATGCGGGGGCGGTGTCCCTCACGTCCTGGGGTGCCCGGTTCGGCCTGGACGGTCCGA
>NZ_JBIBKW010000009.1:0-444180 GCF_042959465.1 Streptomyces sp. NPDC007901 | reverse complement strand
ACACCACCCCCCAGGTCATCCGTTCGACAGGGGGCAAAAGTCATGCCGGGCCCGGAGGCCAGCGGCCCTCTTGCAGGACCGCGGAAAACATAACGGGGCTTACCGGCGCTGGCAGGGTGCCGCCCGCGCCCACCTGTGCCGCCCTGCGGCACGCCTGCCCGCGGCTGCCCGTGACTGAGGAGAAGCGGCTGGACAGCGCCCCTTCAGGGGCGCGGGGCTGTATCGATGTGCGGCTCCGCCGCGTGGGCGCGCTCAGCCCCACCCCCCAGCCGCACCGCCACCACCGCCACCACCCCCCTCGGCCGCCCCCCCCATCGCGCTGCGCCACCCGAGTGTCCCCCCGGTCCAGTTGCCGCCCCTCCCACCCTTCGTATGTCACCTTCCCCTCCAGTGGGGCTTCGGAAGGGCGGGCGTGCGGATGGTCAAGGTCGGGCGGGTCGTCGGCGCGGCGTTGCTGCTGGTGATGGGGACGACGGGGCGGGCCGGTGCCGAGGCCGCCCCCTCGCTGTGGGCCGGGAGCTGGGAGGCCGCGCCCTCCGGTACCGTCCGCCAGGTTCCCGGCGCGGCGTTCCGCAACGTCGTGCATCTGAGCGTCGGGGGAAGCGCCGTACGGGTCCGGATCAGCAACCGGCTCGGCAGCGCGCCGCTCCGGCTCGGCGCGGTCACCGTCGCCCTGCGCCAGGGCGCCGGCGCGGACGCGGTCCCCGGGTCGATGCGCCTCGCCACCTTCGACGGCGCCGACACCGCCGTCGTCCCCGTCGGACAGGACCTGGTCAGCGATCCCGTGCCGCTCGTCGTCCCGGCCGCCGCCGACCTGCTCGTCACCGTCGAGACCCCGGGCGACTCCGGACCGGCCACCTATCACCGCGTCGCGCTGCAGACGAGCTACCTCGCCGAGGCCGGCGCCGGGCGGGCCGCCGACGAGAGCGGGGACGCCTTCACCCGGACCACCGGCAACTGGTACTACGTCTCCGGGGTCGACGTGGACAGCGTGCCCCTCGGCAGTGTGGTCGCCTTCGGCGACTCCCTCACCGACGGCAACGGCTCCAGCATCGGCACCAACCACCGCTGGCCCGACCGGCTCGCCGACCGGCTGCGGCCCCTCCGGATCGGCGTCCTCAACGCCGGGATCTCCGGCAACCGCCTGCTGAGCGACAGCACCGGGGGACCGAGCGCGCTGAACCGGCTGGACGCGGACGGTCTCGGCCGGGCGGGCGTCCGGACACTGGTCCTCCTCGAAGGCATCAACGACATCAAGGGCACCCCGGAGGCCACCGACCCCTGGGACTTCGTCCGGGCCTACCGGACCGTCGTGGCCCGCGCCCACGCGCGGGGGATCCGGGTCGTCGGCGCCACACTCACGCCGTACGCCGGGTACAGCGGCTACACCGAGGCCCGGGAGGCCGTACGGCAGCAGGTCAACGCGCTGATCCGCACCGAGCACGTCTTCGACGCGGTCGTCGACTTCGACGCCGTGGTCCGCGACCCGGAGCAGCCGGGACGCATCCGGCCCGCCTACGACCCCGGCGACCACCTGCACTTCAACGACGCCGGCATGAGCGCCCTGGCCGCCGCCGTCCCACTCGTCGAACTTCTCTGAATGGCCGGGCGGGTCAGCCGCCCCAGATCACCGCCGCCAGCCAGCCCGCCGCGATCAGCAGGCAGGCGAACAGCTCGGCCAGCACGCTGGAGCCGCCCGCGGCCATGGTGGCGCGCAGCGCGGCCAGCGCCTCGGCCCGGCGGCCCAGGCGGAGCCGTTCGTGCAGGTAGATCCCGGCCATGAAACCGGGGATCGCGCCCACCACGGGGAGCAGCACGAAGCCGAGGACGGCGCCGGTCCCGGCGTACCCGGCCATCCGGGGCGTGGCACCGCTCGCCCGCAGCCGGCGCGGGGGCAGCGCCCAGCGCACCACGAGCGAGGCCAGCAGCACCCCGGTCGCCCCGACCAGGACCGCCCAGGCCACCGGGCGCGGGTCGTACAGCGCCCACCACAGCACCGCGGCCCACACCAGCCACGAACCCGGCACCCCGGGCACCAGCACTCCGCACAGGCCGAGCACCAGCACCAGGCCGACCAGCAGGAGTTCCCCTGCTCCCATCTGCCCAGAGTGCCGTGTACGTCAGTCCCGGGCCACCCAGCCCCGCTCGTACGCGTGCCAGCCCAGCTGCAGCCGGGTCGTCACCCCGGCCAGCTCCATCAGCCGCTTCACCCGGCGCTGCACGGTCCGCAGGCCCAGATCGAGCTGCTTGGCCACGCTCGCGTCGGTCATCCCGGCCAGCAGGAGCGACAGCACCTCCAGATCGGTGGCGTCGGGGCCGTCCGGCGGCTCCTCGGCCACCCCGGACCCGCCGAGGCGCAGCGGCAGCGCCGTACGCCACACCGACTCGAACAGTTCGCAGAGGAGCTCCAGCAGGCCGCTGGCGTGCACCACCAGCGCGGCGGGCTCGGAGCTGTGCGAGGTGAGCGGGACCAGGGCCAGGGCGCGGTCGGCCACCACCAGCTTGGTCGGGACCTGGTCCACCACCCGCACCTGCTCGTCCCGGCCCAGCGCGGCCGTCAACTCCGTGATCCCGTGCGGCAGATCGAGCACCGACCGCTCCACCACCACCCGGTACCGCACCCCGCGGCCGGCGGCCTGTTCCTCCGCGTCGTTCTCCGTCCCGGAGACCACCATCGGATTGCCGGTGACCAGCGCGCGCACCTCGTCCGAGGCGCCCAGCTGGAGCTGCAGGAACCGCTGGGCGACGGCCGGGGCGCCGGTCACCACCTCCACCAGGTCGTGCACCGCCGGCTCGGCGGCCGTCGCCCGGTACTCCTCGGCCAGCAGCGCCGCCGCCAGCTCGGCCTTCTCCAGCTCGTGCCGCTGCTGGGTGAGCAGCGCGCCCAGCGCGACCCCGGGCGGTGCCGCCACCCAGCGGCCCGGCCGGCCCGAGGACTGGGCCGCCAGCCCGTGCCGCTCCAGCCGGCGCAGCGCCCGCTCGGTGTCCGGCTCGGCCAGCGTCAGCCGCTGGGCCAGATCGGGCACGTCGGCGGCGCCCACGGACACCAGCGCGCGGTACGCCGACTCGTCCCACTCGTCCAGACCGAGCGCTGTCAGCATCGACCCGCTGTCCTCCCTCGAAGCCCGGCGCGGCGCCCCTGGCGGGAACCGGCCACGGCGCAAACCCGCCGGGGCACATCATCCCCGTACCGCCGGTCACTCTGCCAAGATCGCGTCACCGCGGCAGCCCCGCAGCGGATCCGGATGTGACGCCTCGGATCCGGAGGGGTGATGCATGGGATCGGGATCCGTGATGCACGGGATCCGGACCCGTGATTCACAGCCGGCCGCAAGAAAAGCCCGTCACAATCCGGCCTTCCGGTCGGCGCCGTCGCGTCCGGCCGTCCGAACGGTGACCCGGGCCCATGACGCGCGCACGCGTAGGGGATCTGGGGCCGGGTCACTCCGGGTGTCGCCGGGTGGTTCTCCCGTGGGGGGTGGGACCACCCGGCGACTCACACGTGTCATCCGTGTCATCCGTGCCGTGCGTCCCCCGTGTCCCCCGCGTGCCCTCGACTCCCTTTCCTCGTACGGGTGTTCACGATGTCCCTCGACACGCCGTTCGAGACCGGGTCGGGTGCGGGATTTTCCGGATGCCCCGTTTTCATCCGGCCCGCGCGGTGGACAATTAGGGGCATGAGCCAGCCAGGGGGTAGGCCCGCCCGTCACGAGGACGACTGGTGGGGGCAGTTGTACGACGACTCCACCGAGGACACCGGCCCCACGACCGCACCCGATTCCCTGGACGACCGCTTCGTCTCGGCGAAGAACACGGTGGGGGGACGGCGGGGCGTCGTCGTGGAGCCCGAGGACGAACCGCCACCGCCTCCACCGTCGCCACCGCCGACGGTGCCGGCCCAGCGCGCGCCCACCGCCTCCACCGGGGCGCCCGCCGAGGCCGAGGACGCCGGGGCCGACCCGAAGTCCTGGCCGTGGGACGAGGAGGACCAGGAACTGCTGGAGACGGACGACGACGTCCCGGCGGGCTCCCACCCCGCGACCCGACTCGACCTGACCACCCTCCCACTGCACTCGGCCCCGGCCACCCCGGCCACCCCCGCCATCCCGGATCCGCACGCCGCCCCGGACCCGCTGCCCCCGCCGCACTCCCCGTCGGCCGTCCTGCTCCCCGCGCCGGCCGCCTCCTCCGTCGAGTACGTCGGCTCCGGTCCGCCCACCTACGACGCCGAGCCCACCGCCCTGCCCGCCGCCGACCCCGACGAACTCGACGACCTGGTCGCCGACACCGTGCTGGACGGCGCCCGGTACGGCTCCTGCACCCTGCGGGCGGTCTCCCAGCGCGGCGACTCCGCCCGCTACCGGGGCGAGCCGCGCCGCGACGCGCTGCTCACCGCCCGGTTCGGGACCGGCGACCAGGCCCTGGTCCTCGTCGCGATGGCCACCGGCGCCCGGGCCACCCCGGGCGCGCACCGGGCCGCCGCCGAGGTCTGCGCCTGGATCGCCCGGGCCGTGGGCCGCAGCCACCAGCGGCTCACCGAGGACATCCAGGCCGCCCGGCGCGGCGACCTCAAGTCCGGGCTGCACCGGCTCACCGACCGCAGCCTCGGCAAGCTCCGCGCCAGCGCCGCCGAACAGGGCGTCGCCCCCGGCGAGTACGCGGCCAGCCTGCGCTGCCTGCTCATCCCCGCCCACCCCCAGTGCCGTACCCGCGTCTTCTTCGGCACCGGCGCGGGCGGACTGTTCCGGCTCCGGGACGGCCAGTGGCAGGACATCGAACCGCGCGTCGACAGCGACTCCGCCGGGGAGGCCGTGGTCGGCTTCGGCTCGCTGCCCGCCGAGACCCCCGAGGGCGACCGGCTCACCATGGACCTCGGCATCCCGACCCCGCCGAGCCCGTACGAACCGGCCCCCCAACCGCCCCGCGACCCCTTCCTTTTCCGGGCCTCGGTAGCCCGCCCGGGTGATGCCCTGGTGATGTGCACCGGCGGCCTCGCCGACCCGCTGCGCGGCGAGCCCGCCCTCTGCGCCTACCTGTCCCGGCGCTGGTCCGGCCATACCCCGCCCGGCCTCGCCGCGTTCCTCGCGGACGCCCAGGTGCGGGTCAAGGGCTACGCGGACGACCGTACGGCGGCGGCCGTCTGGGAGGCGTGACGGCGGCCCCTGTGCGTGGATGGGAGGTATCCACGCACAGGGAAGGGGCACCCGTCCGCCATGGCCAAGCAGAACGTCGCCGAGCAGTTCGTCGACATCCTCGTCCGCGCCGGTGTGCGCCGCCTCTACGGGGTCGTCGGCGACAGCCTCAACCCGGTCGTCGACGCCGTCCGCCGCAACTCCGCCATCGACTGGATCCACGTCCGCCACGAGGAGACCGCCGCCTTCGCGGCCGGCGCCGAGGCGCAGATCACCGGCAGACTGGCGGCCTGCGCCGGCTCCTGCGGCCCGGGCAACCTGCACCTCATCAACGGCCTCTACGACGCCCACCGCTCCATGGCCCCGGTGCTCGCCCTCGCCTCCCACATCCCCTCCAGCGAGATCGGCCTGGGCTACTTCCAGGAGACCCACCCCGACCGGCTCTTCCAGGAGTGCAGCCACTACAGCGAGCTGATCTCCCACCCGCAGCAGATGCCCCGGCTCCTGCAGACCGCCATCCAGCACGCGGTCGGCCGCAGCGGGGTGAGTGTCGTCTCCCTGCCGGGTGACATCGCCGACCAGCCCGCCCCGGAGCAGACCGCCTCGGCCGCCATCGTCACCTCCCGGCCCACCGTCCGCCCCGGCGACGAGGAGTTGGACAGGCTGGTCGCGATGATCGACGAGGCGGACAAGGTGACCCTGTTCTGCGGCAGCGGCACGGCGGGCGCGCACGCGGAGGTCATGGAGCTGGCGGAGAGGATCAAGTCGCCGGTGGGCCACGCCCTGCGCGGCAAGGAGTGGATCCAGTACGACAACCCGTACGACGTCGGCATGAGCGGACTGCTCGGCTACGGCGCCGCCTACGAGGCCACCCACGAGTGCGACCTGCTGATCCTGCTCGGCACCGACTTCCCGTACAACGCCTTCCTCCCCGACGACGTGCAGATCGTCCAGGTCGACGTCCGCCCCGAGGTGCTGGGCCGCCGCTCCCGGCTCGACCTGGCGGTGTGGGGCGATGTACGCGAGACGCTGCGCTGTCTGGTGCCGCGCGTGCGGGCCAAGGAGAACCGGCGGTTCCTCGACCGGATGCTCAAGAAGCACGCGGACGCGCTGGAGGGAGTGGTCAAGGCGTACACCCGGAAGGTGGAGAAGCACGTCCCGATCCACCCCGAGTACGTGGCCTCCGTCCTCGACGAACTCGCCGCCGACGACGCGGTGTTCACCGTCGACACCGGGATGTGCAACGTCTGGGCGGCCCGTTACCTCTCGCCCAACGGCCGCCGCCGGGTGATCGGTTCCTTCTCGCACGGCTCGATGGCCAACGCGCTGCCGATGGCGATCGGCGCCCAGTTCACCGACCGGCGGCGGCAGGTCGTGTCGATGTCCGGCGACGGCGGGTTTGCCATGCTGATGGGCGACTTCCTGACCCTGGTCCAGTACGACCTGCCGGTGAAGGTGGTCCTGTTCAACAACTCGGCGCTCAGCATGGTCGAGCTGGAGATGCTGGTCGCGGGACTTCCCGCGTACGGCACCGCCAACACCAACCCCGACTTCGCCGCCGTCGCCCGGGCCTGCGGCGCCTACGGGGTGCGGGTCGAGAAGCCGAAGCAGCTCGCCGGCGCGCTCAAGGACGCCTTCCAGCACAAGGGACCGGCCCTGGTCGACGTGGTCACCGACCCCAACGCGCTCTCCATCCCCCCGAAGATCAAGGCCGAGATGGTCACCGGCTTCGCCCTCTCCGCCTCCAAGATGGTCCTCGACGGAGGCGTCGGCCGCATGCTCCAGATGGCCCGCTCCAACCTCCGCAACGTGCCGCGCCCGTAGCCCAGTGGCCGTGGCTCAGTCGGTGAGCGGTACCCACTGGCGGGCGCCGTCGACGAAGCCGTACCAGTAGTGGGGCAGGCCCTTGATGGAGCTGGTGCGGAAGGGCTGCCCGTGGTCGTCGATGCGGACCGTGCCCGAGCGGCCCTGGGACGACCAGTCGAGTTCGAGGTACCAGCGGCAGTCGCAGCCGACGGTGTTCGCCTTGACGCGCAGTACCTCCGGGTCCGTGGACGAGACCCGATAGGGCAGGTGCATGGTCGAGACGGTCTTCCCGTCCGGGCCCTCGCCGGCCACCGGGCGCGCGATCGGGCGGTCCTTGTCCAGGTTCACGTCGAAGTAGCGCGGGGTGAGCCCGCCGCCGCAGCCGTCGGCCGTGGAGTAGGCGATACCGGGCGCGGGCGCGGTACGGCCGACGACCCGCACCCGCAGGTCCTCCAGGACGACGGCGGTGGTCGAACGGCCCTGCACGGAGATGTCCACGATCGTGTTGCCGCCGTGCACCGCGTTCTGGGTGGCCGCCCAGGTGCCGGCGTCCTGCGGGACGGGCGGGGGCGGTACCTGGGCCGGCTGCTTGTCGATGACGTAGTCGTGGCCGCAGCCCCCTTCCCAGATCTGGGAGTCGGCCGTCCAGGTGAGGGGGACGCCGGTCGGGGCCGGGGCGGTGGTCGTGCTCCGGCCGGAGGGGGAGGGGGTCTTCGCGCCGCCCTGGGAAGGGGTGGGCGAAGGGGCGGACGAGGTCGGGCTCGGAGTCGTGGCGGTGGGCGAGGGGCCGTGGCGCCGGGCGTCGCCCGCGGCGGTCGTGGGGGAGGTGCCGGAGTGCCGGGCCGCGGTGTCGTCGGGGTGCCGGTCGTCCGAGAGGGCGGACAGGCTGCCGAGCGTCACCAGCAGGACGGTGGCCACGGCCGAGGCGGCGAGCGTACGGCGCCGGCGGTACCAGGGGCGCGGGGCGGGGGACGGTGTCGGCACCGGTTGTTCATCGGCTTCCGCCGCCGGTTCGGGGGTCTCCGATTCCGGTTCCGGATCCGGTAAGGGTGTACGCGGTCGCTGCCGGGCCGCCACCGCCCGCAGCCAGCGCTCGTGGAGTTCGAGCCGCTCCTGAGGTGTCGCCCCGCAGAACGCCGCCAGACGCTCCACCGGAGCGAAGTCCTGCGGCACCGCCTCGCCCGCGCAGTAGCGGTGCAGGGTGGAGGTGTTCATGTTCAGGCGGCGGGCCAGGGAGCCGTAGCTCCGGTCCGTACGGTCCTTCAACTGCCGTAGCAGCGCCGCGAACTCCTCGACGTCGTCGCGCACGGGCACCCTCCCCCGGTCGTCCGTATCCCAGGCACTCATATACCTGCACGTCAGCGGGGCTGGGATGGTTCCAGGGCGGCGGAACGGGCGGGAGCCGTTGCGGTGGCCGCGGGTGACCGCCGATGCTTCTGGTGTCGCACCGACCAGGGCCGGACCGACCATCCGGAGCCGTCGGCGGCATCCCACACCCATGCACCGATTCACGGGGGATCACCCATGCCCAAGCGCACCCGAGTAGGCGCGCTCACCGCACTCGCCGGCGCCGCACTGGCCGTCGGCACCGCACTCGCCGCCCCGGCGGCCGCCGCCCCGAAGGCACCCGGTTTCCTCGCCGCCGCCGACCTTCCGCCGCGCCCCGGCACGTCCTGGACGGCCGGCAGGGTCACCGCCGGCGTACCGGACGCGCTCCGGCAGGACATCTGCGTGGGCGTCGGACTCGGCACCGGCCAGGACACCTGGTACCGGGAGTTCCGGACCGACCTCGACACCGGTGCCCGTCAGGTCAGCGCCGTACTGCCCAGCGTCAGCAAGGCCAAGGGCCGGTTCGCGAAGCTGGACGAGGACATCGTGTCCTGCGCGGACCGGATCGAGATGGAGGACCCGGAGACCGAGGCCGCCTTCCAGGACCACGGCGACCTGCCCGTCGGGGACGGCGCCCATGTCTACGCCCTGCACACCGTGACCTCCTGGGGCGCCGGCGACATCCGGCTGATCGCACTCGGCCGGGAGGGGCGCACCGTCACGGTCGTCGACTGGGGGCAGCTCGGCGGCTTCGGGGACGCGCCGGTGAAGGCGTTCAAGAAGACCGCCACCACGGCCGTGAACAAGCTCCACTGACCCACGGCCACCGCACAGACCGGGGCCGTCCTCTCGCCCGGGGGACGGGAGGACGGCCCCAACGGACCCCAACGGTCCGTCACCCGCACCAGCACTCACAGAACACGGGGAAACAGACATGAGCAGCAAGACCCGCGCCGTCCTCACCGCCGGCGTCCTCGCCGTGGCCCTCGGGCTCGGCGCCACCGCCCAGGCCTCGGCCGGCGCCTCGCGCAGCGTGAGCGGAAGCCCGGCCGACAACATCACCCGCATCGCGGACTTCTACGGCGCCTACATCGACGCGGAGACCGACCCGGACGGCAGCGGCGACCTGCCCACCGCGCTGCGCGCCTACTACATCGACCCGACCTACCTGAAGAAGCTGGCGGCCTGGGAGGACCGCGAGCACGCCGACGGGGTGCTGCGGGCCCAGAACACCCCGCTCAAGTGGAAGGTGACCGACAACGGCACGGCGAACCACACCGAGGCCGTCATCACCCTCACCTGGAGCCGCAACACCACCACGAAGCTGGTCGTCGACGTGAACCGCCGCACCCACAAGATCACTCACATCGGCCCCACAGGCCACCGGGGCCAGTAGGCGGAAGGTCGGCTTTCGGCCAGCTTCGCCGGTGCCATGGACCGCGTGAATCAGCTCGGGGGGTTGTGCGAGGGGCTGATTCACGTCTGGTCCGTGGCACCGTTGGCGCGTACGGGACGGTCCGGGCGGCGGCGTACGCGCAGGGGCCGATCCGGGACATGGCCGAACACCCCGGCGTCATCGACGTGACATGACTGGCCCGTGCCCGAGCGGGCATGGATCCCCGTGAACGTGTTCGATCAGGAGGGGAACCGGCAACAGCGTGCAGGCGGGGGTCATGAACAGTCAGGCACGAGGGGGCGGTCCCGTGGCCATCGGGGCCTCCTCGGCGAAGACAACGGGGGAAGAAGCCGACACGACGGAACGGGAACATCCATCGCAGCTCAGGCGCCGGCTGGGACGGTCGGACCTGCGGGCGGTGCCCGAGGCGCGCAGGGAACTGCGGGAACTGCTGCGGCACTGGGGGAATCCGGGCCGCTCCGAGATAGCGGAACTGCTCACCAGCGAACTCGTCACCAACGCGCTCGTCCACACCGACCGAGAGGCCGTCCTCACAGCCGTCGTGGAACCGAGCCAACTGCGCGTGGAGGTACGGGACTTCACCGCCCGCAGGCCGCGCGTGCGCGCACCGGACACCGGTGACGGCACCCACGGCCGGGGCCTGGTCCTGGTCAACTCCCTCGCGGACGCGTGGGGTGTGCAGGCGCACGAGGTCGGCAAGTCGGTGTGGTTCGAACTGGACGCGGAAGCGGCCTAGCCGCGGCCTCGCACACAACGGGACGGGGGCGTGACCCTGAAGGTCACGCCCCCGTCCCGAGGTGTCGTACGGCAGCCGGTGATCAGCCGAACTGCTGCTCAAGGTCCTTGAGCTTGCGCTCCAGCGAGTCGAGCCGCGGAAGCGCCATTGTGTCGTCCTCCGCGGTCAGGTCGACCGTGATCGGGTCAGACCCTTTGCGGACGGGCTGCAGGGAGGGCCGCTGGCGTACGGGCAGTTGCTCCGGCGCTGCTATGGCAGGCTCCGCAGTGGGCTGGGAGGCGCGCTCCACCTGGTGCACCTCGTCCTGCCGGCCACGTCCGACGAAGCCGCGGTGGCCCCGGCTTATCGCCTTGAGCTGGGCCCGCTCCAGGCGGTCCTGCTCGCGGCGGCGCAGCCGGTTCGTCTCCTTCTGCCGCTTGTCCTCGCGCACCTCGTCGACCGCCTCGTCCAGGCTGCGCACGCCCTCGAGGAGCATCAGCGACCAGGCCTTGTAGGTCTCGCGGGGGGCGCGCAGCCAGCGGACGATACGGATCTGCGGCAGCGGACGCGGCACCAGGCCCTGCTCGCGCAGCGCGGCCTTGCGGGTCTGCTTCAGCGCGCGGTCGAAGAGGACGGCCGCGGACAGCGACATGCCGGCGAAGAACTGCGGAGCGCCCGCGTGGTCGACGCCCCTGGGCGCGTGCACCCAGTTGAACCAGGCCGCGGCGCCGGCGAACGTCCACACGAGTATCCGGGAGCCGAGGGCCGCGTCACCGTGGCTCGCCTCGCGCACCGCGAGGACGGAGGAGAACATCGCCGCGCCGTCCAGACCGAACGGCACGAGGTACTCCCAGCCGTCGGAGAGGCCGAGGTTCTGCTGGCCGAAGCCGACCAGCCCGCGGAACGAGAGGGCCGCCGCGACCGACGCGGAGGCGAACAGGAGCGCGTAGGAGACGGTGCCGTATATGGCCTCCTTGCGCCGCCGCCGCTCCTCGCTACGCTCCCACGAGTCGTCCTTCGCGTGCTCCCCGCCGGACCGCTTGGAGCGCGCCAGCACCGCCACCGCGACCAGCATGCCCAGGAGCAGTACGGCGCCGGGTAGCAGCCAGTTCAGCGATATGTCGGTCAGTCTCATCTGGGGTCCCTTGCATTGGGATAGGGCGTATCGCCCGCCATAGTGGCCCAATCCCACTGGCCCTCAGGGGGTTTCGGGGCAAGAGGCCGCCAAGGAAGTGCAAGGGGATGCCCCAGGGCGGCATTCTGCTCGAACTGCCGCTTGAGGGGCGGGAGTTGAGTTCGAGTAAGACTACCCATACGGGTGGTTCCTCGGAAAGTTCCTGCGACAAGTGAGGAAGTTGTGAATTCACTGTCGACGCAGGAGCGATCTTGTCATCGGCGATCCTAGTGGATGCCGGGCGGTACTCCGACCCGGGGGTGGCCCCGTACGACGGCCTGAGAGAACCTCAGGCCGCAGTGGCCGCCGCCAGTTTGGCGATCCGGTCGTCGTCGCAGGTGCGCGGGCAGGTGGTGCAGGTGTCCTCGGGGCGCAGCGTGTAGTACATGCAGCAGCTCGCCCGGTCCCGGGTCGGCAGCGGCTCCCCGGCCGGGCCGGTCAGCACCCGGAAGGCGGCCGAGCCGACGTACGGCTTGGTGGCGCCCGGGAGCAGCTGTTCGAGTTCGCGTACGGCCCGTGCCTCGTCCCCGAGCAGTCCGGCGATGTACCAGAGCCCCTCGACGATCTCGTCGGTCGCCATGCCCCACAGCGCGCGCCCGCGCCGCCGCATCCGCGGCCCGAAGCCGCCGAGGACCGGTTCCAGGTGCTCGGCGACGGCCGCCCGCACCTCGGCCCGCAGCGCCTCCTCGCCGGCCACGACCACCGCGCCGGGCAGCGCCGCGGCCGGGTCGCCCGGGAGACAGGCGAAGGAGGCGACGCGTACGGCCATCAGGCCCGCCGTGCGGTCGTACGACACCCCGGCCGCGGGGAGGCGGGGGACCCGGCGGTCCAGGAACCACGGGAGGGTGATCAGCAGGCAGGCGGCCCAGCTGTAGCGGTGCAGGCCGAAGCCGGCGACCACGTCGGGGCGGGCGGGCCGGCCGTGGTCCTGCCGGATCTGGTCCTCGTCCCAGGCGAGAAAGGCGTCCAGGCCGGGGCCGCCCGCGGCGAGCTCGGCGGCGCCGATCCAGCCGCTGCCCCGCGGTGCCGCGTCGCCGGGCCCCAGCTCCGTGATCACCAGGTCCGGGCAGACCTCGGTGAGGCGCGCGTAGGCGGCGGAGACGGGGGAGGTCATGGGCTACCACCGATCGGGTGCGGACCGACTGCCGGATAAGTAAGCCTTACCTTACCCAGTCGTTCGGAAATTTGAACCAGCGCCTTGTGCGCCTAAGGTGCTTGACGGACAAGTAACAACCCGCCGTTAATGACCCAAGTGCCGACGACCCGGAGGAGGACCCGTGAAGCAGGACGCGCACGCGGCTCCCGCCGAGACGGCCCGGGTGCCGGCGCAGACCCGCTCCGGGGAGACGGCCCGGGAGGCCGCCGGGTACACCGCCGCCGCGCCCGCCGCGCGGGGCGAGCACACGCACAGTGAGCGGCCGATCCCGCAGCCGCGCCCCGCCGTGCAGCGGGCGTCCGTGCGCGGCCAGATCCTGGACGCGCTGCGGACCGCACTGGCGAGCGGTGAGCTGGCGCCCGGCGAGGTGTACTCGGGCCCTGCTCTCGGGGAGCGGTTCGGGGTCTCCGCGACGCCCGTGCGCGAGGCGATGCAGCAGCTGGCCCTGGAGGGCGCGGTCGAGGTCGTGCCCAACCGCGGCTTCCGGGTCGTGCGGCGGGGTGCGCGGGAGCTCGCGGAACTCGCCGAGGTGCGGGCGCTGATCGAGGTGCCGGTGATGATGCGGCTCGCGCGCAGCGTGCCGGCCGAGCGGTGGGCCGCGCTGCGGCCGCTGGCCGAGGAGTCGGTCCGGGTGGCGGCGACCGGGTGCCGGGCGACGTACGCGGAGACCGACCGTGCGTTCCACCGGGCGGTGCTGGGCCTCGCGGGCAACGAGCAGCTCGTGCAGATCGCGGAGGACCTGCACCGGCGAGCACTGCCGCTGCGCGGGGCTCGGGCCGAGCTCGTGTCGGACGCGGCCGAGCACGCGGCGCTGCTGGAGGCGTTGATCGCGGGCGAGCTGGATGTCGTGCGGACGCTGGTGGCGGGGCATTTCGCCGACGCCGGCTGACCGGGGGCGGGGTTTGCGCGGGGGCCCGCCGTAGGGGGTGCGGGCGGTGTGCCGGGTGCGGGTGGTTCGTGGCCGGTCGCGCAGTTCCCCGCGCCCCTCAGGTTTCTCGGCCGCGGGCAGTCGTGCCGCTGGGGCGGCACGGGTGGGCGCAGCGGCACCCTGTCGGCGCCGGTAAGCGAACCCCCCGCCCCAGCCGTCACGCCGTAGCCGCTCCAGGTGCAGGTGGGGTCAGCTGGCGGGCCAGCCAGGTCGGGACGCCGCCCAGGAGGCGGAAGAGGCGGCCGGCCTCCTCGCGGAGTCGGGAGGCCTCGGGTTCGGATTCCGCGTCGGCGAGGGAGACGAGGGCTGGGGCTGTGCCCACCAGGTAGCCGAGTTCCTCTCTGATCCGCAGGGACTCGGCGAAGCCGTGCCGGGCTTCGCTCAACTCGCCGTCACGCAGGGCGAGTCCGGCCAGGTGGCGCCAGGTGAAGGAGAGCAGGAGCGGATCGGCGTGGGCCGTGGCGGCGGCGTGGGCACGGCGGTAGGCGGCGCGGGCCGCCTGGGGGGAGCGGGTCAGGTTCTCCGCCAGCAGGCCCCGGCGGAAGTCGAGCAGCGCCCGCCCCGGTGCCCCCGGAGGGATCAGCGCCGCCGCCCTGCCGAGCGCGGCCCGCGCCTCGTCGGCCCGGTCGCGGACGCCGTGCAGCGTGGCCGCGTAGGCGAGTTGGCCGCGTTCGCAGGCCGCCGCGCCCCGTTCCTCGTCGGTCCGGGCCACCGCCTCCGCCGTCCGCAGCGCGTCCTCGGCCTCCTCCCAGCCCCCCTCGGTGTACAGGCACCGTTCGACCATCAGCCCCGCCCGCTGCAGCGAGTACGTCGGCGTGTCCGACGGCAGCAGTGCCGCCGCGTCGACCCAGCAGGCCCGCGAGCGCAGCCGCCATACCGCGGTCTGGAGCGGATCGTCACCGGCGTTCGTTCCGTTCCCAGACATGGCGGAATACGCCACGTTGCCCTCCCCTAGCGCGCCGTCGAGCAGTGAAGTGGTGGCCGCATTCCAGCACCGATCGCCGCGCGGGGCCAAGAGGGTGGGTGAATAATTTCACAAAGTCGTGGGACAGCGGCGGTACTTGGCGAGAGCCGTCCGCCCGCCCGCGTGACCTCAGCTCATCCGCAACGCCAAGAAGAAATCGAGCTTGTCCTCCAGCCGGGACAGGTCCCGGCCCGTCAACTGCTCGATCCTGCCCACGCGATAGCGCAGCGTGTTGACGTGCAGATGGAGACGGGTGGCGCAGCGGGTCCAGGAGCCGTCGCAGTCGAGGAACGCCTCCAGGGTGGGAATCAGTTCGGCGCGGTGGCGGCGGTCGTAGTCCCGGAGGGGGTCCAGCAGCCGGGCCGTGAAGGCGCGGCGCACGTCGTCGGGGACGAAGGGCAGGAGCAGGACGTGCGAGGCCAGTTCCTGGTGGCCGGCCGCGCACACCCGGCCGGGGCGGGCGGCGGCCACCCGGCGGGCGTGCCGGGACTCCTCCAGCGCACCGCGCAGCCCCTCCGCCGAGTGCACGGCCGCGCTCACCCCGAGGGTGACCCGGCCGTCGTCGGCCAGGCCCGCCGTCAGCGGGTCCCGGACCGCCTCGAGGAGCTCGTCGGCCTGGATGCCGGACTCGGAGCCGTCGTGCTCGGCGGCGACGGCGGGCAGCGGGACGAGGGCGATCGCCTCGTCGCCGGTGTGGGCCACCGCTATCCGGTCGGACGGCTCCGGGCCGGTCGCCAGCGGGTCGACCAGGATCTCCTCCAGGAGGGACTGGGCGACCGGGCCGCCCTCGACCTCGCCGCCGTCCCACTCCACGCGGGCGACGACCACCTGCCAGTGCGGGGCCGCGCCGAGGCCCGGCAGCAGCACGGGGGCGGCCACCCGCAGCCGGGCGGCGATCTCGGCCGGTGCCGCGCCCGTCTGGACCAGTTCGAGGACCTCCTGGGCCAGCCGGCGCCGTACCGTGCGGGCCGCGTCGCGCCGGTCGCGTTCCACGGAGATCAGCTGGGTGACGCCCTGGAGCAGGTCGAGCCGTTCCTCGGGCCAGTCGCCCGCGTCCGCCTCGACGGCGAGCAGCCAGTCCGACAGGACCGTCTCCCGGACGTCCCGGGCGCCCTGCGCCGAGCGGCCTCCCCCAGCTACCGCTGGGAGGTGCCCCCGGCGGATCGGGAACAGGGAGTACGTGGTGCCGTCGAGCAGGACGCGGTGCGGGCCGCGGCGGCCGGTGCGGGTGGCGGCCAGGTGCTCGGCGGCGAGCCCGGCGCAGACACCGGCGGGCAGCGCGGGGCCCGCCACCTTGGAGCCCGCGATCAATCGGCCGGTCGGGGACAGCACCCAGGCGCGCAGGTCGAGGTCCGAGCCCAGCAGGTCCAGGACCACGTCCGGCCCGCCGCCCGCCGGACCCGAGGTCATCATCCGGCGGTGCCGGTCCACCACGGCCGCGAGGTCCCCGGCGCGCTCGCCGCTGACCTGCCGTACGACATGCTCGGTGATCGTCGCGAAGGCCACCGACTCGTGGACCGCGAAGAGCGGGAGGCGGTGCCGGGCGCAGGCCACGACCAGGTCGTCCGGGACGTCACCCAGCTCGGCCTCGCCGGCGGCCAGCGCCACCACCCCGGCCTGCACGAGCAGTCGTACGAACGGCTCGGAGTCCGCGGCGTCCCGGCGCCAGGCCAGGCCCGTCAGCACCAGCTCGCCGCCCGAGAGGTAGCGGCTGGGGTCCCGCAGGTCGGTGGTCATCACCCCGCGTACGGTGCGGTCCAGCTCGTCCTCGCCGCCGAGCAGCCGCAGGCCCAGCGCGTCGGTGTCCAGCAGTGCGCGCAGCCGCATCTCGTCGCCGCCGTTCTGTGTCTCGAAATCTACGATGAATCCTGAAGGGTCACGGGGAAGGCACCCGGCAGGCGCCTCCGCGGGCCGTGACCGAGAGCTGCGGGACCGCGACCGGCGGTCGCCAGGGCGTTTCCTGCGTTTCCACAGGAAAACCAAGAGGTTACTGATGACCTCCGTTCATACGAATCTACAAGATGCCCGTGCTGGCCAGCCAACTCCTTCATGGTTTCGGTGACTGACCCCGCTGGAGTACGGGGCGGTGTACTGGCCTCATTCCGCGTTAACAGGACATGAACGAGCCGGGCCCGCCGCACACGGATTGGCTCAATCCGCACGACTCACGAGACTCACGAGACGGAGAAGAGAGCCGGTCATGGACTTCCTTCGCCCCGCCAGCTGGGAGGAGGCGCTCGCCGCGAAGGCCGAGCACCCCACCGCAGTGCCGATCGCGGGTGGCACCGATGTGATGGTCGAGATCAACTTCGACCACCGCCGGCCCGAGTACCTCCTCGACCTCAACCGCATCGGCGATCTCTACGAATGGGAGACCGGCGAGGAGAGCGTACGGCTCGGCGCCTCGGTGCCGTACACCCGGATCATGGAGAACCTCCGCACCGAGCTGCCGGGCCTCGCCCTGGCCTCGCACACGGTCGCCTCCCCGCAGATCCGCAACCGCGGCGGCGTCGGCGGCAACCTCGGCACCGCCTCCCCGGCCGGCGACGCCCACCCCGCGCTGCTCGCGGCGGGCGCCGAGGTCGAGGCCGAGTCGGTGCGCGGCTCGCGGCTGATCCCGATCGACGAGTTCTACACGGGCGTCAAGCGCAACGCGCTCGCGCCCGACGAGCTGATCCGCGCGGTCCACGTGAAGAAGGCCGACGGGCCGCAGCAGTACTCCAAAGTCGGTACGCGCAACGCGATGGTGATCGCCGTGTGCGCCTTCGGGCTCGCCCTGCACCCCGGGACCCGGACCGTGCGGACGGGGATCGGCTCGGCCGCCCCGACACCCGTACGGGCGAAGACCGCCGAGGACTTCCTGAACGCGGCGCTCGACGAGGGCGGCTTCTGGGACAACGGCAAGATCATCACCCCGTCGGTCGCCAAGCAGTTCGCGGACCTGTGCGCCGCCTCCTGCAACCCGATCGACGACGTCCGGGGCACCGCGAGCTACCGCCGCCACGCGGTCGCGGTCATGGCCCGCCGCACGCTCACCTGGACCTGGGAGTCGTACCGCGGCACTACTTTTCAGAAGGGGAGTGTCGCCTGATGCGCGTCAACTTCACCGTCAACGGACGTCCGCAGGAAGCCGACGACGTCTGGGAGGGCGAGAGCCTGCTGTACGTGCTGCGCGAGCGGCTCGGCCTTCCGGGGTCGAAGAACGCCTGCGAGCAGGGGGAGTGCGGGTCCTGCACGGTCCGTCTGGACGGGGTGCCGGTGTGCTCGTGTCTGGTCGCGGCCGGGCAGGTGGAGGGCCGGGAGGTCGTCACCGTCGAGGGGCTCGCGGACTACGCCCGGCAGCGTGACTGCGGCACCGCCCACGGGACCTCGCTCGACCAGGCCCAGCGCTGGGCCGCCAAGGGGCAGGACTCCCAGACCGGCGAGGGGACCGAACTCTCCCCGGTCCAGCAGGCGTTCATCGACGCCGGCGCCGTCCAGTGCGGCTTCTGCACGCCCGGTCTGCTGGTCGCCGCCGACGAGATGCTGGAGCACAACCCCAACCCGAGCGACGCGGACATCCGCGAGGCGCTCTCGGGCAACCTGTGCCGCTGCACCGGCTACGAGAAGATCATGGACGCGGTCCGCCTCGCGGCCGCCCGGCAGGGAGAGGCGGTCTGAGCCGGATGCCCAGCAACAGCGCGCCCCTCGGCACTCCCACCAAGGTCACCCAGGGTTCCCAGACCAAGGGCGGCATCGGCGAGTCCACCCTCCGCCCGGACGGCACCCTCAAGGTCACCGGCGAGTTCGCGTACTCGTCCGACATGTGGCACGAGGACATGCTCTGGGGCCAGATCCTCCGCTCCACGGTCGCGCACGCCGAGATCGTGTCCATCGACACCAGCGAGGCGCTCGCCCAGCCCGGCGTCTACGCCGTCATGACCTACGACGACCTGCCCACCGAGGTGAAGAACTACGGCCTGGAGATCCAGGACACCCCGGTGCTCGCGCACGGCAAGGTACGCCACCACGGCGAACCGGTCGCCATCGTCGCCGCCGACCACCCGGAGACCGCCCGCCGCGCCGCCGCGAAGATCAAGGTCGAGTACCGCGAGCTGCCCGTCATCACCGACGAGGCCTCCGCCACCGCCCCGGACGCGATCCACGTCCACGAGGGCCGCGCCGACCACCACATCGGCCACGTCCCGCACCCCAACATCGTGCACCGCCAGCCGATCGTCCGCGGCGACGCCGACGAGGCCGCCAAGCGAGCCGACGTCATCGTCAAGGGCGAGTACTACTTCGGCATGCAGGACCAGGCCTTCCTCGGCCCCGAGTCCGGCCTCGCGGTGCCCGAGGAGGACGGTGGCGTCCACCTCTACATCGCCACCCAGTGGCTCCACTCCGACCTGCGCCAGATCGCGCCCGTGCTCGGCCTGCCCGAGGACAAGGTGCGGATGACGCTGGCCGGCGTCGGCGGCGCGTTCGGCGGCCGCGAGGACCTGTCCATGCAGATCCACGCCTGCCTGCTGGCCCTGCGCACCGGCAAGCCCGTCAAGATCGTCTACAACCGTTTCGAGTCCTTCTTCGGGCACGTCCACCGCCACCCGGCCCGCCTCTACTACGAGCACGGGGCCACCCGCGAAGGCAAGCTGACGCACGTCAAGTGCCGGATCGTGCTCGACGGCGGCGCGTACGCCTCCGCCTCCCCGGCCGTCGTCGGCAACGCCTCCTCGCTCGGCATCGGGCCCTACGTCGTCGACGACGTCGAGATCGAGGCCATCGCCCTCTACACCAACAACCCGCCCTGCGGCGCGATGCGCGGCTTCGGCGCGGTCCAGGCGTGCTTCGCCTACGAGGCGCAGATGGACAAGGTCGCCGGGCAACTCGGCATGGACCCGGTGGAGTTCAGGAAGCTGAACGCCATGGAGCAGGGCACGATCATGCCGACCGGCCAGCCGGTCGACTCGCCCGCCCCGGTCGCCGAACTCCTGCGCCGGGTCACCGCGATGCCGCTGCCGCCCGAGCGCCAGTGGGAGAGCAGCGAGGGCGCCGACGTACGGCAGCTGCCCGGCGGTCTGTCCAACACCACCCACGGCGAAGGCGTCGTACGCGGCATCGGCTACGCGGTCGGCATCAAGAACGTCGGCTTCTCCGAGGGCTTCGACGACTACTCGACCGCGCGGGTGCGGATGGAGGTGGTCGGCGGCGAGCCGGTCGCCGTCGTGCACACCGCGATGGCGGAGGTCGGGCAGGGCGGGGTCACCGTGCACGCGCAGATCGCGCGCACCGAGCTGGGCGTGGCCCAGGTGACCATCCACCCGGCCAACACCCAGGTGGGCTCCGCCGGTTCGACCTCGGCCTCCCGGCAGACGTATGTCACCGGCGGTGCCGTGAAGAACTCCTGCGAGCTGGTCCGCGAGAAGGTCCTCGACCTCGGCCGCCGCAAGTTCGGTACGTACCACCCGGCCTGGGCCACTGCCGAGCTGCTCCTGGAGGGCGGCAAGGTCGTCACCGACGGCGGCGAGGTGCTCGCCGACCTGGTGGACGTCCTCGGCGACGAGGCCGTGGAGATCGAGGCGGAGTGGCGGCACCGGCCGACCGTGCCCTTCGACCTGCACACCGGACAGGGCAACGGCCATGTCCAGTACAGCTTCGCCGCGCACCGCGCGGTCGTCGAGGTCGACACCGAGCTGGGCCTGGTCAAGGTGATCGAGCTGGCCTGCGCCCAGGACGTCGGCAAGGCGCTCAACCCGCTCTCCGTCGTCGGCCAGATCCAGGGCGGCACGACCCAGGGCCTGGGCGTCGCGGTGATGGAGGAGATCATCGTCGACCCGAAGACGGCGAAGGTCAGGAACCCGTCCTTCACGGACTACCTGATCCCGACCATCCTCGACACGCCGACCATCCCGGTCGACGTCCTCGAACTCGCCGACGACCACGCCCCGTACGGGCTCCGCGGCGTCGGCGAAGCTCCGACGCTGTCCTCGACTCCGGCGGTCCTCGCGGCGATCCGCAACGCGACGGGCCTGGAGCTGAACCGGACGCCGGTACGTCCGGAACACCTCACGGGCACGTGACCCCTCGGGGATCGAACCGGTGAGTTTCCCGGGGGACCTGGTCCCCCGGGCCCCCACATGTCCGTCCTGGGCCGTCCCCCGGGCCGTGCACATCCCAAATCCCGTACGTCGTGAAAGGCGATGCACGGGTGCCCCTGTGAACCTTGGGAGACGGCACCATGACCCAGCAATCAGTGGAGCCCAGGACCACGGCCGACGACGCGGGAGAAGGCACCCGCGTCCCGGCCGGACGCTCCTGGCTCGACCGTTACTTTCACATATCCGGGAGAGGTTCCTCCGTCGCGCGGGAGGTCCGCGGCGGCGTCACCACCTTCATGGCGATGGCGTACATCCTCCTGCTCAACCCCCTGATCCTGTCCGGCAAGGACGCGGCCGGGGACACGCTCGGCCAGAAGGCGCTCATCACGGCGACCGCGTTCGCCGCGGCCTTCACCACCCTCCTGATGGGCTTCGTCGGCAAGGTGCCGCTCGCGCTCGCCGCCGGCCTGTCCGTCTCCGGCGTGCTCTCCTCGCAGGTCGCCCCGCAGATGACCTGGCCGCAGGCGATGGGCATGTGCGTGCTCTACGGCGTGGTCATCATGCTCCTGGTCGTCACCGGCCTGCGCGAGATGATCATGAACGCGATCCCGCTCGCCCTCAAGCACGGCATCACCATGGGCATCGGCCTGTTCATCGCCCTCATCGGCTTCTACAAGTCCGGCTTCGTGCACCAGGGCAAGGCCACCCCGGTCACCCTCGGCCCCGCGGGCGAACTCGCCGGCTGGCCGGTGCTGCTCTTCGCCGGCACCCTGCTGCTGATCTTCATGCTCCAGGCCCGGAACATGCCCGGCGCCATCCTGATCGGCATCATCGGCGGCACTGCCGTGGCGGCGGCGCTGAACGGCCTCGGGGTCGTCGACCCCGAGCAGTGGGCCAACGGCGCCCCCGAACTGCACGGCTCCGCCGTCTCCATGCCGGACTTCTCGCTCTTCGGGCACGTCGAGTTCGGCGGCTGGGGCAAGGTCGGCGCGATGACGGTGGGGATGATCGTCTTCACCCTCGTGCTCGCCGGGTTCTTCGACGCGATGGCCACCATCATCGGCGTCGGCACCGAGGCCGGGCTGGCCGACGACAAGGGGCGGATGCCGGGGCTGTCCAAGGCGCTGTTCATCGACGGTGCGGGCGGTGCGGTCGGCGGGGTGGCGGGCGGCTCCGGGCAGACCGTGTTCATCGAGTCGGCGACCGGTGTCGGCGAGGGCGCCCGGACCGGGCTCGCCTCGGTGGTCACCGGCCTGTTCTTCGCGGCCTGCCTGTTCTTCACGCCGCTCACCGCGATCGTCCCGCAGGAGGTCGCCTCCGCCGCCCTGGTGGTCATCGGCGCGATGATGCTGATGAACGCCCGGCACGTGGACTGGGCCGACCGGGCCACCGCCATCCCGGTGTTCCTGACGGTCGTTCTGATGCCGTTCACGTACACGATCACCACGGGTGTGGCCGCCGGTGTGATCTCGTACACCGCCATCAAGGCAGCTCAGGGCAGGGCCAGGGAAATCGGGGCATTCATGTGGGGCCTGACAGGGATCTTCCTGGTCTATTTCGCACTCCATCCCATTGAGAGCTGGCTGGGCGTCCATTAGACGTTCCGCCGGCTTGGCCGTGAAGGGGCCGGGGGTCGGTACCCCCAGCGCCCCTTCGGGGCGCCTGTCCTGAACCTCGTTAAGGAGATCCGGAAATGCTGGACATCGCCGAGGAGCTGAGTCGGTGGGTCGCCGATGGGCGGGACTTCGCCGTGGCCACGGTGGTGGCGGTCGGGGGGAGTGCGCCGCGGCAGCCTGGTGCCGCTCTGGCGGTGGATGGGGAGGGGACCGCCGTCGGGTCGGTGTCCGGGGGGTGTGTGGAGGGGGCGGTGTACGAGCTGTGCCGGCAGGCGCTGGAGGACGGGGAGACCGTGCTGGAGCGCTTCGGGTACAGCGACGAGGATGCCTTCGCCGTCGGTCTGACCTGCGGCGGTGTCATCGACATCCTCGTCACCCCGGTGCGGGCGGCGGATGCCGTCCGGCCGGTGGTGGTGGCCGCGCTGGCCGCCGCCGCCCGCGGGGAGGCGGCGGCGGTCGCCCGGATCGTGACCGGGCCGGCGGAACTGGTGGGCCGTGCCCTCCTGGTGGACGCCGACGGCGCGTACCAGGGCGGCTTCGGCGCCCACCCCGAACTGGACCGCACGATCGCCGCCGAGGCGACCGCCTTCCTGGACGCGGGGCGCACCGGCACCCTGGAGATCGGAGAGCAGGGCTCGCGCTGCGGAGCACCGCTCACGGTGCTGGTCGAGTCGTCCGTCCCGCCGCCCCGGATGATCGTCTTCGGGGCGATCGACTTCGCGTCGGCGCTGGTCCGCGTCGGCAAGTTCCTCAACTACCGGGTGACCGTGTGCGACGCACGGCCCGTGTTCGCGACGCGGGCCCGCTTCCCGGAGGCCGACGAGATCGTCGTCGAGTGGCCGCACGGATACCTGGAGCGCACCCCGGTCGACGGCCGCACCGTCCTGTGCGTCCTCACCCACGACGCCAAGTTCGACGTCCCCCTGCTCCGGCTCGCGCTGCGCCTCCCGGTGGCGTACGTCGGCGCGATGGGCTCCCGCCGCACCCACCTGGACCGCAACGAGCGGCTGCGCGAGGTCGGGGTCACCGAGCTGGAGCTGGCGCGCCTGCGGTCCCCGATCGGTCTCGACCTCGGCGCCCGCACGCCCGAGGAGACCGCGCTCTCGATCGCCGCCGAGATCGTCGCGAACCGGCGTGGCGGCAGCGGGCTCTCCCTGACCGGGGCACACACCCCGATCCACCACGACGCGACGTCGGCGCCGGCCCCGACGCGGCGGATCGGGTCGGTGGCCTAGTCCCCCCGGGCCGGCCACCCCCCCCCCCGTGGAGCGGAGCGCCCGGTCCGTTCCCCCGATCGCCGTACCGGTCCGGGCGCCAGGGGACGATGGAAGCGCCTTCCCGGCCGTGGCACAGCGTCAAATGACGCATTCGGCGGCGGGAGTTCCGTTCTCATGCGACCGGGGTGCAAGCGCGCCGGTTCACTCCTCCTCCGCCCAGCGCCGTAACCCGGCCAGGTCCAGTACGACGGTCCGCCCCCGCCTGGTGGCCACCAGGCCCTCCTGCTGCATGGCCCGCAGACAGCGCACCACCGACTCCCGGGACGCCCCGGTGGCGGCGGCCAGTTCGCGCTGGTTCACCTGGACGGCGACCGCGCCCGGCAGCGTCTCCGGCGCGGCCGAGCCGTACTGGACGGCGAGCTTCACCAGCAGCCCGGCGACCCGGGCCCGGGTCGTGCGGGCGCCCTGTTCGGCGCGCAGCCCGTCGGAGTCCCGTAATCGGCCCACGACCGAGCGCAGGACCGACAGGCAGAGGCTGGCGTCGTGCTCCAGGAGCCGTACGAAGGCGTCCGAGGCGACCACCACGCCCTCGCTGCGGCGCATCGCGGTGACCGTCGCGCCGCGCGGCCGGCCGTCGATGCAGGAGAGTTCGCCGAGGAGTTCACCGGGGCCGCGCAGGGCGAGCAGGCTGGTGTAGCCGTTGGCCGAGTCGACCGTCGCCTTGACCAGACCGCCGGTGAGCAGCACGACGGAGTCGGCCGCCTCGCCCTCCCGCATCAGGACCTCGCCGCGGGCCCACCCGCGCGGGTGGCCCGCCTCCCGTAACAGCTTCGCTTCCCCGGGCGAGAAGAACGCCACCTCCGAGCCTCCCCGGCCGCATCGACCCACGGTGCCCGTTCGGCACCGGAGGGCCACTGTCCATCGTGCGGCCGGGATCTGCCAAGGGGCGCCCGGTCAGGGGCTGCGGAGCAGGGCGTTGACCGCCCGCCCGAACACCGCCCGGGCGGTCCGGCGCACCAGAGGGTCGAAGGCCGACGGCAGCCCCCGGATCCGCAGTTCCTCGCGCCACACCACCCGGGTCCGGCCGCCGGGGCCGGGACGCACCTCCAGTTCGGCCCAGCCGAGCACCACCCGGCCGTGCTTGACCAGCCGGCACCGGCCGGGGCCGCCGTCCTGCGGGGGATGCCAGACGGTCACCTCCATGGGATCCTCGAAGGACAGCGGTCCGAGTCCGGAGCGCGCCACGAAGACCGTGCCCTCGTGGGTCGGGGGATCGGTGAGCACGGTGATCCGGGTCAGCGGGACCACGTCGGCGTGCCGGGACCACTCCGTGAGCCGGCGCCACGCCTCGTCGATCGGGAGTGGAGCCGTCCGTTGGAGGAGGAAGTTGACCACGGCACGATCGTAGGGAACCGGCCACCGGTTACGGGACGCGCACCGACTGTTCACAGGACCGACAGAATCGTCCAAGCCGGGCCCGAACCGGCCCCGGCCCCGTACGATTCCCGCCATGGCGGGCAAACCGCCCGCTTCCACGGGGAGTTGGTCATCATGCCCTTGAAGACCTACGGCGTACTGATCACGCGGGCAGTCGACATCCGGCGCGAAGGCGCCGCCGGGACCCCGCACTACCAGATCCACCTCGCCGACGACTCCGGCACCCACTACCGGGCCGCCGTCAACGTCCTGTCCCAGCAGAAGCCCGCCGACCTGCTCTACCTCGTCGACGACGACTTCAGGCACCCCCTCACCGCCCGCCTGGAGGGCCTGACGAGCGGCTGGAACACCCTGCCGCCGGGGCCCGGCGGCCCCAACCTCGACTTCGTGCGCGGCAACCTGTTCGACCCGGCGAAGATGCGCGTCCTGCCCGCGGACCGCCCCGGCCCGGACAACGACCTCGCCGACCTGCTCGACCACTACGTCCGGCGGGCGGTCGAGGACCCCCGCGCCCGGCTGTACCTCTTCGGCGAGCGCTGGGGGCCCGAAACCGGCGTCAAGGACAAGGTGTTCGGCTTCCTGCCCGGCAACGGCGTCCACGACATCCATATGAACCAGGGCAACAGCGGCCGCTTCGCCGGCGACGACGGGGTGTGGCAGGACGGCGGGCTGCTCATCCGCCTCCCCGGTGGCGACACCGACGGTGGCGACGGCCAGGGGCAGGAGCGCTGGGTCGGGGTCTTCCTCGCCTTCCAGAGCCAGGCCTGGCACACCGACGACGCCACCGGCCACACCCTTCCCGACGTCGACGTCTCCCGCCCCGCCACCGGCGAGCAGCCGGTGCGGATCGTCGCCGCGCTGGTCAACCCGCCCGGCCCGGCCCCCGAGGCGGAGACCGTCACCCTTCTCAACGCCTCGCCCGCCCCGGCCGACCTCACCGGCTGGCGTCTCGTCGACCGTATCGGCCAGTCCTCCCCGGTCCCGGCCGGCCCCCTGGCCGCCGGCGCCACGCTAGCCGTGCCGCTCTCCGGCGGCGCCCAACTCGGCAACCACGGCGGCGAGGTCACCCTCCTCGACGCCGCCGGTCTCAAGGTGCACGGGGTGTCGTACACGGCCGAGCAGGCGGCCCGCGAAGGCTGGTGGGTCGTCTTCTGACCGGTTTCTGAACGGTTCCGACCGGACCCTGTCGTGGGCGTACGGCGGTACGGCACCATGAGCGCGACCCGTACCGCCGTCGTCCCGGGGGGCGTCTCGTGGAACATGAACTGCACGACAAACTCGATGAGTTGATGCGCGGTCCGTATCCCCTCTACGCGCGGGCGCAGGCGGCCGAGGGGCTGCTGCGGGTGCCCGAGCTGGACGCCTGGCTGGTCGCCCGGGACGCCGACGTCCGCGAGGTGCTGCGCCGCCCGCTGGAGTTCTCGTCGGCGAACGCGTTACGGCCGGACGTGCTGCCCTCGCCCGCCGCGCTCGAGGTGCTGGCCGGAGGCTTCGGCGGCCGGCCGGTCGTGGTCACCTCGGACGGGGAGCGGCACCAGCGGCTGCGTGCCCCGCTGGTGCGCGCCCTGTCGCCCGCCCGGGTCGCGGCGGCCGCGCCGTACGCCCGGGAGCGCGCCGCCGCCCTCGTCGACGGGTTCGCCGAGGACGGCCGGGTGGAGCTGATGTCGGCGTACGCCATGCGGCTGCCCGGTGACGTCATCGGCCGGATCGTCGGGCTCGACCCCGCCGACGTGCCGCTCGTCGTGCACGGCGGGCACCGGGCCGAGCAGCTGCTGTTCCGGCCGCTGCCGGAGGCCGAGCAGATCGCCGCCGCCGAGGACGTGGTGGCCATGCAGCACGTCCTGGACCGCTGTGCCCGCGACCGCTACGTCCGTCCCCGCGAGGACCTGGCCACGGAGATCGTCGCCTCCGTGGCCGAGCCCGGGCAGGGCGAACTCCCGCCGGACGGCCGGCACGAGGCCGTCGCTCATCTCCAGAACCTGCTGATCGCCGGGCACCTGACCACGACCGCGCTGATAGGCACCACCGTGCTGCATCTGCTGAGCCATCGGGACCAGTGGGAACTGCTCCGCGAGCGGCCCGACCTGATCCCGGCGGCCGTCGAGGAGGCGGCCCGTTACGACGGCGCGCTCCAGGGCTTCCGCCGCGTCACCACCCGGCCGGTCGCCCTCGCCGGCACCGAACTCCCGGCCGGGGCCGAGCTGTTCGTCGCCTTCGGCGCGGCCAACCGCGATGCCTTGCGTCACCCCCGCCCCGACACGTTCGACATCACCCGCGACGCCCCCGCCCGCCACCTCGCCTTCGGCTTCGGCGCCCACGCCTGCGTCGGCGCCCAGCTGGCTCGCGAGCAACTCCGCATCACCGTCGAGGAACTGACCCGCCGTCTGCCCGGCCTGCGGCTCGCGGAGGGCCACCCGGTCACCATGCGGCCGACGATGATCCACCGCTCACCGGAGGAGCTGCACCTCACGTGGCCGGTGGCTCAGGGGCGGTACACCTTGCCCGGTACGGCCTTGCCGGGGGCCAGCAGCTGCGGGACCGTCACGAACACGTAGCCGCGCTCCTTGAGGGCGTCGATGATGCCGGGCACGGCCGGCACGGTGCCGCGGTAGATGTCGTGGAGCAGGATGATCCCGTCCCGGGACGCCTGGTCCAGGACCCGCCGGGTGATGAGCCGGGGGTCGGTGGTCAGGTAGTCCTTGGCGGTGACGCTCCAGAGCACCTCGGAGAGCCCCAGCTCACGGCAGATCCGGTGCACGTTCGCGTCGGTGCGGCCCTGCGGCGGGCGCATCAGGGTGGGCTTGCGGCCGGTGAGGCGCTCGATCGCGTCGTCGGGGCGGGTGAGTTCCTCGCGTATCCGGCGGTCCGGGATCCGCGTGAGGATCTTGTGGTCCCAGGTGTGGCTGGCGACCTCGTGCCCCTCCGCGGCCATCCGCTTCACCAGCTCCGGGTACTGCTCGATGTGCCGCTTGCCCAGCAGGAAGAAGGTCGCCGGGACGTGCTTCTCCCTGAGGATGTCGAGCAGCCGGGCCGAGTTCTCGCTGGGTCCCGCGTCGAAGGTGAGCGCGATGCACTTCGCCTCCCGGCAGTCGACGGTCCCGAACCGGACCTGACCGCTCTTCGCGGCGTGGTTGCGGGCATCGGCGGGTGATGTCGTGTCGACCTGCGCGCAGCCGGACAGGGTCAGGGCGAGACAGACGGCGGCGACGGTCGGGAACCCGAACGGCCGTCTTTCCCTCTTCTTGATCGGAAGCTTGCTCCACAGTGGCATGCGGGGACTATACACACAGTGTATAGAATGCGTGTGCGAATTATGGGAGATGGACTCGGCTTCCGGCGTCCTGGGGTGTGAGCATGGAGGAAGGGGATCCGACCTCACCCGGAGAGGACCGGCCGTGCGCTACCGGGACCGTGCCCACGCGGGCCGCGAACTCGCCGCCGTACTGCGGAAGTTGCGCGACAGGGGGGAGCTGCCGGACCCGATCGTGCTGGCCCTGCCCCGCGGCGGCGCGGCGGTCGCCGCGGAGGTCGCGCGGGAGCTTCCGGCCCCGCTGGACGTCCTCGTCGTCCGCAAGATCGGAGCCCCGTACCACGAGGAGTTCGGCGTCGGTGCGATCGCCGGGGACGACCCGCCGCTCTTCGATCTCGCGACCCTGGCCCACCTCGGCCTGGACGAGGAGTCCCTGGCCCCCGTCGTGGAGCGCGAGCGGCAGGAGCTGCGCCGCCGCGAGCGCCGCTACCGGGAGGGCCGGCCGCCGCCCGAACTGCGCGGCCGTACCGCGATCGTCGTCGACGACGGCCTCGCCACCGGCAACACCGCCCGCGCCGCCCTGCGCCACGTACGGCGGCGGAACCCCGCCCGGACCGTACTGGCCGTCCCGGTCGGCGCCCCCGACTCCCTCGACGCGCTCGCCGCGGAGGCCGACCTCGTCGTCTGCCCGCACCGTCCGGTGATCTTCAGCGCGGTCGGGCAGTGGTACGACGACTTCGCCCAGCTGACGGACGCCGACGTGCTCGACGCGCTGCGCGGGGCCTGAGGAGGGAGGGGCGCACGGTGCCGGAGCTGTCCGAGGACGAGGCGCGGCGACGGTTCACCGCGGCCCGGGTGGCCCGCCTCGCGACCGTGGACGAGACCGGCCGCCCCCACCTGGTGCCGGTCGTCTTCGCGCGGTACGGCGCCGACGGGATCGTCACCGCCGTCGACCACAAGCCGAAGACCACGCCCCGCCTCAAGCGGCTGCGCAACATCGCCGCGCAGCCGTCGGTCTCGCTGCTCGTGGACGTGTACGACGACGAGAACTGGGACCGCCTGTGGTGGGTCCGGGCGGACGGCGACGCGACGCTGCTTTCCGCCGACGCGGCGGTCGTCGAGCCGCTGCGCGAGAAATACCCGCAATACCGGGAGCGCCCCCCGCATGCCACGGTCATTCTCGTGACCGTCTCGCGCTGGACCGGCTGGCAGGCGGCCCCTTTTAGACGGTGAATTTCCCCCTGTCAAGTCCCGAGCTGTCGGAACGTGACCCGTGCGTGGGCTGCGCGCCTACTGGAAGCACGAGCCCGACCGGAGACACCGGAAAGGGCGCTTCCGAAGGAGAAGGAAATGATCCGCAAGACGCGCAACGCCGACAGCGAGGGAAACCGTTCGAAGCGTCGTCTGGGGGCGGCGGCCGTGCTGGCCTCCGCGGTGGCCGTCGCCGGCGGCGTGGTCCTGCCGGCCGCGGTGGCCACGGCGGCACCGCTGCCGAAGGCGCCGACGGCGCCCGCGGCCGACGCCCACCTGTCCGAGGCGCTCAAGAAGTCCTGCGGCAAGAAGCCGCCGGCGAGCCATTCGCAGGGCCGCGTGTACTCGTGCTGGGCCAACAACAAGCATTACTACTGGGACGAGGAATACCACTGCTATTACTACCTCGTCGGCTCGCACAAGTACTTCTGGGACTGGGACCACGACTGCTATTACGTGGTCAAGAACCACCACAAGTACTACTGGGACCACCACTACGACTGCTACTACGTCGTGGAGAAGCACCACAAGTACTACTACTGGGAGTCCTACGGCCACTACAACTACTGGGAGCACAACAAGCACGAGAAGCACTGGGACCACTGGGACAACGACTGCTGGAAGAAGCCCGACTGGGTGGACAAGCACGACAAGGAACACCCGGACGACAAGGGCAAGGACAACTCCGAGCACGGCCAGCCCCCGGCCAAGGGCCCTGACGGCACCCAGACCACGGAGAAGGGCGACGGCGGGTCTGATCAGGGTGGGACTGATCAGGGCGGTGCTGATCAGGGCGGTGCTGATCAGGGTGGGACCGATCAGGGTGGCACTGATCAGGGCGGTACTGATCAGGGTGGGACCGACCAGGGCGGTACTGATCAGGGTGGGACCGACCAGGGCGGTACTGACCAGGGCGGTACTGATCAGGGTGGGACCGACCAGGGCGGTACTGACCAGGGCGGGAAAAACGATCAGGGCGGTACTGACCAGGGCGGGACCGACCAGGGCGGTGCTGACCAGGGTGGGACCGATCAGGGCGGTACTGATCAGGGTGGGACCGACCAGGGCGGTACTGACCAGGGTGGGACCGATCAGGGTGGGACCGACCAGGGTGGGACCGATCAGGGTGGCACTGACCAGGGTGGCGCTCCGGCTGACGACGGTGGTGCTGAGCAGCCTGCGGACCAGGGTGGTGCCGATCAGCCTGCCGACCAGGGTGGCGCTGACCAGCCTGCCGACCAGGGTGGCAGTGGCGATCAGGGTGGTGCTCCCGCCGGCGACCAGGGTGCCGATGTCGGTGCCGGTGCGGCCGGCTGAGGTGTGGGTCTGAGCGGTGGGTGAAGGTCTTCCGGGCCTTCACCCACCGCCGTTTCGCGTGGATGCGGCAGTACTGGATACGATTTGGCAAGGTTTCAGGCGCTACGGGTGGACGGGTGATGGCGACGCGGATCGCGGGCTACGAGGTCCAGGGCGAGATCGGGCGCGGCGGCATGGCCGTCGTCTACCGTGCGAGGGACCTGCGCCTGGACCGGACCGTCGCCCTGAAGCTGCTCGCCCCGGAGATGGCCCGCAACGACACCTTCCGCCGCCGTTTCACCCATGAGTCGCGGGTGGCGGCGGCCCTCGACCATCCCCACATCGTGCCGATCTTCGAGGCCGGTGAGACGGAGGGCGTGCTCTACATCGCGATGCGGTACGTGTCGGGCCCGGACCTGCGCGCGCTGCTGGACAAGGAGGGCGTGCTGCCGGTGGACACGGCGCTGCGCGTCGCCGCACAGGTCGCCTCCGCGCTGGACGCGGCGCACGAACACGACCTGGTGCACCGGGACGTGAAGCCCGGCAACGTCCTGGTGGCGGAGGGCACGGACAGCGAGCACCCCGAGCACGTCTACCTCACGGACTTCGGCCTCACCAAGAAGTCGCTGTCGCTGACGGGGTTCACCACGGTCGGCGAGTTCGTCGGCACGCTGGACTACGTGGCGCCGGAGCAGATCTCGGGCCGCCCGGTGGACGGCCGTTGCGATCTCTACAGCCTGGCCTGCGTGGTGTTCGAGATGCTGGCCGGCGGGCCGCCGTTCGTCCGGGACGAGGACATCGCGCTGCTGTGGGCGCACCAGTACGACCAGCCGCCCGCGCTGAGCGAGGTGCGGTCGGGGCTGCCGCCGAAGTTCGACGAGGTGTTCGCCCGGGCGCTCGCCAAGGCCCCCGAGGACCGGTACGGCACCTGCCTGGAGTTCGTGGGCGCGCTGCGGCTCGCCGCGCACGGCCTCGGCCCGGCGGAGGAGCCCGCCCCGGCGGACCGGTCCGCCGGCGGCGCCCCCACGGTCGGCCGGGACACCGGCGGCCGCACCCCGCCGCCACCCGCCTGGGCCCGCCCGGTACTGGACCGCTAGCCCCTGCCCTTGCGACCCTCCGTGCCCTTCGCCTCCTCCGTGAGGAACTGCTCGGCCCAGACGGTCTTGCCGGTGGTCGCGTGCCGGGTGCCCCAGCGCTGGGTCAGCTGGCCGACGAGGAGGAGACCGCGGCCGCCCTCGTCGTAGGCGTGGGCCCGCCGCATGTGCGGGGCCGTGTTGCTGGAGTCGAAGACCTCGCAGGTGAGGGTGTGGTCGTCGTGGATGAGCCGGAGCCGGACCGGCGGCCGGCCGTAGCGGAAGGCGTTGGTGACCATCTCGCTGACGACGAGTTCGGTGACGAACGCGGCCTCCTCCAGCCGCCAGGCGGTCAGCCGCTCGGTGGCCAGCTTGCGTGCCTCGGCGACGGCGGCGAGGTCGAAGGGCAGCTCCCAGGTGGCGACCCGGTCGGCGTGCAGGGCCCGGGTGCGGGCGACCAGCAGGGCGATGTCGTCGTCGGGGCGGTGGGTGAGCATGGTCGTCAGAACCCGGTCGCAGACGGTGTCCAGGCTCTGCGCGGGGCGGGCGAGCGCGGCGAACATCTTGTCCAGGGCGTCGTCGATGTCGTGGTCGCGGGGTTCGAGCAGGCCGTTGGTGTAGAGGGCGATGACGCTGCCCTCGGGGAGTTCCGTCTCGTACGACTCGAAGGGCAGCCCGCCCAGGCCCAGCGGGGGTCCGGCCGGGACGTCGAGGAAGCGGACGGCGCCCTCGGTGACCACGGCGGGCGGCGGGTGGCCGGCCCGGGCGACGGTGAAGTGCCGGGTGACGGGGTCGTACACGCCATACAGACAGGTCGTGCCGACGCCGCCGGCGGTCTCCTCGGCGTTGTCGGCGCCGGCCTCCTCGGCGGAGAGATGGATGACCAGGTCGTCGAGGTGGCTGAGGAGTTCGTCGGGCGGCAGGTCGACGTCGGCGAGGGTGCGGACGGCGGTGCGGACCCGGCCCATGGTGGCGGCGGCCCGCATGCCGTGCCCGACGACGTCGCCGACGACGAGTGCGACCCGGGTGCCGGAGAGCGGGATCACGTCGAACCAGTCGCCGCCCACCCCGGCCTGGCCGGCCGCGGGCAGATAGCGGGTGGCGATGTCCAGGGCCGCCTGCTCGGGCAGGGTCTGGGGGAGCAGGCTGCGCTGCAGGGTCATCGTCGTGGTGTGCTGTCGCTGGGCGCGTGCCGCGCCGTGGATGCTGGTGGCCGCGCGGGCGGCGAGCTGTTCCGCCAGCCACAGGTCGTCCGCGTCGAACGGCGCGGTCCGCCGGACGCGCCCGAAGAGGGCCACGCCGAACGTGGTGCCGTCCGCCCGGAGCGGCACCGCCAGCAGTGAGTGCGCCCCGCTCTCCCGGATCCATGCGGCGGCCCGCGGATCCTCCCGCGCCCAGCGGGCCACCACCTCGTCGCCGCCCGCGTACACCGCGCCCCGCCCCTCGGCCAGCGACCGGCCCGAGGGCGACCAGGGCGGGCAGTGCAGCAACTCGCCGGAGGGCTGGGGGAGCGGCGGGCCGTCGGGCGCCGTGCGCACCGCCGCCCGGCGCAGAGCGGGAACGCCGGCCGGTGCCGCGCCGGGCTGCCCCGGGTGGCTCGGCTGCCCCGGGCGGGGCGGGGCGTCCAGCAGGTCGACGGCGCACACGTCGGCGAAGGCGGGGACGGCGACGTCGGCCAGCTCCCGCGCGGTCCGCTGCACGTCGGAGCCGGTGCCGATGCGCACCCCGGCGTCGCTCAGCAACAGCATCCGCTGTCGTACCAGCCGCTCGGAGGGATCGGAGTGGGCCGTCAGGGCCACCGCCCGCACCCGCCCGTCCGGGTCCGTCAGCGGCACCAGCCACGCGTGCCACTCGCGCTCCGGGTCGGCCGGGTCCAGGCGGAGGCGGGTCTCCTGCGGCCCGCCGCCGTCCAGGACCCGCCGCATCCTCGTCTCGGCCTCGGCGCTGCCGGGGTAGGGCGCGATGTCCGTCAGCCGCAGTCCCCGCATCGTCCCCTCGGCCAGCGACAGCGTGCGCTGGGTGCCGGCGCTGGCCCGGGCCAGCCGCAGCCGCTCGTCGAAGACGGCGCAGACGCAGGGCGACCGGTCGAAGGCCCAGGCCCCGAGCGCCTGGCCGGCCGCGGCCGGTGCCGGGCCGGTCACGGCGGACACCACCAGCCACTCGGTACCGCCCGGCCGCTCTCCGGAGGGCCTGCGGTGGACCAGGACGTCCCGGTCCAGCCGGTGTCCGTCCCGGTGGCGCAGGCCGGCCGTCCCGCTCCACCGCGTCCCGGCGGCGGCCGCCCGCCAGGCACTCTGGTCCGGTTCGGCGAGCAGCAGGGCCGCCCGGCGCCCCAGGATCTCGGCCGGCCGATAGCCCAGCAGCAGCGCGGCCCCGTCGCTCCAGCCGGTGACCACGCCCCGCGCGTCGATCGTGGCCTCGGCGGTGCGGGCCCCCTGGGGGACGGCGTGGGTCTGTGCCGGGTGGCTGGGAGGGGTGGGACGTCGTTCCATCGCCGCTCATCCTTCGCGGAACCTGCACGGCCGGCTCTTCTCCCCAGGATGATCCCGGCCGACACGGAGCACCAATCCGCCCCGGTTCCGGGACCGGGCTCCCGGCGCGGCGCTCGTGACAGGCCTGTGACAGTCGGCGGACACCGCCATGACGTCGGCTTGTGAGGGTTCTGTAAACGGACAAATCGCCTCAATCGGGCAATTGTCATCGTCGGGTATGTGAAGGAACCTCTCATGAGCTTCACCGCAGTCACCCAGCACACCGAGACCGCCGCCGTCGCGCTGGCCCCGCGTGAGCGCGAGACGCTGAAGCACATCGCCGCCGGCTGCACCTATCTGCAGGCGGCCCGGCAGATGGGGCTCTCCCGGCACACGGTCGACGCCTACCTCCGCCGGATCCGCGCCAAGCTCGACATCAACACCACCGCCGAGCTCACCCGGCTGGCCATCTCCCTCGGCCTGTGACCGCACTCCGCCCGACAGATCGGCCGCGCCGTGACAGCGTGGGAACAGCGGCCGACCACGGTGTCCTGGAGGCGGAGATGACAGTGAACGGGCTCGGACTGGTGGTGCACGGCGGACGCGCCGAGGCGGTGGACGCGGCCCGCGCCGTACGGGAGTGGGCCGCCGAGCACGGCGTGCGGTGCACGGACATCGACGTGTGGCACGACGGCGGACGGCACCACTCGGGGGAGGAGGTCGAGGCCGCGGGCGACCCCGACCTGATCGTCACCCTCGGCGGGGACGGCACCTTCCTGCGCGGCGCCCGGCTCGCCGCCCGCAACGACGCCCTGGTCCTCGGTGTCGACCTGGGCCGGGTCGGGTTCCTGACCGAGGTGCCGGTCCGCTCGGTGCGGGCGGCGCTGGACGCGGTGCGCGAGGACCGGTTCACCGTCGACAGCCGGCTGCTGCTGACCATGCGGGCCTCCCGCCGCCTGGAGATGCCGGCCGACATGGAGACGCTGATGCAGTACGGCCGCGGGCCGCTGCTGCCACCGCCCCAGGTCCGCACGGACTGCGAGCAGGACACCGACTGGGGCGTCCCCCTGCACATCACCGCCGTCAACGACGTCGTCCTGGAGAAACTCTCCCGGGACCGCCAGGTCTCCGTCGGCGTCTACGTCTCCGGCCGGCTGCTCGCCTCCTACTCCGCCGACGCGCTGCTGGTGGCGACCCCGACCGGCTCGACCGCCTACAGCTTCGCCGCCGGCGGACCCGTCGTCTCGCCCTGCGCGGAGGCGCTCGTCTTCACCCCGGTCGCCCCGCACATGACGTTCAACCGCTCGGTCGTCACGGCCCCGAACGAGGCCGTCGGCCTGCGGGTCCTGGAACGCTCGGGCCAGGCCGCGGTCAGTGTCGACGGCCAGGTGCGGGGCGTGCTGGGACCGGGGGACTGGATCGGCGTGTACGCCGCCCCGACCCGGCTGCGGGTGGTGCGGCTGGCGTCGATGGACTTCTACGGCCGGCTGCGCGAGCGCATGAACCTCACCGACGCCCCGGCCGCGGTGGCCGACGGCACCCCCGCGCCCCTGTGGTCGCTGACCGCGCCCCCGCCCGGCGACCTCGCCCACCTCTCCTTCCCGCTCCTCGACGACCAGCGCGCCCTGGCGGAGGAACTCTGCGTCGACGGGAAGGACGGTGTCGCCCCCGCGCTGGAAGGCGACCACCACCCGTGACCCCCGACGCCCGGGCCGACCGGCAGATCACGCTCCTGTTGGACGGCCCGCACACAGGAGCTCCGGCCCGCGCGGCAGGGCGCGAGCCGGAGCGGTGAGCGGAGGGGGCGGTCAGTCGGCGGTCCGCACCGCCGGGATGCCGAGTGCGACCGGCCCGGTCTTGCAGGAGTCGTGGCAGTCCTTCTCCAGGCTGCAGCACAGCGAGCAGATCGCCCCCGAGTGGAACGGGCAGTTCGCCACGTCCGGCCGCTCGAAGTCGGTCGCGCACACCGTACAGGTCAGCGTCACCGCCGACGGCAGCCCGTCCGCGCCGAGCAGCGGCTCGGCGAGGTCGTCGACGCGGGCGATGTAGTACTTCCCCTTGGTCAGCACCGCGAACAGCGGCGAGAGCACCATCGCCAGGAACAGCGCGATGAAGGGCGAGTACGCCTTGCCGTACTCCCCGAAGGCGTTGAAGTACGCGGCGATCGAGACCGCCGACGCGATCAGCATCGAACCGAAGCCCACCGGGTTGAAGTTGTGCAGATGGGCGCGCTTGAACTCGATGTACGACGGGCTCAGCCCCAGCGGCTTGTTGATGACCAGGTCGGCGACGACCGCGCCGATCCAGGCGATCGCCACGTTGGAGTAGAAGCCGAGCACGGTGTTGAGGAAGCCGAAGACACCGCCCTCCATCAGGGCCAGCGCGATGCCCACGTTGAGGAAGATGTAGACCACCCGGCCCGGGTGACGGTGGGTCAGCCGGGAGAAGAAGTTCGACCAGGACAGCGAACCGGAGTACGCGTTCGTCGAGTTGATCTTTATCTGGGAGAGGATCACGAAGAACGTGGCCAGGCCCAGCGCGACCGGCGCCGCGAACGTCTTGAAGCCCGACACGTACTGCTGGATCGGCTCGTTGGCCTTGGCGAGGCCCACGCTGCCCGCGATGTAGAACGCGAGGAAGGCCCCGCCGATCTGCTTGGCCGCGCCGAGCACCACCCAGCCCGGACCGGCGGAGAGCACCGCCGCCCACCACTTCTTTCCGTTCTCCGGCGTCTTGTCCGGCATGAACCGCAGGTAGTCCACCTGCTCACCGATCTGCGCGATCAGCGACAGCGCCACACCGGCGCCCGCGCCGACCCCGAGCATGCTGATGCTCGACCCGGTGGGGGAGTCGCCCGCGAAGTGCGTGAACTCCGAGAACTTGCCCGGCTCCTGGATCGCGATCGACACGAACGGCGCGACCATCAGCACCAGCCACACCGGCTGCGTCCACACCTGCATCTTCGACAGCGCGGTCATCCCGTAGATGACCAGCGGCAGGATGATGAGGGAGCAGATCAGGTACCCGACCGCGAGCGGGATGTGCAGGCCCAGCTCCAGGGCCTGCGCCATGATCGAGCCTTCGAGGGCGAAGAAGATGAAGGTGAAGCTGGCGTAGATGACCGAGGTCAGCGTGGAGCCGAGGTACCCGAAGCCCGCGCCCCGGGTCAACAGGTCCATGTCGATGGAGTACTTGGCCGAGTAGTACGAGATCGGGATGCCGGTGAGGAAGATGACCACCGCGGCCGTCAGGATCGCCACCATCGCGCTGGAGAAGCCGTTGGAGATGGCGATGGAGCCGCCGATCGCGAAGTCCGCGAGGTAGGCGATGCCGCCGAGCGCCGTGGTGGCCACGACGTAGGGGGTCCAGCGGCGGAAGGACTTCGGCGCGTAGCGCAGCGAGTAGTCCTCCAGGGTGTCGTTCTGCGCCCAGTCGTTG
The DNA here is from genome assembly GCF_042959465.1 of Streptomyces sp. NPDC007901. Lineage (NCBI taxonomy): Bacteria > Bacillati > Actinomycetota > Actinomycetes > Kitasatosporales > Streptomycetaceae > Streptomyces > Streptomyces sp. NPDC007901. The sequence continues at coordinate 406,433 of NZ_JBIBKW010000009.1, read as the reverse complement.
TACGTCCGTTTGCCGTCCGTCCGGCTGTCCGTCCCGCCGTCCGCCGCGGCCGGCGGCGCCTCTTTGCCGACGATCTCCGTCACGACTCTGCCCTCTCTCGTCCCCGGTCGTTTGCACGGAAGAGTCGCGGCATGCTGTTTCCCGAACGTTTCACCCGCTTTAAAAGACAAACCTTGATACTTCCCGTGGGAAGTATCGGGCGCCGGCTCAGAGTTGGGCGACGATATGGAAGTCGAAGGCGTCCGCCCGTGCCAGGTACAGCCGTTGGGCCAGATGGTTGTCGCGCAGCCGTACGACACCCCGCGGGCCCTCGTACGACACCGCGTCCCCCAGCGCGCACATCGCCCGCACGTCCAGCGACCGCGCCCGCTCGGCGAGTGCCGCCAGCAGCCGTACCCCCTCGAAGCACGACTCGCCGAGGCTCCCCACCACGGGCGCGTGCACCCCGAACCGGGCCGCGTACCGGGCGCTGAAGTCGAGGCTCTCGGCGGTCGCGAGGGTCTCGAAGAAGCCGGCCGCCGCCCAGAGCCCGTCGGTGCCGTCCGCGCCGGTGGCCAGCAGGATGTTCTCGTCCATGTGGGTGCTCAGCCGGAGGCAGCGCTGGTGCAGCCCGTACCCGGCGAACGCCCGGTTGAAGCGGGCCGCGTCCGCCCCGACCAGCAGCATCAGCACCGCGTCCGCCTCGCACCGCTCGACCCGGCGCAGCACCGGGCCGAACTCCTCCGTCCCCAGCGGCACGAACACCTCGTCCCGGACCCGGCCGCCGCAGTCCCGCGCATACCCGCGGGCCGCGCGGGCGGTCACCCGCGGCCAGACGTAGTCGTTGCCCACCGTGCACCAGCGCCGTACCCCGGCCGACTCCGCCAGCACCCGCATCGCGGGCAGCAGTTGGGCGGCGTCGGTCTCACCGGTCAGGAAGACGCCGGGGGTCCGCTCGCCGCCCTCGTACTGCGCGGTGTAGACGTACGGAACCCGGCCCGCGACCCCGGGCAGCAGCGCCTGCCGGACCGCCGAGGTGTGCCAGCCCACCACCCCGTCCACGGCGCCCAGCGAGACCAGCGCCCCGACCTCGGCCGCCACCCGGGCCGGCGGCGCCCCGCCGTCCACCGTGAGAAGCCGGACCTCCCGGCCCAACACCCCGCCCGTGGCGTTGAGTTCCTCCACCGCCAGCCGCGCCGCCGACTCGCAGGACGGCCCGAGGACACCCGCCGGCCCCTGCAGCGGAACAACCAGGGCGACGACCAGGGGCGTACCCGTCGGGTCGCTCGGCGGCGCCGGACGCATCGGGCCACCTCCGTGCGGGCATGGGGAACGCGGATTCCGGTCCCGGGCCCCGGCGCCCTCGCCAAGACTCGTATTCTGCGCGCACAGTAGACCTGACGGAAGGACACCGGCAATGCCGTCCGTACCCTCCTCGCCGGACCTCGCCCATCTCCTCGGCCATGCCGAGCGGCGCATCGTGCAACGGCTGGCCGCGGTGCTGGCCGAGGAGGGCTGCGCGGTCGAGGAGTGGCGCGTCCTGTCGCTCGTCGGGGACGGCCGGGGACACCCGATGTCCGAGATCGCCGACCACGCCCTGATGCCGGCGCCCAGCCTGACCAAGCTCGTCGACCGGATGGTCGCCGGCAACCTCGTGCACCGCCGCCCCGACCCCCACGACCGCCGCCGCGTCCTGCTCTACCTCACCGAGCGCGGCCAGGACCTGTACGCCCGCGCTGCCCACCGCGTCCACGCCGACCAGGCCCGGCTGCTCGACGCGCTCGACGACGGGGCGGCGCTGGCGCGGCTCCTCCCGCAGCTCACGGCGGCGGCCGAGGCCGAGACCCGGACGACGGACGCGGGCCGCCCGGTCCTAACCTAGTGCTGCGACCGGAAAGGTTCACCGGCTCGCGACGCCCGGCACGGCACCTCGCCGCGTTGTCGCATCACCCGAGTACGTCCAGTACGCGGGCGATGCTCCGCCTTGCGATGCACCGCACCGGACGCCGCGAGCTTCCCGGCAAACCTTTCCGGTCACAGCACTAGCCGGACCGCCGAGGCCCGCCCGGCTTCCGCTCCCCGGAGGCGTCACCAACCGGTGAACAGCAGATGGTTCAGCAGCAGCGCCAGCACCGCCTGGGCCGTGAGCCAGACCCGCGGCCGGGGCAGGAACGCACAGGCCGGGAGCAGCCACATCGCGAACGGCAGCCAGATCCGCTCCGTCTCCGCCTTGCTCATCCCGGACAGGTCGGCGATCAGCAGCGCGAGCAGGGCGGCGCCCACCAGGAAGGCGAGGCGGATCTCCGGGGCGGGCGCGGTACGGCGGTGGAGCAGGACGGCGCCCGCCCGCCGCAGCCCCGCCGCCGTGGCCAGGCCGGTGATCACCACCGTGCAGGCCAGGTTGGCCCACACCCAGTAGCCGTACGGCCGGGTCCCGCCCACCCCCTGGTAGTAGCGGGTGACCAGCAGCCGGTACCCCTCCCACCAGTCGAACCCGGCGAGCGTGAACACCAGCGGGACCACCGCCGCCCCCGCCACCAGCAGGGCGAGCACGACCGGGCGGGCCCGGACCCGGCGCCGGCCGAGCACCAGCACCGCCGCCCCGATCAGCGCGAAGAGCGTCAGGCCGTACGACAGATAGCAGGTCAGCCCGTACAGCAGCCCCGCCCCCGCCGCCCACGCCACGGACCGTCCGGTCACCGCGAGCGTCAGCGGGGCCACCGCCCAGGCGGCGACCGCCGCGAAGTACCCGTCGGCCGAGGCGCCCACCCACACCGCGGCCGGGGCCAGCACCAGGAAGGGCGCGGCCCGCCGGGCGAGCCGCTCGTCGGCCAGCGCCCGCACCGCGACAAGCACGGCGACACAGGCCGTGGACCCGACGGTGATGCACCAGGCCCCCGCCCAGCCGCCGCCGTGCAGCCCGATCCGGTCCAGCAGGACGAAGGTGAGGGTGGCCGCCGGCGGATGCCCCGCGATGTGCGCGGGCCAGGGCGCGGGGGAGCCGCTGACGATGTGGTGGGTGAAGTCGCGCAGGGTCACCGGGATGTCGTGGAACCGGCCGATGACCGTCAGGTACTCGTTCGGACTGGTCAGCCGGCCCGCCACCCCCCGCTGCCAGCCGTCCACCAGCGCCAGCGACCACGTCCAGGCCAGACAGGCGCCCCAGGCAGCGCCGAGCAGTCCGCGCCACGGCAGCCGTACGGCCAGGTGCGGGCCGTACACCACCACGCCCGCCGCGACCAGCAGGGCGGCCGGGGTGCCCGGGCCCAGGTGCGGGTCCCAGTCGGCGAAGAGCGGCGGCCAGTGCACGAACAGGATCCGGTAGGTGTCCTGGAGGTGCCGGCCGACCAGGACGGCGACGAGCACGAGCAGGGCGGCGGCGAGGACGGCGTACAGATCGGCACGGCCGTCGGGACGGGGAGCGCGGGTCACACCGGAACGCTAGGTCGGCGACCGCGCCGGAGCGTGGATCAAGGGGCTGACGTCAGACTTTCGTCATGGGTCGCGGACCCGTTCCGGGGGTTTTCCCGGCCTACGGTCGGACCATGCGAGACGACGACCCACGGCTTCCCACCTCACCCGGCTTCTGGCGCAGCCCGCTGCGCGGCACCTGGTTCACCTCGGTGCTCGGCCTCGTGCTGCTCGTCGGCATCACCGTTGTCTTCGTCACGGGACTGCTGTCGTACGCGGCCTACAACCCGAACCTGGCGCCCGTGAACGACCAGACCCCGGACAAGGGCATCCTCGGCTTCTACCTGTTCTCCTGGCCGACGAATCCCTCCTGGCTCTACCGGCTCACCCAGGGCCTGCACGTCACCCTCGGTATCGCCCTGATCCCGGTGCTGCTCGCCAAGCTGTGGTCGGTGGTCCCGAAGCTGTTCACGCTGCCCCCGGCCCGCTCCCTCGCGCACGCGCTGGAGCGGATCTCGCTGCTCCTGCTGGTCGGCGGCGGCCTCTTCGAGTTCACCACCGGCGTCCTCAACGTCCAGCTCGACTACGTCTTCCCCGGCTCCTTCTACCCCCTGCACTTCTACGGCGCCTGGGTCTTCTTCGCCGCGTTCCTCGCCCACGCGGCCCTGAAGACCCCGGCGGCCGTCCGGGCGGTCCGCCGACGGCGCCAGGACGAGGCCCAGTTGGAGTCACCGAGGCCGGACGCGCCCACCGTCTCCCGGCGCGGGGCGCTGTGGTTCGTCTCCGGCGCCTCCCTGCTCCTCCTCGTCACCACGGCCGGGCAGAGCATCGGCGGCGCACTCCGCCGTACCGCCCTGCTCGCCCCGCACGGCGGAGCCGACCCCGGCAGCGGCCCGAACGGCTTCCAGATCAACAAGACGGCCGCCTACGCCAGGATCGACGCGCGGGAGACCGGGGCGGAGGCATGGCGGCTCCTCGTCACGGGACGCGACGGCCGCACCGTCCGCCTCACCCGCCCGGAACTCCTCCGACTGCCCCTGCACAGCGCCGCGCTGCCCATCGCCTGCGTCGAGGGCTGGTCGACCGCCGACCAGTGGTGGCGCGGGGTACGGCTGCGCGACCTCGCCGCCCTCGTCGGCTACGACGGCGACCCGCCGGACGTACTCGTGGAGTCCCTGCAGCTCCACGGCGCGTTCCGGCGCGCGGCCCTGCGCGCCAACCAGGTCGCCGACCCGCGCTCCCTGCTCGCCCTCCAGGTGAACGGCGAGGACCTGTCCCCCGACCACGGCTACCCGGCCCGTGTGATCGTGCCCGCCGCACCGGGCGTGCTCAACACCAAGTGGGTGGCCCGGATGACCTTCGGAGACCTGTGATGTTCCCCCGCCCCGCCCTCGGCAGCCCCCTCCAACTCCTCCTCCTGGCCTGCTCGTTCGCGCTCGCCGCCTATGCCGGCGTCCGGCTGCTGGCCGGCGACTGGCTCGGGGTGGCCCTGTGGGTGGTGGGGGCGGCCCTGCTGCACGACCTGGTGCTGCTGCCGCTGTATTCGCTGGCCGACCGGACGCTGGTACGGGGGCTGGGGGCCGCCGGACGCCGGATGGGGGCACCGCCCACGCCTTTCGGGCAGTGGGGGAGGACGATGTACGTCCGGGTCCCGGCCGCGCTCTCCGCGCTGCTCCTGCTCGTCTGGTTCCCGCTGATCAGCGGGGCGGTGGCCGGGCACTACCGGTCGGCCACCGGCCTGTCCCCGGCCGGCTTCCTGTCCCGCTGGCTGCTGATCACCGCCGTGCTCTTTGGCGGCTCGGCGCTGCTGCTGGCGCGTCGGCTGCGCAGGGCGGCGAAGCGGCGCCCGCCGACCGCCCACTGACCGGCCGGCTCCCAGCCCCGCGCGTACCGCAGCAGCGCCGGGGTGCCGAGCCGCGCCCACAGGAAGGGGGCGCCGACCGCGTCATGGGCGTCGTCGGTGAGGTGGACGTCGGCCCGCTCATCGACGTCCACCGCGGCCGTCTCGGCGATCAACAGACCACCAGGGGCCAGGAGTTGCGCCACCCTGCCGAGCAGGGCGCCCGGGTCGCCGCCGATGCCGACGTTGCCGTCCATGAGCAGGACGGTGCCCCAGCGGCCCTCGCCGGGCAGCGGCTCGAAGACCGAGCGGCGCAGCGCCTGGCCGCCGAGCCGCACGGTGTGCTCGACGGCGGCGGCGCTCACGTCGATACCGAGCACGGTACGGCCCCGGAACGCGAGTTCGACGACGAGCCGCCCGGGGCCGCAGCCGACGTCGAGGACGGCGCCCTCGCAGCGGTCCAGGACCGCCCGGTCGACCGGGTCGGCGCGGGCGCACCAGCGCTCGACCTCCAGGGGCAGCAGCCAGCCGTCGGTGCGGCGCAGGAACAGCGGACCCTGGCCGGCACGCAGGGCGGCGGCGTACGGGTCGGCGGGGTCGGCGCCGGTCCAGGCGACGGCCGGCGGGGCGGTCATCGGCGGCCCGTTCCGCTGTGCGCCGCGTACCGGGCGAGCGCGGCGGCGAAGCGGCCGTGCGGCACGAGGGCGGCGACGGCCGCCGCGTCCGCCGCGGTGTCCACGTCCCGCAGCCGGGGCAGATCCCGCACCCGCAGCCCCGCCGCGACGAGCCGCCGCCGCTGCACCGCCCCCGTCTCCGGCACGGACATCGGCACCCCGCACAGCAGCGCCGGATCCGGATCGGCCAGCCCCAGCGCCCAGAAACCACCGTCCTCGGCGGGCCCGAAGTACGCGTCGCAGTCCCCGAAGTCCACGGTGAGAAGGGCCGGGGTGACCTGTGGGGTGTCCATGCCGATGAGCAGAGTCGGCCCCGAGCACCCGGCGAAGGCATGCGCCAGCCGCTCGTCCAGCCCCCCGGCACACTGCGGCACCACATCGAACCCCGGCGGCAGCCAGGCGCCGGGGGCGCCCTCCAGAGCCAGGACCCGGCGCGTCGCGGGCGTCTGGGCCACGGTCCACAGAGTGTCGGCGAGCGACGCCTCGGCGAGAGCGGCGGCCTGCTCGGGCGAGAACGGCGGCGTGAGCCGCGTCTTGACCCTGCCGGGCCGCGGCTCTTTGGCGATGACGAGAAGGGTGGTCATGTGGGGTTCCTTGGCTGGTGCGGCTGGGTGGGGTCGGCTTTGAAGAGGCGGCGACTGCAGCGCCTCGTCAGGGGCGCGGGGCTCTGACAATGTGCGGCTCCGCCGCGTGGGCGCGCTCAGCCCCCACTCACCCGCACCCGACCCGGCTCCCGCAGCACCCTGCTCATGTCCCGCACCGCCTGCCACGTGCCACGCCACGTGCCCGTCACCTTGGAGGAACCGACACGCGGCCGGTACGGCACGTCGTGCTCCACCACCCGCCACCCCGCGTCGGCGGCCCGCACCACCATCTGCAGCGGGTAACCGCTCCGCCGGTCGTCGAGGTCCAGCGCCAGCAACCCCTCCCGGCGGGCCGCCCGCAGCGGTCCGAGGTCGTGCAGCCGCAGCCCGGTCCGGCGCCGCAGCATCCGCGAGAGCGCCAGGTTCCCGGCCCGGGCATGCGCCGGCCACGCCCCCCGCCCCTGCGGACGCCGCCGCCCCAGCACCAAGTCGGCTTCCCCGTCGGAGACTTCCCGCACGAACGGCACGAGGAGCCCCGGATCCATCGAGGCGTCGCAGTCGCAGAAGCAGACGATGTCGGCGGTCGCCGCGGCCAGCCCCGCATGGCACGCCGCGCCGAAGCCGCGCCGCGCCTCGTGGACGACGGTCGCACCGAGCGCCCGGGCGACGTCCGCCGAGCCGTCGGTGGAGCCGTTGTCGACCACGAGGGCCCGCCAGGCGGCCGGGATCCGGCCGAGCACCCAGGGCAGGGCCGCGGCCTCGTTCAGACAGGGAAGGACGACGTCCACGTCCGTCGACGGTGAGGAGGATGAAGATGAGGTGGTCACGGCTTTCACCCTACGAACGCGAACCCGGCATACCGGGCGTCGGCGTCTTACGAAACGCGGACGTCGGACCCGGGCTCCCGGACCCCGGGTTTCTTACGAAACGCGGACGTCGTGACCGGCCCCCACCCGCGGGCGCGACACCCGCGACGGCCCGGTGCGAGGGTGGAGGCATGCAGCAGCCGTACGAGCTCATCGCGGACCGGCCCACCACCGGTTCCGCCCGGGTCCTGGTCGTCGACGACGACCCGACCGTCGCCGAGGTCGTCGCCGGGTATCTCGACCGCGCCGGTTACCTGGTCGACCACGCCGCCGACGGCCCCACCGCCCTGACCCGCGCCGCCGCCCACTGGCCGGACCTGGTCGTGCTCGACCTGATGCTGCCCGGCATGGACGGCCTGGAGGTCTGCCGGCGGCTGCGCGACCGCGCCCCCGTCCCGGTGATCATGCTGACCGCACGCGGCGACGAGGACGAACGGATCCTCGGCCTGGAGGTCGGCGCCGACGACTATGTCACCAAGCCCTTCAGCCCGCGGGAACTCGTCCTCCGGGTGGAGTCGGTGCTGCGCCGCAGCCGCCCCGCGCCCGCCGCGCACGCCCTGTCCACCGCCGGACTCACCCTCGACCCCGGTGCCCGCCGCGCCACCAAGGACGGCATCGAACTCGCCCTCACCCTGCGCGAGTTCGACCTCCTCGCCTTCTTCCTGCGGCACCCGGGGCGGGCGTACGGCAGGGAGGACCTGATGCGCGCGGTGTGGGGCTGGGACTTCGGCGACCTGTCCACCGTCACGGTCCATGTCCGCCGGCTGCGCGCCAAGGTCGAGGACGACCCGGCCCGGCCGAGCCTCATCCAGACGGTCTGGGGCGTCGGCTACCGCTTCGAGCCGACCGGACAGGGGCCGGAAGATGCAGACGGTGAAGGGGAAGGGGCGGCCTGACATGCGCGACACCCTCCTCATCGCCCTGTACGCCTTCGCCGGGGCGGCCGGCACGGGCCTGCTGGGGGCGGCCGTGCTGCGCCTGCTGCGGCGCCGTTCGCTGACCGCGTCCGTCGCCGTGGTCGCGTCCGTCGGCGTGGTCGCGATGCTCGCCGGCACCCTCGCCGTGGCCTGGGCGATGTTCCTCTCCTCGCACGATCTGTCGGTGGTGACGACGGTCGTCGCGATGGCGGCCGCCGTGTCGCTGGCGACCGCGCTGATACTGGGCCGCTGGGTCGCCGCCCGCAGCCGTGAACTCGTCCTCGCGGCACGCTCGTTCGGCGAGGACGGCGACTTCGCCGCACCCGTGACCCCGGCCACCGCCGAACTCGCCGAGGTGAGCCGCGAGCTGGCCGCCACCAGCGCGAAGCTCGCCGAGTCCCGGGAACGGGAACGCGCGCTGGAGACCTCGCGCCGGGAGCTCGTCGCCTGGATCTCGCACGACCTGCGCACCCCGCTCGCCGGGCTGCGCGCCATGTCGGAGGCGCTGGAGGACGGAGTCGCCACCGACCCCGACCGCTACCTCAAGCAGATCCGCACCGAGGTCGAGCGTCTCAACGACATGGTCGGCGACCTCTTCGAACTCTCCCGCATCCACGCCGGGACGCTCGCGCTGAGTCCGAGCCGGATGTCGCTGTACGACCTCGTCGGCGACGCCCTCGCGGGCGTCGACCCGCTCGCGCGCGAGCACGGCGTACGGCTGGTCGGCGACCGGGTGGAGCCGGTGCCGGTCGAGGTGGACGGCAAGGAGATGAGCCGGGTGCTGGGCAACCTGCTGGTGAACGCCATCCGCCGGACACCCCCCGACGGCACGGTCGCCGTCGCCGCCGAGCGCGGCCCCGAGGGGGTCGTCGTGTCCGTCACGGACGGCTGCGGCGGCATCCCCGAGGAGGACCTGCCCCGGGTCTTCGACACCGGCTGGCGCGGCAGCCACGCACGGACCCCACCCGCCGGCGCCGGACTCGGCCTCGCCATCGTGCGCGGGATCGTCGAGGCCCACCAGGGCCACGCCAGCGTGCACAACATCCCCGGCGGCTGCCGCTTCGAGGTCACCCTGCCGACGGCGCCCTAGCTCATCGCGAGCCCGCGAACTCCCGCATCCCCTCCGCGAACCCGACCTCGGCCTTCCAGCCCAGCTCGGCCCGCAGCCGGGAGGAGTCGGCCGTGATGTGCCGTACGTCGCCCAGCCGGTACTCCCCGGTGACCACCGGTGCCGGGCCGCCGTGGGCCTCCGCCAGCGCGCGGGCCATCTCCCCGACGGTGTGCGGCTCGCCGCTGCCGGTGTTGTACGCGGTGAGCGCGCCCGGGGCCGCCCCCGCCTCCAGCGCCACCGCGTTGGCCGCGGCCACGTCCCGGACGTGCACGAAGTCCCGGCGCTGCCGCCCGTCCTCGTACACCCGCGGCGCCTCCCCGCGGGCCAGCGCCGAACGGAAGAAGGAGGCCACGCCCGCGTAGGGGGTGTCGCGGGGCATCCGGGGGCCGTACACGTTGTGGTAGCGCAGCGACACCGCCGAGCCGCCCGTCGACCGGGCCCAGGCAGCGGCCAGATGCTCCTGGGCCAGCTTGGTCGTGGCGTACACGTTGCGCGGATCGACGGGCGCGTCCTCGCCGACCAGCCCGGGCGTCAACTCGGCCCCGCACTGCGGGCAGTTCGGCTCGAACCGCCCGGCGTCCAGATCGGCGACCGCGCGCGGCCCGGGCCGTACGACACCGTGCCGCGGGCACGCGTAGCGGCCCTCCCCGTACACGACCATGGAGCCGGCCAGCACCAGGTGCCGTACCCCCGTCTCGGCCATCCCGGAGAGCAGCACGGCCGTACCGAGATCGTTGCGGGAGACGTACTCGGCGGCGTCCCCGAACCCGACGCCCAGGCCGACCATCGCGGCCTGATGGCAGACGGCGTCCACGCCCGCGAGCGCCCGCCCCACCGCCACCGGGCTGCGCACGTCGGCGCCCGGATCGTCCCGCACGTCGAACACGACCGCTTCGTGCCCGCGCGCTTCCAGCGCCTCGACGACATGGGACCCGATGAACCCGGCACCGCCGGTGACCAGTACACGCATACGGCCACGCTAGGCCCGTACGGCCGCCGGACCACGTGCCCACACCCGCACGTCACGACTCCGTAAGACGATCCGTTTCCCTTGCCCCGTGGGTCGTTGAATTCGGCGCGGCCGACACCGGTGCATGATGGCGGCCGGAGATCCGGATTTCCCGTCGCACACGAAACGCCTGCGAAAGAGAGCACACCGACGACTTCCAGGTGATGAGCATCAACGGCAGGCCGCAGCGGAACTACGGTTTCCAGGACACCGTCGACATCCCGCAGCGGGGCCGGATGGTGATCCGGGTCCGGTTCGCGGACTTCGCGGGCCGGACGGTGCTCCACTGCCATGTCCTCAACCACGAGGACCTCGGCATGATGTCGGTACTCCAGATCGACAAGTAGCCACCGGACCAGCCGGGACACCACGCGGAGCCCAGGTCCGAGTGCCGAGAAGGATTCGGACTGTGGGCGGGTCCCGGCCGCGGACCGCGTCACTAGCGCGGCCGATGGCCGGCGACGACATACCCGAGGAGCCCCATGCCCGCCAGCGGCTACGCGTACCTCTGCGAGTTCGATGTCCTGAAGGAGGGCGTGCCCCGGCGGTTCGAGGCGGAGGGCGTGCCCGTCTCCCTGGTCCTTCGGGGGCGGGAGCTGTTCGCCATCCACGACGTGTGCTCGCACAGCGCGGTCTCGCTCTCCGAGGGCGAGGTGGACGGCTGCACGGTCGAATGCTGGCTGCACGGCTCCCGGTTCGACCTGCGCACCGGGCGCCCGCTCGATCCGCCGGCCACCCGCCCCGTCCCCGTGTATCCGGTGCGGGTGGAGGATGGAGGCGTGTACGCCAGCCTGGCACCGCCGAGCGCGGGATGACCCGGCCACCGGACGACCCGGCTGAGGAGCGGGCGGCCGACAGGGGAGCCGGGAACGTGACCATGGACGAGGTCGCCCACGAGGCCGGCGTGGGCAAGGGCACGCTCTTCCGCCGGTTCGGCGACCGGTACGGACTGCTGCTGGCACTGGTCGACGACGTCGAGGCGGACTTCCACGAGGCGTACACCTCCGGCCCCCCGCCACTCGGGCCGGGCGCACCGCCCGGCGACCGGCTGACCGCGTTCGGCTGCGCCCTGATCGAACGCGTCGCCGACACCACGGACCTGGGCCCCGCGCTCGCCCGCCAGGTCCCCTGCGACCGCCGCCACACCTCGCCCTACGGCCGCCTCTTCCACGGCCACATCTCAGCCCTCCTGCGCGAGGCGGGAGTCCAGGGCGACCACGACATGCTCGCCCACGCCATGCTCGCCTTCGTGAACCTGGAGACCCTCGACCACCTGCTCGACGCGCCCCACATCAGCACCGAGCGCCTCCGGAACACCTGGACGGACCTGGTACGCCGGGTGACCACCCCTCAGCCGGGGTGACGGACGTCCCCCGCCGCCAGGGCCGGAGACGCGGCGGGAGCGGTGGCGCCGAGCGCGGCGCTCTGCAGTGCCGTGATGCGCTCGATGACGAGCCCCACCAGCACGGCCGCCGCGACCATGAGCGCCTCCGTCACCACCAGGCAGGCCATCGACCCCGGGGCCACCCGGCTCGCCACCGACAGCACCAGGGCGTGCGCGATCCAGGCCACCCACCACGCGTTCACCAGCGCCGTGTCCCGTTTCACCGCCCAGGACGCGGAGCTCGCGCGCCCGATGTCGAGGAGGAACCGGCGCGGGACAAGGAGGTTGACCACCGGAACGAACCACGCGCCGATCGTCCAGCCCCGTCCCGGGAGCGCGGCCTCGGGCGACAGCTCCTGGGCGTTGCGCCGGGACCGGGCGAGCCACACGAGGAACAGCACGATCGCGAGCGTCATCAGATAGAGGAAGACCATGGAGACGAAGCCCGACCTCTGCAGCGATCCGTCCGTGGGGCGCAGGGAGTGATCCCGCAGAGCCACCGCGCGCAACACGTCCGCCACGGCGGCCACGGCGATCGCCGCCTGCGCGGAACGGGCAAGGAACCGGGGAGCCCGGCGGGTGGCAGTCGTCATCGTCAGTGGCCTGTCTCGGGGCGTACGCGGCCCCGGCGGACGCCGGGGCGGAGCGATCATAGGGTCTGACTCTCATACGTGCGTACGACATTCGGGCCCTCGGTCTTCGAGCTCGCTGCGGCAGTCATGGTCGTGCGGTCCGGCCGGTCGGCTCAGGACGACCGGGTGGCCGTCCGCCCCACCCCGACCTGTGCCTCCGCGGCCGCCGGCACCGCCTCGACAAGGTCCTCGGGGGACCGGTCCGTGCTGGTGTCGATGTGGTCCGGCCGCAGCCGTGCGACTGAGTCGAGCAGCATCGTCCGGTAGCGCAGCGTGCGGGCGAGGAACCTGTCGACCGGAAGCCGGTCCCGGGCGGGCAGCCGGTCGTAGTGGCAGCTCGCGTGCATCCGCGCGGTCAGGACGCCCTCGTCGGCGGTGAGCCACACGGCCGCCGTGTGCGGTACGGCGAGCCGCACGCCGCTCGCCGGCCACAGCGCCGACCCCTCCAGCACCAGACCCGCCGTGTCCGGTTCCGCGCGGGCGTGGGTCGTGAGCTCGTCGACCGTGAGCGACCGGTAGTGCTCGTCGACGTGTGGCGGCACCTGCCAATCCGGTGTCGGCCACGGTCTGCCCGGGTGCCGCGCCAGCCCGTCCGTGGACAGACAGCCGAACCCGAGCCGGTCCGCCACCGCCCGGGCCACCGTCGACTTGCCGGTGTGCGAGGTGCCGCCGATCAACACCACTTTCACGCTGTCCGTGAGCGGGACGCCACGGGACGGAGGTCCACGGCGCCTCAAGGCTTCAAGGACGGAGTCCGGCAGGGGAGTTCGGCGGTCCGCACGTGTCGTGGGAAAGCCGTTCACATGCGTCTCGTCCCGTGTGTGCCTAGGCTGGAGGGCGTTCCAATCCCTCATGGAGTTCCTCATCGAGCAAGGCGTGGGCGAGGAGGCTGAGTGCGATGGCGAGAGTGCTCTTCATCGTGAGCGGGGCGACGTATTGGGTCCTCAAGGACGGCACGAGATACGCGACCGGCTACTGGGCCGAGGAATTCGCGATGCCGTACAAGAAAATCACGGAAGCCGGTCATGACGTCGTCGTCGCGACGCCGGGCGGTGTGACCCCGAACGTCGACATGATGAGCCTGCGCCCGTCGATGGCGGGCGGCGAGGAGGGCGCCCTCGAACTGGAGGCCATCATCCGTTCCGCGGAGGTGATGCGCCGGCCCCTCCGGCTGTCGGACGTCCGCCTGGAGGACTACGACGCGGTGTACCTGCCCGGCGGCCACGGACCGATGTCGGACCTGGCCTTCGACGCCGACGTCGGCCGGCTGCTGACGGCGCAGCTCGCCTCGGGCAGGCCGCTCGCGATCGTCTGCCACGCACCCGCGGCGATCCTGGCCACCAGGATCCACGGTGAGTCGCCCTTCAAGGGGTACCGGATCACCTGTTTCACCGACGAGGAGGAGGCGGCCGTCGGCCTGGCCCCCAGGGCACCGTGGCTGCTGGAGACCGAGCTGAAGGAGAAGGTCGGGGTCGACTTCAGCCGCGGTCCGATCTGGGAGCCGTACATGGTGGAGGACCGCAACCTCATCACCGGTCAGAACCCGCACTCGGCCGGGGTTCTCGCGGACCGGCTGCTCGTGCTCCTCAAGTGAGCGCGTAGCCCGCGTCCCGCACCGGCGAACGGTCAGTACCGGGCGCCGGCCGGGGCCGGGAGACGGAGGCGGCTTCGTCGCGTGGGGCGGCCATGTCGCAGGCGAAGCTCATCCCCATGGCGCCCAGGCCGATGACGCCGACTTCCGGTCCATGGGTGCCGATGGGGGACGGTAGGCGGCCGGACGAGGGGGAGTCGAAGGCCTGGCGGGCCCGGGCCGGGACCCTTTTTCTCGAACGTGAGAGGCCCCGACTCCCAGCGCCCGTCGGCGCGGTCGGCGGTCAGAACGGCAGGTCGATCCAGGTCCCGTTCTCCGCCAGGCGCAGGCACCCGGTGAGTCCGGCGTCGTCGAACGCGGTCGCGATGTCGGCGCGCTCTTCGCTGAAGTGGGCCCAGCCGTCGCAGTGCGCGGGAACCACGACGGGCACGCCCAGCACGGACGCGGCGGCGCTCGCCCGCTCCGCGGACAGCGTCAGCGGGCGCCCGCGCATCTTGGCCGGCACCCGGGCCGCCCCCATGAACAGCACCGCGACATGGATCTGCGGCAGGCGCCGGGCGATCCCGGCGACGACGCCCACGGAGGCGTTGTCGCCGCTGACGTAGACGGTCGGCAGGCCGTCGCCGCTCAGGACGAAGCCGGTCACCTCGCAGTTCACCTGCCCGTCCTGGTCGCGCTCCCCGTCGTCCGGCCCGTGCTGGGCCGGAACGGCGGTGACGTCGAGCGCCCCGCCGTCGGGGCGCACGAGGCGGGCGGTCTCCCAGTTCGCGAGCGCCTGCGCGGGTGCGCCCAGCCGCCCGGCGGCGGCCGGACCGGTGAGCACGAGCGGAGCCCGGAGCGCGAAGGCCCGTCCCCGGGTGTCCAGGTTGTCGGGGTGCAGGTCGTGGCTGACCAGTACGGCGTCGACGGCACCGAGGTCCGCTTCGGTCGCCGCGGGGCCGGCCGTCTTCGTCAGATAGCCGTGGTCGCCCGCGTCGTCGAACGTCGGATCGCACACCAGGCGCAGCCCGCCGATGTCGATGACGGTGGTCGGCCCGCCCAGCACCGAAACGGCACAGGGCCGGCGTCCAGGACCGACTGTGGGAGCCATGACCGCACCTCGCTGACGAGTGGTCCGCCGACGGTGGACTCCAGGCTCCCTCACCAGCCGCGGGCGGGCACGGCGAACGACCGGCCGGACGCTGTCGGCGGGGTGCGTGCGGCGGGCGCGGTGGGGCGGGTGCGGTGCGGCGGGTGCCGTGCGGTACCGGACGTCCCCGGCGCGGATGCGATCGCCCTCCGGGTGCGAGACGGTGGAGCCGGACAGCGGTTCCGGGCGCCGAACCGCGCCGATGGGCCCCGGCCGGTGCGGACGTCGACGGGCCGGGAGTTTCGGGGCCGGAGGGTGATCCACCATGGAATACCTCGTCACCATGACCACCCACGTCCCGGAGGGAACCTCTCCGGAGGAGGTCGACGACGTCCGCGCCCGTGAGGCCGCCAACTCCCTCGGACTCGCTGAGGCGGGCCGACTGCTGAGGCTCTGGCGGCCGCCGTTGCGGCCCGGCGAATGGCGCACCCTCGGGCTGTTCGCCGCACCGGACGCGGCACGCCTGGAGGACGTCCTCTCCTCCATGCCGCTGCGTGTCTGGCGCAGCGACGAGGTCACACCGCTCACCCCGCACCCGAACGACCCGGGCCCGGCCGTCCGAAGGGCAGCGGGCGCGGCCCGGGAGTTCCTGGTCGCCTTCGCGCCCGAGGGTGCCCCGTCCCAGGCGTTGGCGGACACGGCATTGGCGGAGGCGGCTCGCGCGAAGGAGCTGGCCGAAGAAGGGCACTTGGTCCGGCTGTGGCGGACCCCGGACGACAGGGCGCTCGGCCTGTGGCGCGCCCGTGACCCCGCCGACCTGCAGATCGTCCTCGACTCGCTTCCCCAGGCGCCGTGGCTCTCCACGGAGACAACGCCGCTGACGGAACACCCGAACGATCCGGGGCTCAGGCCGCCCGAGGGCGGCTGAAGGCTGATGGCCGAGGGCACCACGGTGACCGGCGCTCCGTACCCGTCAGGCGCGCGTGCCGTGGCGGGGGCCGCCGTACTCGACGTCGCTGACGTGCTCCAGCCAGTGGACGTCGTCCGTCTCCCACAGGGCGATGTGGGTCATGAAGTGGTCGGGCGCGGCGCCGTGCCAGTGCTCCTCGCCCGGCGGAGTCCAGACCACGTCGCCCGGACGTGCTTCGAGGATCTCTCCGCCGCGGGACTGGATCAGGGCGATGCCCTCGACGATGTAGAGGGTCTGGCCCACACCGTGGGAGTGCCAGGCCGTCCGCGCGCCGGGGGCGAAGCGGACCGCGTTGGCCCGGACGCGGGAGGGCTCCTCGCCGCGGTGGATGACGTCGGCCCACGCGTCGCCGGTGAACCACTCGGCCGGCAGTTTGACCGTCGGCTGCTTCTTCAACAGTTCCATCGTGAAACGTCTCTTTCGTGCTGGTGGGGTCGGGCGGCCGGGCCCTCGGGGCGGAATGCTCCGTGTGCGTCCGACTGCCACGATCAATGAAACCGCTGGTCACACGGATGAGGAAGGTAAGGCTGTTCCAGGTAAGGGCAGTACCCCCCCAGGTCCCGTGTGAAGGGGAGGAATGCGTACATTCCTCAGGAGCAGCCCCTTCCATGAAATCCATGAGGGCCATGAAAGCCATAGGACTGACCGAATTCGGTGGACCCGAAGTGCTGCGGATCCTGGGGACGCCATGGTGCGCAGGGCGTGGCCTTCGTGTCCGACGCGGAACCCCCGAGCAACCGGTCCCGGGGCCGGCGGCCCAAATCCGGATGCCCGGCGCGGGCACGGTCGGCTAGCGTCCTCTTCGTGCAGGTGCGCAGGCAGCGGATACTTCGCCTTCCACGCGGGTGACGCGGGTTCGAATCCCGCCGCCGGCTTCGGCCGGTGTCGTCCAGCGGCCCAGGACGCCTTATGTCTCCGCCGCCGACCCTGATCTCTGCACTCCACACGGGCACGGCCCGCCCGGCCTCGGGCGGGGCCGGGCCCCTGCGAGTCCGGCGCAGGCCGTATGGCGGTGGCGGTACGGGGCATGCGTACCGTGCACCGCAGTGCCGCCGCTCGCGCGGGGACCCGGCTGCGGGGTGCCGTGCGGGTGTCGAGCGATCAGGAGGGCGCCGTCAGTGACCGAGTACCCGAGTACGTCCGCCGCGTCGTCGGGCGTGGAGCGTCGTGATTCCCAGGACTGCGCGCGGAGTGCCGTCGACGAGCGCAACCGCCGGCTGGCCCGTGCCGGTGTCGCCCGAGCCGAAGAGGTTCTCGTGACGCGCTACCGGATCCCCTCACGGCAGGAAGCCTTCGACCTCCTGCGCCGGACCTCGCAGAAGTTCAACGTCAGACTCCACACCCTCGCCGATGTCGCCGTGCGTCTTCCGGCTCCCGAAGCCGGTGCCCCCCGCTGGGTGCCGAACCGTCCGCAAGGGGCCGCACCCGCGATTCCCGCACTGCGCACCGACCCCTCGCAGCTCACGTCCCCGCGCGCCGTGCTCAAGGCCGCCCTGCGCCACACCCGGCGTGTCACCGACGCTCCGATGGGCAATGTGCAGCTGGCGGAGTGCGGAATGCTGCGTCTGGAGCAGCACACCGGGCTGAACCGGCACTTCACCGACTACTTCGCCTTCGTCGACGACTCGACGACGGCCTGTGCGCAGGCCGCGGAGGAACGCCGGCAGGTCACCGTCAAGGACGTCGCCTCCTCCGACATCTTCGACGAGGCATCCCGGCAGACGATCCTGCAGGCGGGCAGCCGTGCCTGCCACAGCGTGCCCCTCGTCAGCCCCAGGGGCAGCGTGATGGGCATGATCTCCACCCATCACGAGCGGCCCGTGGGCGGCTTCAGCCCGGCCCAGCTGACCGCGTTGCACCACCTCGGTGGCCAGGTCGGCCGCTGGCTCCTGTGGCACCGCAACACCACCGTCTTCACCGCCCTCAACGATCTCCACGGCAGCGCCATCCGGCGGAACTGATCCGAGGGAACCCGGCAGGGGGCGGGGTCAGGACTCGGTTCGGGTCTGCTCGGCCGTGCCCTGGCGTTCGACCTCGTCCCTGACCAGCATCGACAGCAGAGACGCCACGGTGAGCCCGGCCTCGGCCGGATGGCGCAGGACCATGCTCGGGTCGATCTGGTACTGGTTGGTGCGGCCGCTGCGGGTGTGGGAGAGATAGCCGTCCTGTTCGAGATCCGAGATGATCTTCTGGACGGCGCGTTCGGTGAGCCGGCAGCGGGCCGCGATGTCCCGGATCCGCGCGTTGTGGTTGTCGGCGATGCTCGCCAGGACGCGCGCGTGATTGGTCACGAACGTCCATCCCGTATGCGGCTCGGGCACTCCATCGACTCCCAGCATGGCCAAATCCTACGGCTGTTCGTTCACGCACACAAAAGCAGGAAAAGATATTCACGTATCTCTTGACGTGTCATAGGGGACGTAAGAACCTGGAGAAGGAGACGTGGAGGAGGCGACGATGGCCGAACCGTCCTACGATGCTCCCGGCGCGGATGAAGGCGCGGTCATACGCGCCGCGTCGGTCCCGTCGGCCACCGTCCTGCTGGTACGGGCGGCCCCGGACGACGCCCGGGTTTCGGTCACCCTGAGCGGGGAGTTCTGCCTCGACAACAGCCGGCAACTGCGACACGCTCTGACCCGTGCCCTCGCCGGCTCGGCCGAGGGAATCGACCTGGATCTCGCGGGCACGACGTTCGCCGACTGCTCCGCGCTCGACGTGCTGCTGGCCGTACGCCATCAAGCGGTGCAGGACGGGAAGACGGTCGCCGTCACCGCCGCGAGCCCGGTCGTCGAGCGGCTGCTGACCGCCACGGACACCTACACCCTCCTCTCGCCCGGAGGCGGTGACGACGGTCTTCTGCAGGCCGAGGTCGTACAGCTGCGGCGGGCGATGCGCACCAGGCCGGAGATCGACCTGGCCCGCGGAATCCTCATGGCGTCCTTCGGCCTGAACCCCGACGAGGCATGGGAGACGCTGGTCACCGCCTCCCAGAACACGAACACCAAGCTGCACCGGCTGGCCGGCGACGTGGTGGCCACCGTGGTGCAGGGGGCGTCGCTGCCGGAGCAGGTCCAGCGGCAGCTGGCGATCGCCGTCGCCCGGGCCAGGGCGGCCGCGGAGGCCGAACCACTGGACCGGCCTCCGCGATAGACAGTGCGGCGCGGTCACGGCACGTCATCTTCTCTCTGCGTGTTGCCTGTTCACCGGCTACCAGTAGTGGCGTCGCCCGGCGACCGCGTGGCCGAGCGAGCCGAGGACGAACAGGATGAGCCCGATCACGAGCAGGATGATCCCGATCGTCCACAGGAACCCGATGTGGAAGACGAATCCGAGGACGAGCAGTATGACGCCGAGGGCGATCATCGCCGTCTCCTCTCTCTCCGGCCGAGGTGTCGGCCACTGATGGTGGGGTGAGCTTCTTCAGCTGGTCAGCAGGCGGTTGAAGAACGAGCGGTAGTGGCGGAGCGCCGTACGCAGTGCTTCGGTGTCGGCGTCCCCGCCCTGGCTCCACTGGTCTTCGAGTTCCTTCTTGTGTTCGTCGAACGTCGCGGCAAGCGTCCGCATGACGTTGGCGACCAGAGTGTCCGCTGCCTCAACGGTGTCGCGCGGGTCGTCGACGAAGGCGGTCTGGATCTTCTCCCAGCGTGCGCGGAATTCCTCCTCGTCCTGGGACGTCAGCAGCCGCGGCAACTCGTCCGCGTCCCCGGCGGCCCGTCCTGCCGTCGCCGGGGCGCCCGCCTCGTCCGCCCCGATGTCGTCCATGTCGGCTCGTGTGTCGCTCTCGCCCGGGTAGATCGGGGGCTGCGCGGTGTCGTCCGGGGCTGTGCTCTCGCGAGGCTGCACGAGGTCCTCGGTGGACAGCCGGCTGTCGGTCGTGTGCGCTGTGTCGTTGCGTTCCATGTCGTCTCCGTCGGATCTCCGCTGCTCGGCGGTCAGGCCGGGGCGTGGCGGGCCTGACCGCCGTCGAAGAGAAGTTCGTCGAACAGCGCGCGGTAGTGCACCATGGCGCTGCGCAGCTGTTCGGTGGTGGCCTGGTGGCCCGTGCTGAGCGTGTCGATCTCGTGGGCGGCCCGGTAGTGCTCAAGGGTGCGGCCGTGTTCCACGGAGAGATCCTTCAGCTGCTGGTCGTAGCTGTCGGTGGGATAGCCGCGTGCCCGCATCAGCGACGTCACCAGCCGGTCCGCGTCATGCACGGCGTCCTCGGGCCGGTCGACGAACTCGTGCTGCACGTCGTCCCAGTCCCGGGTGTAGCGCTCCCGGGCACCGGCGGGCAGCGGTTTGATGTCGAGCTTGTCATGTCGCTTCTCGCGGGTGCTGAGCTCGCGCTCCGCGGCCAGCCTGCTGTCCGCGGAGTCGACGGTCCGCTCGTACTCGGGGCCGAACCGCTCGCGCAGAGCCTTGCGTCGCTGCAGGAGAACCACGGCGAGTGCGATCAGCGCGACGACCACCGCGAGGGGGATGACGATCGCCAGAAGCGTGCCGGTATTCATCTGACCGACCTCCTTTCCGATGGGTCGGTGCCCTTCCGGGTACCCCTTCTGCTTCGGGTATTCCGAGGCGCGGAAAGTGTTTTTGGGTGAGAAGAGGACGTTTCGCGCCGCCGACTGGGGTCACGCGTCTGTGAGGGAACCCGAGAGGAGAACCTCATGAAGAAGACCTCCGGAGACCACGACACACCTCCGCCCGACGACGAGACACGGCAACGCTCCGCGGAGCAGCGGAATGTCACCGCACCCACACCGAGGGACGTGCGGGAAAAGGCCGAACACGACGACGGGCCCGAATTCCCCACCCGGAAGAGCACTTGATCGCGGCCCGCTACACGGTCATGGCGACCAGCAGGACCGCCACCCCGACGGTGAGCCAGGCGACGTAGTCGCCGAGGTGCCCCGAGTGCAGCCGTCGCAGCGGCACGATCACCCGCCGTCCGACGGTCTCGCAGACGGTTCTGACCGGGCCCACGAGCGGTGAGCGCAGTGCGGGACCCCAGACGGCGGCCGCGGCGAAGAGCGCCGCCAGGAGGGCCGAGGCGAGGGCGAGGAGTACGCCCTCGGTGGTCCAGCCGACGTCGGGGACCGGCGCGGTCGGTGCGACGGGGTGGCCGAGGACGGCGGTGGTGTAGGCGGAGCGGTCGGTGAACTGGCGGGCGGCGCGGGCCAGGGCGGCACCGAGGCCGGGGAGCACCCCGACGGCCAGCCCGGCGGCGAGCAGAACGGCGGGTACGGCGAGCATCGGGACCGGGATCCGGCGCCGCGGATCGCGGATCTCCGGTTCCTCGCCGCCACCCGTGGTCTCCGGCCCCGTGTACCGCTCGCGCGGCCGGGGCCCGGCACCGGCGAAGATCCGGGCACCGGCGCGCAGCACGGCCCCGCCCGTGAGGGCCGACACGAACACGAACACCGCGGGCAGCCAGGGGAACCGCTCCGCACCGGCATGCTCGGTGACGGCCTTGCCGAGGCCCGTGCCGAACGGCGGCAGACCGGCGAGCGCGAGCCCGCCGACGGCGAACAGCGCCCCGACGAACGGCAGATCCCGGCCGCGCCGGTACAGCCCGTGCTCGTCGACGGAGCCGAACCGGTCGAGCAGCACGCCCGTCGCGGCGAACAGGGCCGCCTTCACCCCGGCGTGGGCGGAGACGTACAGGGCCACCCCGGCCGTTCCGGCGGGGGTGAGCAGTGCCGCCCCGGCGAGGAAGAGGCCGACATGGCCGACGGTGGAGAAGGCGAGCAGACGCTTGAGATGCCGTTGCTGCCAGCACATCACGGCACCCACCAGCGCCGTCAGCACCCCGACGGCCACGAAGACGTCCCGCAGGTGTGCCTCCGCGATGCCGTGCGGTCCGGAGAACACGACCCAGTAGACGCGCGCGACGCCGTAGACGCCGAGTTCCACCATGACCCCGGAGAGCAGCATGCACACCGGGGTCGGCGCGACCGCATGCGCATCGGGCAGCCAGAAGTGCAGCGGCACCACCGCCGCCTTGACCAGCAGCCCGGTGACGACCAGCACGAAGGCGACGGCGAGCAGGGCGTCGGGGCGGTGCCTCGTCAGCTGCACGCCGATCTGGGTGAAACCGAGCTCACCGGTGCGCGCGTACACCAGGCCGATGCCGAGCAACGAGCAGTACGCGCCGAGGGAGTTGACGACGCCGAAGACCAGGGCGCCCTGCACCGGACGCGGGTCCTCGATGCGGTAGCCGGTGAGCGCGTAGGCGACCGCCCCCATCAGCTCGAAGAAGACGAACGCGTCGAACAGGTCGCCGGTCAGCGCGAACCCGACCATGCCCGCCTCGAAGAGAAGGAGGAGCGCGGGGAAGACGCCGGCGTGTGCCACGGGCGGCTCGTCGAAGTAGCGCCAGGAGTAGACGACGACCGTGAGGACGAGCGCGGCGGCCAGCAGCGCGAGGCCGACGCCGATGCGGTCGCCGACGAGCACGATGCCGACGCTCTCGCCGCGCACCGGTGTCCAGCCGCCCAGCCACGAGACACCGTGCCCGTCGCCGGTCCGCAGCCACAGCAGCACGAGACCGGCGACCTCCAGCGCCGCCCAGCCGGTGACCAGGGCGTCGATGGCGAGGCGGGGCAGCCGGCGCCCGGCGATCACGAGGACGACGGCGCCCAGCAGCGGGACGGCGACGGCGAGCGGCAGCAGGTCGGCGGTACGCACCATGCCCGGCCCGTCAGCCCTTCAGCCCGGTCAGCGCGTCCGGGTCGACCGTGCCGTGGCGCTTGCGGATCTGGATGGCGAGCGCGAGCAGCAGCGCCGTGACCGTGGCGCCCACGACGACGTCGGTGAGCGCGAGCGCCTGCACGACCGGGTCGACGGTGTGCGTGCGCAGGGGAGTGTCGGTGAAGTACGGCGCGATGCCGCCGCGCCGGTAGCCGACGGTGAGCAGCAGCACGTACGTCGAGGACTGCGCCACCGCGAGACAGCCGACGGTGTGGACGATGTCCCGGCTGGTGACCATGCCGTACACGCCGACGAGGAGGATCCAGCCGGCGGTCAGGAAGGGCAGGACGGTCATGTGCCGCCTCCCGGGCCGGAGTTTTTCTCCGATCTCACCTCGACGGCCTGGTCGAGGAAGGAGGCGAGCAGGACGATGACGCCCGAGCCCACCTCGATGCCGACCGCCGCGTTCAGCAGCGGGACGAGGCCACCGGACGAGAGCGTGCCGAAGGTGCCGAGCGGCAGCACGTTCTGGAGATAGGCGCCGCCGGCGATCAGTCCCGCGAAGCCCAGTGCCACGAACGCGCCCGCGCCGCACGCGTCGGCCGCGTCGAGCACGGCCAGCGGACGGATCCGCTGCAGCACGCGGTAGTCGGCGGCCACGTACGCCATGTGCAGCCCGGTGGCGAGGATGACGCCGCCCTGGAAACCGCCGCCCGGCGACAACTGGCCGTGCGCCACGATGTACACGCCGGTCAGCAGGGTGAGCGGCACCATCACCAGGCCCAGCAGCCGGGTGCTGGGCAGGACTCGTCCCGCGCGCGGCCGGCCGACGCTCTCGTCGCGGGCGTGGCGCAGCAGCACGATCGTGCCGAGAACCGAGGCGAACAGGATCGACTCCTCCCCGAGGGTGTCCAGGGCGCGCTGGTCGAAGTTGACCGACGAGACCACGTTGGCGGTGCGCTGCCGCAGGGACGCGGCCACCGCGCGGGTGCCGTAGGGGTGCACCGCCGTACCGAAGTGCGGCAGTCCGGTGCAGGCGAGCGTGTACACCACGGCGAAGACGACGGCCGCCGCCCAGAACAGCCGGACGCGCGCGCTACGACTCATCGGTGCCCTCGGACCCGCGGTCGTCCCGGCCGCGGTGCGACGCCGTGGCGCGGCGCACCTTCCGGACCGTCAGCAGGATCAGCAGCGGGGTGACCGCCGTACCGACCGCCAGCTGGGACAGCGCCACGTCGGGCGCCTGCAGCAGCGTGAACAGGACGGTGAGACAGAGACCGAGGACGGCCAGCAGCACGGCCTGCCGCACCGGGTCGCGGGCCAGCGCCGCGGCGGTGGCGCTCGCCGCCACCAGCACCAGGGCGACGGCGATCAGATATTCCTGTGCGGTCGCGGTGTTCATGCCGGCCTCATTCCGGGGAGTCCTCTCGCAGCAGACGTTCGTGCTGGGCGGTGGCCCTGCCGATCGCCATGGCGGTGACCGCCCCGCCGAGCGCGACGACCACCGCGATGACCAGCAGCTTGAGGGCGGCGCGTCCCGGGCCGGTCTCGACGGCCATCGCGAGGGCGACGAGCGGCACCCCGACGGTGGAGGCGGGGGTGAGGGCGTGCAGCCGCTGGAACGGCCCCGGGAGCGCCACCAGGCCCACGGCCGAGAGCAGCAGCACCCCGGTGCCGGCGGCGAGCAGGACGAGCGCGCAGACATGACGGACCGTCATCTCACCGCTCCTCGTGGTTCGTTCGTGCGCCGGGCGGCTCGATCGACGGGCCGCCGAGGAAACGGGCGAAGACCAGGGTGCCGGCGGGCCCCAGGACCGCCAGGACGAGGCCGAGATCGGCGAAGGCGCCGCGCCCGAACCCCTGTCCCGTCAGCAGCAGGACGGCGGTGACCACGGTGGTCGCCAGGCTGAGCCCCGCCAGCCGCTCGACCGCCGACCCCCGGCCGGCGGCCCACACGCACGGCGGCACACCCAGCGTCAGCAGCGCCGCCGTCGCGAGCAGCCAGGCGTTCACCGGCGCGGGCCCTCGGTGAGTACGTCCTCCAGGCGCGTACGGTCGTCGGTGAGAACGTGTGCGACGACTTCCCGTTCCCGCGAGGCGGGTGCCTCCCCTCGCGTTCCGCGTACGTCGACGACATACGCGCCGGGGGTGGCGGACAGCAGGGCGCAGGCCCACGCGGCACCCGTACCGGGAGCCAGGGTCATCGTCTTCAGGCTCCCCTCGGACGCACGGCCGCGGAGCGCACGCGCGGTGAGCCGCCACAGCCCGACCAGGTCGGTGAGCACCGCACCGGGCCATGCCGACACGGCCGTTCCCCATCGCCGGGTACCGCCGAGCCGGGCACCCGACGCCGTGCGGACGGCCCGCGCGGCGATCGCCGCGATCACCGCTCCGCCGGCGGCCACGACCAGTTCGAGGGCGGAGACCGTGCTGATGAACAGGATGTCGAGGACGACCAGCACCGCCCACCAGGCGAGTACCTCACCGAATGCCGTCAGCGCCTTGCGCATCGCCCCTCCTCACCCGCACGCGTCGGTCGTCGCGGACCAGCAACGTGTACCGCGTACGGCCGACGCCATGCCCCCCGCACGCCGGAGAACCCGATCCGTCGGGGCGAGCGTCACCGCGATGGCGCATCGTGCGCGGGGGCGCGGGGCCGGGGCGTGACGGTGGACGTCAAGCCTCCTCGTCCTCCCGTCCTACTCCTCGTCCTCCTCGCCCTCTTCGTCTTCCTCCTCGTACTCGTCCTCCGCTTCGGGATACGCGTCCTCCGGCGCCGCTTCCTCTTCTTCGCCGGACTCGTCCTCGGGCTCCTCGTCCTCGTACTCCGCCTCTTCCTCCTCCAGCGCCTCCTCGTGCGTGCGCACCACCTCGCCGTCCCGGATCTCACCGCGCCAGCCGTCGGCGGCCTCGTCGGAGAGGGTGACGTAGCGCTGGAAGTGCTTGGCCTCGACCACCCGGTCGACGACCCAGCCCACGGGCGGAGTTCCGTTCGCGGGTCCTCGACACCGTCCAGGGCCTGCCCGGCGTACGGATCGACGTCACCGGGCCCTGGGCGCCGTACTCCTTCGCCACCCCGCCCGGTGCGGGGACTCCCGCGACGGACCGGGCGCCATGAGCGCGGTCGAGCAGCCGCCCGGCGCCGAGCCGCTGGCCCAGCGCCAGGTGGCCCTCATCGACCTCCTCGACCGCCTGCTCAGCGGAGGTGTCGTCGTCACCGGGGATCTGGTCCTGTCGATCGCCGACATCGACCTGGTCCGGATCTCGCTGCGCGCCCTGATCGTCTCCGTGAGCGCCCGGAACCCGTCACCGTGGACGACACCACCGGCCCGCCCCGAGGACGCGCCATGACGGACGCGGCCGCCGACCGACACCCCGGTCCCGACCGACCGGACCGCCTGGCCGAGGTCACAGCCGCGGCGGCCCGGGCCTTCCGGCTGCTGCCCGCCGTACCGGACGACACCCGGGAGCCGGGGCCGCCGCGACCGGCCCGCCGCATCAGCACGGACCCGGACACCGTCGAACGCGACCTGGTCAGACTCGTTCTCACCCTGGTCGAACTGCTGCGGCAGCTCATGGAACGGCAGGCGCTGCACCGTGTCGACCAGGGGGATCTCACCGAGGAGCAGGAAGAACGGCTGGGCTCCACCCTCATGATCCTCCACGACCGCATGTCCGACCTGTGCGCCACCTACGGCCTGACCATGGAGGACCTCAACCTGGACCTCGGCCCGCTCGGCACCCTTCTCCCGCCGGCGCGTCCCGACTGACCATCGCCACTCCGTTTCACCGCCCGACAGGGGGTTACTCGGAACGGGTGCTCGATTCCCCATGGGGCGAGGAGAGAAAGACCATGGCCAAGCAGCAGAAGATCAAGGGCAAAGCCGAAGAGGCCGCGGGAAAGGCCAAGGAGACGGTTGGCCGCACCGTGGGCAACGAGCGGATGACGGCCGAGGGGCAGGCCAAGAAGTCGAAGGGCGCGGCCCGTCAGGCCAAGGAGAAGACGAAGGACGTTTTCAAGCACTGACAAGGCGACAACCGGGCGGGCTCTCCCATCCGAGGGCCCGCTCCTTCGTACCGTCAAGCCGTCCGTTTCCTGGTCCCGGGAGGCGAGGAGAACATGGTCGTCCGGCATCCTGCCGAGAGGGGCAAAGGAAGGTTCGAGCGGTTCGCCGAATCCGCCTCGAACGTGACCAGCTCGCCCGTGTTCTACGGGTTCTGCCTGCTGCTCGTCGCCTTCTTCGTGGCCACGCACGTCGCGGGTCTGTCGATCTCGCAGCAGATGCTGGCCGGTGATCTGATGACGTGCGTCACGTTGCTGCTGCTGGCGTTGTTGAAGAACTCGGAGCGCCGGGCCGAGCGCGCCGTCCAGCGAAAGCTCGACGCGATCGCCGCGGCGCTCCTGGAACAGAGCGAGGGCGAGGCGCGCGAGGCCCAGGAGGATCTGCGGAGCGCCATCAGGCTGGAAGAGGATCTCTGAACTCGCGCCCCGGGCCTCCGCACCTCCCCGGCATTCGACGTCCTGCGCCGGGTACCCGGCTTCGATGAACAGGACAGTCGAGCAACTGGCCGCCGCCCCCGTGGCGGGAATGATCATGGTCGTCGCCTGCGGTCTGCTCGTCACGGCCGCGTTGGTGGCGGCCGTCCGGTTCGGCATCGGCGTACGGCAGCGGGAACCCGCGCCACCTCGACGCTCTGACCACCCCACGCTGCCCCGCACCGGGCCGGTGCGCGAGGAGAGCCAGATGCGCGAGCCGAACGAAGTACCACGAGCCGCGGACGGAGCCGACCGCCTCACCCCGTACCAGCTCGGCAACGCCCCCACCAGGCCCGGCAGCGACCAGACCCGCCCGCGCCGGCAGCGCGGCTCCGGCGGATCCCTCGGGGGCGGAGGCGGAGGCGCGAAGTAGCCCGCGTCCGGGACCGCTGCGATGGCAGGGGCGCACCATGAGGCCGCCTTCGCCGGCCGTGACCCCGGCACCACGGCGACCAGAAGACCGGCCCCCGGCGACTTCGTGTTCGTCCCCGCGCACGCCGTCCACCAGGAGGCCAACGCTTCCCCGGAGTTCGAGACGGTCCGGGCCGTCGTGCGCTCCGGCGTCGATCCCGTCGTCGTGAACCTGCACCCACCCGTGACGGCGTCAGCTCAACGGGCGGTGGCGAAGTCCTGGGTCCAGTAGCTGTCGGGCTGGGCGAGACCGACGCCGATCTCCTTGAACGTGCAGTTGAGGATGTTGGCCTTGTGGCCGGGGCTGGCCATCCAGGCCGCCATGACCTTCTCGGGAGTGGCGTAACCGTAGGCCACGTTCTCGCCGTAGGCGCTCCAGGTGTACCCGGCACGGGTGATCCGGTCTCCGGGGGAGGAACCATCGGACCCGGAGTGCGACATGTTCTGGTGAAGCGCCATGTCCTCACTGTGTGCCTGTGCAACCTTGGACAGGGTCGTGTTCAGGGTCAGGGCCGAACAGCCGACCTTGCTGCGCTCGGCATTGACGAGTTCCACGATGCGGGCGACGACTCCGGACGCCGTGCTGGTGGGCTTCGGGGTGCTCGACGTGCTCGGCGTGCTCGACGGCTTCGGGGCCGCGGAAGCGGCGGCGGTGGTGTTCCGGGTGCTGGGCGACGTGGTGGCCTTCGGCTTCGGCTTCGGCGCGGTGGTCTTCCTGGCGCTCGCAGGGGCGTGAGGAGTCTTCTTCCTGGCGCTCGGGGTCTTTGTGGCGCTCGGCGTCGCCGATGCCGTCGGCGAGGGCCGGTCGGCCTGGTCGTCGTCCCAGGGGCGGCCCCAGCTCGCGTCGTTCCACCAGCCCTTCTTGTTCCACGAGGCGTTCGTGGCGCTGTTCTCGGCGCCGTCGGACCGCTGTCCCTCGCTGTCAGGCCAGTTGGTACAGGCCATGGCGGCGGACGGTATGCCCACGGCGCCCACGGCGACGGCAGCGATGACTATCCGCCGGTAATGCGTGTTCTTACGATGTCTACCCATGCGTAACCCGCTCCTGAGCTGCGGCGTCGTCCTGCGGGTCGCCATTCTTAAGACGCCCTTACGAGGAGCGCAAAGGGCGTCGGTACTAGCTCGCTTAGTAGGCTCGGGCGGCCCTTGCCAGGGGAGCGGGGTGCGTCGGTCGGGCCGCCGGGACCTCTCCGGTCCTCTGTCGCTCCGTCAGAATCCCTGCGCGCGCGCAGAACGGATGAAAGTGGTTCGCGGATGGAAAGCCGTGAATCCATGCGTGGCGCCTGCGCGCCCCAAGCCGGACAAATCCCATATGTCGTCAGAGCGCCTTCTACTATCCGGCACGGCTAGGTCCCGGATCCGCTGTGATGGATGTCACGGAACCATGCATTCCGGTTCTGGTCCGACCTGGATGCCACCGGTCGGTTGACGACGGCGCCCGCGAAGACCATCGGTGACGGCGGCGCACCCCGGCGAATCCCGCCCCCGGCGGTCCGGACGGCGGTCCACGCGCGCGGCGTCCACCGCGTCATCGGCCTGGTCCACGGCGCTGAGCGGGGCCCCGCGCCGCAGCGCGGCAAGCGGTTCGGTGCCGGGCTCCTCGTCGAGCGGGTCGTAGGTGAAGACGGCCTGCCAGGAGGAGGGCGTGGGAGACGGCGTCCCCGGTGAGCGCGGCGGTGTCGTGTCCGATCCTCGGTCGTGCCGGTCTCCGCGCCGCCAGAACGCCGGCGGGCCCGCGTCGGGTCGGTCGACCCCGCCAGAGCGTTGTGCGGGGGAGTCAGGCGGGTGTGGAAGGGGACGCGGGCCTGCGCAGCAGCCATTGCCGGAGACTCCGGCGCGGGGGCCGCACCACCACGCTGCCGTGGGCCTTCTGGCCGACCAGTTCCACTCGCAAGGTGACCGGCGTATCAGAACTCCCCGGAACCCGGCGGTACTTGACCCTGCTGTGTACCAGCTTCAGACCATCGGTATCGACCACGACGCCCGGCCTCGTCACCAGCGTCAGGGTCTTCCCCGTCATCCCCATGTCGATCCGCAAGGTGTCATGCGTGACCACGGCGTCGGTGAAGTCGAGCGTCACCTCGCAGTAGGTCACCGCCAGCTCCAGCCTCCGCGGCACCACCCATCGCCCTGCCCGCTCGACCGCGCCGCTGTGGACCCCTTCGATCCGGACCACGTCCTTGACCTCTGCCTCGGCCGCGCCGGCGGGCGGCAAGTCGGCGGTGAGCGTGGTCAGTTCGCCCAGGGTCCGCGCCGACAGGGCGGCCTCCAGGCGCTCGTCCAACTCCTCCGCGGTCAGCAGGCCGTCGCCCGCCGCGATACGCAGTACGTCCACCACCCGGTCCCGGTCCGCATGAGAGGCCCGCAGTGCGGGCGACGAGCCGGGGCCGGAGCGCTTCCCGCTGGGTGAGATCTCTCCCGACATGCTTCCGTCCTGGTCCTGTTGAGCATCTCGGCGCGACGCGACAGCGACGCGGGCAGAAGGCTAGCGTCATATCGCGACACGGATCCCGGCTGGGCCGCATCGCGGAGGGGCGGCGGCGGTCGGTGCTGTCGGCTGCATGTCATTCCCCTGCCCGCGTGAGGCCCGGCGCTCAGCGGGCCCCGGCCGCCTCGCTCGGGGCCGGGGCGTCCCGCAGGCCGAGGCGCAGGTGCTCGACGTGGTGGAGGGCCTGCTCCAGGAGTTCGGCGACGTGGTTGTCGTAGAGGGCGTAGATCACCGAGCGGCCGCGCCGCTCGCCGGTGACCAGGCCGAGGTTGCGCAGCAGGCGCAGTTGGTGGGAGCAGGCGGACTGTTCCATGCCGACGGCGTCCGCCAGTTCGGTCGCCGCGCACGGACCCTCCTGCAGGCGGGCCAGGATCCGCAGCCGGGACGGGGTGGCCAGCGCCTGCAGCGTGGTGGCCACGTCGGTGGCGCCGACGGTCTCCAGGCGCTCGCGCACCGTGGCGGCGGTGGTGTTCTCGGCGTCAGCTCCGTGGCCCATGGGCTTCATCCTACGGACCGGTGGACATGAACACATGAACGAGTCTTCATGTGGTCCTGTACGGTGGGAACGCGGAACCGGTGCGTCCGGTGCCCGCAACCGCGCCGTACCGTCCGCCGTGAAGGACTTCCGTTCCGATGACCTCCTCCACCCTCGCCCCGCCGTCCCCGGGCCAGGACGCGCCCGCGCGCGAGGGCACCGCATCCCGCCGTACCCGTGTCCTCGCGCTGCCCGAGGCCCGCTGGGCCGCCGCCGCCCTGGTGCTCTTCCTGGCGGCGCTGCCCCTGCGGCTGACCGGCGCCCCGGCCTGGACCTGGGGCCCGCTGTACGCGCTGACCTACGTGGCCGGCGGCTGGGAACCGGGCTGGGCCGGGCTCCGGGCGGTGCGGGAGAAGACCCTCGACGTCGACCTGCTGATGGTGGTGGCGGCCCTCGGGGCGGCGGCGATCGGGCAGGTGACGGACGGCGCGCTGCTGATCGTCATCTTCGCCACCTCCGGCGCCCTGGAGGCGCTGGCCACCGCCCGCACCGCCGACTCGGTGCGCGGTCTGCTCGACCTGGCCCCGGCCACGGCAACGCGGCTGACGGCAGCAGGGGAAGAGGAGACCGTCGCCGTCGAGACGCTGGCGGTCGGCGACCTGCTCCTCGTACGGCCCGGCGAGCGGGTCGGCGCCGACGGACGGGTCCTGGACGGCGCGAGCGACGTCGACCAGGCGACCATCACGGGCGAGCCGCTGCCGGTCGCCAAGGAGGCGGGCGACGAGGTCTTCGCGGGCACCCTCAACGGCACCGGCGCGCTGCGCGTGCGGGTGGAGCGTGACGCCTCCGACTCGGTGATCGCCCGGATCGTGCGCATGGTGGCGGAGGCGTCGGAGACCAAGGCGCCCACCCAGCTGTTCATCGAGAAGGTCGAACAGCGCTACTCGCTCGGCATGGTGGCCGCGACCCTCGCAGTCTTCCTCGTCCCGCTCGCCTTCGGGGCGGCACTGACCGGTTCGCTGCTGCGGGCGATGACCTTCATGATCGTGGCCTCGCCGTGCGCGGTCGTCCTGGCCACCATGCCGCCGCTGCTCTCCGCCATCGCCAACGCCGGCCGGCACGGTGTGCTCGTGAAGTCCGCCGTGGTCATGGAACGCCTGGGCGAGATCGACGCGGTCGCGCTCGACAAGACCGGCACGCTCACCGAGGGCACCCCGCGCGTCACCGACGTCCGGCCGCTCGCCGGCGGCGGGCTGGACGAGACGCAGCTGCTGACGTTCGCCGCCGCGGCGGAGCACCCGAGCGAGCACCCGCTGGCCCGTGCCGTCGTCGACGCCGCGCGGGAGCGGGGCCTCGACCTGCCGGCCACCGAGGAGTTCGGCTCCGCACCAGGGGTCGGGGTCACCGCGACCGTCGGTGGACGGAAGGTCGCCGTCGGGGCCCCGGCCCGGCTGCTCGCCGAGGCGGACGACCCGAGGTCCGTGCGGGCCGCGGTGGTCGCCGCCGAGTGGGAGGAGGGCGGCCGCACCGCCGTCCTGATCACCGTCGACGGCACCCCGGCCGGGCTGCTCGGCATCGCCGACCGGCTGCGCGCCGACGCCACCGTGACCGTGTCCGCGCTGACCACCCTCGTAGGATCGGCACCCCTTCTGGTGACCGGCGACAACCCCCGTGCTGCCGCCCGCCTCGCGGCCGAGGTCGGTATCGCAGACGTGCGGGCCGGGCTGCTGCCCGAGCAGAAGGTGGCCGCCGTACGGGAGTTGGAGACGTCGGGCCGCCGGGTGCTGGTCGTCGGCGACGGCGTCAACGACGCGCCCGCCCTCGCCGCCGCCCACACCGGCGTGGCCATGGGCCGGGCCGGTTCCGACCTCGCACTGGAGACCGCCGACGCCGTGATCGTCCGCGACGAACTCCGCACGGTCCCGGCCGTGATCACGCTCTCCCGGCGGGCCCGCGACCTGGTCGTGCAGAACCTCGTGATCGCCGGCCTCTTCATCACCGGCCTAGTCGCCTGGGACCTCATCGGCACCCTGCCGCTGCCGCTGGGCGTGGCGGGCCACGAGGGTTCCACCGTCATCGTCGGCCTCAACGGACTGCGCCTGCTGCGCGAGGCGGCCTGGCAGCGGGCCGCCGCATGAGCCGCCGCAAGCCACCCGCCGCGCAGGGTGAGCCCCGGTGCACGGTCACCGTGTGCCGCGGCTGCTGCTGCGGTACGGACAAGATCCCCGGCGTCGACCACGCAGCCCAGCTCGCCACGCTCAAGTCGGAATTGGGCCCGGCCGCCCGGGTCCGGGCGGTGAACTGCCTGGACGCCTGCGAGCAGGCGAACGTCATCGTCGTCCAGCCCTCCTCCGCCGGCCGCGCGGCCGGCGGCCGACCGGTCTGGCTCGGCCTGGTCAACGACCCCGACGCGACAGCCGACATCGCCGACTGGGTGGCGGCCGGCGGCCCCGGCCTCGCCGACCCGCCCGACATCCTCGACCTGTACGCGTTCGCCCCCTCGCGGCGCGTGCGGCGGGGGGTGGAGGACTGAGGTCCCCGTACCTCACCGGCCAGGTACGGACGGCACGCCGGACACATCGCCGGCAGTGGCGCGGGGCCGGTGGGCCGGGGGGTGGGCCTTGGCGCCGACGCGGCCGACGCCGTGGTCACCGAGCGGGACGGGACCCCGGTGCTCAAGGGGGCGGGTTGCGTCGGGGCGTCACGGTTGTCGACGGCGGCATTCGTCGAGGCGCGCCGCTGCTCCGTGGTGAGGAGCGGGCGGGTGGTCCTCACCGGGGCAGGTGGAGCCGGACCTCGGCGAGCCGTTCGGTGAGGAATCCGCGTTCGGCGTCGTTGCCGCTGAGGAGGAGGGCCTCCTCGTGAGGACCTCCTGGTTCATCCGGGCTCCACCACCGAGCGGATCTCCGCCCCGCTGTGACCGGCGGTCGCCTGGTACAGGTGCTCGGCCAGCCCCAGCACCTCGTCGAGATGGCCGGCCTCGATCAGGTAGTAGCCGCCCGCCGCTTCCTTGGTCTCCAGGAACGGTCCGTCCGTCACGGCGAGCCGCCCCTGGGCGTCCGCGCGCAGCGTGGTGGCAACGCCGGCCGGCTCCAGCTCCCGGGTGTCGAGCACCGCCGGCCCGGCCGCCGCCACGAGGGCACGGTGCCCTTCGGCATGCGCCCGCGGCTCCTGCTCCACACGTCGGCACCGCACTCGCGTCCCACAGCGCCGAGCTCGCCCCGGGCCGGAGCCCGCTGGTGCGGCAGATCGGCTCCGACGGAGTTCGGGCAGCCGTCAAGGGCGGAACCGATGACGCCAGGTTCGGAACGGGCCGCGCCCTCGCTCACCCATCGCCCTGCTCGATGTCCAGATGGACCGGCCCCCGGAGGACGGGGCTGCGCCGGTACGGCGGCGGGTCGGCGACCAGGCTGGGGTGGTCGAGGCGTCGTACCAGCTCGGTCAGCGCGATCTGGGTCTCCCGGCGGGCCAGCGGGCCGCCGAAGCAGAAGTGGATGCCGCTGCCGAAGCCGAGGTGCTGGTTGTCGGTGCGGTCGGGGTCGAAGCGGTCGGGATCGCGGAAGCGCTCCGGATCGCGGCTGCCCGAGGCGAGCATCAGCATGATCTGCGAGCCCTTGGGGATGACGGTGTCGGCGACGGTGATGTCGCTGTACGCGGCCCGCCACGGAATGATCTGCACGGGTGGCTCGTAGCGCAGCAGTTCCTCGACCAGCGGGACGACCAGTTCGGGTTCGTCGCGCAGCCGGCGCAGCACGTCCGGGTGGCGCAGCAGCGTCAGTATCCCGTTGGTGATGAGGTTGGCGGTGGTCTCGTGACCGGCGACGAGGAGCAGTTTGGCGGTGGCGACGATGTCGGCGTCGGTCATCCGGCCGTCGGGCCCGTCGTCGTTGGCCAGCTGTGACAGCAGGCCGTGTCCCGGCCGGCCGTGGCGCCGCGCCACCAGCTCGCCAAGGCAGCGGCGCAGGTCCTCGCGGGCTCGCACGCCCTTGTCCAGCTTCTCCTTCGGGTCGGTGGCGGGGTCGTAGTCGACCGAGTCCATGATGTCGTGCACCCAGCGGTGGAACCTCGGCTCGTCCTCGCGTGGCACGCCGAGCACGTGGCAGGTGATGGCCAAGGGGAGCGGGAAGGCGAAATCGTCGACGACGTCGATCCGCTCCTTGTCCGCGAAACCGTCGACCAGCCCCCCGACGGTGGCGGCCAGGAAGCCTTCGAGCCCGTTCACCAGCCCAGGGGTGTGCGGGGGGCCGAAGTGCCGCATCGCCATCCGTCGCAGCCGGTCGTGCTCGGGCGAGTCCATGTGGATGAACGACGAAGGGGCCTGGTCCGACGGCATCGGACCCGACAGGTTGCGCACGTCGGAACTGAGATGCGGGTCGTTCAGCACGTCCGTGATCTCGCGGTGAGTGCTGATGACGTAGCTGCCGTCCTCCTGCCGGGCCACCGGCGTCTCGCGCAGTTCGGCGTACAGCGGATAGGGGTCGGCGCGGGCGGAGTAGTCGTAGATCCGTCGCAGCGTGCCGGGGGTTCCGCTCGCGGTTGGCAGGCCTTCCTTCGGCGGATGCCGGTGCACGGCCGGGACACGGCGGCGTTCGCCCGGATCGTGGCCTGTGGCGTCCGGCTCCGACAGGGCGGGGCCGCAGAAGCCGGCGGGCAGCGGGTGTTGGTCCATGGGCCGGTCGGGCGTGGGGCAGAGGGGTGGGAAGGGCGCAGCCGTCTCGATCAACCGCCGGTAGTGGTTCAGCGACCTGCCGTCGTCGAAGCTGACGGCAGCGGCGACCCGGCCCCGGTAGCCGTATGCGGCGACGAAGCGGTGGTCGGCCACCGATCCCTGGGTGACGACCACCTGGTCGGCGAAGGCCGGCACGCCGACGGACTTGATGTTGACGCCGAACTGGATCGACCAGAACAGCGGGACGGACAGGTGGGGCCGTTGCTCGGCCTCGGAGCTGACCATGTTGTGCGCCGCGACCTCGGCCTGCTCCACGGCGTTCGCCCAGTGCTCAAGCGAGACGAGCCGGTTCCCGTGGACGGGGTTCGGGCAGCGGGCCACGTCCCCCGCCGCGAAGACGTCGCCGGTGACGTGGCCGTTGGTGTCCAGGGCGCGGCAGCCCGTGTCACAGGTGACCCCCCACTCGCCCGCCGCCAGCCCCGACCCCCGCAGCCACTCGGTGTTGCGGATGCTCCCGAGCGCCACCACCGCCACCTCGGCGTCGACCGTGCCGCCGTCGTCGAGATGAGCACCGCGAAACCGTCCCCGCGCGTCGCCCTCCAGCCGGACGACCTGGACACCGCACCGCAGGTCCACGCCGCGAGCGCGCTGCATGTCGGCCGCGACCTCGCCGATCACGGTTCCGAGCGCCCCGGCCAGTGGGGCGGGCGCGAGTTCGGCGACCGTCACCGGGATGCCCCGCTCCCGGCAGACGGAGGCGATCTCGCAGCCGGTGAACCCCGCGCCGATGACCAGCACCCGGGACGGCCCGGCGGCGAGGGCCCGCCGCAGGCCTTCGGCGTGCTCGCGCGTCCGCACGACGAAGACTCCGTCCAGGGCCGCCTCGGACTCGACGAACCACGGCCGGGCCCGTACCCCGGTGGCGACCAGCAGCCGGTCGAAGGCAATCCCGCGTCCGTCGGCGAGACGCACGTGGTGCGACGCGAGGTCCAACCCGGCGGCGGGCACGCCCAGCAGCCACTCCGCATCGACGGCGCGACGCCGGGGCAACGTGGTGGCGTCGGCGGGCACCCACCCCGTCAGCACCTGCTTGGACAGCGGTGGACGGTCGTAGGGCTCGCACGGCTCGTCACCGACGATGGTCAACGATCCCGTGAACCCCTCGTCGCGCAGTGACTCCGCGGCCCGCAGCCCCGCCAGCGAAGCGCCGACGATCCCGATGCGGCCGGAGCGCCTGAACGCCCGCAGGTGAGCGGCACCGGTCATGGTGTCGACGTCCTCGGGCCCTGTCGGGCGTCGTCAGGGTGTGGATGGCACATGGGCGCTTCCTCACCGTGCATCCGGAACGGATCTCCGTCACGCCGGAGAAGTCTGCGGCACGGCATGCCGGAACATCGTCAGAAAATCAGCCTAACAGCGGCCTCGGCAGCGGCGATCCCAGCGCCCCGGTGTGCCTCGCGGCCTGGCGCGCACCGCGGCGTTATCAAAGAGGGCATGGAATCGTCCTGGACCGGTCATCGGGTACGCCTGCGCGCCGTCGAGCCCGACGACTGGACGGCGCTCATGGGACTCGCCGCCGACGACGGGCGGCGAGGAAGCCGGCCGGAGCTGCCGCGGTCCGCCGAGAGTCACCGTGTCCGGGCGAAGGAGCAGGCCGTTGCCGGGGACGATGACGACCGCTTCCGGCTGGCGGTGGAGGCGACGGCCACGGGGGTGCTGGTCGGCACGGTCGGCTCGCACCGCACCGGCCGTCGTTCAGGCTGGTTCGAGGTCGATGTCGAGATCGGGTCCGACCACCGGCGCAAGGGCTACGCGCTGGAAGCGGTGGCGCTGCTGCTGCGCTTCATGTTCGCCGAGCGGCGCTATCACAAATGCCTGGCAGCGGTCCTCGCCCCCAACGAGGCGTCGCTGGCGCTCTTCCGTCGGCTCGGCTTCACCGAGGAGGGGCGCTTGCGAGAACACGTCTTCCTCGCCGGCCGGCACCACGACCTCGTCATGATGGGCATGCTCGCCGACGAGTTCGACCAGCGGTACGCGACGGCCGGACCATGAGCCGGTGATCCGTCCGACCGGGACGCCGACGGCGACGGACGGTCACGGACAGCAGCACCGACCTCAGTCGCGCACGGTGGCGCGCAGGCGCAAGCCGACCGTCGCGAGGCCTTCGAGGGTGGTGACCTGGTAGCCGGGTCCCTGTCCGGGCGGCTCGCTCAGGTGGTAGCGGCGGGCGGTCTGCGCGGTGAGGACCGTCAGCATCGCCATGGCCAGCGCGGCTCCCTCGCAGCCGTGCGGTCCGGTACCGAAAGCGAGGAAGACCCCGGGTTTCGCCGGTGAGCCCGTGTCGTCGAGCCAGCGTTCGGGCAGGAACCGGTCCGGCTCGGCGTACTCCCGTGCGTCGCGGTGAGCGGTGTAGGGGCAGACGAGGACGGTGGACCCGGCGTCGATGGTGTAGCCGGCGAGCCGGGTCTGCCGCGGGGCACTCCGGGTCAGCAGCCAGCTCGGGGGGTACAGCCGGAGCACCTCACTCACCAGTGCCTCGGTGTACGGGAGGCCCCTGAGGTGGGTGCGGGTCGTCGTGGCCGGGTCCACGGGGAGCGCGGCGGCTTCGGCCGCGACGCGGGCGGCCGCCCGGGGGTGCCGGGCCAGGTGGAGCAGGATCCATCCGGCGGCCCGGGAAGGGGTCTCGAAGGTGGCGACGGTGATTCCGGGGAGAGTGTCGAGGACGGCCTCTTCCGGCAGCAGGCCGTAACGGGGGGAGGGGCGGAGCATCTGTCCCAGCAGGTCGTCACCGAGCCGGCCCGATGAGCGACGCCGCCGCACGACGGCCCGCAGCGCGTCGGTGAAGGCGACCTGCTGCCGTGTGCGGAACCGACGTGCCGGGGTGGGCATCCAGCGGGGCGGTAGCCAACGCGAGGGGCGTACGAGCACCTCCCGGGCGAGGAAGAGCTGTGCCGCATGGGGCTGCAGGGCGGGGGCGTCCTCGGAGAAGAGGTAGTGCACACCGATCTCCGCCAGGGCGTGCCGGACCGGTGGCAGAATCTCTACGTCCTGGCCCGTGGGCCACTGGTCGGCGAACCGTGCGGTCCGGGGCGCGATCTCGCCGATCCTGTCCGCGACCGCCTGCGCACGGAGTCCGTGCATCCGGGCCGCGTGCGCATGCGCACGCTCCTCGGGTGCCGGTGCTCCGCTCGACCGCTTCAACGGCGGGAAGAGGGGAGAGGGTGCCTTGGGGAAGTCCCGTGCGCGGTGCAGCACTTCTTCACATGGTGCGGCCGCGGCGGCTACGTAGATCCCCGACTCCAGCTGCCAGACGTCCCCGCACTCCTCGGCGCCGCGGCGGGCTGCCTCGAGCCGGTCGCGACTCCAGGTCGCGTAGCTGCCTCCGGGCAACCGCGGCGGCTCATCACTTCGGCCCATGAATTCGTCCCTGGCTCCCGTATCCGTCCAGGCGATGCCGCCGGCAGCGTGGCCGGGAACGGGCGCCCGCCCCAGGGCGCCCGCCGGCTTGTGGGTTCAGTCCTGCTCGTCGCCGGCGTACGCGTCCCATTCGTGGGCGCCGTACGCACCGTAGTGGCGCGTGAAGGACAGCTTGCGGAGCAGCTTGGCGATCATGAAGCACTCCTCTCGCCGGTCTGCGGCACAGAAAGCCACTCTTCACATTTTGTCACATGCGGAATATGTGCGACATCGCGAACATTTAGGTTGAACGCCGCATTCCCGGTGCTCGGCGGACGGGCGCCAGGGTGCATACTCACCCGGTTCTCACCTTGCGGGCCGTAGGGCTGGATGTCCGGGATGTCTTCCTGCGGGCTGCTGGTCAGAGCCAGTCCTTGCGCCATCAGAACGATCGTGAGGTGCAGGCGACGTGACGTGCGGGGCGTGGGAAGGCCATGGGGTCGCCCGTCGTGTGCATGACTCGGCGGTGACGTGCTGGTGAAGGGAAGGCAGCCGTCCTGTGGGTTCTCCCGCAGCCCGGTAAAGGGATGCCACAGGTCTTCACAAGGGATCTTGTACTTCTCTTCATGCCGCACTTACAACTTGGTGCCGCAGCCCGCGTGATCACGGGGGTCGACCTGACGCATCGGCTGCTCCTGTCGTGATGCGATACGTAAAGGGTCGGTGGGTGGGGTGCGTCCGCTGTCGCGGTGGCGTGTGTGGCTGGCTGTGGTGCCGTTGCTGGTGTCCTTCTGGGCTCAGGAGGGAGGCGCGGCCTATGCGGCGACGCGTCCGTCGGCCTCGCTCGGTGCCGGGCTGGGCCAGGTGTGGAAGTGGTTGTCGGGTGCGGACGGTCCGGGGCCGCGGTCCAAGACCGGCTCGGCCCACGACGTACGCGCCGCGAAGGCAGGCAAGGGACGGCCTGCCGGAAAGGCGCCGGGCAAGGGCAAGGGGCAGCTGGCTGCCTGGAAGGCCCCGGGCGTTCAGGCCGGGAAGGAACGTTCCGGTAATGCGGCCGTGGGCTTCAACCCGAAGACGAGCAAGCGCGTGGCCGCGAAGTCCGGCGCGCAGTTCGACTACTTCCAGAACGCCGACGGGTCCTTCACCCGGAAGATGTCGCAGTCCCGGATCAACTATCGGGACGCCGACGGCACTTGGAAGTCCATCGACACCGGCGTAGCGCGGCGCGCCGACGGCCGCTGGCAGGAGAAGGCGAACTCTCTCGGGGTGTCCTTCGCGTCCTCCACGGCGGCGGACGGCTCCGTACGGCAGTCCGCGCTGCGGGGGAGCGGCGCGGGCTCGGTCGTGCCCGCGGCCCTGACCTGGAAGACCGCCTCCGCGAAAGCCGCCTCCGCCCTCCAGGCCGACGACACCGACGATCCGGCGGCCACTCCCAGCCCGGCCGTCAGCTCCGGCACGTCCGCTCAGGGGGACCTCGCGACCCTGACCATCTCCGACTCCGAGTCCGTGTCCTGGTCGTTGGCCGGCGCGAACGCGGTCACCGGTACGGCCTCCGGCTCCGGCGTCGAGTACGACGGTGTCCTGACCGACACGAACCTCGTCCTCGCGCCCACCGCGAACGGCGTGAAGGAGTCCCTGGTGCTGACCTCGGCGAACGCGCCGACCAGCTGGGTCTTCCCGATGTCCCTCAAGGGGCTCACGCTGACCACCGCGTCCGACGGCACGGTGGAACTGGTGGACGGCAGCGGCACCGTCATGGCCACCCTGCCGCAGCCGTTCGCCCGGGACTCCTACGTCGACCCGGCCACCGGCGAGTCCCACGACAACTGGGCCATGACGTACAGCGTCACCGAGGTCGACGGCACCCCGGCCGTGAAGATGTCCCTGGACCCCTCCTGGCTCGCCGGCTCCGACATCACCTTCCCGGTGACCGTCGACCCGACGATGACGGTGTCGACCGCCGGCCAGAACCTCACGACGTACGTGTACTACCCGAACACCGCCGACTACTCGTCGGACACGATCATGCGCGTCGGTACCCCGGACGGCGGCGCGTACATCGGGCAGGCGTTCATGAAGTTCCTCGGGCTGCCGGACACCGACGGCTATCACATCACCGACGCCGACCTGCACCTCTTCAACGTGTGGGCGTACACATGCAGTTCCTCCACCTCGTACAACGTGTACCCGATCACCGAGCAGTGGTGGGTGACCGGGCAGAAGTCCTGGTCGGACCGGCCCGCGACGGCCGCCTCCATCGGCACCTGGTCGGGCACGGTCTCCGACACGGTCTGCGGCAACACCTCGGTGTCCACCGGTACCGGCCAGTGGCAGACCACCGACCTGGACACGGACTACTTCCAGAAGATCGCCCTGGGCGAGACCAGCAACTACGGCCTGTCCGTGTTCAGTTCGGCGACCAGCTCCTCTCAGTGGAAGAAGTTCGACTCCGACCAGGTCGACTCGCACGCCCCGTACGTCACGGTCACCTACAGCAAGAACACCGCGCCGGACATCGAACACACCTATCCCAAGGCGAACTTCACCTCGCCCTCCCTGCGTCCGCAGCTTCAGGTCAAGGCGGTCGACCCGGACTCCTGGCCGACCACACCGCTGAAGTACGACTTCGCCGTGTACTCCTCGGCGGGCAAGCAGATCGACACCTCCGGCTGGCAGACCTCCACCAAGTGGACCGTACCGTCAGGTGACCTGGGCTGGTCCACGTCGTACTACTGGACGGTGTCGGCGAACGACGGCTGGTCGACGACCACGAGCGGCACCCAGCCCCTGTCGACGCTGGTGGCACAGCCCCTGGTCGCCTCCCGGCTGGCGCAGAACGGCGGGCACGGCTACGACGAGGAGGCCGGCAACTACACCACCTCCGCCACCGACGCCTCCGTCGCCACCGTCGGCCCGTCCCTCGACGTGACCCGCTCCTACAACTCCCTGGACACCAGCACCGCCGGAGCCTTCGGTGCGGGCTGGTCGGCGCTCGCCGACATGCGGGCCGTGATGGACGACGACGGTTCCAAGAGCGTGGTGCTCACGGACGACGGCGGAAAGCAGGAACGCTGGGGCTATTCGTCCTCCGGGTACACCCCGCCGACCGGCACCTACGGCACCTTCAAGGCACTGTCAGCCGGCTACTCCCTGACCGAGACCTCCGGCACGACGTACACCTTCGACACCCCCGGCGGCACGAACATCTGGCTGCTGTCGAAGATCAAGACCCACGCGGGGCTGACCGAGACGCTCAGCTACGACTCCTCGTACCGGCTGAGCACCATCAAGAACGACGTCTCCGCCCGCACCCTCTACTTCACCTGGGCCAAGCCCTCCGGCGCCGCCCACTACCACGTCCACACGGTCACCACCGATGCCGCCACCAGCGGCGACACCACGACCGCCGCCCTGTGGACCTACGGCTACACCGGTGACCGGCTCACCTCGGTGTGCCCGCCGGCCACCGCCTCCCCGTCGACCGCGTCGACGTCCTGCTACGCCTACACCTACATCGCCGGCTCCAACTACCCCTCGGCCGCCCTGGACGCAGGCCCCAGCGGCTACTGGCGTCTGGACGAACCGTCCGGGAGTACCACCGCGGCTTCCTCAGTGCTGGCCAACGAGCAGACGGACGCGGGCAGTTACAAGAACGCCACTCTGGGCAGCTCCACCGGCCCGCTCACCGGCTCGACGGCAACCGCCCTGACCCTCGCGGGTACCGGCTACACGAAGGTCCCGGCCGGGCTGCTGCACGCCAGTACCACCCGCGCGCTGTCCCTGTGGTTCAAGACGTCCAAGAAGGGCGTCCTGGTCGGCGACCAGTCCAAGGCCGTCGCCGGCACCGCGGCCACCGGTACCTGGACGCCGGTCCTGTACGTGGGTTCGGACGGCAAGCTGCACGGCCACTGGTGGAGCGTGAGCGGTTCGGGCAGCGCCGACTTCGGCTCCACCGGCACGGTCACCGACAACACCTGGCACCACGCCGTCCTCAGCTCCGACGGCGGCACCCAGACCCTCTATCTCGACGGCGCCAAGCAGGACACCTTCTCCGGCACCCCCGACGACCAGGACAACGCCTACACCTACATCGGCGCCGGCTTCGCCGACTCCTGGCTCGACTCGCCCGGCGACGTCAGCTACTTCATCGGCTCCATCTCCGACGTCTCCTTCTACAGTCACCCGATCACCGCCTCCCAGGTCGACGACCTGTACGCCGCCGGCACCGCCAGCGCGGCCCTGCTGATGAAGGAGTCCAGCCCGGCCGGCCGGACCACCGCGGCCGTCTCCTACGACACGGATGCCGACCGTCTGACGCAGGTCACCGACGAGAAGGGCGGCACCTGGAAGCTGGGCACGCCCACCGTGGCGGGCTCCAGTGCGGTCTTCCGGGGCACGGTGCTCGGTGCGGACCCGGCCGGCTACTGGCAGTTGGGCGACGACAGCGACGACGGCTCCGCCACGTACGCGGCCGACGAGGTCAACGGCGGCGACGGCACGTACAACAACGTCACTCTCGGCGTCAGCGGCCCCTTCAGTGCCAAGGACAGCACCGCGAACACGGCCGCCTCCTTCGACGGTTCCAGCTCCTACGTCTCCGTACCGGCCGACCTGCTGCACACCGACACCAAGCGCAGCGTCGGCATCTGGTTCAAGACCTCCACCGCCGGCGTGCTCATCGGTGACCAGTCCACGGCGATCGACGGGGCCACGGCTGCCTCCGGCACCTGGACGCCGGTCCTGTACGTGGGTTCGGACGGCAAGCTGCACGGCCACTGGTGGAGCGTGAGCGGTTCGGGCAGCGCCGCCTTCGGTTCCACCGGGACGGTCACCGACAACGCGTGGCACTACGCGGTGCTCAGCTGCGACGTCGACAGCCAGGCCCTGTTCCTCGACGGCACC
This sequence comes from Streptomyces sp. NPDC007901, assembly GCF_042959465.1. Lineage (NCBI taxonomy): Bacteria > Bacillati > Actinomycetota > Actinomycetes > Kitasatosporales > Streptomycetaceae > Streptomyces > Streptomyces sp. NPDC007901. The sequence continues at coordinate 362,849 of NZ_JBIBKW010000009.1, read as the reverse complement.
AAGCAGGACACGTTCGCCGGTACACCGGCCGACCAGTCCAACACCCTGACCTACATCGGCGCGGGCTTCGCCAAGAGCTGGCTCGACTCGCCCCGTGAGGTCAGCCACTTCAAGGGTTCCATCGCCGACGTCGCCTTCTACGACCACAACCTGACCTCCGCACAGGTCGCCACGCAGTGGAACGCCTACAAGCAGTCCACCGGCACCATCGCCACCGAGTCCGTCGACGTCACCGACCCCGGGAACAACACCCTCACCAGCACCTACGACCTCTCCAACGGCGGCCGTATCCTCACCGACACCGACGGCACCGGAGCCACCACCTCCTACGGCTACGACACCTCCGGCTTCCTCTACACCACCACCGACGGCAACGGGAACGTGACCACCACCGGTCACAACTCCCGTGGTGACGTGGTCTCCCGCACGACCTGCCAGGACCAGTCCGACTCCCTGTGCTCGACGTCGTACTTCACGTACTACCTCAACGCGGACTCGGACACGGACCCGCGCAACGACCAGCTGCTGACCTCGTCCGACGGACGGTCGTCGAGTTCGACGGACACCACCTACCGCACCGTCAACTCGTACGACGGCAACGGCAATCTGCTCACCACGACGACCCCGGCCGTCACCGGCCACAGCGCCGGCCTGACGACCGTGAAGACATACACCAGCTCCACCACGGCCGGTTACACCTCGGGCACCACGGCCCCGGCCGGGCTGCTGGCCTCGACGACGACACCGGGCGGCGCGAAGACGTCATACCTCTACTACGCGAACGGCGACCTCGCCCAGGAGACCTCACGGCTCGGCCTTGTCACCCGGTACACGTACGACGCGCTCGGCCGCGTCCTGACGAAGACCGAGATCTCCGACACCTACCCGGCGGGCCTGGTCACCCACTACACCTACGACCCGCTGGGCCGCGTCCTCACCGAACTCGACCCGGGCACGACGAACGCCGTCAACCAGGCTGTCGTCCACACGGCCCTGACGACCCGGACGTACGACGCGGACGGCAACACCCTGACCAGCACGGTCTCCGACACGACCGGCGGCGACACCGCCCGCGTCACGAGCACGGTCTACAACGACTTCGGCGAACCGAAGACCGTCACCGACCCCGAACAGCACAGCACGGCCTACACGTACGACACCTACGGCAACAAGCAGACCGAGACCGACCCCGACGGGCAGAATTACGCCTTCACCTACGACGCCAACGGCAGCCTGCTGACCACTGTCCTCACCAACTACACGGGTTCCTCCAGTACTTCGCAGCCGACCGCCGCGAAACTCCTGGAACAGCGGACCTACGACCCGGGCAGTCGCCTCCACACGATCACCGACGCGATCGGCGTCACCACGGCGTACGCGTACTACGACAACGCGCTGACGAGGCAGATCACCCGGACCGGTGCCGCGGGCACGACCTTCGTCGACGAGCAGGACACCTACGACGACGCGGGCAACCTGACCGGGAAGACCACCGGGAACGGCGCTCTCGCCACCACCTACACGATCGACGCCGCCGGCCGCACCACGGCCACCACGACGGACCCCTCCGGCCTCGCGCAGACCACCGCGTACACCTTCGACGACGACTCCCGTGTGCTGACCTCGAAGCAGACCGACGCGGCAGGCGACCCCGCCCAGAACTGGACGTACACCTATGACGCGGCCGGTGACACGACGTCCGCCGCTCAGTACGTCTCCAGTTCTCTCACCCTCACCACCAAGGCCACCTACGACGACCGCGGCCTGAAGGTCACCTCGACCGACGCCCAGAACAAGGTCTACTCGTACGCCAACGACGAGGCCGGCCGGCCGACCACCACGACGAGCCCGGCGATCACGACCACCGAGCCCGGCACAGGCGCGACCGAGACCTCGTACCCGACCACGATCAACGGCTACGACACCTTCGGCGACCGCACCGAGGCCGAGGACGCGAACGGCCACATCACGGCAACCGCCTACGACCGCGACGGCCGCAGGAGCGGCACCACCCTCCCGTCGTACAACGGCACCTCCGCCACCACCGCCTGGACCTACGACGCCTCCGGCGACGTCCTCAGCGAGTCGGACGCCAAGGGCGAAACCGACTACACCTACGACCAGTTGGGCGACCTGGTCCAGCAGACCAACCCGGCGATCAGCATCTCGGGCACCGACACCCGCGGCAGCTTCACCTACTCCTACGACCTGGCCGGCGACCGCCTGACCGAGACCTCCCCGTACGGATCGGTGACCCACCACAGCTACGACGACCTGGGCCGCGACAGCGGCACATGGGCGTACGTCTACACGTCCACGAGCGCGCAGACGAAGCAGGAGACCGACACCACCTACAACAGCGCGGGCCTGGTCGCCAAGAGCGTGTCCGGCACCGGCGTCGCCACCGGCTACACGTATGACGCACTCGGCCGCACGCTCACCACCTCCGACACGACCGGCGACACCACCGCGTACACCTACGACCTGCGCGACGACGTCATCAAGGCCGTTCTGCCGGACCAGAGCATCCAGACGGCGACCTACGACGCGGCGGGCCGCAAGACCGCGACCGCGAACGCGACGTCGGCCGGCTCGGTGCTGTCGTCCACGTCGGCGACGTACACGAACGACGGCCGGCTCCAGACAACCATCGACGCCCGTCAGCACACGACCAGTTACGAGTACGACGACCTCGGCGACCTGACGAAGCAGACGGAGCCGCTCTCCGACAGCGCCTCCATCGTCACCAGGTACGGCTACGACGCCTCCGGGCACCAGACCGCCTACACCGACGGCAACGGCGACACCACGTACTACACGTACAACGCGCTCGGCCTGCCCGCGAGCAAGGAAGTCCCCGCGGTCACCGGGTACACCAGCGACGCCGACCGGACCACCACCTACGCCTACGACGAGCGCGGCCGTCTCGTCACCCAGACCGACCCGGGCGGCGTGACGACCACCAACACCTACGACGCCCTCGACGATCTGACCGCACAGAGCGGCGCCGGCGCCGACGCGACCACTGCCGACCGCCACTTCACCTATTCGCTGGACGGTCACCTCGTGGCCTCGGCCGTCGGCGACACCTGGGAGTACTACGCCACCAACGCGCTCGGCGACCTCCTCACCACCTCCGGGCAGGCGGGCAGTTCGTCCTTCACCTACAACGCCGACGAGAACCCGGCCAGCCGCACCGACGCCTCCGGCACCAGCAGCTACACCTACGACACGGACGGGCGCCTGGGCACCGACACGGACGCGTCGACGGGGACGACCCTGACCTATCAGTACAACGCCCTGTCCCAGCCCAAGTCGGTGACGTACGGGACCTCGGGCGACGTCCGCAGCTTCGGCTACGACTCCCTGCACCGCCTGACCTCCGACACCCTCACCACCGCCACGGGCGCCACCGTCGCCTCGGTCGGCTACGACTGGGACAAGAACGACAACCTGACCTCCAAGACCACGACCGGAGTCCAGGGCGCCGCCTCGAACTCGTACGCCTACGACTACGCCAACCGGCTCACGTCCTGGACCTCCGGCTCCACGAACACCGGCTACACCTATGACGCCGACGGCAACCGCCTGACCGCGGGCTCCACGACGTACACCTACAACGCGCGGGACCAGCTGACCTCCGACGGCACGCTGGACTACAGCTACACGGCTCGGGGCACCCTCTCGGCCAAGGGCTCCACGGCGTACACCTTCGACGCCTACGGCCAGCAGGCCACCGCCGGGGCGACCGGGTACACGTACGACGCGCTGGGCCGTGCGGTCACCGCCGGGTCGACCGCCCTCGCCTACTCCGGCACCGACAACACGGTCTCCTCCGACGGCGCGAGCACCTACAGCCGCGACCCGTCGGGCGCCCTCACCGGAGAATCCTCGGCGACCGGCGCCACCCTGGCCTGGACCGACCTGCACACCGACGTCATCGGCCAGTTCACCGCGACCGGCACCACCCTGACCGGCTCCGCGAGCTACGACCCGTGGGGCACCGCCATCGCCTCCACCCTGACCGGCAGCGCCGGCTACCAGAGCGAGTACACCGACCCGTCGACCGGCAACGTCAACATGCACGCCCGTTGGTACAGCCCGAACACGGGCGGCTTCGACTCGGCGGACACGGTCGACAACACGGCGGTCGCAGACAGTACCAACGCGAACGACTACGCCTACGCGAACGACACACCGCTCACCGGGACGGACCCGAGCGGGCACTGCCTGTGGGACCTGTGCATCGGAGAGGCGGAGGGTGCCTACCTCCTGGGCGCGGCCCTGATCAGCACCTGCATCGAGTACTGCTCGGCGCTTTCCAGGAGTATCTCCGACGCCTTCTCCTCCTCCAGCTCCTCGTCGTACAGCCACGCATACACCTCCTCGGCCGCCGCCGGCCACGCCGTCACCCACGGCCGCACCTGCGCCCAGACCCATTCCTATGCCTTCTGCGAGTCCCTCCAGAGCAGCGGCTCCTCCAGCGCGGGCCGGGGCGGTGGAACCGGCGGGGGCGGAGGCGGGGGCGGCTCCGGCGCCGGTACGTGCTACTCCTGCGGCGGAGGGAGCGGCGTCAGCGCCGCAGACGTCGCAGCCGCGGCGGCCAGGGCAGCGGCGGCCAGAGCAGCGGCCGAGGCCGCCCGCCGCGCGGCGATCCGCGCCCACGCCATCAAGATCACCGCATCCATCGGCAAGTCGACCCTGAAGGTCCACTCCATCTCGGCTGCCGGCGAACCCCCGACCGTGCAGATCAACATCAGCAACTCGGTACGCAACGCGGCCTCGGCCATCGCGGCGGGACTCACTACGGCGGCCGTCTGCGTGTCCACCGGTGGCTGCGCCGGAGACGACGATGACGACGGGCGCAGGAGTTCGTGCGATGCGATGCCCCTGATCGACGGTGGGCGGATCTACGGAGGTCTCGAGGAGTACACGGACCATCAGGGGAACAAGGGATGCAGGGCGACCGGTGCCATCGCATTCCTCACCAAGAGCGATCGCAGGTCGCGGACCGGAGCCGGCGGTTTGCCGAAGTGCCCAGAATGTGAACCGTCGGTCGAGCCGGACGGAATGGGAGAGATCAGAGCAGGAGGCGGAAGGCCGCAGGCCGGCCACCTGATAGGTTATTGGGGAAAGGGTACCGGCGAGGATGTCCGCAACTTGGTGGCTTTGAATGCCAGGGCGAATGCTCGCATGGCGAGCAAGGTGGAAGCCTTCGGATGGAAGGCCCTGAACGGGAACAACAGCCTGTTCATGTCGGTCGTTCCCGTGTACGGAGACACTCGCTCGGCCGTTCCGACGACCATCCAGGTGGGAATGGCCGTGTACGGATCCCGGGGCAGGATCACGGACAGCTATTCCTGCACTGTGGTCAACTCCAGGACCGGTATCGGCTCGACATGCTAGAAGGGGTCAAGTGATGGCAACGCTTGCAGAGATCCGAGCCTTGCTGGGCGAACCTGGATTCAACTGGACGGATCCGGCGCCATGGAGTGAAATGGAGCGGGAGTTCGGAATCGAATTCCCGGCGGACTTCCGCGGGATCGTTGATGCCTATGGATCGGTCCAGATCAACAATCAACTGTATCTGGAGCATCCCGCCGGCCATCTTCTGCACAATCTGAGGGAATCCATCAGGGGTGATCTCGAGCTTTTCCGTGAGGAAGACATGGCGGAGTACCTGCCGAGTCCGGCAGGGGCGAACCCCGGTGAGCTGATGCCGGTGGCGTCGGCCACGACGGGGGAATGGGTTTTCCTCCGTGTTCCCGACAGCCCCTCGTCGCCGTGGCGCGTCCTGGTGCAGGAGCTTGACAGCCCGGCTTGGGTGCTCCATGAGATGACATTCAGTGAGTGGTTGCTGGCTTACCTCAGGGGTGAGGACGTGACGGTGTGTTCTCGCAACTTCGCGCCCGATCGCCCGTTCTTCGAACCGCTGAGCTGAGCCGCCTTGCGCCGCCGCCCTCGGCCGGTGGCGACACGGTGGACCGGGATGCTCTGCACGCTGAGACGGGATGTCGGCCGCATTCGAATCCTGGCGCGAGGAAGAACGGCGCCTGCTCGACGAGGAAGGTAATCTTGAAGGCTTCTGACCGTGCCCACCGCCCGTCTCGCGAAAGGCGGGGGGTCGTTCTCGGTGCGGGCGTCGCAGTGCTCATTGCCGTGGCCGGTGTCGTAGCGCTGCTCCTGCCCTCGGAGTCCAGCGAGGACACGACGCCGCCCGTGCCGGTGTCGCACGTCGACACCGCCACCCGAGCCTGCCTTCTGACGTCCACCGACACGGACACGACAGGTACCTGGGCGGCGATGCAGGAGATGGCGAGGGCGAGCGACACGAACGTGCTGGTGCAGCGCTACCGCCTGCCCGCGTCGGGGAAGGCGGCCGCCTATGTCAACACCCTCGTTCAGCTGCGCTGTTCCGCGATCGTCACCACCGGCACCGCGGCGCGCTCCGCCGTGGCGTCCCGTCTGGTCGACGGACACATCCCGGACATCCGCTTCGTGGTCGTCGCCGGCCAGCCGGTGTCGGGTGCAACGCATCTGAGTCCGGACTCGGTGAGCGCATCGACCCTGACTCGGGCGGTAATGCGCTGAGCGGCGCGAACCGGTGGGCGCCACCGCTGAGGGGCGGACGGGGAAAGGGAGCGCCGAGGCAGCCCCGCTGTGTTGGCGCGCGGAGTGCTGGTCCCACGTCGACCGCGGATCCAGCCCTGGGCGACGCCCCCAGTGCCAAGCGGATCGGTACACGGCTGGACGAGGAGTTCGGCGTCTCCCTCCCCTGTACCGCCACCCTGCGCGACTTCGTCACCGCCCGCCGCCATGCGATCGCCGCAGAGACGGCCGTGACCGAGGTTGACGGGGCGAAGCAGTCCCTCGGCGGCTGTCACGGATAGGAGGTGGTGCGGGCGACACGGGCGTGAAGCAGACGGGGCGATGATTCGAAACCGTGGCGGGAGTAGGCCGGGATCGCACGGGGGCTGGAGTGCACGGTGACGCGTTCGAGCCCGAGTTCCCGAGCGCGAGCCAGGACCGCGTCGATGAGCCGGCCGCCCAGGCCGCCATCGCGTTCGCCGGGAACGACATACACGCACTGCAGGTCGCCCGATGCCCGGTGCAGGGCACGCGGGCTGGGCACTCGCGGGAGGACCGCCAGCCAGGCCATGCCGACGATCACCTCATCGCGGACCACGACCATGCAGCGATGCGACGACGTGTTCTCCTTCGCCCATGTGACGAAGTGCCGCACGAACTCCGCGCGCCCGGTGACGGGAGCATCTTGGTTCTCCAGGACCCACTGCCATCGGAGTTCAGCGACGACGTCCAGTTCATCGGAGACGGCCGGACGGATGACGACGTTGTTGTCCACCCGCGCATTGTGCGGTCATCCGGCCGCCGCCGTCATCACCGCAACGCGGCCCCACACCCACCACAGCGATGCGCGGTTCATTCTCCCCAGCGGCCTTGAGCGGGACTTCTCCTGGCCTCTCGGGCTTCTTCGCGGCCTCGGTGAGGTCGAAGCGCTCCAGCAGCCCGGCGACCACCCGCCGGCCCTCCGCGCGGGGGAGGTGGTGCAGGTCGGCCATCAGGAGCATGTTCTCCTCGCCGGTGATCAGTCCGTCCACTGCGGGCGACGTCATGACCGGCTACCTGGGCCTGCCCGCCGTCGGCGGTGACGAGGGTGGAGAGGATCTTGACGGCGGTGGTCTTGCCGGCGCCGTTGGGTCCGAGCAGCGCGAACACGGACCCGGGGGGGATGTACATGTCGATGCCGTCGAGGACGGTCTTGTCGCCGTACGACTTGCGCAGACCGACGGCGCAGACGGCGGCGGGCGACTGCGGATCGCCACCCCGACTGGATGTGGGCATGACAGATGTGGCCATGGAATCCTCCCGTTCGGAGACTCTCGGAGACCTTCGGAGTCTCGCGAAGGCGCACGGAGACTGAAGTGACTGGGGGAGCGGGTGAGTTGGCGGGCGGGTGGTCAGAGACGGGAGCGGCTGACGTCGATGTTGCCCCAGTTGGTCCGTGCCCGGACGGTGACCGTCTCCTCGGTCTGCTCCGGGGCCTCGGAATCGGCGAGCGTGTTGCGCACCTGCCCGCGGTTGGAGCTGACGTCGAGCCAGGCGGCGGTGCCTTCGTGGATGCCGATCTCGATGGAGCCGTTGGAGGTCTCCAACTGGATCTCGCCGCGAGCGACTTCGGCGACCCGGAGGGAGCCGTTCGTCGCGGTGCCGGTGACCGACGCCCCGGCGCGCGTGATGTCGATCGCGCCGTTGGTCCCGCTCACCCGCAGCTCGCCGGTCACGGTGCCGACGGTCGTGGTGCCGTTCGAGTTCTTCAGGACGGCGGGGCCGTCGACGAGGCCGACGCGCACGTTGCCGGAGCTGGTGGTGATCTCGGCCGCCCCCTCGACCCGGTCCACGACGATCGAACCGTGTGACAGGGCCAGGTTCAACGGGCCGGTCGTGTCGAGCCGGACGTCGCCGACCGAGGTCTTGATCCGGACCTCGCCGAGCCGGCCCTCACCGAGCACCTGGGCCCAGGGGCCGGTCATGTCGATGTGCGACCCCGTGGGCAGTTCGACCGTCACGTCGACGACTCCGCTGGGCCCGAGCATGCGCCGCTCCTTCGTCCGGACGGTCAGCACACCGCTCGCGTAGGAGACCTCGGTCTGCTCGGCGGCCCGTACGTCCTTGTCCCTCTTCGGGTCGCGGGGCCGCGCGTGAATCACGGTGTCGAGACGGTCGCCCGCGGTGAAGAGGATGGAGCCGGCGCCCACGTGGGCGGTGACCGAAATGGGTTCGGGTGTGTCGAAAGAAGGCATGGCTGTCCCGTCCTCTTGAGTCCTTGAGTCGTCCCCGCAGGTGGGACGTGGTGTGGGTGAAGTGGTGCGATGCGACGTGCTGTTCGGGGCGGGCGCTGCTAGCTAGCGCACCCAGCCCTTGAAGCTCTGTCCGACGGTGCGGGTCCGCTGCGGTGTACGCGGCTGCGTGCCGCCCTCGACCGCGGCCGATACGGCCCGCACCAGCCACGCGTTGACCGACAGCCCCTCGCGGCTCGCGGCCTCCTCGGCCCGCGCCTTGAGGGGGGCCGGCAGGCGGAGGTTGACGCGCGCGGTGCCGCCCTCGTCACCGTCGGCGGGCGCCGGAGCCCTGAGCGGTTCGACGGGCGCGTCGCCCGCTTCCGCATAGCCGCCACCGGCCGGCGGCAGCGTCACCACGAAGTCGGGGTCGAGCCCGCGCAGCCGTACGTCGACCGAACCGGGGGCGAGTTCGCGGGTGATCTCGTCCATCGCGGCGGAGAGCACGTTGAGCATGGTCAGCCGGGTCGCCGACTCCAGTGGAGCCGTCAGCCGCTCGGCCAGCTCACGGGCATCGTCCCCGCCGGCTTCGGCGGCCACCGCGAGTTCACGGCGGAGGGTGTCGACATACGGGGTGAGGTCCATGGCCACATAGTGGCACCACAATGGCGCCATTCGCAAGCCCGAATGGTGCCACGGGTGTGGCGGTCCCTCCGATCCCGCCTTGAACTGCGGAAACGCGGTGACGTGGCCCTTGAGTGATGGTGGCGCCATGTCTACTAGCGCGTTGCCGGGTGCAGGAGCGACGCCAAGATGGTGCCAGGTGGTGCCAATAGGTGTCATCCGGTGCCATGCGACGCCATGAATGCCTCAGGCGTCGCGCGGCACGGCCTCGAACGCCCTCCCCAGGTGGTTGCTGTCCAGCCGCAGCCGCCGCACCCGCATCCGTCGGCGCTCTGCCTGTGCGGACGACCACGTCGATCGGCCGGTGGGGAGGGCGGGGCCGCAGAAGCGGCGTGCGCGTGCGGACGATTGTGCGAAGGCCGGTATCGTCCGCCGTGACACACCTGACCTGGGGCACAGCAGCCCGTGCGGAGGAGGACCACCATGGCCGACAGTCGGCAGGAGAACGCGCCGACGCCGCCACCCGAGGCCCACCGCCAACTCGCGCACGACTCGGTGCGTCTGGCGGTGGTGATCGGCGCTCTCGGCGTGGTCTTCGGTGACATCGGGACCAGTCCGATCTACACCCTGCAGACCGTGTTCAACCCGAGCGACCCGCACCCCGTGCCCGTCAGCACGCAGAACGTGTACGGGGTGGTGTCGTTGGTGTTCTGGTCGGTGATGGTCATCGTCACGGTCACCTATGTGCTGCTGGCGATGCGCGCCGACAACGACGGCGAGGGCGGCATCATGGCGCTCATCACCCTGGTGCGCAGGTGGAGTTCGCAACGAGGCCGGCGGACCGCTGCCGTACTGGCCGCGCTCGGCATCTTCGGCGCGTCCTTGTTCTTCGGCGACAGCATGATCACCCCGGCGATCTCGGTGCTGTCCGCGGTCGAGGGGCTCAAGGTCGTCGAGCCGTCGCTGGACGACGCGGTCGTGCCGATCACCGCCGTGATCATCGTGGTGCTGTTCCTGGTGCAGCGCCGGGGGACGGCGGCGGTGGGCCGGGTGTTCGGACCGGTGATGATCGCCTGGTTCACGGCCATCGGCGCGTGCGGGGCGGTGGGCATCGCCGACCACCCGGACATCCTCAAGGCGCTGTCGCCGACGTACGCGCTGGGCTTTCTGTTCGGGCACTTCGGCACCGCCTTCTTCGCCCTGGCCGCGGTCGTGCTCGCGGTCACCGGCGCCGAGGCCCTCTACGCCGACATGGGGCACTTCGGGCGCCGGTCCATCACCCGCGGCTGGCTGTTCCTCGTCTTCCCGGCCTGCGTCCTGAGCTACCTCGGCCAGGGCGCGCTGATCCTCGACGACCCGGCCAACATCAGCAGCCCGTTCTTCCTGCTCGTGCCCGACTGGGGACGCTGGCCGATGATCCTGCTGGCCACGGCGGCCACCGTGATCGCCTCCCAGGCGGTGATCACCGGCGCCTACTCGGTCGCCTCCCAGGCCGCTCAGCTCGGCTACCTGCCGAGGCTGCGGATCGCGCACACCTCCGAGTCCACCGTGGGCCAGATCTACGTGCCCTGGATCAACTGGCTGCTGATGGTCTCGGTCCTCACCCTGGTCTTCGCCTTCCGCAGCTCCGCCGCGCTGGCCTTCGCCTTCGGCATGGCGGTGACCGGCACGATCACGATCACCACGCTGCTGTTCTTCTACGTCGCCCGGGCGAAGTGGGGGACCCCGAAGTGGCTGATCGGTATCGGCGCGAGCGTGCTGCTCTTCGTGGACCTGCTGTTCGTGGCGGCCAACATGACCAAGCTCGTCCACGGTGCCTGGCTGCCGCTGCTGATCGGCCTGACCGCGTTCACCGTCATGACGACCTGGCAGCGTGGCCGCGAGCTCGTCACCGCGGAGCGGGCCCGCGAGGAGGGCCCGCTGCCGGAGTTCATCAACGGCCTGCGCAGCGGTGAACTGCCGGTGCAGCGCGTGCCCGGCACGGCCGTCTTCCTCAACCGGGGCAAGGACACCGCGCCGCTGGCCATGCGAGCCAACGTCGAGCACAACCACGTGCGGCACGAGCAGGTCGTGATCCTCTCCATCGAGACCGAGCCGGTGCCCCGCGTCCCGGCCGACCGGCGGCTCGCCGTCGACAGCCTCGGCTACGCCGACGACGGGATAGTCCACGTCACCGCCACCTACGGCTACATGGAGACCCCGGACGTGCCCGCCACCCTGGCGATGCTCGACCCGGCCGAAACCGAGGGGCCCCTGCAGCTCGACCAGGCAACCTACTTCCTGTCGAAGATCGAGCTGCGGCGGGGACAGGCACCCACGATGGCGCCCTGGCGCAAGCGGCTGTTCATCGCCACCTCCTACATCACCGCCGACGCGGCCGAGTACTTCGGCCTCCCCCGCGACCGCACGGTCATCATGGGCTCGTACATCGAGGTGTAGGCGACGTTGGGCTTTGTGCGCCGACGTGTGCTGCCACGGCGGCCTGGGGGGCCGGACTCGCCGACCCTCCCGCCCTCCTGGGCCGGTACGAATTCACCACCCGTCGCGACGTGTACGACGGGGCGTGGAGGACTGACAGCCCTCGCGTGTGACGAGGGCTGGGGAGTCTGCCTCCATGATGAGCGGATGTGCAGGCCGTCGGCGTGGCCGTCGTATCGATCGGTGTGTCAGGCGAAGTGGACGGCGCTGGCCGCGCCCGCCAGCAGGCAGTAGACGGCGAACGGTGTGAGGGTCCGGGTGGTGAACCAGCGGGACGGGAAGCGGACCGCGACGTACGCGGCGACGGCGGCGGTGCAGAGCCCGACGATCACCTGGCCGTGGATGTGGGCGCCGGCGGGACCGGCCAGGCTGGGCAGCTTCAGGACGCCCGCCGCCAGGATCACCGGGGTGGCCAGCAGGAAGGAGAACTTGGCGGCGTCCTCGTGGTCCAGGCCGCGCAGCAGGCCGCCGACCATGGTGATGCCGGACCGGCTGATCCCGGCGAACAGGGCCAGAGTCTGGAAGAGGCCGATGACGCCCGCCTCGCGATGGCTCAGGGTCTCCAGCTTCCGGTTCGCCGCCCCCGCCGTACGGGTGTCGGTCGCCAGCGCCGCCCCTGGACCGCCCGGAAGGGCCGCTGCCGTGGCCTGCCGCTCGGAGCGGCGCCGAAGCCGTTCTCCGGCCAGCAGGATCAGGCCGTTCAGGGTGAGGAAGACCGCCGCCGCGAGCGGCTTGGCGAAGAGGGTGCGGAAGGTGCGCTCCAGGGCCAGGCCGGTGAGGCCGACCGGGATGGTGGCCACGATCAGCAGCATGGCGAGGCGTTCGGTGGAGGTCTCGACCCGGCGGGTGCGGGCGACGCCGACGAGGGCCCGGATGATGCGGGCCCAGTCCTTGCGGTAGAAGACCAGGGACGTAGTTGGCCGGCTACATCGAAGACCGTTGGATCAAGAAGAAGAAAGACGCCGTCACCGGCAAGCGAGAGCGCACCACCCGCTACGGCAAAGGCTCCAGGTACCGGGTAGCCGGTATCCCCGGAGTCCGCGACAAGTCCTTCGACATCCTCGAAGACGCCAAGGCGTGGCTCCGCAGGGCCGGCACGGACAGCGAACGAGGCGAGTTCGTCGACCCCCGCGACGGCTCCATCACGGTCGACGACTACGTGACACGCTTCTGGCGGACGGGAGTTCGCGGGACGCCTGCCACGGTCAAGCGCATCGACGAGCGGGTTCGCCTCCACATCCAGCCTCACCTGGGCACCGTGTCTGTTCGCGACATCACACCGGTGGTGTTGCGCGGATACATCGCTGCGCTGGAGGCCGAATGCTCACCGCGGTACGCGCGCCAGATCCTGTCCTCGCTCTCGAACATCTTCGAGACCGCCATCGACGACAAGCGTCTGGTGCGCAATCCGCTCAGGGCCAAGTCGGTTCGTTGGCCGAAGGTTCCGCCGTGGTGGCATTGGGGCACGCTTCCGGTGTGAACAGCGATCTTGTGCCCGACGACCTATGGGAGCGGATAGCCCCGCTAATCCCGGCCCGGCCGCCGCGGCGGCACCGGTTTCCCGGACGCAAGCCAGTCGACGACCGGACTGCGCTGGCCGGGATCGTGTATATCCTGCGCAAGGACGTGTCCTGGGCGGACGTCCCGGCCGAACGGATCGGCTGCTCTGGGGTCACCTGCTGGCGGCGACTACGAGACTGGACGGAGGCGGGGGTATGGCCCCGCCTGCACGAGGCCCTGCTCGTCGAGCTGCGACATGCCAGCCTGCTGGACATAAACGACTGCGCGATCGACGGCTCACACGTCAGGGCCCTCAAGGGGGGGGCTCACATCGGGCCTTCACCAGTCGACCGCAGTCGCCCGTGCAGCAAGCACCATGTGATCGTCGACCGCCACGGTACCCCGCTCGCCGTCTCGCTGACCGGCGGCAACCGGCACGACGTCACCCGGCTCATCCCGCTCTTGGACGCGATTCCGCGTATCCGGGGCCTGCGCGGCCGTCCCCGCCACAAGCCGAAGCGCCTGTACGCCGACCGAGGCCACGACTTCCGCAAGTACCGCCGACTTGTGTGGGCCCGCGGTATCGTCCCGAAGATCGCCCAGCGCGGCGCCCCGCACGGCTCCGGCCTGGGCAAGACCCGCTGGGTCGTGGAACGCACGTTCGCGTGGCTGCACCAGTTCAAACGCCTACGCATCCGCTACGAGATACGCGCCGACCTACACCACGGACTCCTCCAACTCGCCTGCGCCATCATCTGCTTGAGGCGGCTACGGAGCGCATTCTGAAACGATCAGTAAGCCGGTCAGCGGGGAGGGGGCTGGCCGGTGGTGTCGAGAAGGTGGGTGCACCATCGTGGATCCTCGGCGGTCCACCCCGTCCAGCGGTGCCAGACCATGTCCGGCCAACAGTCGTTCGTGACGACGTCCGGCCGATGGCGGGGGTCCTGGGCATGTCCACGGTGCCAGGCGGCCCAGCCGAGGAAGGCATTGACCGCGCCGGCGTCCCATCGGCCGGCGAGCCGGTCGCGCCGGTCTTCGTCGGCGACGTCGATCAGGCAGACCGCGATTCCGTCCAGCAGCGGCGCGGAGGGAGTGGCCAGGACTTCGCCCAGCGGGGACTGTCCCGTCAGCAGCAGGTCGATCCCGCGGCTCCGATATGCCAGTGCGCGACGCACCCAGTGTTCGGTCATGCGGTGTCGCCACTGGCGATCGGCACGCTCCGGCACGCCGATCTCGTCGAAGTCGTGTACGGCGACCTGTTGGAGCCGGTCGGCCACCGACCGGGCGAGTGTCGTCTTGCCCGAACACCTGGAGCCCGTCAGCTTGAACAGCATCGGGCCAGAGTCGCAGCCCACCCTGACCTTCTCGACCGAATTTCCCCGGACGCCCGATCGTTCCCGGTACTGCTTACTCTCCGTGTTGGATGAGCACCTTGTGACGGCAGCGAGGAAGCCTCGGTCGGGGCGAGCGGGTCTGAGGTCGAGGAGCGCCAGCCGAAGCGGCGCGGGTTTCATTCTCCCCAGATTCTCCCCAGCGGCCCTGGGCGGGGCTTCAAGCGGTCACGAACACCTCCGTGACGCCCTGACGCAGGCCCTGGGCGATCAGTTACTCAGAGCCAGTCCTTCCGCTTGAAAATAAAGTACAAACTGGTGCATACGATCGCCATCAGGATGATTGCAAAGGGGTATCCCAACACCCAGTGCAACTCCGGCATCTCCCGGAAGTTCATCCCGTAGATCGTGCCGACCAGGGTCGGAGCGAAGAGGATCGCCGCCCATGACGAGATCTTCTTGATCTCCTCGTTCTGTTCGAAGCCCGCCTCCGCCAACGCGCGCATCTCGGCGTTCTGTTGCTGGGTGACCAGGGTCGCGTTGACCGTGAGGATTTCGGTGAGGGCCTGGCGGAAGCCGTCGACGCGTTCGCTGATGTGGGTGACGTGGTCGGCGACGTCGCGGAGGTAGCGCTGGAGTTCCTCGTCGGTCTCGTACTTGGTGAAGCCGGCCATGAGGCCGTGCAGCATGCCGACGAGGGGGCGGGTGGCGCGCTGGAACTCGACCATTTCTCGGGAGAGTTCGTAGATACGGCGGGAGACCTCCGGGTCGCCGCGGAAGACTTCCGTCTCGATCTCGTCGATGTCGATCTGGACGCCGGACACGACCGGGGCGTAGCCGTCCACCACCGCGTCGAGTATGGCGTAGAGGACCGCTTCGGGGCCGAGTTTGAGGAGGTCGGGGGAGTCCTCCATGCGGTGGCGGACCGCCGAGAGGTCGGGGGCCGCGCCGTGCCGGACCGTGATCACGAAGTCCGGGCCCACGAAGACGTGGAGTTCGGCGAAGTCGACCTCCTCCGGTGCGTCCAGGTAGCGGGCGGCGCGCAGGACGACGAAGAGCGTGTCGCCGTACCGTTCCAGCTTCGGGCGCTGGTGGGCCTCCATCGCGTCCTCGACGGCGAGCGGGTGCAGGTCGAACTCGCTGGCCAGGGAGAGGAGTTCGTCCGAGGTCGGGCGGGCCAGGCCGATCCAGGCCATGCCCGCGGGCTGGTCGCGCAGTTCGCGGTACGTCTCGGCGAGGGTCGCCGGCGTCGAGACGCGCACGCCGTCCCGGTACAGCGCCGCCTCCACGACGCTCTGCGGCTCGGCCGGGTCGGCGGACGGCGGGGACTGCGGCTGCGGCAGTTCCGCGGTGTCCGGCTCCGCCGTCAGGGCACGGCGCCAGACCGACCTTCTGCCGCTCCGGCCGTCCTTGCCGTTCCCGGAGTGCTTGGAGGCCGGGCTGGGGCGTCGCTCGGACATCGCGGCCGCCTCTCGGTGGAGCCTGCATCGGCGTGCACAGTGTGCTCTGCGTGATCGGTGGGTCTCGGAGCAGGATATACGGGGCATACGGGCCCGGCGGAGGAATCAGAGAGGGAGGGAGGAGGAAGCGGACAGGATCTGTCCTCGATCGGGGCTAGCGTGCGCCGTATGACCAAGACGCCGTCCGGGCCGGTCCTCGGCACCCGCGCCCTCAACCGCGCCACCCTCGCCCGCCAGCTCCTGCTGCGACGCTCGCCCCGGCCGGCTGAAGAGGCGGTGGCGCACCTCGTCGGTCTCCAGGCGCAGAACGTGAAACCGCCGTACTTCGCGCTCGCCGCCCGTCTCGACGGCTTCACCCCCGAACAGCTCTCCACCCTCATGGCGGACCGGGAGGTGGTCCGGATCGTCACCATGCGGTCGACCATCCACACCCACACCGCCGAGGACGCCCTCACCCTGCGGCCGCTGGTCCAGCCCGCCCGGGACCGGGAGCTCAGCGCCTTCCGCAAGGGCCTGGCCGGCGTCGATCTGGACCGGCTCGCCGTTCTCGCCCGGCACCTCGTCGAGGCCGAGCCGCGCACCATGGCCGAACTGCGCCAAGCCCTCCTCGCCGAGTGGCCCGGTGCCGACCCGCAGTCCCTCGCCGTCGCCGCGCGGTGCCGGCTGCCGCTCGTCCAGGTCACCCCGCGCGGCCTGTGGGGCCGGTCCGGACAGGTCGCCCTCACCACCGCCGAGCACTGGCTGGGCCGGCCTGCCGAACCGGCGCCCGGCCCCGACGGGACGGTCCTGCGCTATCTCGCCGCCTTCGGGCCGGCCTCCGTCAAGGACATGCAGACCTGGGCCGGACTGACCCGGCTCCGCGAGGTCTTCGAACGGCTCCGACCCCGCCTGCTCACCTTCCGCGACGAGAGCGGCACGGAACTGTTCGACCTGCCCGAAGCCCCGCGTCCCGACCCCGGCACGCCCGCCCCGCCGCGCTTCCTCCCCGAGTTCGACAACCTGCTGCTCTCCCACGCCGACCGCACCCGCGTCGTCCCGCCCGAGCACCACGGCCGAGCCTGGCGGGGCAACCAGGCCTACCGCACGCTCCTGGTCGACGGCTTCCTGGCGGGCGTGTGGCAGCTGGACGGCGAGGTCCTGGTCGTCGAGGCGTTCGGACCGCTGAGCCGTCAGCGGCGGGCGGAGGTGGCCGAGGAGGGCGAGCGGATGCTGGCCGCCCTGTTCCCCGGAACGTCGTACGACATCCGGTTCGGGACGGTCGTAGCCCCGACCGGTCGGTGATCGCTCACACTGCGGTCGGCGACGGTTCAGTCCGCCCGGCCCGTCACCGCCACCGTCACGCCCAGCCCGATCATCGCCATCCCGCCCGCGCCGCCGACCAGGGACAGCCGGCGGTCCGAGCGGGCGAACCAGGTGCGGGCCGCCGACGCGGTCAGGCCCCACAGGGTGTCCGTGACCAGGCCGATGGAGATGGGGACCAGGCCGAGCAGCAGCATCTGGGCGGAGACCTGGCCGGCCGTGTGGTCGACGAACTGGGGGAGGACGGCGGCGAAGAAGACCACGCCCTTGGGGTTGGTGGCGCCCACCAGGGCGCCGTCCAGCACCGTGCGCAGATCGCCGCGCGGTGCGCCCGCCGGGGTCCGCCGGATGGCCGAGGCCCTGAGCTCCTTGCGGTGCCGGAAGGCCTGGACGCCCAGGTAGACCAGATAGGCCGCGCCCAGCAGCTTCACGGTCAGATACACCGTCACGGACCGCTCCACCAGTGACCCGATGCCGATCGAGACCGCCACCACCAGCAGGTACGAGCCGAGGACATTGCCGATCGCGGTGGCCACGGCGGTACGGCGGCCGTGCGCCAGCGCCCGGCCGATCACGAACAGCACGCTGGGGCCGGGGATCGCGATGACCAGCAGCGACATCGCCGCGAACGCCAGGATCCGGTCCGTGGACACCATCGGCCTCACTCCTCCCGCTCGGCTCATTCAGGGCACATTCAAACAGGCCTCTAGAGTCGGGGCCATGGAACTGCGGCAGCTCACCTATTTCGTCGCCGTCGCCGAGGAGTTGCACTTCGGACGGGCCGCCGGCCGGCTGCACATCGTGCAGTCGGCCGTCAGTCAGCAGATACAGCGCCTTGAGCGGGAGCTGGGTGCCGAGTTGTTCGACCGGTCGCCGCGCCGGGTCCGGCTCACCGGCGCGGGGGAGCGGCTGCTGCCCGAGGCGCGGGCGGTGCTGGCGGCGGCCGAGCGGGTGCGGGCCGCCGTCGCTCCGCCTGCCGGGCTGCGGATCGGCACCAGCACGGGACTGGGCACGCATCTGGACCGGGTGCTGGCCGCGTTCGCGCGCCGCGCGCCGGACGTGCCCGTCGAGCTGTACTCGCTGCCGGTCACCGAGCGGCTGGCCCGGGTCGCGGGCGGGCGGCTGGACGCCGCGTTCGTACGCGCGGTCGAGCCGGTGCCCGGCGTACGGGTCCACCCGCTGTGGCCCGACCCGCTGGTGGCCGCCCTGCCCGCCACCCACCCCCTCGCCGACCGCACCGAGATCGGCGTCGGTGAACTGGCCGGGCTGCCGCTCGCGCTCACCGAGCGCCGCACCAACCCCGCCCTGGTCGACCTGGTGGTCGGCGCCTGCCGCGAGGCCGGCTTCGAGCCGCTGCCCGGACCCTCGCCCGGCTCCCTCCAGGACACCCTCGCCAGCATCGGCACCCGCCCCCTGTGGACGGTCGTGTACGCGTCCCACGCGCGCGTGCTGCACACCCCGAAGGTGGCCTTCGTGCCGTTCCGCCCCCCGGGCCTGGCCCTGACCACCGGCCTCGCCGTCTCCGCGACCACCCCGCCCCCGCAGCTGAACACCTTGCTGCTGGCCTGCGGCGATCACGAAAGCTGATCGCAGTGGTCGGGATCTGGTTCTTGGCCGGGGGCGGCACGCGCGGTGGACTGGGGGGCACCGAACAGGAAGCGCACTCGGAGGAGTTCAGCGATGCCGATCGTCACCATTCAGCAGGGTCCCCGCGACACGGAGCTCAAGCGGGACCTCGTGCGGCGGGTCACCGACGCGTTCGTCGACGCGTACAAGATCCCGGCCGAGACCGTGCAGGTGTGGATCCACGAGGTGCCGGCGGAGAGCTGGGGGGCCGCCGGGACGCTCACCGCCGACAAGCAGAACAAGTAGGCGGACGCATGGATAGGGGGCGCTGCGGGCTGCTCGTGGTAGCCCGCAACGCCCCCTGGTCACTCACCTGAGGGATACTCAGGAGTTTCTCTGGTGGAGAGTTACGAATTGACCTGCGCGGTCACCAGGTTCGAGAAGGTGGTCAGCCGGGTGTACACACCCGGGTAACCGGCCTCCGCGCACCCCTCTCCCCAGGAAGTGATCCCTGCCAGGACGCCCCCGATGAGCAGGGGACCGCCGCTGTCGCCCTGGCAGGTGTCTACGCCGCCGGATGTGTATCCGGCGCAAACCATGTCGGTCGCGACGAAGTCGGAACCGTAGGAGCTCTTGCAGCTGGAGTCGGACACGATCGGGACGGTCGCGGTCCGCAGCTGGTTGGAGGAGCTGCCGTTCTCCGAGGTGGTGCCCCAGCCGAGGATGCGGGCCGTGGTGCCGGCCGCGTACACGCTCGTGTCCGAAGCGGAGACGTACGACGCCGGGGTGTACGACATCGACGTCGACAGGGTCAGGACGGCCACGTCGTCGCCGTTGGTGGCGTCCGTGTAGTCCGGGTTGATCCAGATCTTGCTGACCCGGCTGACCGTGCCGTTGGTGCCGTTGAGATAGGTCCGGCCACCGACCACGCGGACGCTGCTGGTGGACTCGCCCTCCATACAGTGCGCGGCGGTCACCACCTTCGTCGCCGACACCAGGGTGCCGCCGCAGAACTGGCTGCCCGACGCGTCCGTGATCTGCATCATGAACGGGTACGCGGTCGTGGTGGTCGTGGTGCCGCCGACGATCGGCTGGGGGGCGGCTGACGCGGTGGGGGACGCGATCAGCGCGGTCGCTGCGGCGGCGACCGTCGCCACGAGGGTGGCGGCGGCCTTTCTTGCGCGGTTTGGCCCGAACATGAGTCTCCTCAGTGGGGGTTGCCGGTGGGGGTCGCGCGGGTGTGGGGGGTGCAGCACGGGGGTCGCGGGACCGACCCCCGTATGCCCGGGCGAGCGGCACATCCATAAGCTAGGACCCGGAACCCCACCCTCCCAATGAGGGAACCCCCTAGGGGGATGGGGGAGGGAAAACCCTCGGTCCGCCTCAGTTAACCGGGAGCGCTCTCACTTCGCGCGTCGCCCCGCCGCCAAACGGACTATGTCGACGCGCGATCGGATGCCCAGTTTGCGGTACACCCGGGTCAGTGTCGCCTCCACCGTCTTGACGCTGATGAACAGCCGGGCGGCGATCTCCCGGTTGGTGGCCCCCTCCATGACCAGCGCGGCGACCTGACGCTCCATCGCGGCCAGCCCGTCCAGGGCGGCCGGTTCGGCCGGCGCCTCCACCTGCGGCTCCGGGGCCGAGACGGCCTCGTCCACCTGGCGGAGCCAGGGCAGCGCCCGGCACCGCCGGAACAGCCGGGTGGCCTCGTCGAACACTGTGGGGGAGCGCCGGTCGCCCAGCGAGGCCAGGGCGAACGCGGCCCGCGCCTCCTCCAGACCGTAGCCCAGTTTGGCGAACCGGTCCTGAGCCGAGGTCAGCTGGGCGACGGCCGCCTCGTGGTCCCCGTGCGCCGCCCGGACCAGCGCCTCGGCCCGGTCGAGGGCGGCGAGCACACTCTCGCGGCCCAGCCGCAGCGCGTGCTCCCGGGTGGCGTCGATGACGTCCTGCGCCTCGGCCGGTTCACCCACCCGGACGAGTGCTTCGGCGAGGTCGCCCTGCCAGCGGCCACGGGCCGGGTCGGTGATGCCGAGGCTCAGCTCCAGCTCCCGCACCCGGCGCAGCGAACGGACGGTGCCCGCCGGGTCGCCGGCCACCAACTGGGCGTATCCGAGGGCGCCCAGGGCGCGGGAGAGGTAGACGGTGTCGCCGTCCTGCTCGGCGTGCTCCACGGCCTCCCGGGCGAGGGCCAGGCCCCGGTCCACGTCGCCGCCGGAGGCCTCGGCCAGTGAGGTGAGCATCGCGGAGGCGGTCTCGCCGATCCCGGAGTCGTGGGCCAGGCGCAGGCCCTCGCGGGCCAGGTCGAGGGCGCGGCCGCAGTGCCCGGAGCGCAGCTCGGTCTCGGCGAGCCCGCGCAGGAAGTGCACCTCGGACTCCACCTGCCCGCGCCGGCGCACCTCGCGCAGCAGCGCGGTGACCGTGGTCCGGGCGTCGGCCAGCTGGTCGCCCATCACCAGCCAGCGGAACCGGGCGCTGCCGGCCCCGTTGTGATGGCAGGACACGTTCGGGTCCTGCGGCTCCTTCAGCGCGCGCTTGATGGTGGCGGGCGCCGCCGGATGGCCCATCAGGGTCTCGACCTGGGCCTGCAGGGACAGCGCGAGGAGTTCGGTGCGCCGGTCGCCGCCCTGGGCCGCGAGGTCGGCGGAGTGCGCCGCCGCCTGCCGGGCCTCGGTGAAGTCGCCGCCCACGATCAGCGCCCGCCAGGCCAGCTGGTAGTGGACCTTGCCGAGCAGCCGCGGGTCGTCGCCGGCGTCGGCGAGGGCGTGCGGGAACGCCGCGTCGACCTCGGTCATGGTGTGGCCGGCGGAGTCGATGACGAGGATCCAGGCCCGCACCCGGTCCGCCGGACGGGTGGCGTGGGTGAGCACCTCGCGGGCGATGTCCTGGGCGAGGTCGACCTCGCCCGCGCTGGTCGCGTCCTCGGCGGCCCGGAGCCGGCGCTCGTCCGGTCCTGGCACGCTGTCGACGGGGGTGTGCCGGGCGGCGAGCAGCCCGATCTGCGCGGCCACCGAGGGCGCGCCCCGGTCCCGGGCCTCGGTCGCGGCCTCCGCCAGCTGCGCGGCGACCTCGGGGTCGGTGCCGGTGGTGGCCAGGGCCAGATGCCGGGCCCGCTCGATCGGGTCGGAGGCGGCCGTCGACAGCGCCGCGTGCGCGGCCCGGCGCTCCTGGGCGGGCGCCTCGGCGTACAGCGCGGCGGAGATCAGGGGATGCGCGAAGCGTACGGCGGGACCCTCCGGCTCGGTGGCCAGCAGCCCGAGTTCGGCCGCCTGGGCGCACTCGGCCTCGGCGTTCTCCCGGCCGGCCGCGTGCAGCAGCGCCTGGGTGGGGCGGGCGCCGGCGCTGGCCACCAGGAGGGTGCGGCGGGCCTCCACGGAGAGCATGTCGAGGCGGCTGAGCACCAGGGCGCGCAGCGAGGTCGGCACCGGGAGCGGCTCTCCCGGGCGCGGCGGGGTCGGGTTCTCGGCGAGGGCGCGGCCGAGCTCCAGGGCGAACAGCGGGTTGCCGCCGCTGGTGCGGTGGATCTCCCGGACCGCGGCCCGGGTCAGGCCGGTGTGGCCGCGGTGGTCGAGCAACTCGGCCACCTGCCGGTGGGTGAGCGGGCCGAGGCGGACGGCGACGGTGTCCGGGGGCGACGCGCGTAGGTGGCGGTCGTACTCCTGGCCCTCCGTGCGGACCGCGCACAGCAGTTGGACGGGGGTGCCGCCGAGCCGGCGGGCGGCGAAGCCCAGCAGCTCGGCGCTGGCCGGATCCAGCCACTGGAGGTCGTCGGCGACGATCAGCACGGGGCCCTCGGCGGCCAGCGCGCGCAGCGTGGAGAGCACCGCGAGGCGCAGGGCGAGGCCGTCGCGTTGGAGGGTGGACTCGCCGCGGCCGGTGAGCGCCGACTCCAGGGCGGTGCGCTGGGCGCCGGGCAGCCGGGGCGCGATCTCGTCGAGGACCAGCCCGAAGAGGTCGGCGAGCGCGAGGAAGGGCAGGTGGGATTCGGACTCGGTGGCCGAGCAGCGCAGGACCGTGCGGGCGGTGCCGGCGTATTCCGCCTCCAGCGCCCGCAGGACCGTCGATTTTCCTATTCCGGCGGGCCCGTGCAGGAGGACGCTGCCCCCCGAGGCGAGTTGCTCCCGGGCGGCCGCGACCAGTTCCGCCCGGCCGATGACCAGGTCGGGGCGGCATCTGGCAGGCTCCTGGAAGTCCCGTCGCACGGTCACCGCTCCCCTCGTGTGTCGTGTCCGGGCCAAATTCTAGGCAACGGAGCCAGGAATTCGGCCGGAAGGCGTGGTGAGGGAAATAACAGCGTGTCGGCAGCTGGAAATTCAAAGCGCGTCCGCATGAATGGAATGGGTCCCCTCCGCTACGGCAACAACCCCGTCCGACGAGCCGCCGACACCGCCTCCCCCCGGGTGTGCGCGCCCAGCTTCCGCATCGCCGAGCGCAGATAGCCCTTGACCGTCTCGGGCCGCAGCCCCAGCCGCTCGGCCACCGCCGCGTTGGTCGCACCGGCCGCCACCCACGCCAGCACATCCAGCTCCCGGGGCGCCAGTGCCGCCTCGGCCACCGGCGCCGGAGCGGTCAGCAGCCCGCAGGCGGCGAGCAGTTCGGCCCGCAGCCCGGGGTCGCCGATCCGCGGCGCCAGCGCCCGCAGTGCCGCGTGCGCCTCCCGCACCTGCTCCCAGGCGGCCCCGGGATCCGGTACGACGGCCGGTTCCGGCCGTGCCGCCGCCAGCAACCGCCTGGCCTCGTCCTGCACGACCAGCGCCTGTTCCACGTCCCGGGCCGCCGCCACCGCCGCGCCCAGCGTGCGGTCGCCCAGCGGCTGGGCGGAGCGCAGCGCGCCGTAGAGCACGCCCCGCACCCGGCGTCGTACCACCACGGGCACCGCGAGCACCGAGCGGATGCCCTCGGCGGCCACCGGGATGTCGTACTCGTGGCTGATCTGCCGGGAGACGGAGTAGTCCGTGACCGCGCACGGGCGGGCCAGTGCGACCGCCCTGCCGCCGAGGCCGTTCCCGGAGGTGACCGCGAGGGAGCGCAGGGCCGCCGTGTTGGTGCCGGTCAGTTCGCTGATCCGCACCTGGGTCCGGCCCGCCTCGACCAGCCCGCCGAAGGCGATCGGCAGCCCGGTGGCGCGCCGGAGTCTGGCCAGCGCACCGCGTATCTCCACCGCCCCCGCGACCTCTGCTGCCACCTGTCCTGCCCCTTCGACCCCGGCTTGTGCCGTCCACACCCCCGTTCGGGGGTAGTGAGACCTGCATCACGGATTACACGATGCCAGAGAGCCGCCCGGCAATGGTCCGGTACTGAAGGAGACGCGTATGACGAGTGCGACGGAGGAGTTCCGCAGGGCCCGGGACTTCCTGCTGGAACACCGTGCCGACTATGCCACCGCGTACGAGGGCTTCGTCTGGCCGCGTCCCGGCCACTTCAACTGGGCGCTGGACTGGTTCGACGTCATCGCCGAGGGCAACGACCGCACCGCCCTGCACATCGTGGAGGAGGACGGCGCCGAGACGAAGCTGTCCTTCGCCGAGCTCGCGGAGCGCTCCGACCGGGTCGCGAACCACCTGCGCGCGCGGGGCGTCGAGCCCGAGGACCGCATCCTGGTCATGCTCGGCAACCAGGCCGAGCTGTGGGAGACCGCGCTGGCCGCGATGAAGCTCCGCGCGGTCGTCATCCCGGCGACCCCGCTGCTCGGCCCCGCCGACCTGCGGGACCGTGTCGACCGGGGCCGGGTGAAGCACGTGATCGTGCGGGCCGAGGACGCGGCCAAGTTCGCCGAGGTGCCGGGGTCGTACACCCGGATCACGGTCGGCGGGCCCCCGGCGGCGGGCTGGGAGCCGTACGAGGACGCGTACACCGCTCAGGCCGGTTTCGTGCCCGACGGGCCCACCCTGGCCGACGACCCGCTGATGCTCTACTTCACCTCGGGCACCACCGCCCGCCCCAAGCTCGTCGAGCACACCCACACCTCGTACCCGATCGGGCATCTGGCCACCCTGTACTGGATCGGTCTGAAGCCGGGCGACGTGCATCTGAACATCTCGTCCCCGGGCTGGGCGAAGCACGCCTGGTCGAACCTGTTCGCGCCGTGGAACGCGGAGGCGACGGTCTTCATCCACAACTACAGCCGGTTCGACGCGGGCCGGCTGATGGCCGAGATGGACCGGCACGGGGTGACCTCCTTCTGCGCCCCGCCGACGGTGTGGCGCATGCTGATCCAGGCCGATCTCACGCAGCTGCGGACCCCGCCGCGCGAGGTGGTGGCAGCCGGGGAGCCGCTGAACCCCGAGGTGATCGAGCAGGTCCGGCGGGCCTGGGGCGTCACCATCCGGGACGGGTTCGGGCAGACGGAGACGGCGGTGCAGGTCTCCAACAGTCCCGGGCAGCCGCTGAAGACGGGGTCGATGGGCCGTCCGAGCCCGGGCTACCGGGTGGAGCTGCTGGACCCCGTGTCGGGCGCGCCGGGGGCGGTGGAGGGCGAGATCGCCCTGGACCTGTCGGCGCGGCCGGTGGGCCTGATGACCGGCTACCACGGCGACCCGGACCGTACGGCGGAGGCGATGGCCGGCGGCTACTACCGCACCGGTGACATCGGGGCGCGGGACGAGGACGGCTACATCACGTACGTGGGCCGCGCGGACGACGTGTTCAAGGCCTCCGACTACAAGATCAGCCCCTTCGAGCTGGAGAGCGCGCTGCTGGAGCACGAGGCGGTGGCCGAGGCGGCCGTCGTCCCCGCGCCGGACGAGCTGCGCCTCGCCGTCCCGAAGGCGTACATCGTGCTGGCGGCGGGCTGGGAGCCGGGACCGGACACCGCGAAGGTGCTCTTCGAGCACTCCCGGCAGGTCCTCGCGCCCTACAAGCGCGTCCGGCGGCTGGAGTTCGCCCCGCTGCCGAAGACCGTGTCCGGCAAGATCCGGCGGATCGAGCTGCGCGAGGCCACGGCCGCGGGCTCGGCGGACGAGTACCGCGAGGAGGACTTCCGATGAGCCCCGAACCGTCCGAGTCGTCGTACACGCACGGCACGAGCGGCACCGTCCTGCTCGGCGACACGATCGGCGCCAACCTGGACCGGGCCGTCGCCGCCTGGCCCGACCGCGAGGCACTGGTCGACGTGCCCACGGGACGGCGCTGGACCTACGCCCGGTTCGGCGCGGACGTGGACCGGCTGGCGCGGGCCCTGCTCGCGAGCGGGGTCGTCAAGGGCGACCGGGTGGGCATCTGGGCGGTGAACTGCGCCGAGTGGGTGCTGGTGCAGTACGCCACCGCCCGGATCGGCGCGATCATGGTCAACATCAACCCGGCCTACCGGACCCACGAGGTCGAGTACGTCCTCAAGCAGGCCGGAGTCTCGCTCCTCTTCGCCTCGCTCCGGCACAAGACGAGCGACTACCGGGCGATGGTGGAGGAAGTCCGGGGCGGCTGCCCGGAGTTGCGCGAGGTCGTGTACATCGGGGACCCCGGCTGGGAGTCACTTCTGGAGCGGGCCGCCGCCGAGGTGTCGTACGAGCCGCTGTCCTGCGACGACCCCATCAACATCCAGTACACCTCGGGGACCACCGGCTTCCCGAAGGGGGCCACGCTCTCCCACCACAACATCCTCAACAACGGTTACTTCGTCGGGGAGTTGATCTCCTACACGGAGCAGGACCGGATCTGCATCCCGGTGCCCTTCTATCACTGTTTCGGCATGGTGATGGGGAACCTGGCGGCCACCTCGCACGGCGCCTGCATGGTGATCCCGGCCCCGTCCTTCGACCCGAAGGCCACCCTGGAGGCCGTCCAGCAGGAGCGGTGCACCTCGCTCTACGGCGTCCCGACCATGTTCATCGCGGAGCTGAACCTCGCCGACTTCGCGTCGTACGACCTGTCGTCGCTGCGCACCGGCATCATGGCGGGCTCACCCTGCCCGGTCGAGGTGATGAAACGGGTGGTCGCCGAGATGCACATGGCGGAGGTCTCCATCTGCTACGGCATGACGGAGACGAGCCCGGTGTCCCTGCAGACCCGGATCGACGACGACCTGGAGCACCGCACCGGCACGGTCGGCCGGGTGCTGCCGCACCTGGAGGTCAAGGTCGTCGACCCGGCCACCGGAGTGACCCGGCCTCGAGGTACGGCGGGCGAGTTGTGCACCCGCGGCTACAGCGTGATGCTCGGCTACTGGAACGAGCCCGAGAAGACGGCGGAGGCCGTCGACCCCGGCCGCTGGATGCACACCGGCGACCTGGCGCTGATGCGCGAGGACGGGTACGTCGAGATCGTCGGCCGGATCAAGGACATGATCATCCGGGGCGGCGAGAACATCTACCCCCGCGAGGTCGAGGAGTTCCTCTACGCCCACCCCAAGATCCGGGACGTCCAGGTCGTCGGCGTCCCGCACGAGCGGTACGGCGAGGAGGTCCTGGCTTGCGTCATCCCGCACGACCCCGCCGACCCGCTCACCCTGGAGGAACTGCGGGCGTTCTGCGAGGGACGGCTGGCCCACTACAAGGTGCCGAGCCGCATCCAGATCCTGGAGGATTTCCCGATGACGGTGTCGGGGAAGGTGCGGAAGATCGAACTGAGGGAGGCTTACAGCGCCCCGTAGGGGCGCGGGGCTGTATTCGATGTGCGGCTACCGCCGCGTGGGCGCGACCAGCCCCCACCGCCCCGCGGCCGCTCACGCGCCCCTGGCGCCCAGCTCATCGGCAACCCCGTTCACCGGCTGCGGCGTCCCCGTGAGGTCCAGCACGAACAACGGCACCCCCAGCGCGTCCGCCCCCTCCTGCGCGTCCTCGGCGTACCCCGCGAGGGAGAAGTAGACGCACCCCGAGTCCTCCGTCATCGCCGTCAGCCACAGGCACTCCACGTCCCGCCGCGAGGCCGGCCGCGCGGTCGGGTCCACGTGGGCGACCAGCCCCCGCGCGGCCAGCCCGACGCCGGACGGCGGCCGCTGGTCGGCGCGGCGGATGTCCCGGTAACCCAGCCAGCGCAGATAGAGCGCGGCCGCGGTGATCGCGTCCAGGGCGGTGCGGATCGTCACGGGATGGAAGGCGGGTCGCGGCTCGGGTGCCGGCGCCGGCGCGGACGCGGTGCCGGCGACCGGGACGCGCAGCACCGCCCCGCACGGGCAGCCCAGCTCCGGCCGCGGCCACTGGTCCCGGCGGCCGCAGGAGCCACAGCTCACCGTCACCCAGTCCTCGTCCCAGGCGCGGTGCGCCACCGGCGTCGGCTCGGCCGTGTCGTCGAGGCACGGGGTCACCGGCGCGCCACAGGCGCAGGGGTACGAGGGCGCGGTGTAGACGTGCTCGCGCCGACAGGCCGGACAGCGCACCGGCACGCTCTCGGACATGGCCACCTCGGGCGTCGCGTCGGTTCAGCCGTCCCATGGTGCTCCTGTCGGGGCCCGGTTGTCCGTGCCTTGACGACGTTCGCCCCCACACCTACATTGATTTCAGATAGTAGAAGTTAATTTCCGCAATGCGGAATCAATGCGGAATCAATGCGGAAAGAATGCGACGTGATGCTCACCGCGGGGCGCGACGGGAGCAGGCATCCGACAGCCGAAAGCAGGAGTTCTCGATGGCTCGTATGACCGCTGCCCGCGCGGCAGTTGAGATCCTCAAGCGCGAGGGCGTCACCAACGCGTTCGGTGTGCCCGGCGCGGCGATCAACCCCTTCTATGCGGCGCTCAGGGCCTCCGGCGGCATCCACCACACCCTCGCCCGCCATGTGGAGGGCGCCTCGCACATGGCGGAGGGCTACACCCGTACGCACCCCGGCAACATCGGCGTCTGCGTCGGCACCTCCGGCCCGGCCGGCACTGACATGATCACCGGCCTGTACTCGGCGACCGGCGACTCCATCCCGATCCTCTGCATCACCGGCCAGGCGCCGACCGCGGTGATCCACAAGGAGGACTTCCAGGCCGTCGACATCGCCTCGATCGCCAAGCCGGTGACCAAGATGGCGGTCACCGTACTGGAGGCGGCCCAGGTGCCGGGCGTCTTCCAGCAGGCCTTCCACCTGATGCGCTCCGGCCGTCCGGGCCCGGTCCTGATCGACCTGCCGATCGACGTCCAGCTGACGGAGATCGAGTTCGATCCGGAGACATACGCGCCGCTGCCGGTCTACAAGCCGGCCGCGACCCGCGCCCAGATCGAGAAGGCGATCGGGATGCTGAACGCGTCCGAGCGCCCGCTGATCGTCGCGGGCGGCGGTGTCATCAACGCGGACGCCGCCGAACTCCTCGTCGAGTTCGCCGAGTTGACCGGCACTCCGGTCGTCCCGACCCTGATGGGCTGGGGCGTCCTCCCCGACGACCACGAGCTGAACGCCGGCATGGTGGGCCTGCAGACCTCGCACCGCTACGGCAACGCGACCTTCCTGGAGTCCGACTTCGTCCTCGGTATCGGCAACCGCTGGGCCAACCGCCACACCGGCCGGCTGGACGTCTACACGGCGGGCCGGACGTTCGTCCACGTCGACATCGAGCCGACCCAGATCGGCAAGATCTTCGCCCCGGACTACGGCATCGCGTCGGACGCGAAGGCCGCACTGGAGCTCTTCGTCGAGGTGGCGCGGGAGTCGAAGGCGTCGGGCGGCCTCCCCGACCGCTCGCGGTGGGCGGCCGCGGCGCAGGAGAAGAAGGCGACGCTGCAGCGCCGTACGCACTTCGACGACGTCCCGATCAAGCCGCAGCGCGTCTACGAGGAGATGAACAAGGCCTTCGGCCCGGAGACCCGGTACGTCTCCACGATCGGCCTCTCGCAGATCGCCGGCGCCCAGATGCTGCACGTCTTCAGGCCGCGGCACTGGATCAACTGCGGCCAGGCGGGCCCCCTCGGCTGGACGGTCCCGGCCGCGCTGGGCGTGGCGAAGGCCGACCCGGAGGCGTCCGTGGTCGCGCTCTCCGGCGACTACGACTTCCAGTTCATGCTGGAGGAGCTGGCGGTCGGCGCGCAGCACAAGATCCCGTACGTCCATGTGCTGGTCAACAACGCCTACCTGGGCCTGATCCGGCAGGCGCAGCGGGCCTTCGACATCGACTTCCAGGTCAAGCTGGAGTTCGAGAACATCAACTCGCCCGAGCTGGGCGTGTACGGCGTCGACCACGTCAAGGTCGCCGAGGGGCTGGGCTGCAAGGCGATCCGGGTGACCGACCCGGCGGAGCTGGGCGCGGCCTTCGAGGAGGCCAAGAAGCTGGCCGCGGAGCACCAGGTGCCGGTGGTGGTGGAGGCGATCCTGGAGCGGGTCACCAACATCTCCATGTCGACCACCAACGACATCTCCGACGTCGTCGAGTTCGAGGAGATCGCGACCGAGCCGGGGCACGCCCCGACCTCGATCAGGACGCTGAAGGTCTGAGCCGGCGCACGCGGGAGCGGGCGGTCCGTCCGGGGGGACGGGCCGCCCGCCGCACGTTGTCGGTGACACGGTGCCCGCCGCCCCCGTGCCGGCGGGCACCGTGTGCCGTGAATATGCCCCCTGACTGGGGCGGTTGAAGCATCCTGAACAACGTTCAGAGCATTTCTTGAGGATTCGCCACCCCCTTCACACCGGTTCATCAGCTTTCGGGATGCTCGCTCAGCCCCGGCCAGTCGTCCGGGCCGCCGCCCTGCCACTCGATGAGGTCGCTCTCCTCGACCTCGATCCGGTCCAGATCGGCCATCCGCAGGATCTCGACCACGTCGTCCAGATGCGAGGCGATCCCCAGGGTCACGTCCCCCTCGGTGACCCGTCGGGAGCCGTCCAGGGCGGGAGCGTGCACGACGATGTGCGGGAACTCGGTCGGTGGGTGCGCTGTCATGCCTTCAGCGTCCTGCGGGACGGGCGGATGCGCACGCCGGAGGCGTTGTCATCCGCGGGTGACGCCGAACGCTCCCCGTCCGGAGAGGATCCGGTGCAGGGAGCGTCGGGAGTTGGGCCGTCCGACGGCGCGAGGCTGGGCGCGTCAGGTCGTTCGCGCCGCCGGACGGGGTCGGGGGTCGGCTGGGACCGCGGCGGGTGCGACGGAGCCCGGCGTCCTTCCCGCTGGTCGGGACGGGTGCTCGGTTCCTTCACCACCGCACTGGCTCGCACGCCGCCGCGGTCCGTGCCACGCCCGCGCACCTCCGGCCGGCCACCCCTCATCCGGGCCGTCCGGCTGTGCGCGGGCCGTCTGTGTCAGTCCTCGCGCAGGGCGCGGACCGCCTCCGCCACGCGCCTGCCGTACTCCGGGCCGGCGGCGTGGAAGTGGGCCAGGTTCTTCTCGATCACGTCGTCGCGGGAGACCTGTGCGAGGCCGCCGGCGATGTCGGCGACCAGCCGGGACCGCTCCTCGGCCGACATCAGCCGGTACAGCTCGCCCGCCTGGGGGGTTTCCGGGCGGCGCCGGCACCTGGGCGCGACAGGACAGATGTCGGCGCCGACGCCGCCCGGAAGTCGGGGGGGCGGCTCAGACCTGGGCGCCGGAGAGGCGCTCGACCGCGCGCAGCAGCGCGGAGTGGTCCAGGCCGCCGTCGCCCTGCGCGCGCAGGGAGGCGACCAGTTGGGCCACCACGGCGCCGACCGGGAGCGCGGCGCCGACGGTACGGGCCGCGTCCGTGACGATGCCCATGTCCTTGTGGTGCAGGTCGATCCGGAAGCCCGGCTTGAAGTCGCGGTTCAGGAAGTTGTCCTTCTTCCGCGTCAGCACGGTCGAGCCGGCCAGGCCGCCATTGAGGACGTCCAGCGCGGCGGCCAGGTCCACGCCGGACTTCTCCAGGAAGACCACGGCCTCGGCGCACGCCTGGATGTTCACGGCGACGATCAGCTGGTTGGCGGCCTTCACGGTCTGCCCGGAGCCGTGCGGACCGCACAGCACGATGGTCCTGCCGAGGGCCTCGAAGATGGGCTCCGCGGTGTCGAAGTCGGCCTGCTCGCCGCCGGCCATGATGGACAGCACGGCCTCGACGGCGCCTGCCTCGCCGCCGGACACGGGCGCGTCCAGGACGCGGATGCCCCTGGCCGTGGCCGCCTTCGCCAGGTCGACGGAGGTCTGCGGGGTGATGGACGACATGTCGACCAGGAGCGCGCCGGGCCGCGCGTTCTCCAGGATGCCGTCCGGGCCGTACGCGATGGCCTCGACCTGCGGGGAGGCCGGCACCATCGTGATGACCACGTCGGCGTCCCGTACGGCCTCGGCGATCGAGGCGGCGGCACGGCCGCCGGCGGCGGCCAGCCGGTCCAGCTTGTCCTGCTCCAGGGTGAAGCCGGTGACGTCGTAACCCGCCTTGAGCAGGTTCTCGGACATGGGGGAGCCCATGATGCCGAGACCTATCCAGGCGATCTTGGGGAGGGTGCTCATATCGGGGATGCCTCTCTGGGTGCGTCAATCAGGCAGCCCGTCCGGTGTTTGAGGACGAGGCCGTTCAGGCCGAAGCGGGGGTCCGGGGGCGGAGGCCCCCCGGGGGGGCGGTCACATCAACGCGCGGCGCGCTGCTCCACCGGCAGCCAGTCGAACGCGTCCGCGCTCGGGCGGTCGCCCGGCTTGTACTCCAGGCCCACCCAGCCGTCGTAACCGGCCTTGCGCAGCCGGTCGAGGAGGTCCTCCAGCGGGAGCGAGCCCGTGCCCGGGGCGCCGCGGCCGGGGTTGTCGGCGATCTGGACGTGGCCGGTCTTCGACGCGTACCGGTCGATCACCGCCGGCAGGTCCTCGCCGTTCATGGACAGGTGGTAAAGGTCCATCAGGAAGCGGGCGTTGCCGAGTCCGGTCGTCTCGTTGACCTTGTCGACGACGGCGACGGCGGCCGGCGCCGACACCAGCGGGTACCGCGGCGACTCGGGCTCGTTGAGGGCCTCGATCAGCAGGATCGCGCCGTTGCGGTCGGCCGCCTCGGCCGCGAGGGCCAGGTTCTCCAGGGCCAGCGCGTCCTGCACGGCCGGGTCCACGCCCTCGACGCGGTTGCCGTAGAGCGCGTTGAGCGACCGGCAGCCCAGGGTCCGTGCGAAGCCGGCCGCCACGTCGATGTTCGCGCGGAACCTCTCCGACTCCTCGCCCGGAACCGACAGGGCGCCCCGGTCGGGTCCTGGCAGCTGTCCGGCGTAGAAGTTCAGCCCGGTCAGCCGGACGCGCGCGTCCGTGATCGCCGTCCGCAGCGCGTCGAGCTCGGACCGTTCGGGAGTGGGGGAGTCGACCCAGGGCCACCACAGCTCGACCGCCGTGAAGCCGGCCGCGGCGGCGGCCGCGGGGCGCTCCAGGAGCGGGAGTTCCGTGAAGAGGATCGACAGGTTGACGTTGAAGCGCTGCTCTGCAAATCCCATGAGGGTCGCGCTCCCTTCCGCTGCCTAGTAGCCAAGTGGTAATTCCGTATTACGGAAGTTGGTTTCTGCTTAATGGAAGACTGCCTGTGGCCGGGGAGAGCTGTCAAGAGCGCCCGTGCAAAACCCGCGCCCTACCCTGAAGGCATGGCTCGGTCCAACGACGAGGTCGCCGCCCTGCTCCAGGAGTACGCGGACCTGATCTCGATCACCGGCGGGGACGCGTTCAAGGCGCGGGTGTACGAGAAGGCCGCCCGGTCGGTCGGCGGCCACCACGCCGATGTCGCCACGCTCGACCTCAAGGGGCTGCAGGAGATCCCGAACGTCGGGAAGTCGATCGCCCAGAAGGTCCGCGAGTACCTCGACAGCGGCAGCGTGACCGCCCTCGAGGAGCTGCGGGCGAGGATCCCGGACGGGGTCCGCCGGCTGACGGCCATCCCCACCCTCGGCCCGAAGAAGGCGATGGCGGTCTACGACGAACTGGGCGTCTCGTCGGTCGAGGAGCTCGCCGACGCCATCCGCGACGAGCGGCTGCGCGACCTCAAGGGCTTCGGGCCGAAGACCGAGGAGAACATCCTGCACGGCATCGAACTGCTCCGGTCCTCGGGCGGCCGGGTGCAGATCGACGTGGCCATGGAGCTGGCCGAGGACATCGTCGGCGCGCTCTTTGGCGTGACCGGCTGCGAGCGGTGCGCGTACGCCGGATCACTGCGCCGGATGCGGGAGACCATCGGCGACATCGACATCCTCGCCGCCGCCGAGGAGTCGGCGCCGCTCATGGCGGCGTTCACCCGGCTGCCGTACGTCACCGAGGTCATCGGGCAGGGCGGGACCAAGACCTCCGTGCGCACGCGTAAGGGCCTCGACGTCGACCTGCGGGTCGTACCGCCGGACTCCTGGGGCGCCGCCCTCCAGTACTTCACCGGATCGAAGGCCCACAACATCCGCACCCGCGAGATCGCGGTGCGCCAGAAGCTCAAGCTCTCCGAGTACGGGCTCTTCGACGTCGAGAGCGGCGAGAAGATCGTCTCCGAGACCGAGGAGGAGGTCTACGCCCGGCTCGGCCTGCCCTGGATCCCGCCGACGCTCCGCGAGGACCGCGGCGAGATCGAGGCCGGGCTCCGCGACGAGCTGCCCGAGCTGGTCACCGAGGCCGACCTCCGGGGCGACCTGCACACCCACACCGACCTCACCGACGGCCTCGCCCCGCTGGAGGAGATGGCCGAGGCGGCCGCCGCGCGCGGTTACGCCTACTACGCGGTTACCGACCACGCGCCCGACCTGGTCATGCAGCGGATGACCGACGAGCGGATGCTGGCCCAGCGGGAGCGGGTCCGCGCGCTCGACGGCACCTACCCCACCAAGGGCCGGCGCGGCGGCCTGCGGCTGCTGCACGGCACCGAGCTGAACATCGGCCCGGAGGGCGAGGTGGACTGGCCGGGCGACTTCCTCGCCGGGTTCGACCTGTGCGTGGCCTCGGTCCACTCGCACTTCAAGCAGAGCCGCGAGGCCCTGACCCGGCGGCTCGTCCGCGCCTGCGAGAACCCGTACGTGAACATCATCGGCCACCCCACCACCCGCCTCATCGGCAAGCGGCCCGGCATCGACGCCGACCTGGACGCGGTCTTCGAGGCCTGCGCCCGCACCGGCACCGCCCTGGAGATCAACGCCCACCCGCACCGGCTGGACCTGCGCGACGAGGACATCCTGCGGGCCCGCCGGCACGGCGTGAGGTTCGCCGTGAACAGCGACGCCCACGCCGTGCCGCACCTGGCCAACATGCGCTACGGCATCGGCACCGCCCAGCGCGGCTGGCTCACCGGGGACGACGTGATCAACACCTGGCCCGAGCGGCGGCTGCGGACCTTCCTGCGCAAGAGCCGGTGATCCCGGAGGGCTGCCCGAACATCGGCGCCGCGCGTTAGGTTGAGCGCGTGCGATTGAGAGTGGAGTTCACGACCGAGCCCTTCGACCTCGACGAGGCCCCCGCGCACGCGCTGGTCGCCCGTGAGGTCATCGAGGCGGCCGAGCTGGACGCGGTGGACGTCGGGCCGTTCGGGAACACGGCGGAGGGCGGCGCCGACGCCGTGCTCACCGCCGTGGACGCGCTGCTGCGCCGGAGCCTGGCGGCCGGGGCCACCCGGATCTCGCTCCAGGTCAACGTGGTGGGGGAGGGTGAGGGCCGGTGACCGGACACGGCGACGAGCCCTTCATCACGGCCGTGAAGCCGCTGGTCGACGCCATGGGCGGGGAGATGCTCCCGCCGGACGAGGCCGGCCCCGACGACGTCGTGCTCGCCTGGGAGGGCGCCGACGTGGTCGCCGTACGGCTGCCCCAGCTCGCGGACTCCCTCGACCACATCCTGGCCGCCATGGAGCGCAAGCAGGGCAAGCCGCTGGCCGACCTGGACCGCAAGGCCAAGCAGGAGGTCGTCCGCATACTGGAGGCGCGCGGCGCCTTCTCCGTACGGCACGGCGTGGAGACCGTGGCGAGCGCGCTCGGTGTGAGCCGCTTCACCGTCTACAACTACCTGAACCGCGAGAAGGAGAGCTGAGCGCAGACTCCTGGGCGGGGGTTGTTACGCGGAATTTTCAACAAAGTGTTGACGCGGTGTTCCGGAGAGCGTTAGCTAACGGCAGCCCGTTCAGCACGAAGGCCGCCTACGGCCACGGAGGCTCCCGTGACGTCGACTTCCAAGCCCCCGGGCCTGGCCCGGTTCAACGATCTGGAGGAGCGCGCGGCCCTCGCCGCCCTCCACGAGGCGTGTGCCTCCACGGCCTGGGCCCGGCAGCTGCTTGCCGCCCGGCCCTACGCCACCCCCGAGGCCCTCTACTCCGCCAGCGACGCCGCCATGGCCGCGCTGGACACGGCCGACCTCGCGGAGGCCATGGCCGGACACCCGCCGATCGGCCGCCCCAAGCCGGGCGACCCGACCTCGGCCCGGGAGCAGTCCGGCATGGCCGGCGCCGCCGAGGCGCTCAAGGCCGAGATGCTCGAACTCAACCTGGCCTACCAGGAGCGGTTCGGCCATGTCTTCCTGATCTGCGCCACCGGCCGCAGCGGCGAGGAGATGCGGGACGCGGTGAAGGAGCGGATCGGCAACGCGCCCGAGCAGGAGCGGGAGATCGTCCGCACCGAACTGGGCAAGATCAACCGTATCCGGCTCGCCCGCATCGTCGAAGAGGACTGACAGCACCATGAGCACCAGCTCCACCGCCTCCGTGTCCACCCACATCCTGGACACCAGCGTCGGCCGCCCCGCCGCGGGCGTCGCCGTCCGGCTCTCCGCCCGCGGCGGCCGGGAGGCGGACTGGCAGGCGCTCGGCGGCTCCGCGACCGACGCGGACGGCCGGTGCAAGGACCTTCCGGACCTGCCGGAGGGGACGACACACGTACGGCTCGACTTCGCGGTGGAGCCGTATTTCGAGAAGCAGAAGCACAAGCAAGCCGATGCGCAGCAGGACGCCCCCGCGAACCGGGACAGCGGACCGGCCGTGTTCTTCCCGGAGGTGGCGATCACGTTCGCCGTCGTACCGGGCGAGCACTACCACGTACCGCTGCTGCTCAACCCGTTCGGCTACTCCGTTTACCGAGGGAGCTAGCTACACATGCCTACGATTCTTGGACAGAACCAGTACGGCAAGGCCGAGAACCGGGTCGTCAAGATCACGCGGGACGGCGCCACCCACCACATCAAGGACCTCAACGTCTCCGTGTCGCTCTCCGGCGACATGGACGAGGTCCACTACTCCGGCTCCAACGCCAATGTCCTGCCGACCGACACCACCAAGAACACGGTGTACGCGTTCGCCAAGGAGTACGGCATCGAGTCCGCCGAGCAGTTCGGCATCCACCTCGCCAGGCACTTCGTGACCTCGCAGGAGCCCATCCACCAGGCCCGGATCCGCATCGAGGAGTACGCTTGGGAGCGCATCGAGGCCTCTGACGCCAACTCGAAGTTCATCGGCGCCGACGAGGTCAAGCACTCGTTCGTGCGCAAGGGCCAGGAGACCCGGCTGACGCAGATCACGTACGACGGTGCGTCATGGGAGGTCGTCTCCGGCCTGAAGGACCTGGTCGTGATGAACTCGACCAACTCCGAGTTCTGGGGCTACGTCAAGGACAAGTACACGACCCTGCCCGAGGCGTACGACCGCATCCTGGCCACCCAGGTCTCCGCCCGCTGGCGGTTCAACTGGACCGACGACGAGCAGAAGATGCCCCACTGGGAGAAGTCCTACGAGCAGACGAAGAAGCACATGCTCCAGGCCTTCGCCGAGACGTACTCGCTCTCGCTCCAGCAGACCCTGTACCAGATGGGTTCGCGGATCATCGACCACCGCGGCGAGATCGACGAGGTCCGCTTCTCGCTGCCGAACAAGCACCACTTCCTCGTCGACCTGGAGCCGTTCGGGCTGAAGAACGCGACCGAGGACGGTGCCGTGTACTACGCCGCCGACCGGCCCTACGGCCTGATCGAGGCGACCATCCTCCGCGACGGCTGCGAGGCGAAGATCCCGGTGGACCTCACCAACCTCTGACCCGCTCTTTCTCGGCACCCTCGGCCGGGGAGTCCCACTCCCCGGCCGAGGCACTCAAATCCCCAGGGTCCTGCCGTGCCCACTTCCCAAGTCCACTGAGCGAAAAGGACGAATCATGGCAGCAGACCGGCGCACCGTCATCGAGAACTGTTCGATCGCGACCGTCGACGCCCACGACACCGAGTACGCCGACGGGTACGTCGTCATCGCCGGCCACCGCATCGAGTCGCTCGGCGCCGGCAAGGCCCCCGAGGGCCTGGAGAACGTCGGGCGCCGCATCGACGCCACCGGCCATCTGGTGACCCCCGGCCTGGTCAACACCCACCACCACTACTACCAGTGGATCACCCGGGGCCTGGCCACCGACCACAACCTCTTCAACTGGCTGGTCGCGCTGTACCCGACCTGGGCGCGGATCGACGAGCCGATGGTCTACGCGGCCGCGCAGGGCTCGCTCGCGATGATGGCCCGGGGCGGCGTGACCACCGCCATGGATCACCACTACGTCTACCCGAAGGACTCCGGCGACCTCTCCGGCGCGATCATCCGCGCCGCCCGTGAGACGGGCGTCCGCTTCACCCTCGCCCGCGGCTCGATGGACCGCAGCGAGAAGGACGGCGGCCTGCCCCCGGACTTCGCCGTCGAGACCCTCGAAGGCGCCCTCACCGCGACCGAGGCCACGGTGAAGGAGTACCACGACGCCTCCTTCGACGCGATGACCCAGGTGGCCGTGGCCCCCTGCTCGCCCTTCTCCGTCTCCACCGAACTCCTCCGCGAGGGCGCCGAGTTGGCCCGTCGGCTCGGAGTGCGCCTGCACACGCACGGCTCGGAGACGGTCGAGGAGGAGAAGTTCTGCCACGAGCTGTTCGGCATGGGCCCGACCGACTACTTCGAGTCCACCGGCTGGCTCGGCGAGGACGTGTGGATGGCGCACTGCGTCCACATGAACGACTCCGACATCGCCGCGTTCGGGCGGACGAAGACCGGTGTCGCCCACTGCCCGTCCTCCAACGCCCGCCTCGCGGCCGGCATCGCCCGCGTCCCCGACATGCTCGCCGCCGGTGTCCCGGTCGGCCTCGGCGTCGACGGCACCGCGTCCAACGAGTCCGGCGAACTCCACACCGAGCTGCGCAACGCGCTGCTGATCAACCGCCTCGGCGCGCACCGGGAAGCGGCCCTGAACGCCCGTCAGGCGCTGCGCCTCGGCACCTACGGCGGCGCCCAGGTCCTCGGCCGGGCAAGCCAGACCGGCTCCCTGGAACCCGGCAAGCTCGCCGACCTGGTGCTCTGGAAGCTGGACACCCTCGCCCACGCCTCGATCGCCGACCCGGTCACCGCCCTGGTCTTCGGCGCCGCCGCTCCCGTCACCGCCTCCTTCGTGAACGGCCGTCAGATCGTCGAGGCGGGCCGCCTGCTGCACGTCGACGAGGACGCGATCGCCCGCTCCACGCGGACCGAGGCCCGGCGTCTGGCACGGATCGCCGCGCAGTAACTCCTCTTCTCCACAAGGCACTTGAGCTCCGACTGGGAGGGACGGCTCCCGGTCGGTAGCCGTGGACCCGCACGGGTCCACGGCGGCCGTCTCCTGGGCGCGTACGCCGGTCGTGCGCGCCCGGGAACGGTCACCGTCCTCCTCTCGGGTCCCGCACGACCTGGATCACCCGCACCACCTCCCTGACACCCGCGTCAGAGCCGACGTGTAACCGACCGGAGGAGCCGCCGTGTCCGCGCAAGAAGTGCATCCCGTCGACGAGAAACTCCCCGCCCTGAAAATGGCGACCACGGGTCTTCAGCACGTGGCCGCCATGTACGCCGGGGTGGTCGCCCCGCCCCTGATCGTCGGCGCGGCCATCGGCCTGTCCGGCACCGAACTGACCTTCCTCACCGGCGCCTGCCTCTTCACGGCGGGCCTCGCCACCTTCCTGCAGACCCTCGGCGTCTGGAAGATCGGCGCCCGGCTGCCCTTCGTCAACGGCGTCACCTTCGCCGGGGTCGCCCCGATGACCGCGATCGCCGCCGCCACCCACGACAAGGCCGACGCCCTGCCGGTCATCTTCGGCGCGGTGATCGTCGCCGGCCTCCTCGGCTTCCTCGCCGCCCCCTTCTTCAGCAAGGCCGCCCGCTTCTTCCCGCCCGTCGTCACCGGTACGGTCATCACCCTCATCGGCGTCTCGCTGCTCCCGGTGGCCTTCGGCTGGGCGCAGGGCCCCGACCCGGCCGCCGACGACTACGGTTCGGCGACCTACCTGGGCCTGGCCGCCGCGACCCTCCTCATCGTGCTGCTCCTGCGCCGCTTCACCCGCGGCTTCGTGAAGCAGATCGCCGTGCTGATCGGCCTGGTCGCCGGCACGGTCGTCGCGATCCCGTTCGGGGTCACGGACTTCGGCCCGGTCGCGGACGCGGACGTCGTCGGCTTCCCGGCGCCCTTCCACTTCGGCGCCCCGCAGTTCCAGATCGCGGCCATCCTGTCCATGTGCGTGGTGATGATGGTCTCGATGACCGAGTCGACCGCGGACATGCTGGCGCTGGGCGAGATCGTCGAACGCCCCGCCGACGAGCGGACGATCGCCGCCGGGCTGCGCGCCGACACCCTCGGCTCGGCGATCAGCCCGCTCTTCAACGGGTTCATGTGCAGCGCCTTCGCCCAGAACATCGGGCTGGTCGCGATGACCCGGATCCGCAGCCGGTTCGTGGTCGCGGTCGGCGGCGGTTTCCTCGTCCTGATGGGGCTGTGCCCGATGGCGGCCTCCCTCATCGCCGTCGTCCCCCGGCCGGTGCTGGGCGGCGCGGGTGTGGTGCTGTTCGGCTCGGTGGCGGCCAGCGGTATCCAGACCCTGGTCAGGGCCGGCCTGGAGAAGGACGAGAACGTCCTGATCGTCGCCGTCTCGCTCGCCGTCGGCATCGTCCCGATCACCGCGCCGGACTTCTACCACGCCTTCCCGGAGACCGCCCGGATCGTCCTGGACTCGGGCATCTCGACGGGATGCGTGGCGGCCGTGGCACTCAACCTGGTCTTCCACCACCTCGGCCGGCGGCCCGAGGCGGCGAAGGGTACGACGGCGACGGCCGCCGTACCCCGTCCGGCGCCTCAGTCCATCTCGTGACTGTCCCCGTACACCTTCTACTTGAGCGGGATGTCCAGGTCGAAGTTGCCCGCCTTGAGGAAGACCCGCTGGGCCGTCTCGACCCGGCTGACGGCGTCCGTGCCGGGGCCGTGCATGACCATCGCGTCGTAGTAGACGAACTGCCCGAGCGTGCCGAGACCGTCCTTCCTTGCACGCGCCACGGCCGGGTCGAAACAGACGCGGTCGCGTTCGTGGCGCTGTGCCCTGCGGAAGGCCGCCGTCCGCGCCGCCTTCCGCCAGGCGGCGCGGAACGGCGTCCGTGCCGGGGCCGTCTCACCAGCCGCATCGCGATGTCCTTGTGCACCGGGTCGGCCGGCCCGGTCGCGTCCGCCGCCTCGGCCGCGGGCCATCGCGAGGTCAGCAGCGCGGCGCCCAGGGTGGCGAACAGCGTGCGGCACGTGCGTGCAGGATCGGCACAGGAACTCCCCAGCAGGGGGCTGTCAAAGGATGTCGAGACTGGCGCGGCACCTTGGGAGAGCGGTGGGGTGGCGGTACGAAGTCACTGTGAGCCGGCGGACTCAGCGGCGGCGGACCGCCTGGCAGGGCGCCGCCGCGGGCAGCCGGCCGGTGAAGTA
Source organism: Streptomyces sp. NPDC007901 (assembly GCF_042959465.1). Taxonomy (NCBI): domain Bacteria; kingdom Bacillati; phylum Actinomycetota; class Actinomycetes; order Kitasatosporales; family Streptomycetaceae; genus Streptomyces; species Streptomyces sp. NPDC007901. Next base: position 321,296 of record NZ_JBIBKW010000009.1, on the reverse strand, counting down.
GGAGCGGGGCGGGACGCCCATGAGGGCGCGGAAGTCGGACGTCATGTGCGACTGGTCGTAGTAGCCGGTGACGGCGGCCAGTTCGGCCCAGGAGACCTCGGCGGCATGGCTGACCACCGCCCGGACCCGGTCGATCCGGGCGTAGTGCTTGGGGGAGAGGCCGACCCCCTCGGTGAAGAGGTTGCGCAACTGCCTTTCACTGACCGCCAGTTCACGTGCCGTGTCGCGGACGGTGCCGGGTGTGTGGCCGGAGCGGACGGACAGCGCCGCGACGCCCGCGCGGACCAGCCCGGTCCGGCCGCCGTCCGCGAGGGATGCCAGCCGTTCCGGCAGCTCGTCCGCGAGCCGGGCCACTGCCTCCTGAGGCTCCAGCCACCGCATCTCGTGCGCGAGCCCACGGGCGGCCGCCCCGGGCACCGCCTCCAGCGGCAGGGACCGGCCCACCAGCTCGGCCGCCGGAAGACCCAGCAGCGGACGGGCCGTGCCGGGCGTGAGCCGCAGCTCCACGCAGGAGGTGAGGGGCTTGCCCTCGTGGTACGAGGCACGGACCCGCGGCCCGACGACCAGCACACTGCGGTGACCGTTCGCCGCGACCCGCAGGACCAACTTGGTGTCCGCGTCCGGGAGATGGACGTACGGCCCCTGCGCGGCGGCCTCGACGTCGAGGAGGCCTACGCGTGAGATCCAGGGGCGCAGCGGGCGGGGCACGGGCAGCGTCCGCGGGAAGACGGCGTTCGTCACCCCTTCACGGTAGGCGCCGCGCGGGGCGGACGGAGGGCCGAGCCGTGCCGGATTTTCCTAGCGCCCCGGGCCCGGCGCGGCCCACCGTGGTGGTCATGATCCTCGTGATGGGTGCCACGGGCACCACAGGCGGTGAAGTCGTACGACAGCTCGCGGCGCGCGGCGCGAAGGTGCGCGCCCTGACCCGGGACCCGGCACGGACCCAGCTGCCCCCGGGGGTGGAGGTGGTGCCGGGGCACCACCGTGACCCGGCCTCGGTGGCGGCGGCCATGGCGGGTGCCGAAGCGGCCTTCCTGGTGGGCGTGTTCGGACCGGACGACTCCGACCACGACCGGGCCCTCCCGGCGGCGGCCCGGGCCGCCGGGGTGCGGCGGGTCGTGAAGCTCTCCGGCATCGGCTGCGGCGACCCCGCCGTCGGTCCGGTCGGCACCTGGCACATGGCGGGCGAACAGGCCGTGCGGGACAGCGGACTGGAGTGGACCGTACTGCGTCCCTCGGCCTTCGCGTCGAACACGCTCGGCTGGGCGGCGGCGGTGCGCTCGGGCGGGCCGGTGCCGAACCTGAGCGGCGCCGGCGGACAGGGCGTCGTCGATCCCCGCGACGTGGCCGAGGTGGCCGTCGCCGCCCTGCTCGACGCGCGGCACGACGGGCGGCACGCGGGGCGGACGTACACCCTCACCGGCCCCGAGGTGCTCAGCGTCCCCGACCAGGCCGCCGTCCTCGCGGAAGTCCTCGGCCGCCCGGTCGGGACCCGCGAGCTCACCGCGGACGAGGCCCGGGCGCATCTGCGGACGCTGGGCTTCGACGACACGTTCGTCGACGCCTCCGAGCAGAGCCGGGCCTTCGTGCAGCGGGGCGGCAACGAGGTCGTCACCGACGACGTGCCACGGCTGCTGGGGCGGCCGGCGCGGACCTACCGGGAGTGGGCCGTGGACCACAGGGAGCTGTTCGTCGACGGCTGAGACTGGCAGGAGCGGGCTGGCAGGAGCGGGCTGGCTGGAGCGGCCCGCCCGGCTCCGTTCCGGCCGCGCTCGGTCCTGCCCGGCTCGGTCACCGGAGGGCCACCCGGCTCAGTCCTGCCCGGGCCGCAGCACGGCCGCCGCCAGGACCAGCGCCGCCACCGCGAGGCCCACCGCCACCCGGAAGGCGAGCCGGTAGCCCTCGGCGGTGGCCGGGACCAGCTCGGCGCCCCCGCCCAGCAGCGCGTCCGTGCGGCTCGCCGCCAGCGTCGACAGCACCGCGAGCCCCAGCGAACCACCCACCACCTGCGTGGTGTTGAACAGTCCCGACGCCAGACCGGCGTCCTCCTCGGGGGCGCCGGACATGGCCAGACCGGTCAGCGGGGGCATCGCGGCGGCGAACCCGGCGGCCAGCAACAGCATGGGCGGCAGGACGTCGGCCGGGTAGGAGCCGTCGGCGGGGGCCCGGCTCAGCAGCGCCATGCCGCCGGCGATCAGGACGAGGCCGGTCAGCAGCACCGGGTACGCCCCGAAGCGGCCGACCGTCCGCGCGGACAGGGTCGTCATCAGCAGCCCGATCGCCACGGGCGCCGGCAGGAAGGCGAAGCCGGTGGCCAACTCGTCGAATCCCAGGACGCGCTGGAGGTACAGCGCGCCGATGAACTGGAAGCCGTACATCGTCGCCACCATCAGGACCTGTACGGCGTTCGCGCCGGTCAGCAGCCGGGAGCGCAGCAGCCCCGGTCGCAGCAGCGGGCGGTCGGCTCGGGTCTGCCGGACGGCGAACGCCACGAAGAGGGCGAGGGCGAGCGCCGCCAGGAGCGCGGTGGCGGTCCTGCCGCGGTCGCCGGAGCCGACGACGACGTACACCGTGAGCATCAGCGCGCCGGTGACCAGCGCCGCGCCCGGGTAGTCGGCGCCGTCGCGGAGCCCGGCGCCGGGCTCGGGGGACAGCCCCCGGACCGCCGCCAGCCAGGCGACCACGCCGATCGGCAGATTGATCAGGAAGATCCAGTGCCAGCTCGCCGCCTGGGTGAGCGCCCCGCCCAGGAACGTGCCCAGCGTGGCCCCGCCCGCCCCGACCGCGCTGAACACCGCGATGGCGCGGGCCTGTTCACGCGGTTCCGGGAAGAGCGCCACCAGCATGCCGAGGACCACCGCCGACGCCATCGCCCCGCCGACCCCCTGGACGGCCCGGGCCGCGACCAGCAGTTCCCGGCTCGTCGCCAGTCCGCAGAGCACGGAGGCCACGGTGAACACGGCGATCCCGGCCGTGAACATCCGCTTGCGGCCCAGCAGGTCGCCCAGCCGGCCGGCCAGCAGGAGCAGCCCGCCGAACGGGATCAGATACGCGTTCACCACCCAGGCCAGCCCCGCCCCCGAGAAGCCCAGGTCCGTTTGCATCGCGGGCATCGCGACGGTCACGATGGTGCCGTCCAGGATCGTCATGAGGGCTCCCGCGCACAGCACGACCAGAGAGGCCCAGCGGGAGTACGTTCGGTGCGGTGTCCGGGTCCGTGTCCGTGACGAGGTGAGGGCCGTCATGGCGGCGTGGCCTCCGTTTTTTGCGTAGTCTCCGGAGGAACCGTCGGTGTCGGCTGGTATCGATCGGTTCCTTGGTGCACGACTTGTAACGGAGTTCATCGTGGGTGACCATGGAGGCCGGCGTAAGGAGGCAGGTCGATGTCCCTGAGGAACACCGGTGTTACGTCGCAGGTCGTGAACGCGGGCTCGTGCCCGGTCCGCGAGGTTCTTGACAGGGTGGCCGGCAAATGGAGCGTCCAGATCCTGGTCGCGGCCTCGCACGGCCCCATCCGCTTCACCGAGCTGGAGCGCGGCATCGAGGGCATCAGCCGCCGGATGCTCACCCTCACCCTGCGCAACCTGGAGCGGGACGGACTGATGACCCGCACCGTCCACCCGACGGTGCCCCCGAAGGTGGAGTACGAGCTCACTCCGGTGGCCTACGAGCTGCACGAGACCCTGCAGCGGCTGACCGACTGGGCCGAGCGCAACCGCGGGTACATCGCGCAGGCGCGGGCGGCCTACGACGTCGAGCACAATCCCGAACTGCTCGACGCGTAGACGGAGTCCGCGGGACCCTGGACGTTCCTAGAACCCGAACAGCTCCGGGTCCGAGGTGAGTTCCTTGAAGATCTCGCGCGGATCGGCGACCAGCTTGCGGGCCTTGAGATCGAGCAGCCCGCCGACCGCGTCCACCTCGGCGGCCAGCGTGCCGTCCGCCTTGGTCATCTGCTGCAGGATGCGGAACGCCTTGCCGCCGCTCCAGTCGAACGCACAGGTCACATCGACCTCGTCACCGGCGAGCAGCTCCCGCTTGTACCGGATGGTCGTCTCCAGCGCCACCGGGCCCACGCCCCGGCCGATCAGCCGGGCCTGGCTGATCCCGGCCGCCTGCAGCAGCGACCAGCGGGCGTGCTCCGCGTAGTTGATGTACACCGCCTGGTTCAGATGGCCCTGTACATCGGTCTCGTAACCACGGACCGTGACGCGGACGGAATACGGTTCGCTCACGACTTCCCTCTCTCGTGTACGACGCACTGATCTTCCGTCTGCATCCTGACACGCCCGTCACACCCGGCGGGGCGATGCCAGCAGATAGCGCGTTCTGGTCCGGGGCTCCGTGTACTCGCCGGTCTGCCAGCCGGCCTGCTCCAGCGTGGCCGCGCACGCCCGCAGGCGCTCGCCCTCCGGTGCGTACACGGCGACCGCCTCCGGCTGCGGGGTCGCCCGCACCCGGTAGCCGGCGGTGTCCGGCCCCTCGGGTGGCTGCCCGGCCGCCTCCAGGGCGAGCGCGGCGGCCCGCACCAGATGCGTGCGCTCCCAGCCGCACGGCCGGTCCACGGCGCCGTCGGGGTTGGTCATCCGGCGCAGTTCGAGCAGTCCCTGCCAGGCGCTGTGCACCTCCCGCACGCGGGCGGGCCCGCCGTCGGCCGTCTTCTCGCCGCCGACGCGCGAGGCGAAGACCCCGTCCGGTTCCGGTGGGGCCGCCGCCCGCGGCTGCGCGGCCGCTTCCCGGGTCCGGTGCCCCGCCGGTGTCAGGAAGTGGTCGTGCGGCGGGCGCGGGTGCCGGAAGGCGAGGCCGTGCCGCACCAGGGCGGCCAGCTGGGCCTCCGTGCCGCGCAGCCGCCCGGTGACCGGGTCGGCGGCGTCGATGACCCGCCGCTGCGCGGCGGTGGGCGGTCGGGTCACGGCGTGTTCCTTCCCGGTGTCGAGCGGTACTGATCCCTTCTTCGAAGGCTACGACCGGGGACTGACAGCGGGGTCGGACCAGCAGTGGGGCCGGACTAGGTGCCCGGGCGGATGTTCCAGCCCGCGATCACCGGCCGCGCGTGCTCCGTGCCCAGCCGGCACAGCGTCCCGGTCGCCAGCTGGAAGAGGGCCCCGGCGGACGGCTCCAGGCCCAGGCGGCGGGCGGTGAGGACCCGCAGGAAGTGGCCGTGGGCCACCAGCAGTACGACCCCCTCCGTGTTGGCCAGGGCCGCGTCGACCTTGGCCAGCATCCGGTCGGCGCGCTCCCCGACCTGCTCCGGGGTCTCCCCGGGATGCTCCGGCGGACCCGGCGCCACCCCGTCCGTGAACAGGAACCAGCCCGGCCGGGTGCGCTGGATCTCCACGGTGGTCACGCCCTCGTAGCCGCCGTAGTCCCACTCCCGCAGATCGGCGTCCACGCGCGCGTCCGGCACCCCGATCAGCTCGGCGGTCTCCCGGGCCCGCTGCAGCGGGCTGACGAAGGCGGCGCCGATGCGGTGGGAACGGATCAACGGCACCAGCCGGCGCGCCTCCTCCCTCCCGTGCTCGGTGAGGGGAACGTCGGTCCAGCCGGTATGCCGTCCGGACCGCGACCACTCGGTCTCACCGTGCCGGACGAGAAAGACATCAGCCATACGTCAGAGGCTAAGAGCCCGGCGCTCCGGTTCGGCGGACGCGCGCGCCCGGAGTGCGTACCCCGCATCCCCCGGAAGGAGCAACGCGGGGCGCGCGCGATGCCCCGCCGAATCACCCGGGGGATGGGCAACGGCCGACCAGGGTTCACACCGCTGCCGCTACTGCCGGTAGCCGCTGAGGAACCGTCCGATCCGGCCGATCGCCGTCTCCAGGTCCTCCGCGTGGGGGAGGGTGAGGATGCGGAAGTGGTCGGGGGTGGGCCAGTTGAAGCCGGTGCCCTGGACGACCTGGATCTTCTCCTGGAGGAGGAGGTCAAGGACGAACTTCTCGTCGTCGTGGATCGGGTGGACCTTGGGGTCGAGGTGCGCGAAGGCGTACAGGGCGCCCTTCGGCTTGACGCAGGAGACACCGGGGATCTCGTTGAGCTTCTCCCAGGCCACGTTGCGCTGCTCGTACAGCCGGCCGCCGGGGGTGACGAGTTCGCGGATGGACTGGCGGCCGCCGAGCGCGGCCTGGATGGCGTACTGGGCGGGCGCGTTGGCGCACAGCCGCATGGAGGCCAGCATGGTGAGGCCCTCCAGATAGTCCTTGGCGTGCTGCTTCGGGCCGGTGACGACCATCCAGCCCGAGCGGAAGCCGGCCACCCGGTAGGTCTTGGACAGGCCGCAGAAGGTGAGGACCACCAGGTCGGGGGCGAGCGCGGCGGTCGAGTGGTGGACGGCGTCGTCGTACAGGATCTGGTCGTAGATCTCGTCCGCGAAGACCATCAGGCCGTGCCGGCGGGCCAGGTCGAGGATGCCCTCCAGGATCTCCTTCGGGTAGACGGCGCCCGTCGGGTTGTTGGGGTTGATGATGACCACGGCCTTGGTGCGGTCCGTGATCTTCGACTCCATGTCGGCCAGGTCCGGGTACCAGTCGGACTGCTCGTCGCAGAGGTAGTGCACCGCCTTGCCGCCGGCGAGGGTGGTCACCGCCGTCCAGAGCGGGAAGTCGGGGGCGGGGATCAGGATCTCGTCGCCGTCCTCGATGAGCGCCTGTACGGCCATCGACACCAGCTCGGAGACGCCGTTGCCGAGGAAGACGTCGTCGACGCCGACCTCCAGGCCCAGCGTCTGGTAGCGCCCGGCCACGGCCCGGCGGGCGGAGAGGATGCCGCGCGAGTCGGTGTAGCCGTGCGCCTGCGGGAGCATCCGGATCATGTCCTGGAGGATCTCCTCCGGTGCCTCGAAGCCGAACAGCGCGGGGTTGCCGGTGTTCAGCCGCAGCACGCTGTGGCCCGCCTCCTCCAGCGCGTTGGCATGCTCGATCACCGGTCCGCGGATCTCGTAACAGACCTCGCTGAGCTTGTTGGACTGCCGGAACTCCATGCGCCCCTCCGGAAACTCGTGATGCTTGGTTTTACCAAGTAGGAGCTTGGAAAGTCCAACATCTTGTCTAGACTGCGTCGCATGCCACCTCGCCGAAGCTACGACCAGTACTGCTCCGCAGCCCGCGCCCTCGACGTCGTCGGCGACCGCTGGGCCCTGCTGATCGTCCGGGAGCTGCTCGCCGGTCCCCGCCGCTACACCGATCTGCACGCGGATCTGCCGGGGGTCAGCACGGACGTCCTCGCCTCCCGGCTGAAGGACATGGAGCGGGACGGGGTCACGGCCAGGCGGCGGCTGCCGCCCCCGGGTGCGGTGTACGTCTACGAACTCACCCCGCGTGGGCGTGAGTTGCTCCCGGTGCTGCAGGCGCTGGGCAAGTGGGGCGAGGCCGAACTGGGCGAACGCCGGCCGACCGACGCCGTGCGCGCCCACTGGTTCGCGCTGCCGCTGCTGCGGGCCCTGGAGGGCGAGGGCCTGGTCGAAGTCGGGCTGGGGGAGGGGGACTTCCATCTGTTCCTCGGCGTGGAGGACGGCCCGGTGTACGGCGACGGTCCGGCGCCCCGCGAGCCCGACGCACGGCTCGCACTCGACGCCGGGACCGGTACGGCCCTGGCCCGGGGCGAGCTGCGCCTGGTGGACGCGGTACGCGACGGGCGGGTGACGGTGACCGGCGACGGCACCCTGGCCAAGGCGCTGCGGGAGGCCTGAGACGACGACCGGGCCCCCGTGGACGGAGGCCCGGTAGGCTGAGCCGGCAGTGGATCAGGCGGTGGGTCAGGCGCCCGGCGGCACCCGGGTCGGCCGTCCCGTCCCCCGCGTCAGCGCGTACCCGCCGATGCCCGCCAGCGCGGCCAGCACACCGCCGATCCCGGTCCACACCCAGCGGTCGGTCCACCACCCGGAGGACCAGCCGTCGTCGGGCTCGATGCTGGACAGCACCGCCGACTTCGTGGACGAGGAACCGTCCTCGCCGGACGAGGAGTCCGACGCGGAGTCGGACGTGGAATCGGACGCGGAGTCCGACGCCGACGAGACCGCGATCCCGGGCACCAGCGGCTTCGCCAGTGAACCGTCCACCGCCGCCGAACCGCCGATGTCCTTGGAGTCCACCCGGACCTCGGCGCTCACCGGCTGGCCGAGGTCGGCCGAGGTCAGGTTCACCACGGTCAGCCGGATGTAGTACGTGCCGGGCAGCGGGTCGTTGGCCCACGGCTCCGACCAGGCCCGGACGGTCCGCATCACGCACGCCAGCTCCACCGACGCGGTACCCGGCGCGGCGGTGCGGGTCTGCGCGCCGTACTGGCAGGACTGGCGGCGCCGCAGACCGTCGTACACGTCGATCTGCCAGGTCTGCGCCGCGTGCGAGTCGGGGAGCTTCACCGTGGCCTTGACGTCGGGGCGTTGGCCGGCGTCGGCGGCGAACGACCAGTAGAGGTAGTCGCCGGTGGAGCCGCTGGCCGTCGCCTGCTGACCCTGGTCGACCTCCGTGGCCGTACGGAAGGACGTGCCCGCCTGGGTGGGCGCGCCGCTGTCGTCCGAGGTGCTGGGCGAGGGCGAGGCGTCGTCGGCGACCGCCGGGCCCGCCGCCAGGCCCACCGCCAGCAGGGCGGCGCTCAACACACGTGTGATCCCCATCAGTTGGTCCTCCAGACCGCGACCCGCCAGCGCGACACCCAGCCCCACACCAGACCCGCGAGGAAGCCGGTCAGCACGAGTGCGCCGAGCAGCCACCAGCCGCGGCCGAGCCCGAAGGAGGCGACGTCGCTCGCCTTCGACGGCCCGTCCACCACGTCGACCGTCAGCTCGACCGGCAGACCGGGGCTGGTCTTCACCCCGGCCGTGGCCGAGAAGGAGTTGGTCACCTGGAGGCAGACGGTCTCCGGGGTGGTGTCCTCGTCGTCGTCGCTCTCGGCCTTCGGGTACCGCAGCCCGGTCGAGACGACATCCGTACGGCCCGTGCCGGACGCCTCGCCGCGCACGATCTCGCGGCCGTGGACCGTCACCGCCCGCAGCAGGACGCCGTAGTTGGCGTTGACGGCCCGGTCGGCGGCGACGCTCACCGAAGTCCGCAGCTCCTGGCCGGGGTTGACCTCGACCTTGTACCAGCGCTCCTGGCCGAACTCCTCACGGTCGGTGTACAGCCCCGACTTCAGCGTGGGCGCCGACGAGCACTGGTCGGTGCCCTCGGTGGCCACCGGCGTCACCACGGGGTCCGCCGCCCGGTCCACCAACTGCCCGACCCGGTCGCTGAGTTCCTCCTTGTGCTGCACCGAGGTGTAGGTGCCGCCGGTAGCGTCCGCGATGCAGCTGAGCTGGTCGCGGGTCTTGGCGTCCGGCACCAGGCCGAGGGTGTCGATGGTGAGCCCGACGCCCTTGGCGGCGATCTCCCGGGCCACCTCGCACGGGTCCAGCGGCGGGCAGGTGTCCTCGCCGTCGCTGATCAGGACGATACGGCGGGTCCCGTCACCGCCTTCGAGGTCGTCGGCCGCCTTCAGCAGCGCGGGACCGATCGGGGTCCACCCGGTCGGCTGGAGCGTGGCGACGGCGGTCTTCGCCTCGGTGCGGTCCAGGGTGCTGACCGGGTAGAGCTGTGCGGTGTCCTTGCAGCCCGTCTTGCGGTCGTTGCCGTGGTAGTTGGCGCCGAGCGTGCGGATGCCGAGCTGGACCCCCTCGGGTGTCGCGTCCAGCACCTCGTTGAACGCCTGCTTGGCCGCGGCCATCCGCGTCCCGCCGTCGATGTCCGCCGTCCGCATGGACCCGCTGACGTCCAGCACGAGCTCCACCTTGGGAGCGGCCTGGTCGGTCTCGTCGGCGACCGCGCCGCCGGGGAAGGCGATCCCGGCCCCCAGGGCGGCGAGCAGAGCGCAGACTCCTGCCGCCAGCCGTTGTGTTCTGATCATCGGCGGATCCTATTGATCAGAGGGGCCGGGCTCCAAAACGGGGTCCGGGGGCCGAAACGGGAGTGACCGGCAGGCCAACACCGGGCGGCGGACTCGTCAGAGGGTGTCGACGAGCGGGTTGGGCAGCGCCGCCCACCGGTCCCCGGGAGTCTCGGGCGACAGCCGCATCAGCGTCAGCGCCTTGGCCGGGAGCGGGCCTTCGAGGAGGGCCGTCAGGTCCGGGGTCGCGGGCAGTCCCCGTACGGCCGTCTCCAGGGCCGTCGCCAGGGCCGGTCCGGAACCCGCCGTGGCCGCCAGCGCGCCCGCGACCAGGGAGCCGAACAGCTTGCGGCGCAGAGTCGTTTCGTCGTCCGTGACCAGGCGGCCTGACAGGTCGGGCGGGGTGATGCCGTGGCGGGTCAGCCGGGCCGGGCTGAGCCGGATGTCGGCCAGGTCGCGATAGACCAGGCGGACGGGCCGCCCGGTTTCCGAGAGCACCACCAGGAGGTTCTGGCCGTGTGCCTCCAAGGCCACGCCGAGGTCCAGCAGCCGCAGCCCCACCGTCAGGGCGAGCCGGGTGAACTCGGCCAGCCAGGACGGCGATCCGGGGAGGCCGGTGGTGGCCAGGGCCGCCACCGGCAGGACCAGCTCGCCGGGCGCCGCGTACACCTGCGGCGACTCGCGCAACAGCGCCGCCAGGTCGGGGGAGTGGGCGGTCGCCGCGCCCAGGGTCCGGGTGATGTGCAGCAGCCCGTCGGTGTGCGCCGCCAGGTCCGTCGCGAACGACGACAGGGTCACCGCCGCGCCCACCGAGTACGTCGAGATGTCCCGCACGGACGAGGTGAGCCGGGCGGTGAGCGCGGTCTTCACATGCGGACCGTCGGGCAGCGCGAGCGTGCGCAGGGACAGCAGCGGGTGCGCCGCCCGCCAGGGCCCGGCGGAGCCGCCTTTGAGGACGTGGGCGCTCTGCCACGGATGCACGGGGATCAACAGCCGTCCGGGCTCCCGGAGTTCGTCCGGCCACTCCCCCGTCAGCAGACAGTCGCCGGCCGCCACCGGGACCGCCTCCAGCCGCACCACCGGCCGGTGCTCCGGCCCGTACGCGAGCTCCTCCGCCACCGAGAAGCCGGGCCGGGAACGGCAGTTGGGGTGGAAGGGATGCCCGTCGACGACCCGCTGCTCCCACTCCCAGTCCCGGTCCGGCCACTCCTTCGGGCGAACCTCCCGATCGGCCCGCGACAACGCCAACGATGCCGCACTGTGACCGAGTTCGGCCGCGAACCCGGCCGAGTGCGGCCACCCCAGATCGGTCATCAGCCGCGCCGGATCGTCGTACGCCACCCCGTCCAGGCGTACCGCGGTCACATACCCGGCGGTGGCGTACGGGTCCGCGGGCGGGCCGTGCAACGCCCGCCCGTCGGCCAGCCGCACGGCCAGACTGTGCGCCCCGCGCACCCGGCGCGCCACCCAGGGCAGCGGCTCGTGGGCCAGCGCCCGCCACAGCCGGGTCAGCACCGCCGCCCGCGCTCCGGGCAGCTCGGCCGTGTACCCGTCGACGAGTTCCGGCCGCGCCTCGGCCAGCTCGGCGGCGAGCCGGTTCTCGGTGGGGGAGGGACGGTGCACGGGAGGGCTCCTCGCAGGCGGGTACGACGGTCATGATGACCGGTGACGACAGACATACTGATCACGATCGGACTGTGTGGACGTAGAGAACGAATGGAACGCGTGGACCTCATGCCCCCCAGCGACGCCGTCGGAGAACGCGCCGACGCCTACGCTGCCGCCCCCCTGCTCAACTGCCTGCTGCGGGAGGTGGCCCAGCCGCAACCGGACGCCGGGGACGGGCAGCCGGGGGAGCCGCGGGTCTACCGGCTGCCCGGCGGCGACCGGCTGCTGCGGGTGCACGGCGCGCGCCGGCCCGCCGCGCCGGAGGTGTACGCGGACGGTACCTGGCATCGCATCGGCCACACCGAGCTGGTGAAACTCGTCGCCGAGGAACTGCGCCAGCACACCGGGCTCTCCAACGGCGACCTGCCCGCCGAGATGATCGACAGCCGGGACGCGGTCGCCGTGCTGCTCACGGCACGCGCCCGGGCGACGGCGCCCGACGATCCGTATCTGCGCTCGGAGCAGTCCCTCATCACCGGCCATCCCTACCACCCCGCCCCCAAGGCGCGCGGCGGCGGCCCGGTCACCGCCTGGCTGCCCTACGCGCCCGAGGCACACGCCCGGTTCCCGCTGGTGCTGCTCGCGGTGCGCGAGGACGAGGTGGCGGAGGAGGGCGACACGACCGCGCTGGACGCGCTGGCCGCCGTACCGGAGGGCTACCGGCTGCTGCCCGCGCACCCCTGGCAGCTCGACCTGGTCGCCCGCGACCTCGCGCCGGCCTTCGCGGACGGACGGCTGCTGCGGCTGGGCGAGACCCCGTTCGCCACCTGGCCGACGGCCGCGATCCGCACGGTCTACGAGCCGGTGCGGGACCTGTTCCTCAAGTTCAGCCTGGATGTCCGGATCACCAACGACATCCGCCGGCTGTGGGCGCACGACCTGCGGAAGCTGCGCCGTACCGACACGGCGGCGACCGCCGCCTTCGCGGCCATGGACGGGCCCGCCGCCTGGCTCGGCGACCGTGGCTACCGCACCGCCCGCTTCGCCTTCGAGGAACTCGCCGTACTGGTCCGGGACGGCCTGCGCGGACCGCTGCTGCCCGGGGCGACCCCGCTGCTCGCCGCCGGCCTGGTGGAGGGCTACGACGGCGACCCGCTGGCCGCGACGGCCGACCCGGAGGCCTGGTGGGAGGCGTACCTGCGGGCGGTCGTACCGCCCGCGCTCACCGCCTTCGCCGATCACGGCGTGGTCCTGGAGGCGCATCTGCAGAACACCCTGGTCGCCGTCGACGCGGACGGCATGCCGGTGCAGGCGCTGTACCGGGACGCCGAGGGCGTGAAGCTGCTGGCCGACGTGGAGCGGGCGGCCGGCTGGGAGCGGCTGGTGTACTGCCTGGTCGTCAACCACCTGACCGAGGTCGCCGCCGCGCTCGCCGAGCGCCACGCCGGGTTCGACCCGTGGCCCGCGGCCCGGCGGGAGCTGGGACGGCACGGCCTGCCCGAGGCCGCCGAGCTGCTGGCCGCCCCGACCCTGCCCGGCAAGACCAACCTCCTGCTGCGCTGGACCGGAGCGGACGGCGCCGACGCGCGCTACCTGCCGCTGCCCAACCCCCTGGCCTGAGGCGGCCGCCTCGCCCGCCCCGGTACTGTCGCTGCGTATGACCGACTCCGAGATCCAGATCACCGCAGAGCTGGTGCACGACCTGCTGCAGGAGCAGCATCCGGACCTCGCCGGGCTGGCCGTCCGCGAGGTGGCGGGCGGCTGGGGCAACCAGATGTGGCGTCTGGGGGACGAGTTGGCCGTGCGCATGCAGCGCATGGACCCCACCCCGGAGCTCCAGCTCAAGGAGCGGCGGTGGCTGCCGGTGCTGGCCCCGCGCCTGCCGCTCCCGGTACCGATGCCGGTGCGGTCCGGTGAACCGTCCGCGCGCTTCCCCAAGCACTGGACCGTGATGACGTGGGTTCCCGGCGAGCCGCTGGACCACACCGCGATCATGCCGCGGCGACCACGCGGCCGACACACTGGCGGGCTTCCTCCGGGCGCTCCACGTGGAGGCGCCCGCCGGGGCGCCGGCCGGTTCGGACTTCGGCGCCCACCCCAAGGACTCCACAGCCGGCTTCGACCACTTCTTCCAGGCCGTCGACCTGGACGGGGTGGCCGACGAGGTCCGGGCCGTCTGGGACGACGCCGTCGCGGCCCCCGAGTGGGAGGGCCCGCCGGTATGGGTGCACGGTGATCTGCATCCCGCGAACGTCGTCGTCTCGGACGGGACGCTCTCAGGCGTGATCGACTTCGGGGCCCTGTTCGCCGGCGACCCCGCCTGGGACCTCGCGGCCGCATGGGTGCTCCTGCCCGAGGACGCCGTCTCCCGGTTCTTCGACGCGTACGCGCGGGCGGACGACGGGGCGATCCGGCGCGCCCGCGGGCTGGCCGTGGTGAAGAGCCTGTTCCTCATGCTCATGGGGCACAACGGGGACCGAGGCCTGCCCGGCGGCAAGCCGGCGTGGGGACCCGCGGGCCGGGCAGCGCTCGACCGTGTCCTGAGGTGCGCGATGGTGTAGACACGACAGGGCGGCAGGGCGTGCCCCGGCGGTGCCGGAGGCACTCCTCCCCGACTGTCACGCTCGGTTACTATGCTCATCGCACCGCATGGGAGTCGATCGTGGAACCTGACGCACGCCGGTCACGGGGGCTTGGAAGATGCTGAGAGAGGTCACCGCCACCCGCTACATCGAGCCTCTTCGGTCCGGCGGCTCCGTCCCCGGCATCGTCGAGGCCGACGACCTGGGCACCTACGTCGTCAAGTTCACCGGGTCCGCGCAGGGACGCAAGGCGCTGGTCGCCGAGGTGATCGTGGGGGAGCTGGCGCGGGCGCTGGGCCTGCGCTTCCCCGAGCTGGTCCTGGTGCACTTCGACCCGGCGATCGCCGGGCACGAACCCCACCAGGAGGTGCGCGACCTGCACGCGGCGAGCGGCGGGGTGAACCTCGGCATGGACTTCCTGCCCGGTGCGCGGGACCTCACCCCGGACATCGCCGAGGTCTTCCCGGTGCACCCTCTGGAGGCCGGCCGGATCGTCTGGCTGGACGCGCTCACCGTCAACGTCGACCGTACGGTCCACAGCTCCAACCTCATGGTCTGGCCGACCCTCGGCGTCGCGCCCCCGCACCTGTGGCTCATCGACCACGGCGCCGCCCTCGTCTTCCACCACCGCTGGGACACCTCGACACCCGAGAAGGCGTACGACTTCCGCCATCACGCCCTCGGCCGGTACGGCCCCGACACCCGGGCGGCCGACGCCGAACTCGCCCCCAGGGTCACCGAGAAGCTGCTCCGTGACATCCTCGCCGAGGTCCCGGACGCCTGGCTCACCGACTTCGGGACCCCCGACGAGATGCGCGAGGCCTACGTCGGCTACCTGCTGGCCCGGGTGCGGGCCTCCGCCGAGTGGCTCCCCACCGATTTCCCGGGCCGCGACCAGCTCGCGGCCGAGGAGGCCGCCCGTGCGGCCAGGACACAGCAAGGACGCCCGGCCTGGCTGAAGCAGGTCCCCGACCTGCACGGCAAGCCCGCGGCTCGACAGGATTGGTCGGTGCACCTCGGATGAGCGACAGCGGGCGCGTGGAGATCGAGTACTGCACCCAGTGCCGCTGGCTGCCGCGGGCGGCCTGGCTGGCGCAGGAACTGCTGACCACCTTCGAGACCGAGCTGACGGAGCTGGCGCTGAAGCCGGGCAAGGGCGGCGTCTTCGTCGTACGGGTCGGCGACGAGGTGGTGTGGGACCGGCGCGAACAGGGCTTCCCCGAGCCGACGGCCGTGAAGCAGGCCGTACGCGACCGAGTGGCCCCGGGAAGGTCCCTGGGCCACTCGGACAAGGCTGCTCCCTGAGGCTCAGCCCCGCAGCTGCTGGTACGCGGGCAGCGTCAGGAAGTCCGCGTAGTTCTCGTCGAGCGAGACCTGGAGCAGCAGGTCGTGGGCCTGCTGCCAGTGGCCGGCCGCGAAGGCCTCCTCGCCGATCTCCGCGCGGATGGCGGCGAGTTCCTCGGCGGCGACCTTGCGGGCCAGCTCGGGCGTGGCCTTCTCGCCGTTCTCGAACTGCACACCCGCGTTGATCCACTGCCAGATCTGCGAGCGGGAGATCTCGGCGGTGGCCGCGTCCTCCATGAGGTTGAAGATGGCCACCGCGCCCAGCCCGCGCAGCCACGCCTCGATGTAACGGATGCCCACCTGGACGGCGTTGACCAGCCCGGGGTAGGTCGGCTTCGCCTCCAGCGAGTCGACCGCGATCAGCTCGGCGGCCTCCACATGGACGTCCTCGCGCAGCCGGTCCTTCTGGTTCGGCCGGTCGCCGAGAACCCGGTCGAAGGACTCCAGGGCGATCGGGACCAGGTCCGGGTGGGCCACCCAGGAGCCGTCGAAACCGTCGTTCGCCTCACGGTCCTTGTCGGCGCGGACCTTCTCGAAGGCCACCTTGTTGACCTCCGCGTCCCGGCGGGACGGGATGAAGGCCGCCATGCCGCCGATCGCGTGCGCGCCGCGCTTGTGGCAGGTGCGGACGAGGAGCTCGGTGTACGCCCGCATGAACGGGGCGGTCATCGTCACGGCGTTGCGGTCCGGCAGCACGAACCGGGGCCCGCCGTCCCGGAAGTTCTTGACGATGGAGAACAGGTAGTCCCAGCGCCCGGCGTTCAACCCGGAGGCGTGGTCCCGCAGTTCGTAGAGGATCTCCTCCATCTCGTACGCGGCCGTGATCGTCTCGATCAGCACGGTGGCGCGGACGGTGCCCTGCGGGATGCCGACGTAGTCCTGCGCGAAGACGAACACGTCGTTCCAGAGCCGGGCTTCGAGGTGCGACTCGGTCTTCGGGAGGTAGAAGTACGGCCCCTTGCCGAGGTCGAGCAGCCGCTGCGCGTTGTGGAAGAAGTAGAGCCCGAAGTCCACGAAGGCGCCGGGGACCTGTTCGCCGTCGACCTCGATGTGCCGCTCGTTCAGATGCCAGCCGCGCGGCCGCATGACGACGGTCGCCAGCTCCTCGTCCGGGCGCAGCGCGTACGACTTGCCGCTCGCCGGGTCCGTGAAGTCGATGGTCCGGCGGTAGGCGTCGATCAGGTTCAGCTGGCCCAGGACGACGTTCTCCCAGGTCGGCGCGGAGGCGTCCTCGAAGTCCGCGAGCCAGATCCGGGCGCCCGAGTTGAGGGCGTTGATGGTCATCTTGCGGTCGGTGGGGCCGGTGATCTCGACCCGGCGGTCGTTGAGGGCCGCGGGGGAGGGGGCCACCTTCCAGGAGTCGTCCGCGCGGATCGCGGCGGTCTCCGGGAGGAAGTCGAGCGTGGAGGTGCGGGCGATCTCGGCGCGGCGCTCGGCGCGGCGGGCGAGGAGTTCGGCACGGCGCGGCGAGAACCGCCGGTGCAGCTCGGCCACGAAGGCGAGCGCCGCGTCGGTGAGGACCTCCTCCTGCCGGGGCAGGGGCTCGGCGTCGACGATGGCCAGCGGAGACGGCGCTGGTGCGGACATGAGCTGTCACTTCCTTCAGCGGTGGCACCGGGTGCCAGTCGTTCCGGGTAGAGCGAAGCACGCCCGATCAGGGGCAGGGTGCTTCTGAACAGTGGATACTAGTTTCCTCATTGTGGAAGTTCAATGGTTTGTTGATATCGAGATTCTCCGGGTCGAGCGAAGGTGGCGCCCGGTGCCACCCCGCTCACTCAAGGTGGCCCAGGTCGGCCTCGGTGTCGATGTCGTACGGCTCGGCGACGTCCCCGCACTCGACGAGCGTGATCGCCTCCTCGTGGGCCTTGAGATAGGCGCGGGCGCCCCGGTCCCCGGTCGCGCTCGCGGCGATCCCCGCCCAGTGGGCCGAGCCGAACAGCACGGGATGCCCGCGCACGCCGTCGTACGCGGCCGACACCAGCGAGTTCCGGTCCCGGTATCCGCCGAGCACCCGTGCCACGGCCGCGCCCCCGATCCCCGGCTGGTCCACCAGCGAGACGACCGCGGCCGGCACCCCCGCCCCCGCGAGCGACTCCAGCCCGACCCGGAGCGAGGACCCCATCCCCTCGGCCCAGTCCGGGTTCTCCACGACCACGCAGCCGACCAGCTCGGCCCGTTCCCGCACCTCGTCCGCCCAGGCCCCCAGGACCACGTGGACCGGCCCGCAGCCGCCCGCGCGCAGCACCCCGACCGCGTACTCCACGAGCGGCCGCCCCCGGTGCGTCAACAAGGCCTTGGGCCGCCCGCCGAGCCGTCTGCCGCCGCCGGCGGCGAGCAGCAGCCCGGCGATCTGGTCATGCGTGTCCGTCATGCGTCCTGCATACCCGACGCCGGACCGGGCGGCGGGTTCCGCAGGGCTGAATTTCGGTCCGTGCTGTAGCGCTCTCCGTAGGTGAGGGCGTTTACTGACCCGCGTCCCCAGGCGCCCGACCAACGCCACGGGACACCTGGCGAGGGGGGAGAGCTGTGTTGCGGAGCTTGGGACAGAGGCCAGTGACCGGCAGCGACGATGATCCGAGGGTGACGGAACTACGCACGGCGGTCTCCAGACTGCGCCGCGAACTCGCCGCACATCCGGCCGAGTTCCCGGACCGCGTCATAGCGGAGGACGAGCTGGCCGCCCTGGCGGCCATGGCGACCGGCGGCATGCCCGAAATCCCCCGCCTGCGCCGCTCCCTGTTACTGATCGCGGGCGCCATCGGCTCGGTCAGCGCCCTGTCCCGCGGCCTTTCGGACGTGCGTGAGGCGGTCGACCTGTTCGGCGAAACCCCGCGAACCTGAGCGCCCCGTCAGGGGCGCGGGGCCCCTGTCGATATGCGGCTCCGCCGCGTGGGCGCGCCCAGCCCCCACTCACCCGCACCCGCTCCAGTCGGCGCTGCCCCTTAGGCTCCCGAACTCGCCAACGCCTGAGACAACTCCACAGCCACCTGCCGCAGCACCGGCACGATCTTCTCCGTCGCCGCCTCCGTGACCCGCCCCGCGGGCCCGGAGATCGAAATAGCCGCGGCGGTAGGCGCATCGGGCACGGACACGGCAAGACACCGCACCCCGACCTCCTGCTCGTTGTCGTCCACGGCGTACCCCAGTCGGCGCACCTCCTCCAACGCGCCGAGGAAGCCGTCCGGTGTCGTAATGGTCTTCTCCGTGGCCGCAGGCATCCCCGTCCGCCCCAGCAACGCCCGCACCTCGGCGTCCGGCACGTCCGCCAGCAAGGCCTTCCCCACCCCGGTCGAGTGGGGCAGGACCCGGCGCCCCACTTCCGTGAACATCCTCATCGAGTGCTTCGACGGCACCTGCGCCACGTACACGATCTCGTCCCCGTCGAGCAGCGCCATGTTCGCCGTCTCCCCGGTCTCCTCGACCAGCCGCGCGAGGTAGGGCCGCGCCCAGGTCCCCAGCAGCCGGGACGCCGACTCGCCGAGCCGGATCAGCCGGGGTCCCAGCGCGTACCGCCGGTTGGCCTGCTGGCGCACATAGCCGCAGGCGACCAGCGTGCGCATCAGCCGGTGGATCGTCGGCAACGGCAGCCCGCTGCTCGCGGAGAGCTCGCTGAGGCCGACCTCGCCGCCCGCGTCCGCCATCCGCTCCAGCAGATCGAAGGCGCGCTCGAGGGACTGGACCCCGCCGCCGGACTTGGCGGAGTCGGTGGTGCTGGCGCTGGACGTCGGCACGGCGCGTTCCTTTCGGGGCTGGCAGGAAGGGCAGCAGCCTACCCGGCAGTCGGTTGACTCCCTGGTCGTACATAACTATGTTCTGCTTGCCGGAATTGTAATTCCGCTTTGTGGAAACGTCCAGAGTGGGCGCCCGCGTGGCCCCGAGAAGCAGTGTGCCCTTGACGGCGCGGGGGCGGGAGTGAAGACTCCTTCAACAGAACGTTGAATTCCGTTACGTGGGTGTAAATCCCGTTTCCTGGAAGTAAAACGGCGGCAGAGAGAGGGGTCCGGGTGTCCGACGCTGAACTGGTGCTGCGCTCGACGCGCGTCATCACCCCGGAGGGGACACGGGCCGCCTCGGTCGCCGTGTCCGCCGGGACGATCACGGCCGTACTGCCCCACGACGCCCCCGTCCCGGAGGGCGCCCGCCTGGAGGACCTCGGCGACGACGTCCTGCTGCCCGGCCTGGTGGACACCCACGTCCATGTGAACGATCCGGGCCGTACCGAGTGGGAGGGCTTCTGGACCGCCACGCGCGCGGCGGCGGCCGGCGGCATCACCACCCTCGTCGACATGCCGCTCAACTCCCTCCCGCCGACCACGACCGTCGACCACCTCCGGGTCAAACAGGAGGTCGCGGCCGACAAGGCACACATCGACGTCGGCTTCTGGGGCGGCGCGCTGCCCGACAACGTCAAGGACCTGCGCCCGCTGCACGAGGCCGGCGTCTTCGGCTTCAAGGCGTTCCTGTCGCCGTCCGGCGTGGACGAGTTCCCGCACCTCGACCAGGAGCAGCTCGCCCGGTCCCTGGCCGAGATCGCCTCCTTCGGCGGCCTGCTGATCGTGCACGCCGAGGACCCGCACCACCTGGAAGCCGCCCCGCAGCACGGCGGCCCGAAGTACGCCGACTTCCTGGCCTCCCGACCGCGCGACGCCGAGGACACGGCGATCGCCCAGCTGATCGCCCAGGCGAAACGCCTCGACGCGCGCGTGCACGTCCTGCACCTGTCCTCGTCCGACGCGCTGCCCCTGATCGCGGCGGCCAAGGCGGAGGGCGTCCGGCTCACCGTCGAGACCTGCCCGCACTACCTCACCCTCACCGCCGAGGAAGTACCGGACGGCGCCAGCGAGTTCAAGTGCTGCCCGCCGATCCGCGAGGCGGCCAACCAGGACCTGCTCTGGCAGGCACTGGCCGACGGCACCATCGACTGCGTGGTCACCGACCACTCGCCCTCCACGGCCGACCTGAAGACCGGCGACTTCGCGACCGCCTGGGGCGGCATCTCCGGCCTCCAGCTCAGCCTCGCCGCCGTGTGGACGGAGGCCCGCAGGCGCGGCCACGGTCTTGAGGACGTGGTCCGCTGGATGTCGGCCCGCACGGCCGCGCTCGTCGGCCTCGACGACCGCAAGGGCGCCATCGCACCCGGCCGGGACGCCGACTTCGCGGTCCTCGCACCCGACGCGACCTTCACCGTGGACCCGGCGGGCCTGCAGCACCGCAACCGGGTCACCGCGTACGCCGGCAAGACCCTGTACGGCGTCGTGCGGTCGACCTGGCTGCGCGGCGAACGCATCGTCGCGGACGGCGCGTTCACGCCCCCGACGGGCCGCCTCCTCACCCGCACCCCCTGACCTCCGCTCCCTCCCGCACCCGCAGCGGCCGACACCCGAAAGGAAGACCTTCTTTGACGGCCATCCCGAGCTTCACCGGCGACGCGCACCCCTACTCCGGCGGCGACCCGTACGCGGACTACCGCACCGCCGACTTCCCCTTCACCCAGTACGTCGACCTCGCGGGCCGGCAGCTCGGCGCCGGTGTCATCGCCGCCAACGACGAGTTCTTCGCCCAGCGGGAGAACCTGCTGGTGCACGGGCGGGCCGAGTTCGACCCCGAGCACTTCGGGCACAAGGGCAAGATCATGGACGGCTGGGAGACCCGCCGCAGGCGCGGTGTCTCGGCGGAGCACCCCTGGCCGACGGCCGAGGACCACGACTGGGCGCTGGTCCGCCTCGGCGCCCCCGGAGTCGTCCGCGGGATCGTCGTCGACACGGCCCACTTCCGCGGCAACTACCCGCAGGCGGTGTCGGTCGAGGGCACCACGGTGGCCGGCTCCCCCTCCCCGCAGGAACTGCTGGGCGACGACGTGAAGTGGACGACCCTCGTCCCTCGCACCCCCGTCGGCGGCCACGCGGCGAACGGCTTCGCCGTCTCCGTCGAACAGCGCTTCACACACCTGCGCGTCAACCAGCACCCCGACGGCGGCATCGCCCGGCTGCGGGTGTACGGCGAGGTCGTCCCGGACCCCGGGTGGCTCGCCGCGCTCGGCACCTTCGACGTGGCCGCCCTGGAGAACGGCGGCCAGGTCGAGGACGCCTCCAACCTCTTCTACTCCCCGGCCACCAACACCATCCAGCCGGGCCGCTCCCGCAAGATGGACGACGGCTGGGAGACCCGCCGGCGCCGCGACCGGGGCAACGACTGGATCCGCTACCGTCTGGCGGCCCAGTCCCAGATCCGCGCCGTCGAGATCGACACGGCGTACCTGAAGGGCAACAGCGCGGGCTGGGCGTCGGTGTCCGTCAGGGACGGCGAGGACGGCACCTGGACGGAGATCCTCCCGCGTACCCGCCTCCAGCCCGACACGAACCACCGCTTCGTCCTGGCCGCCCCGGCCGTGGGCACGCACGCGCGCGTGGACATCTTCCCGGACGGCGGCATCTCCCGCCTCCGCCTGCACGGCTCGCTCACCGAGGCGGGCGCCGCCGAACTCGCCGCCCGCCACCAGGAACTGGGCGGCTGATCCCACGAGGCGCACCGGCGCCCGGCGTCGGTGCGCCTCGCTATGGTTGCTCCCGTCGGCGTCGACGAGGCGGGGGATTCGATGGGCGTGCTGCTGTACTACCCGACGGTGAATCCGCCCACCGGGATCCTGCACCAGGCGCTGCTCTACTGGGACGGCATCGCCTCGGTCGTACCGCGCGATCCACGGGTCTACGAGGCGGTGGCGGACCGGGAGCTGAGGCTGCTGGAGGAGCACGAGCTGTACCGGCCGCTCGCCTTCGCCGACGACTCCCTGGACGTGCTGGACCACCGGTACATCGGCGGGGGCTCCTCGTGGCTCACGGGACAGGCCTCCGCCGTCCTGATCGAGGAGATCGAGCGCATCGCGGCCCGCCCCGACCCGCCGCGGCCCACCTCCCCGCCCGAGGCCGTCATCTACACCACGAAGCTCAGCCACTGGCTCGAAGCGATGCTGCTGCACCTCCGGCTCGCGGAGCCCGCCCGGCAGGAAGGGTTCGGGGCGCTCTCCGTCTCCCGTGAGGTCCAGACACTCATCATCGGCGTGCTGGCGCGCGAACTCGCCGTCAACCCCGACCTCGCCCTCTTCCCCTGCACCGACAGCGAGGACGCGTACCGCAGCAGCCTCCGCCCGGCCTCCCCGATGCGCTCGCTGGCCTGGGAGATCGAACTGGGCCGCCTGCTGCCGGTCCCCGCGCCGGACACCCCGACCGCCGAGGTCCTCGCCTTCCGGGAGCGGTACGACGACGAGCGGGTGCGGCTGATGCGCGCCCTGCACCGCCTCCTCGGCGACCTGCGCCGCGACTACGAGCACCCGGCCGACGTCTTCGCCCAGTTGCGCCGGGAGCTCTCGGCAGCCCTGGAGGACTACCGGGCCGCGGGCCGGAGCACCCGTATGGCCTGGGTGCACCGCTCGATCACGGTGTCGGTCGCGCTCGCCGCCGCCGCGGGCGGCGCCCTGCTGCTGCCGGACATCGGCTGGCTGCTGGGCACCATCGGCGGCTACGCGCTGAACATCGCCACGCGGGAGATCCGCCCGCTCGTCCGGGCCCGGGACGACCACGACTTCAGCTATCTGCACCGGGTGCGGAGCGGACTGTCCTGACGGAGGGGGCACGGTGACACTGACGACACAGGGCTTCGGCAGGGCACGGCTGGAGGAGAGCGGTTCCTGGTCGATCCGGATCGACATGGACGTCCACCGGAGCACCCGGCTCTGGATGCGTCCGGCCGGCACCACACCGACCTGGGCCGAGGTCGACCGGGCGCTCGCCCACGCGGGATACACGCGTGAGGGGCCGGCCTCCGCCGCGGAGCCGAGGGACGGTACGGAGTTCACGGTGCGGGGCTGGGTTCCGCTGCCCGGGCGCCGGCGTTTCCGGGAGGAGCCGGACACGGAGACCGGTTCGCGGACGGACACCGTCGCCGTGTCCCTGCCGGCCACGGAGGTGGCGGGGACACGGGAGGCCCTGGACGCCCTGCAGGCGTCCTCTTCGTGGCCCCGGAGTGAGTTGGTGGCGCTGCGGAAGGCCCTGGACGAGGCCGGCACGGTGACCGTGCTGCTGCCGGTCGACGTGGCGAGTTCACTGCTGTCGACCCTGATGGCGATCGAGAGCTGGCGGACGAAGATCGGCGACGACGCGGTGCACGCCCTGCGGGACCTCTACCACCGACTGGAACACGGCCGGCTGGTCGCCGACTCCTCGCCCCGCGTCGCCGACACCCTCCGGACGGCCCTGCGAGAGGCCCTCTCCCGCCCCGGCGCCGAAGGCCTGGCCGCCCGCGACGAACTGCTCGACGTCATCGGCAGGTTCGCCGACGCCCACCGCACCGCCACGGCGGCGGACGACGCCGTACAACAGCGCCTGCAAGCCGAACGGGCCGAGCCGGAGGCGCCCGGCACGGCCCGCTGAACCTCGACGTCAGGCCGCGTGTCCGCCGTCCACCGCGAACTCCGCCCCCGTGACGTAGTCCGCCCCGGCGAGATACGCCACCGTCGCGGCCACCTCGTCCGCCGTGCCGAAGCGCCCCAGCGCCGTCATCGCGGCCTGCCCTGCCGCGTGGGGGCCGTCCGCCGGGTTCATGTCGGTGTCGGTCGGACCGGGGTGCACGATGTTCGCGGTGATCCCGCGCTCCCCGAGCTCGCGCGCCAGCGCCTTCGTCAGGCCGACCAGAGCCGACTTGCTCGTCGCGTACAGGGTGCCGCCGGGCCCCGGCACCCGGTGTGTCATGCAGGTGCCGATCGTGATGATCCGCCCGCCGGACGTCATCCGCGCGGCCGCCGCCTGCGAGGCCAGGAACACCCCGCGGACGTTCACCGCCAGGACCCGGTCGACATCGTCGAGCGACAGGCCGGACAGCGGACCGAGCACGCCCAGGCCGACGTTGTTCACCAGCACGTCGAAGCCGCCCAGGGCCCGGGCCGTACGCTCCACCGCGCCCGCCGCCTCGTCCGCGTCCGCGGAGTCCGCGCGCAGCGCCACCGCCCGCCGCCCCAGCGCCTCGGCCCGCCGTACGACGTCCTCGGCCGCCTCCTTGCCGTGCGCGTAGGTGACGGCCACGTCCGCGCCCTCCCGGGCGAGCCGCAGCGCCGTCGCCGCGCCGATGCCCCGGCTGCCGCCGGTCACCAGGGCCACCTTGCCGTGCAGGGATCCGTAAGTCGTTGTCATGGATCCATCCCAGCGGCCGGGGCACAAGGGTGCTGGCGGGGAACCGACGCCGAGTTCGGGGGACGCACGGGATCGCGGACCGGCGGAACTCTTCGGACCGCTTCTGGCGTTCTCCCCTCGTGACCCTTCAGCAAGAGATCGTCGGCAACGCCATGCAGATGGCGGTCGTCAACCTGTACCCCGGCCAGACCGTGTACTGCGAGGCCGGCAAGTTCCTGTTCAAGACGGCGAACGTGACCATGGAGACCCGGCTCGGCGGCCCGAACGGCGGCGGGCAGCCGCAGGGCGGCGGTGGCGGCGGCATGGGCGGCATGCTGCGCCAGGCCATGGGCACCGCCATGCAGGTCGGCCAGCGCATGCTCGCCGGCGAGTCGCTGGCGTTCCAGTACTTCACCGCCCAGGGCGGCGAGGGCACGGTCGGCTTCGCGGGCGTGCTCCCCGGTGAGATGCGCGCGCTGGAACTGGACGGCACGCGCGCGTGGTTCGCCGAGAAGGACGCCTTCGTGGCGGCCGAGTCCAGTGTCGAGTTCGGCATCGCCTTCCAGGGCGGCCGCACCGGCATGAGCGGCGGCGAGGGCTTCATCCTGGAGAAGTTCACCGGCCGCGGCACGGTGATCATCGCCGGCGCGGGCAACTTCATCGACCTCAACCCCGCCGACTTCGGCGGCCGTATCGAGGTCGACACGGGCTGTGTCGTCGCCTTCGAGGAGGGCATCCAGTACGGCGTCCAGCGCATCGGCGGCCTCAACCGCCAGGGCCTCATGAACGCCGTCTTCGGCGGCGAGGGCCTCTCCCTGGCCACCCTGGAGGGCAACGGCCGGGTGATCCTGCAGTCGCTCACCATCGAGGGCCTCGCCAACGCCCTGAAGAAGGCCCAGGGCGGGGACAAGCAGGGCCCGACCGGCGGGCTGTTCTCGACGCACGCGGGATGAGGTGCCGGGGCGGCGACCGATGAGTTGCGGGCGCCGCGGGGGTCTGAGCTGATGACAACGGACCCCGTCCCAGGAAGCAGGAACCCGTCATGGGCAAGCTCGTCTCCACCATGTTCGTCACCCTCGACGGCGTCTACCAGGCGCCCGGCGGCCCCGAGGAGGACCCCAGCGGCGGCTTCACGCACGGCGGCTGGAGCTTCCACTACGGCGACGAGGGCTTCGGCCGGTTCGTGACCGAGGTCTTCGACCGGGCCGGCGCCTTCCTGCTGGGCCGCCGTACGTACGACATCTTCGCCGCCTACTGGCCGAAGGAGACCGACCCGGCCAACCTGATCGCCGCCAAGCTGAACGCGCTCCCGAAGTACGTCCCCTCCGCGACCCTCACCGACCCCGACTGGGCCGGCACCACGGTCCTCGGCGGCGACCTCGCCAAGGAGGTCACGGCCCTCAGGGAGCGCACCGACGGCGAACTCCAGGTGCACGGCAGCGGCGCCCTGGTCGGCTCCCTGCTGGACCTCGGCCTCCTCGACGTCCTCCACCTGGTGACGTTCCCGGTCGTGCTGGGCTCCGGCCGCCGCTTCTTCCAGGAGGGCGCCGTGCCGACGAAGTTCCGGCACACCGACGGACGGGTCACCGAGGCGGGCGTCTCCATCCAGTCGTACGAGGTCGCGGGCCGCCCCGCCTACGGCTCGTACATCGCGGAGCAGCGAAACGCGTAGTCGCAGGTTAACTCCCTGAAAACGAAAGGGACTTGACGGGAAATTCTTCGGACTTGTCATTGACATGCCACTGTCTACGCGCGTCATCATGGAGCCATGAGATTCCCCCCACGAATCACCCGCATCGGCGCCGCCGGCGCCCTGCTGTCCGCCCTCCTCGTCGGCGGCACCGTCACCGCCGCCACCACGGCGGACGCGGCTGCCGCCTCGGTCGGCAGCATCTGCTACAGCGACCTGCCCTCGCAGGCGTACGACACGCTCGACCTGATCGCGTCGGACGGTCCGTTCCCGTACTCGCAGGACGGGACCGTCTTCCGCAACCAGGAGGGCGTCCTGCCGAGCCAGCCCAGCGGCTACTACCACGAGTACACCGTGAAGACGCCCGGTTCCTCCACGCGCGGCGCACGGCGCATCGTGACCGGCGAGGAGTACCAGGAGGACTACTACACCGCGGACCACTACGCCACGTTCGACCTGATCGACTTCGGCTGCTGACACGCTGACCGAGCCGACCGGTCGACCGCCAGGAACGGTGCGACCAGCCGAGGTCCGGTCCGCGTTCAGCCGGACCTGCGGCTCTCCGCGACGGCGAACAGCGCGAACGCCGGCACGATCAGCGTGACGCTCGCGTACGCGCCGTAGCCGTCGAGGAAGCCGAGCCGGTGCAGGAGGCCCGCCCGCCAGTGGGTGAACTCGTGCAGCAGGCCCAGCACACCTTGCAGCAGAGCGACGAATCCGAGCACTTCCAGCAGCTGTCTCACGGCACGACCCTCGCCCCGCGGCTTCCCCCCATGCCATCGGCCGTGGGGCGAGTCGTCGCCGTCACAAGGCTGCGCCCCGCGCGCGTGGCCCGTCGAAAGTCCACGCGAGCACAACTTTGGTCGACGATCCCGTGCGCGGGGCGGTCCCGCGGACCGGGCCTGCGTAGATTTGTCGACCGTGAGCGGTGACATCCCCGTACGGACGTTCGAGGGCAGGCGATGGCTCTTCCCGTCCTCCGTGCTCCATGCACTCGATGCCGATCCCGACCGGGCCGGGCGGCGCCCCCGCCGTACCGCGCGGGACTGGCTCGTCGACTCCAGCTGCTTCCTGCTGGCCGTCATCGTGGGCGCGGCCGCCGCGAACACCATGCGGCATGAACCGTACCTCCCGCACGTCCTCACCGTCGTCGACGTGCTGATCGGCGGCCTCGCCTGCGGCGCGGTCTGGCTGCGCCGGCGCTGGCCGCTCGGCCTGGCGGTGGCGATGATCCCGGTCAGCTTCGTCTCCGCCACCGCGGGCGGCGCCTCCATGGTCGCCCTGTTCACGGTGGCCGTGCACCGCCCCTTCCGGCACCTGGCCTGGATCACCGTCGCCAACCTGGCCCTGATCCCACTTTTCTCCTGGCTGCGGCCCGACCCCGATCTGCCCTTCCTCGCGGTCGTCATATTCGCCTTGCTGCTGACGCTCCTGGTGGTCTGCCTCGGCATGTTCGTCCGCACCAAACGGCAGTTGATGCTCACCCTGCGCGACCGGGCCCGGCGCGCCGAGACCGAGGCCGGGCTGCGGGCCGAACGGGCCCAGCGGCTGGCCCGGGAGGCCATCGCCCGCGAGATGCACGACGTCCTCGCCCACCGGCTGACCCTGCTCAGCGTGCACGCCGGAGCCCTGGAGTTCCGGCCCGACGCGCCCCGGGAGGAGATCGCCCGGGCCGCCGGAGTCATCCGGGAGAGCGCCCACGAGGCCCTCCAGGACCTGCGCGAGATCATCGGCGTGCTGCGCGCGGCCGACGGCGACGAGGCGGGCGGCCGGCCGCAGCCCACGCTGGCCGCGCTGGAGGCGCTGGTCGCCGAATCGCGCGGGGCCGGTATGAAGGTGGTGCTGGACAGCCACGTCGGCGACCCGGCGGCCGTCCCCGCCTCCGTCGGCCGCACCGCCTACCGCATCGCCCAGGAGGGCCTCACCAACGCCCGCAAGCACGCCCCGGGAGCCGAGGTCACCGTCCGGGTCACCGGCACCCCCGGCGACGGTCTGGACATCACCGTGCGCAACCCCGCGCCCGAGACCGAGGCCCCGCACGTCCCGGGCTCCGGCCAGGGGCTGATCGGCCTGACCGAACGCGCCACGCTGGCCGGGGGACGCCTCGAACACCGGGTCACCGAGGACGGCGGCTTCGAGGTGCGGGCCCGGCTGCCCTGGCCCGCCGCCTGAACGACCCCGTGATGTCCTGCCCGCGTGATTACGTAGGAGCCATGACCGCCGCCACCGCCATCAGACTGCTGCTCGTGGACGACGACCCGCTGGTGCGGGCGGGGCTGTCCCTCATGCTGGGCGGCGCCGAGGACATCGAGATCGTCGGGGAGGGCGCCGACGGCGCCGAGGTCGAGGCACTCGTCGACCGCACCCGGCCGGACGTCGTCCTGATGGACATCCGGATGCCGTCCGTGGACGGGCTCACCGCGACCGAGCGGCTGCGCGCCCGCGCGGACGCCCCGCAGGTCGTCGTCCTGACCACCTTCCACGCCGACGAACAGGTGCTGCACGCCCTGCGCGCGGGAGCCGCCGGTTTCGTCCTCAAGGACACCCCGCCCGCCGAGATCGTCGACGCGGTCCGCCGGGTCGCGGCCGGCGACCCCGTCCTGTCGCCCGCCGTCACCCGGCAGCTCATGCGGCACGCGGCGGGCGCCCGGGCCGACACCCGGCAGGCACGCGCGCGTGACCGGCTCGCCGCCCTCAACGACCGCGAACGCGAGGTCGCCGTCGCGGTCGGCCGGGGCCTCGCCAACGCCGAGATCGCCACCGGCCTCTTCATGAGCGTCGCCACCGTCAAGACCCATGTCTCCCGCATCCTGGCCAAGCTCGGCCTCAACAACCGCGTGCAGATCGCCCTGCTGGCGTACGACGCCGGGCTGCTGGAGGGCGAGGGCACCAATTGAGGGGCCGGTGCGTTGCGGTAGTACCAGGATGACTTCGGGGGACGCGTCCTGAAGGGGGCAGCGCATGACGCGAGTGATCGACCTGAGCGAGTTCGGCGACGGCTTCCGCACCGATCCGCACCCGGTGTACGCCCGGCTGCGCGAGCGCGGCCCGGTGCACCGGGTCCGGCTGCCGGCCGCCGACCAGTACTACGAGACCTGGCTGGTCGTGGGGTACGAGGAGGCGCGCGCGGCGCTCGCCGACCCCCGACTGGCCAAGGACACCGGCAAGATCGGCTTCCGGTTCATGGACGAGGAGCTGATCGGCAGGTACCTGCTGGTTGCCGACCCGCCCCAGCACACCCGGCTGCGCGGGATCGTCACCCGCGCCTTCACCGCCCGGCGGGTGGCCGAACTGGAGCCGAGGATCCAGGAGATCACCGACCGGCTGCTCGACGAGATGCTCCCGCACGGCCGCGCCGACCTCATCGACGCCCTCGCCTACCCGCTGCCGATCACGGTGATCAGCGAACTGCTCGGCGTCCCCGAACTGGACCGCGAGCGGTTCCGGAAACTCTCCAACGAGGTCGTCGCGCCCAGCGATCCAGGCAGCGAGTACGACTCCTTCGTCGCCCTCGCCGAGTACCTGAAGGAGCTCATCGAGGACAAGCGGTGCGCGGGCCCCGGCGGCGACCTGCTCAGCGACCTGATCCGCACCACCGCCGAGGACGGCGACCGCCTCTCCGTCGAGGAACTGCGCGGTATGGCCTACGTCCTGCTGATCGCCGGCCACGAGACCACCGTCAACCTCATTGGCAACGGCGTCCTCGCCCTGCTCACCCACCCGGACCAACTCGCCGCTCTGCGCGCCGACATGAGCCTCCTGGAGGGCGCGGTCGAGGAGGTCCTGCGCTGGGAGGGCCCGGTGGAGAACGCGACGTACCGGTATGCCGCCGAGCCCCTGGAGATCGCCGGTACCGCCGTCGACCGGGGCGAGCCCGTGATGATCGGCCTCACCGCCGCCGACCGGGACGACGCCCGCTATCCCGAGCCCGACCGCTTCGACATCCGCCGGGACAACCGCGGCCACCTCGCCTTCGGCCACGGCATCCACTACTGCCTGGGCGCACCCCTGGCCCGACTGGAGGGCCGCATCGCCCTGCGCGCCCTGCTGGAGCGCACCCCGCACCTGTCCCTGGACGGCCCGCCGGGGGAGTGGCTGCCGGGCACCCTGATGAGAGGCGTGCGGCGACTCCCCGTTCGCTGGTAGCACCCCCTGTCCACTGACACCCCTCTGTCCGCCCCCGGTGCCGCCGGTCAGGCGAGGCGGTCCGGGATCTCCGCCAGCGCCACCGGTCTTCGCTCGTGCCGGGAGAGTTCGCAGGCCTCGGCGATCCGCAGCGCCTGGAGGGCCTCGCGGCCGTCGCACGGGTTGGCCAGGGCACCGCGGACCACGTCGACGAAGGCGCACAGCTCGGCCTCGTAGGCGGGCCCGAACCGCTCCAGGAAGCCGGGCCAGGGCTTGTCCGCGGGCGGCGGCCCGGTCGGCTCGGTGGAGGCCACCGGCGTCCGGTCGTCGAGGCCGACCACCACGGTGTCGCGCTCCCCGGAGAGCTCCATCCGCACGTCGTACCCGGCGCCGTTCAGCCGGGACGCCGTGGCCGTGGCCAGCATGCCGTCGTCCAGGGTGAGCACCGCCGCACCCGTGTCCACGTCCCCGGCCTCGCGGAACATCGCGGGCCCGGCGTCCGAGCCGGTCGCGTACACGTCGACGACCTCGCGGCCGGTCACCCAGCGCAGCACGTCGAAGTCGTTGATCAGGGTGTCCCGGAACAGCCCGCCGGACAGCGGCAGCCACTCCGGCGGGGGCGGCGACTGGTCGGAGGTGAGCGCCCGCACCGTGTGCAGCCGCCCGAGCCGGCCCGAGCGCACGGCCTCCCGGGCGCCGACGTACCCCTTGTCGAAGCGCCGCTGGAAGCCCATCTGCAGGACCGTGCCGGCCTTCTCCACCTCGGCCAGGGCGTGCAGCGTGCCCGGCAGGTCGAGGGCGATCGGCTTCTCGCAGAAGACCGGCAGCCCGGAGCGCGCGGCCCGGCCGATCAGGTCGGCGTGCGCGGAGGTCGCGGTGGTGATCACCACGGCGTCCACGCCCCACTTGAAGATCTCGTCCGTCCCCGGTGCCGCCGTCTCCCCGAGGCGGTGCGCCAGGTCCTGGGCCCGCGCCGGGTCCACGTCCGTCAGGATCAGCGATCCGACCTCGCGACTGCGGCTGAGCGTGTTCGCGTGGATGGTGCCGATGCGGCCCGTACCGATGACCCCGATGCGCATGGGAACAAGGTGCTGGTGCACCCCGTGCGCTGTCAATCCGTATGTCCGGACAATCGAACTACACAACTTCCCGTCAACCCGTCACGGAGATACGCTCGGG
This sequence comes from Streptomyces sp. NPDC007901, assembly GCF_042959465.1. NCBI lineage: Bacteria > Bacillati > Actinomycetota > Actinomycetes > Kitasatosporales > Streptomycetaceae > Streptomyces > Streptomyces sp. NPDC007901. The sequence continues at coordinate 289,752 of NZ_JBIBKW010000009.1, read as the reverse complement.
CCCGTGCCGAAACCAGATGTGGACCCGACCGTCACGCTCGACCTCAGTGTGGACCGGAGCTCGCCGGTGCCGTTGTACTTCCAGCTCGCGCAGCAGCTGGAGGCGGCCATCGAGCACGGCTCGCTCACCCCCGGCAGCCTGCTGGGCAACGAGATCGAGCTGGCCGCACGGCTCGGCCTGTCGCGCCCGACCGTCCGGCAGGCCATCCAGTCCCTCGTCGACAAGGGCCTCCTGGTCCGTCGCCGGGGTGTCGGCACCCAGGTCGTGCACAGCCAGGTGAAACGCCCCCTGGAGCTCAGCAGCCTCTATGACGACCTGGAGTCGGCCGGCCAGCGTCCCGCGACGAAGGTGCTGGTCAACACGGTCGTCCCGGCGTCCGCCGAGGTCGCCGCCGCGCTCGGGGTGGCCGAGGGCACCGAGGTGCACCGGATCGAACGGCTGCGCCTGGCGCACGGTGAGCCGATGGCGTACCTGACCAACTACCTGCCGCCCGGACTGCTCGACCTGGACACCGCGCAGCTGGAGGCGACCGGCCTCTACCGCCTGATGCGGGCCGCCGGGATCACCCTGCACAGCGCCCGCCAGTCCATCGGCGCGCGCGGCGCCACCGGCGCCGAGGGCGAGAGGCTCGCCGAGCCGGAGGGAGCCCCGCTGCTCACCATGCAGCGCACCACGTACGACGACACCGGCCGTGCCGTCGAGTTCGGCGACCACATCTACCGGCCGACGCGCTACTCCTTCGAGTTCCAGCTCCTCGTACGGTCCTGAGCACCGCCCGGATTCCGACATTCCGTCAGTCGTAATGTCCGGACAAATCGACGGTCGAGTGCACCCACCCCTGTCAGGGGTGTACCCCGTGTTCGATACTGATGCTTTTGGGGCAGGCGAGGTCGCCGCCGGTGGTCACCCACGGTGAGCTCGCCCGCCCCTCTCGCACGTATGAGCACGGCAAGAAGGGCACGGCCTCGTGGCACGGTTTCGGACCTGGGTGGGCATCGCGGTGGCGGGGGCGCTGAGCGTCACCCTCGCCGGCTGCAGCAGTACCGGCGGCAAGCGGGCGGAGGACGCCCGCAACGCCGCGGCGGCCCAGGGCAGGGCGGCGGTGAACACCCCCCGCTGGACCTTCGCGATGATCACCCACTCGGGAGACGGCGACACTTTCTGGGACATCGTGCAGAGCGGTGCCGAGCAGGCCGCCCGCAAGGACAACATCGACTTCCTCTACTCGCACGACGACGAGGCCCAGCAGCAGGCGCAGCTCGTGGACGCGGCGGTCGACAAGAAGGTCGACGGCATCATCGTCACCCTCGCCAAGCCCGACGCCCTCAAGGCGGCCGTGGCTCGGGCCGAGAAGGCCGGCATCCCGGTGATCACGGTCAACTCCGGTTCCGAGGAGTCCAAGGCCTTCGGCGCCCTCGCGCACATCGGCCAGGACGAGACCATCGCCGGCCAGGCGGTCGGCGACGAGCTGAACCGGCGGGGGAGGAAGAAGGCCCTGTGCGTCCTGCACGAGCAGGGCAACGTCGGCCACGAGCAGCGCTGCGCGGGGGTCGCCGAGAACTTCTCCGGCACGGTCGAGAACCTCTACGTCAACGGCACCAACATGCCCGACGTGCAGTCCTCGATCGAGGCCAAGCTCCAGGCGGACAAGTCCATCGACGCCGTCGTCACCCTCGGGGCGCCGTACGCCGACACCGCCGTGAAGGCGAGGACGGACGCCGGCAGCAAGGCCGAGGTCGACACCTTCGACCTCAACGCCAAGGTCGCCGCCGAACTGGAGAGCGGAACCCTCGGCTTCGCCGTGGACCAGCAGCCGTACCTCCAGGGCTACCAGGCGGTCGACCTGCTGTGGCTCTACAAGTACAACGGCGACGTCCTCGGCGGCGGCCGGCCGGTGCTCACCGGTCCGCAGATCATCACCAAGGACCAGGCGGGCGCGCTCGCGAAGTACACCGAGCGGGGCACCCGATGAGCGCGACGCTGGACAAAACCTTTGAAGAAAGGATTCTGCAAACCTCGGTCCTGCGGAAACTCCTCTCCCGTCCGGAACTGGGCTCGGTCGTCGGCGCGGTCGCCGTCTTCCTCTTCTTCGCGGTCGCCGCCGACGGCTTCCTGCGCGCCTCCAGCATCAGCACGGTCCTCTACGCCTCCTCGACGATCGGCATCATGGCCGTCCCGGTGGCGCTGCTGATGATCGGCGGCGAGTTCGACCTCTCGGCGGGCGTCCTGGTGACCTCGTCCGCGCTGGTCTCCTCGATGTTCAGCTACCAGATGACGGCGAACACCTGGGTCGGCGTCGGCGTCTCCCTGCTCGCGACCCTCGCCGTCGGCGCCTTCAACGGCTTCGTACTCACCCGCACCAGGCTGCCCAGCTTCATCGTCACCCTGGGCACCTTCCTGATGCTGACCGGCGTGAACCTGGGCCTCACCAAGCTCATCGACGGCACGGTCTCGACGAAGACCGTCGCCGACATGGAGGGCTTCGCGTCCGCCCGCGCGGTCTTCGCCTCGACCCTGACCATCGGCGGGGTCGACTTCAAGGTCACGATCCTGTGGTGGCTCGCCCTGGTGGCACTGGCCTCCTGGATCCTGCTGCGCACCCGCGCCGGCAACTGGATCTTCGCGGTCGGCGGCAACCAGGCCGCGGCCCGCGCGGTCGGCGTCCCCGTCGCCAGGACCAAGATCGGCCTCTACACGGGCGTGGCCTTCGGTGCCTGGATCTCCGGCCAGCACCTGCTCTTCTCGTACGACGCCGTCCAGTCCGGCGAGGGCGTCGGCAACGAGCTGATCTACATCATCGCGGCCGTCATCGGCGGCTGCCTGATCACCGGCGGCCACGGCAGCGCGGTCGGCTCGGCGGTCGGCGCGCTCCTCTTCGGCATGACCAGCAAGGGCATCGTCTTCGCCGAGTGGAACCCCGACTGGTTCAAGTTCTTCCTCGGAGCGATGCTGCTCCTCGCGACCCTGCTCAACACCTGGGTCCGCAAGCGCGCGGAGGCCACCGCATGACCCTCGTCCGGCTGACCGACGTCAGCAAGCACTACGGCACCGTCCGCGCCCTGGAAGGCGTCTCCCTGGAGGTCCACGCGGGCGAGATCACCTGCGTCCTCGGCGACAACGGTGCCGGCAAGTCCACCCTCATCAAGATCATCGCGGGCCTGCACCGGCACGACGGCGGCACCCTGAGCATCGAGGGCGAGGAGACCACCCTGGCCTCCCCGCGCGACGCCCTCGACCGCGGCATCGCCACCGTCCACCAGGACCTGGCCGTGGTCCCGCTCATGCCGGTCTGGCGCAACTTCTTCCTCGGCTCCGAGCCCCGCAAGGGCCTCCTCAAACGCCTCGACGTTGACTTCATGCGCCGCACCACCCACGCCGAACTCCTCCGCATGGGCATCGACCTCCGCGACGTCGACCAGCCCATCGGCACCCTGTCGGGCGGCGAACGCCAGTGCGTGGCCATCGCGCGGGCCGTGTACTTCGGCGCCAAGGTCCTGATCCTGGACGAGCCCACGGCGGCCCTGGGCGTGAAGCAGTCAGGTGTGGTCCTGAAATACGTGGCGGCGGCACGCGACCAGGGCCTGGGCGTTGTGTTGATCACCCATAACCCGCATCACGCGTACCTGGTGGGGGACAGGTTCGTGCTGTTGAGGAGGGGCACGATGGCGGGCAGCTACGACCGTGACTCGGTCACCCTGGACGAGCTGACACGGCAGATGGCGGGCGGAAGCGACCTCGAGTCTCTACGCCACGAACTGCAGCGGACTTAGGGGCGCGGGGAACTGCGCGACCAGCCACCGACCACCTGCACCCGGCGACGCACACGCACCCCCCTTTATGTCCCCCGAACGGCACTCCGCGCCGGCGTGCGGCAGAATCGAGCCCGATGAGCACCTACCGCGACCTCACCGCCCCCATCGGCTCCCGCCGTGCCCCGGTCCTGCGAACCGTCGGCACCCGGGAACGCCGCTCCCACCTGACAGCACCCCGTGTGCCAACGGTGGGCATCGACATCGGCGGCACCAAGGTCATGGCGGGCGTCGTGGACGCCGACGGCAACATCCTGGAGAAGCTCCGCACGGAGACCCCGGACAAGTCCAAGAGCCCGAAGGTCGTCGAGGACACGATCGTCGAACTCGTCCTGGACCTGTCCGACCGGCACGACGTGCACGCGGTCGGCATCGGCGCGGCCGGCTGGGTCGACGCCGACCGCAACCGCGTCCTCTTCGCCCCGCACCTGTCCTGGCGGAACGAGCCGCTGCGCGACCGCCTCGCCGGCCGCCTGGCGGTCCCCGTCCTGGTCGACAACGACGCCAACGCCGCCGCCTGGGCGGAGTGGCGGTTCGGCGCCGGCCGCGGCGAGGACCACCTGGTCATGATCACGCTCGGCACCGGCATCGGCGGCGCGATCCTGGAGGACGGCCAGGTCAAGCGCGGCAAGTACGGCGTCGCCGGCGAGTTCGGCCATATGCAGGTCGTGCCCGGCGGCCACCGCTGCCCGTGCGGCAACCGCGGCTGCTGGGAGCAGTACAGCTCCGGCAACGCGCTGGTCCGCGAGGCCAAGGAGCTGGCGGCGGCCGACTCCCCGGTGGCGTACGGGATCATCGAGCACGTCAAGGGCAACATCAACGAGATCAGCGGCCCGATGATCACCGAGCTGGCCCGCGAGGGCGACGCGATGTGCATCGAGCTGCTCCAGGACATCGGCCAGTGGCTCGGCGTCGGCATCGCCAACCTCGCCGCCGCCCTGGACCCCTCCTGCTTCGTGATCGGCGGTGGCGTCAGCGCCGCCGACGACCTGCTGATCGGCCCCGCGCGGGACGCGTTCAAGCGCCAGCTCACCGGCCGCGGCTACCGCCCCGAGGCCCGGATCGCCCGCGCCCAGCTGGGCCCCGAGGCCGGCATGGTCGGCGCCGCCGACCTCGCCCGGCTCGTCGCCCGCCGGTTCCGGCGCGCCAACCGGCGCCGGGTGGAGCGGTACGAGCGCTACGAGCGGTACGCGGAGGCCCGCCGTACCCGGGACACCGCATGACCGCTTCGCTGCCCCGCCAGGCCGCGCCGCCCGACGAACCGCACCGCCGCCCCTCCGAGACCCCGGGCCACAAAGCCCGCCGCCGGGCGCTCACGCTGCTGATCATCGTGCTGCTCATCGGCGTACCGGCCGGCTATCTGGTGATCTCCGCCAACCAGAGCCGCAACAGCGGCAAGGACAAGGAGTCCAAGTACTCGGCGACCGGCCTCACCGAGGGCTGGCCGTCGAAGGTGCAGCGGCGCCTGTACCAGGTGCCGGTCCCGCACCCGGCCGACACGATCGCGTACTACGAGACGAACAACTGGAAGACCAGCCGTCTCTACGTCCAGTTCCGCACCAACAGCGCCGGCCTGGACAGCTTCCTGGCGGGCATGGGCGTCGACCGGGACGCCCTCAAGAAGGACGACATCAGCATCAGCGCCCGCGACCAGAAGATCACCGGCTGGAAGTTCACCGGTCCCGGCGTCTGGTCGGGCCTGACGCACAAGCAGAAGAACCCGGCGCCCACCCAGGACGTGGTCGTGAACACGGCCGACCCCGACTACCCGATGATCTACGTGGTCTCGCGCACCGTCCCGTAGCACGCGGCCGTGAATGTGACCGCGGCCGGTCGCCGGGGCCGATTGTCAGACCCCGCCCGTACAGTCGGAGACGTCTGATCCGACAACCGGGCGGGAGGTGGCAGAACGTATGAGCGGCACGGTGACCGAGACCCCTCACGGCGTGCCCGTACGCCTCGCCGCGATCTATCTGCCCGCCGACCTCCCACGCCACGGCCGGATGGCCTTCTGGGACCCGGAGGGCGACCCACTGCCCGCCGCCGCGACCGCCTCGACGACCGAGGACCTGACGGTGGTACGACGGCACGGTGCCGGTGTCCGCCGCCGGCAGGTGCCCGCGCTGACCCTGCCGCTCGCCGAGGCCCTCCCACTGCTCGTCCGGGCCCGCCGCGACCCGGCCGCCCACCCCGCCACCGCCTGCTGGGGAGCCGCCGCCCAGCACGCGCTGCGGCTCGCCGCCCGGGGCCGCCTGCTGCCCGGCCTGACCCCGGCCGGTCACGACGCCTGGCGGGCCGGCCCGCTGGAGCCCGCCGACATCGCCCACCTGCGCGCGGTCGCCGCCGCCCTGCCCGCCGAGGGCCACGCCGTCCCGCTGCCCGGCCCGGGCCCGCTGCTGCTGCCCCGGCCCGAGGCGCTGATCCGCTCCTTCCTGGACGCGGTCGCCGACACCCTGCCCCGCACCCCGGCCGCGCCCCACACCTCGGGCAGGCCCTTCGCCGCCCGCGAGGCACAGCGGCTGCCCGACGCCCGCGAGTGGGCCGCGGAGGTCGCCGCCGGCATGGACGCCGGCGTACGGATCTCCCTGCGCCTGGACCTGTCGGCGTACGACCTGTTCGACGACGGCGAGGGCGCGCCCCGCGCGGGAGCGGCGATCGTCCAGGTGCACAGCCTCGCCGACCCCACCCTGATGACCGACGCGGCAGCGCTGTGGGCGGGGCGGTCCGACGCCGCCTTCGGTCCCCGCGCGCGGGTGGACGCGGCGCTGGCCGTCCGCCGGGCCGCGCGGGTCTGGCCACCGCTGGACCGGCTCGCGGAACAGGACGTGCCGGACGTGCTCGCGCTCTCCGAGGAGGAGCTGGGGGAGCTGCTCGGGGTGGCGGCGACCCGGCTCTCGGCGGCCGGGGTCGCCGTGCACTGGCCCCGCGACCTGGCACAGGACCTGACCGCCTCGGCCGTCATCCGTCCCGCCCCCGGGTCCGCGACCGACGGCACCGGCTTCTTCGAGGGCGAGGAACTGCTCCAGTTCCGCTGGCAGCTGGCGATCGGCGGCGATCCGCTCAGCGAGGCCGAGATGGACGCGCTCGCCGAGGCACACCGTCCGGTGGTCCGGCTGCGGGACAGCTGGGTGCTGGTCGACCCGGCCCTGGTCCGCAAGGCCCGCAAACGCGAACTGGGCCTGCTCGACCCGGTCGACGCGCTCTCCGTGGCGCTCACCGGCGAGGCAGAGGTGGACGGCGAGACCGTCGAGGCGGTCCCCGTCGGCCTCCTCGCGGCCCTCCGCGACCGCCTCACCGCCGGCATCCACCCGGCGGAACCGCCCGCCGGACTGCACGCCACCCTGCGCGACTACCAGCTCCGGGGCCTGGCCTGGCTCGACCTCATGACCTCCCTCGGCCTCGGCGGCTGTCTCGCCGACGACATGGGCCTCGGCAAGACCATCACCGTCATCGCCCTGCACCTCAAGCGGGCCCGAACCGAACCGACCTTGGTGGTCTGCCCGGCCTCCCTGCTGGGCAACTGGCAGCGGGAGATCGCCCGGTTCGCGCCCGGCGTCCCGGTCCGCCGCTTCCACGGCCCCGACCGCACCCTGGACGGCCTCGGCGGCGGCTTCGTCCTCACGACCTACGGCACCATGCGCGCCACGGCCGCCCGGCTCGCCGAACAGCCCTGGGGCATGGTCGTCGCCGACGAGGCGCAGCACGTCAAGAACCCGTACTCGGCGACCGCCAAAGCCCTGCGCACGATTCCGTCCCCCGCGCGCGTGGCCCTCACCGGCACCCCCGTGGAGAACAACCTCTCCGAGCTCTGGGCCCTGCTCGACTGGACCACCCCCGGCCTCCTCGGCCCGCTGAAGTCCTTCCGCGCCCGGCACGCGCGTGCCGTCGAGAACGGCGAGGACGCGGAGGCCGTGACCCGGCTCGCCCGCCTGGTCCGCCCCTTCCTCCTCCGCCGCAAGAAGTCCGACCCCGGGATCGTCCCCGAGCTCCCGCCCAAGACCGAGACCGACCACCCGGTCCCGCTCACCCGCGAACAGGCCGCCCTGTACGAGGCGGTGGTGCGCGAGTCACTGCTCGCCATCGAGACCGCGGAGGGCATCGCGCGGCGCGGCCTGGTGCTCAAGCTCCTCGGCGCCCTGAAGCAGATCTGCGACCACCCCGCGCTGTATCTGAAGGAGGACGGCCGCCCGGACACCCTGGCCGCCCGCTCCGGCAAACTCACCCTGCTCGACGAGCTGTTGGACACCGTCCTCGCCGAGGACGGCTCGGCGCTGGTCTTCACCCAGTACGTCGGCATGGCCCGGATGATCACCGCGCATCTCCAGGCCCGCGCGGTCCCGGTCGACCTGTTGCACGGCGGCACACCGGTGCCGGAGCGGGAGCGCATGGTCGACCGCTTCCAGGCCGGCGCGACCCCGGTCCTCGTCCTCTCCCTGAAGGCCGCGGGCACCGGGCTGAACCTCACCCGCGCGGGCCATGTCGTCCACTTCGACCGCTGGTGGAACCCGGCCGTGGAGGAACAGGCCACCGACCGCGCGTACCGCATCGGCCAGACCCAGCCGGTCCAGGTCCACCGCCTCGTCACCGAGGGCACCGTCGAGGACCGCATCGCCGAGATGCTGGAGTCCAAGCGGGCCCTCGCCGACGCGATCCTCGGCTCCGGCGAGGCCGCCCTGACCGAACTGACCGACCGCGAGCTGTCCGACCTGGTCTCGCTGCGGAGGACGTCATGAGCGGGGGCGGCGAGCAGCGGCCCGGGGACGCGGCACGACGGGCACTGCGGGCGGCGCGGGAGCGCGGGGCCACCGGGGCGGCGTCGGACGAGGGCTTGGTGGACGGTGCGGAGCAGGCGCAGGGTGCGGCCGGATCCGGAGAACAGGCGTCCGGTGCCGGCTCGCCGGGGAGCGGAGCCATGTCCCCGGGACCGGCGCCGAGGCAGGGAGACGCCGCGCGTCTGGCACTGCGGACGGCTGCCGCCGCGAAGGGCGTGGCGAGAGCGGAGGGAGCGGAGGACGGGGCCGCCGGCTCCGGCGGCCTCGGCTCCGGGCCGCACGAGACCGACGCCGAGGAGAACGCCACGGACACCACTCCGGGCGCCGCTCCCGGCGCAGCCCGGACCGAGTCCGGTTCCGGCGGCACCCGCCCCGGCCTCGACACCCGTCCCGGCCCCGGCCCCGGTACCCGCCCCGGTGACATCGCCCGGGAGGCGTTGCGTGCGGCCCGCGAGGAGCGGCGGCGGGCCGCAGAGGCCGCGGCAGAGGCGTCCTCGGCGGCTCCGGCCCGTGCGGCGCGCCCGCTGCCGTCGCCGCATGCGCCCGCCGCGACCCGCCACAGCACCGCGCGTGACCTGAAGCAGTTCCTGGCCACCGCGTTCCGGATGCCCCCGGCCGAGGACGAGCCCGAGGCCACCGCGGAGGCCGACCTCCCGCCCACCACCGGCACACTCACCGGCGATCCGGCGGCCACGAGCGCCTCCGCGTCCCCACTGCCGACCGGCGACCCGGCGGCCACGACTACCCCCGTCTCCCCACCGCCCGCCACCTCCCGCCCTCCGGAGACCGACACTCCGAACACCTCCGCGCCCTACGCCACCCCCGCCTCCCCACCGCCCACTACGACCCGCCCCCCGGAGACCGACCCCCCGAACACCCCCGCCACCTATGCCACTCCGGCCACCCCCGCCGCTCCCCACCTCCCCCGCACCATGGCCACCCCCCACCGCGACACCGAACTCCGCCGCACCTTTCCCTCCCTCCCGTCCCGCGCTCGGGCCTCCGCCTCCGGAGCCGACTTCGCCGAAACCTGGTGGGGCAACGCCTGGGTCCGGGCGCTCGAAGAGGGCGCGTTGGACGTCAAGCGGCTCGCGCGGGGCCGGAGTTACGCCGAGCAGGGGCATGTGGACGCCATCACGGTGACCCCGGGACTGGTGCTGGCGTATGTGCAGGGGAGCCGGCCCCGGCCGTACCGCGTGCAGCTTCGCCTGCGCACCTTCGGCGAGGACGAGTGGGAGCGGTTCCTGGAGGCCGCCGCCGACCGCCCCGGAGACATCGCGGCGCTGCTCGACAAGGAGCTGCCGCAGGCCCTCGCCGGCAGCGGGGTCCCGCTGCTCCCGGGCCCCGGCGAACTCGAACCCCGGTGCAGCTGCCCGGACTTCGGCCACCCCTGCAAGCACGCGGCCGCCCTCTGCTACCAGACCGCGCGGCTGCTGGACGCCGACCCGTTCGTGCTGCTTCTGCTGCGCGGCCGAGGGGAGCGCGAGGTGCTCGACGCGCTGTCCCGCCGCAACGCCGCCCGCGCCGCCCGGGAACGGCAGCCGGTGTCCCTGCCCGGCGTCCGCGCCACCGAGGCTCTCCTGCCCCGCAACCTCCCGCCGCTGCCGCCTCCGTTGCCCGTTCCGCCGCACCCCGAGCAGCCCCCGGTCTATCCGGGGGTGCCCGGCGGCCCCGACCCCTTCGCGCTGGACCAGCTCGCCACCGACGCCGCCGCCCGCGCCCACGCCCTGCTCGCCACCGGACGCGACCCGGTCGGCGAACTGACCCTCTGGCAGGACGCGGTGCGGCTCGCCGCCGCCCGCCCCGGTTCCGGCCTGACCGCGTCCACCCGCGCCCTGTACGCGTCCCTCGCGGACGCCGTCGGCCGCACCCCGGGCGACCTGGCGCGCGCGGTCGCCGCCTGGCGCCAGGGCGGCCTGGCGGGGCTGGCCGTCCTGGAGGAGCCCTGGGATCCGCCGGCCGGCCGCTTCGACCGGGCCCGGCCACTGCTGCTCGCCGCCGACCTGCCGGTGTTCCGCCCCTGGCACAACCACCTCACCCACCCCGGCGGCCACCTCCAGCTCCGTCTGGGCCGGGACGGCCTCTGGTATGCCTACGAGTCGGAACCGGGCCACGACGACTGGTGGCCCAGAGGCACCCCGGACCTGGACCCGGTGGGCGCGCTCACCGGCCTCGGCGCGTCGGACGACCTGTAGGAGCAGGACCACAGGAGCAGGACTGATCACGGGTCCGCCGGCGCACATATTGAATGTGGCCGGTTCTCTGCTCCTCTCCTTCATGGGAATGATCGGAACCCTGATCGGCAGTGGTCTGACGGGTCTCCTCGCCCTGCGGTCCGAGCGCGCCAAACAACAGGCTCTGGAACAGCAGGAGGAACGCCAGTCACGGCAGCGCGAGCGGCTCCAGGAACTCGATCTCCGCCTGGAGCACCACCGTTGGCGTCGGGAGCACCGGAAGGCGATCTACGAGGACTTCGCCGAGAAGTCGCAGACCGCCTGGATCGCGGCCCTCGACTATCACCGAAGCTGTCTGTCCGGTGCGTCGGATGCCGCGCAGCGGGAGGAGAGCCGGCTGCGCGGCAGAATGGCGTACCGGGAGGCCCTGCAGACGTCCTACGCGGTCGAGTTGCAGGGGCCCGACGAGGTGGCCGCACGGGTGGGCGACTGCATATCCAGCCTGCGGTCCCTGCTGACCTGCGCCGAGGAGCAGGAGGAGAAGGTCGCGGCGGGGCCGCTGAGCCAGGACGACGCGGTGGAGATGGACCGGCGGATCAATGTGTGCCTCGACGACACACAGCACCGGCTGCGGCTCTTCACCCGCACCGGACGGGACGCACTGGACCGCCCCACGCCGCCCGCCTGACCCGGTGCGGGAGATCTTCGCAAGGCTTCCACAACCTGGTACGGCTTGCACGGGGTTGCGACGCCGTCGTCCTTTCGGCCGGGACCCGGTGGCCACAACCGGCCGTTATGCCGAGGCAGTTGAGCACGCGGGAGAGGAATCTCTGAGGGGAACAGCCGGTAGGGTCCGGCCGTCACGGGAATCGAAGGAGCACCCCATGAAGCGCATTGTCATAGCCCTGGCCGCGGCCGCCGTGCTGGCGGCAGGCGTGGTGACGGCGTGGAACGTCTTCGACAACTCGTCGGTCGCCACCGCGGGCGGAGCGGATCACACGGTTTCGCGTACGGAGGTCGAGAAGCTGGCCAAGGAGAACTACGGCATCCCCTTCGTCCAGGACGGCCCGCAGTCCGTGAGCTGCCCGAGCGGGCTGCACGCGAAGATGGACTACACAGTGAAGTGCACCGCTGTATTCAAGGGCGAGAAGAAGACGATGCTGATCTCCGTGACCGGGGTGAACGGCGACCGGGTGAGCTTCGACTACGGACTGGCGAAGTAGTCGAAGTAGCGGGAAGCGAGGCAAAGTTGGAGATCGGACGGCGTGGTGCGGCGACGGTTCAGCGGTCGCCGACCACGCCGCAGCGCCATGCCCAGGCGGCGATCTCCACGCGGTTCCGCAGCTCCAACTTGACCTGGATGTTGGTCAGATGGGACTTGACGGTGGAGAGCGAGACGCAGAGCTCGTCGCAGATCTCCTGGTTGGTCCGCCCGTCGGCGACCAGCCGGACCACATCCAACTCCCGTTCCGTCAGCGGACCCGAGGACACCTCGCCGGTGGAGGCGGGCCGCTGTTCGCCGATCCGCTTCAGCAGCCGTACGGTCACGGAGGGGGAGATCAGCGCATCGCCGCGCGCCGCCGCGCGGACGGCCTCCACCAGCAGTCCGGGACCCGCGTCCTTCAGCAGGAACCCGCAGGCACCGTTGCTCAACGCCCCGTACACGTAGTCGTCCTGGTCGAAGGTGGTCACGACCACCACGCGCAGCGGATCGACGGCCTTCGGGCCCGCCAGCAGCCGGGTCACTTCCAGCCCGTCGAGTTTCGGCATCCGAATGTCGACCAGGCACACGTCGGGCCGCAGCCGCCGGGCCAGCTCCACGCACTCCGCACCGTCGGCCGCCTCGCCCACGACCTCGACACCGGGCTGTGTCTGGAGGATCAACCGGAAGCCCGTGCGCACCATTTCCTGGTCGTCGGCGATCAGGACCCGTATCGCTGATCCGCCTGATCCGCCTGATCCGCCTGATGCGCTTGATCCGCTGGCGTTGGTCATGCGGGGAATCCTGCCACAGCCCCTCTCACCGGGAATTCCGCCGTCAGCCTCCAGCCGCCGTCCTCGGCCCGGCTCGCGTGGAGCGTGCCGCCGACCGCCTGGGCGCGTTCGGTCAGTCCGATGAGGCCGAGGCCGCCGCGGCCGCCGAGAGGTTCGGCGTTCGGAGTCGCCGGCCGGGGCGGCGGTGCGTTGTGCACCTCGACCCGAAGCCGCCGAGTGGCCACGCTGTCGACCTCACCACCGTCGTCGTCCGACAGGGCGACTCGTACGGAGACGGACGGAGATCCCGGCGCATGGCGGCGTACGTTCGTCAGCGCCTCGCGCACGACGTTCCGCACGGAGGTCTCCACCTCGGGGGCCGGCCGCGCCTGCCGGGCCTCGGCGGCGACCTGGAGGGTGGCGGGGGCGTCGCGTTCGGAGAACGTGGCGACCAGTTCGCCCAGTTCGGCGTACAGCTCTCCCGGCCGCACCACCCGAGTGGTGTCGTCGCGCAGCACGCGCACCAGCTTGCGCATCGACTGCAGCGTCTCGCCCCCGGCCTTCTCGATACCGCGCAGCAGCGGCTCCACCTGATCGGGCGCGATCTCGCGGATCGCTTGGGCCGCCTGGGCCTGGACGACGATGCCCGTGACGTGGTGGGCAACGAAGTCGTGCAGTTCGCGGGCGAGTTCCAGGCGTTCATTCTGGCGTGTGTCGGCGACGGCGCGGCTTCTGCGGTCGTCGAGGCTGCGGAGGTAGGAGCCGATGCCCACGGCGCCGCCAGTGAAGAAGATCAGGAGGAAGGAGAAGTAGACGTTGCCGCTGTCAAGCATCCGCATCGGTGCCGCGATCACGGCGGAGGCGAGTGCGGTGCCCAGCGTGGCGGTCAGCCAGGGCTGCGGTGTGTCTCTCATGGTGCGCACCAGCAGGAGCAGCAGGGACAGCGTCTCCAGCAGGCCCCAGTCGGCGATCAGCCACGGCTTCACGGACGTGAAGAGGGCGAGCGTCACCGTCCAGGAGAGGAGCACCGCGGCACCCGTGCCCCAGGCCGTCGCGAGACGTCTGCCGGGCAACAGCAGCACGACGGCCGCCACGAGGCCCGGGGCAAGCCTGAACCATGCGCTGCCGCCTTCGAGTCCGGCGTCGGACGCGACGCCGGTCACGTCGACCACCCACAACAGCGCCATGACCACCCCTAGTGCGGTGAGGGCGGTGCTGTGGGGCAGCGGGGAGTTCCGGGTGTGACCGTCTGTGTCTCTCGCGTCTCGCACATCCCGCAGCGTAGAGGCGTCCCCGGCCGTGCGGCCTCGGTCAAAAGGACGACGCGGTGGCTCCCAACCGGTCGGCCGGCCGAGGCGACGGGCCCTCACAGAGGCGGAAGTTGGAGCACATGACCAACAACATCTCCTCTTCGCCGCCCGTGTTGAGCGGCATCGGACTGTCCAAGTCCTTCGGGTCCACCCACGCGCTCGACGGTGTGGACATCGCCGTGCGAGCGGGCGAGTCGCTGGCCGTGATGGGCCCCTCCGGGTCCGGCAAGTCGACGTTGCTGCACTGCCTGGCGAACATCGAGCGCCCGGACAGCGGCCAGGTGCTGCTGAACGGCGAGCGCATCGACCAGTTGCGCGAGCCGCACCGCAGCGAGCTGCGCCGTACCCGCTTCGGGTTCGTCTTCCAGTTCGGGCAGCTGCTGCCCGAACTGCCGGCGGTGGAGAACGTGGCGCTCCCGCTGATGCTCGGCGGTACCTCGCGCCGTGAGGCGGAGCGGCGCGCACGCCGGTGGTTCGCGCCGCTGGGCCTGGAGGGCAAGGAGGACAGCCGTCCCGGCCAGCTGTCCGGCGGCCAGGCACAACGGGTGGCGCTCGCACGGGCGTTGGTCGCAGGTGCCCAGGTCGTCTTCGCCGACGAGCCGACCGGTGCGCTCGACCAGGCCACCGGGCAGGACGTGATCCGGATGCTGACGAAGGTCACCAGGACGCAGAACACGGCGTTGGTCGTGGTCACCCACGACCGGACGGTGGCCCGCTGGTGCGACCGTACGGTGCAGGTTCGGGACGGGCGGATCGTACCGGACGCGGAGGCTGACGCGGGCCCGGCCTGGACCGGCGCAACGGCCGACGTGACCGGCGGAGTTGCACGATGAGGACTGCGAGGACCCTGGACCGCACCACCTGGACACTGACCTGGCGGCTGCTGCGCGGCGGCGGCAGGCATGGCCGGCTCGGCGCCGGACTGTCCGTCGGCGCCGCGGCGATCTGCACCACGCTGCTGCTCCTGTGCGTCGGCGCCAACCTCGGCTTCGGCTCACGCGCCGCGCACGCCGACTGGCGTACCCCCGTCAAGGCCGAACTCTCGCGCGCGGTGGCCGTCGAGGCGGTGGGCACCACCTTCATCGGCGGTGAGCCCGTGACCGTCGTCGATGTCGCGGCGCTGCCGGGCCGGAGCGGCGAGGCACCCGCGCCTCCCGGTATGCCGCACTTCCCGAAGCCGGGCGAGGTGTGGACGTCGCCCGCGCTCGGCAGGCTGCCCGGCAGCAGGAACACCACCGGCACGCTCGGCCGCGCCGCGCTGGTCAGGCCCGGCGAGAAGGTGGCCGTCGTCGGGCACCGCGCCCATGACCCGGCGATGACGGTGAAGCGCGGCACCGACCCGCGCCGTCCGGGGGACATCGTCACGCCCACGCCCGTCGCGGGCTTCGCGGGCAAGCGCACGGCGGACGGCCTCGGTGCGCAGTACCAGGCTCTGGTGAAGATCGCCACGGTGCTGCTGATCGTGCCGCTGCTCGTGCTCGGCGCCTCCTCGGCCCGCCTGTCCGTCTCGCGTCGCGACACACGGCTGGCCACGCTGCGGCTGCTGGGCGCGGCGCCGGGCTGGATCGCGGGGATCGCGGTGGCCGAGGCGACGCTGACCGGCACGGCGGGCGCCGTCGCGGGTGCGCTGGGTTATGCGCTCCTCCTGCCCCTCGCGGCCAAGGTCCCTCTGGCAGGCGGTACTTGGTATGTCTCCGACCTCTGGGTCGGTACGGGAGTCCTGCTCGCCGTACTCGCCGGCGTAGTGCTGATGGTGGCGGCCAGCGCGCTGGCGGGACTGCGGCAGGTGGTCGTGGGCCCGCTCGGCGTCGTACGCCGCTCGCGCACACCCCGTCTGAAGGCCGTACGCGCCCTGCTGTTCGTGGCCGTGCTGGTCGGCTACGGGCAGCTCTCCAAGGGCAGGCCGATGGACATCGACGCGGTGGTGTACTGCTGTGCCGCCGTCTTCGCCGCGCTGTCCGTCATCGGCCCCTGGGTGGTCGGCGTGCTCGGCGCTCTCGTCACCGGGTCGGCGCGGCGACCGGCGACGCTCCTTGCGGGGCGCCGCCTGCTCGACGATCCCAAGTCCGTGTGGCGGGCGGTGTCGGCGCTGACGCTGGCGGCCTTCGTGGCCGGTTTCTTCGCGTTGTTCAGCCTCGGTGGCGACTCGCCATGGGGCAGCGCGGACCAGCTCGCGCTGTCCGTACCGAAGGAGCACGTCGCCGCCGTACGACAGGAGGCCACCGCCCGCCTGGAACGCGCCGGCATCCACGCCACCGTCGGCGCGAACGACGACTGGGTCGCCACCGGCACGGGCGGAGGCGGCGAGCGCCAGGTCACCGCGACCGTCACGGACCCGGGCCGACTGGACGCGGCGCGCGGTGTGCTCACCGGCCTCGTGCCCGGCCAGTACCCGGTCACGGGCCCGGACGTCGACTGGCAGTCGCGGCAGTTCGACCGCGACTTCCACCTCGTGACGCTGACCGTGCTCGGAGCGAGCTTCGCCATCGCCATCGCCTCTACGGCCATCACGGCCGCCTCCTCCGTCCTGGACCGCCGCCGCACGTACGGCCTGCTGCATCTCGCGGGCACCCCGCTGCGGGTCCTGGACGCGGCCAGGCGCACGGAGTCGGTCCTGCCCGCCGCCGTGCTCGCGGGCGGTGCGGTGCTC
Source organism: Streptomyces sp. NPDC007901 (assembly GCF_042959465.1). NCBI lineage: Bacteria > Bacillati > Actinomycetota > Actinomycetes > Kitasatosporales > Streptomycetaceae > Streptomyces > Streptomyces sp. NPDC007901. The sequence continues at coordinate 273,063 of NZ_JBIBKW010000009.1, read as the reverse complement.
ACGGGGCTGTTCTGCGCGGCGCCGCTGACGCTCGCCGGGGGTGCCCCGCAGTTCGACGGCCGCGGCACCGCGCTCCTCGCCGGCTGCCTGGCGCTGGGCTTCGCGGGCCTGGCCGGTGCGAGCGCGGCGAGCCGCCCGCTGCTGCGCACGGTCGCGAGGGAAGCGGGCCCACGCCCGGACTAGCCGGGCCTGTATCGCCGACCTCGACCTCGACCTCGCCCTCGACCTCGCTGAAGCCAATCCACCTGTCGTGGACAGGTGTTGAACCCCTATCACCAGAAGGTTCCTCCGCGCCATGCGCACCAAGCTTGACGCCATCTCCATCACCGCCGTGCTGGTGACGGTCGGCGCGTTCTCCGCGACCGCGCCGCTCACCGCGTTCGCCACCGGCTCCGCGCTCGCGCTGGCGCTGGGCCGCAACGCGCTGGGGCTCCTGACCCTCGGGCCCGTGGTGGCGCTGATCCGCCGGCGCGAGTTCAGGAAGGTCTTCCGCGGCGAGCGCTTCCTCGTACGCAAGGAGCAACGCCGAGGCGCTCTCCTGGGCGCTCTCGCCGGAACGGCGCTGGCCGCACACTTCGCCACCTTCATGTCCAGTACCCGGATGACCGGTGTCGCCATGGCGACCGCCCTGGTCGCCACCCAGCCCGTCTGGCAGGCTCTCATCTCGACGCTGCAGGGCCACCGGCTGCCGCGCGCGACCTGGGCCGGCCTCGGGGTCTCCGTGGCCGGCGCGGCGATCGCCAGCGGCATGGACGGGCGGGCGGGCACCGAAGCGGTCGTCGGTGACGCGCTCGCCCTCGCGGGCGCGATCGCACTCGCCGGCTACACGGCGCTCAGCGAACAGGCCCGCCCCGATGTCAGCACGATGGTGTACTCGGTGCTGTGCTCCTCGGTGTGCACGGTGGAGCTGCTGATCCTCTGCCTCGTCACCGGAACGCCTCTGTTCGCCTTCAACGCCGGCACCTGGCTCGCCCTGCTGGGTCTGCTGCTCTTTCCTCAGCTGCTCGGCCTGTTCTCCCTCAACTTCGTCCTCGGCCGGGCGCCGGCCACGGCGGTGAGCATATTGCTGCTGCTGGAGGCACCCGTGGCCGCGCTCATCGCCTGGCTGTGGCTCGGCCAGCTGCCCGCCGCGACAGCATGGCCCGGACTGCTCATGATCATGCTGGGAGTGACCGCGGTGGTGGTCGCGGACGCGCGACGCGCGAATCCGGCGACACACACGGACACTGTCACGGACATGGACACCACAGGCGAGATACGTGGTCTCGTCGCCTTCCCGCAGCATCCGCTCCTCGCCCTGAACCACATACCCGGCGGCGACATCCACGCCTTTCTGTGGCGCGAAGCGCACAGGGGACGCTTCAGGGCGGTCGAGGACACCATAAGAAGGCTGGAGAGCGAGGCCGTCCGCGTCCACGGCGCCAAGTCCGCCGAGGCCACGCACTGGATCGAGGTACGCGCCGTCGTCGCCCGTATCGCCGCGGACCACGCCCTCTCCGCCCGGCTGTGGCTGACCGCCGCCCGGTTCCACTCCTCTTCGGCGCGCCGGGATCTCCCCAGTACGCGCACCTGCCTCGACCACGCCTACCAGGAGTGGTGCGGCGTGGCGGACGAAGACGTCATCGACGAACTGGCCCCAGCTCTACAGGCGTTGTGCCGGGAGGATCCGTACTACAGCACGGAGATGCTTGCCACCCTGGACAGACGCCTGCTGCACAAGACCGCTCACTTTTCTCAGGAGTGAGCGTCATGGCGCCGCACGAAGGTGTGCGGCCTCGTGGCGCAGTGCCCCCACGGTGGCCGTCACCTCGGGGGAGCGGTCGCGGACCGTGACGGCGACGACGGCCCGGCCGAGCCAGGCGGGGTCGTCGGCCTGGACGGTGCGGACTGCGGTGGGGACCGCGGCCGCGGCCACTTCGGGGAGTACGGCGATGCCGAGGCCGGTGGCGACAAGGCCGAGTCGAGTGGGCCATTCGCGGGCGGCGTAGGCGATCCGCGGGTGGTCGAGGGTCGGCCAGGCGCCGAACTGGGGGTCGTCACGCAGGCCCTTGCCGACGATCCAGGGTTCGTCCCTCAGTTCGGTCACCGGGATGGTTCCGCGGCCGGCGAACCGGTGGTCGGCGGGGACGGCGAGGAGAAGGCCGCCGTCGAGGAGCAGGTCGCGGCGCAGGCCCTCGACATCGTAGGCGGGCAGGTCCGGTCCCATGCCGATCACCGCGATGTCGATGCGGTGGGCGCGGAGTTGGCGAAGCTGCGTGGGCGAGGACGCCTCGCCGAACTCGACGATCAGCCCCGGGTGGTCGTTGCCGAGGCGGGCCAGTGTCCTGGGGACGAGCTGACCGAGACGGCCTATCGAGAGCGCGCCGCGGAGCCGGCGGCGGAGTACGCCGGCACGACGCGCTGACCGCGATCCACGAAACCGTGACCGAACTCGGCCGGCAGACGGAGCGTTTTCAGCACGGCCACTGATCGCGGTGCCGGAGATCCGCAGCGGACTACCTACGACACGATCACCTGCCCACGGAGAACGCGAACGGATGAGCGACGACACCGGCGGCGGACCGGGAGCCGGAGTCCATGGCCGAGGCCGGCGCGGTGGTGGCGAGGGCGGCAGACGCGCCTACGCTGCTGGAGAGGACGCCGAGGGTCAGCGGTGCCGTGGCGGTTGCACCGGCCATGAGGATGCGGCGGTTGATTGTGCGGCGCGGTCATCACTTCCGCGACAGGCGCCTAGTGCTGTGACCGGAAAGGTTTGCCGGGAAGCTTGCGGCGTCCGGTGCGGTGCATCGCAAGGCGGAGCATCGCCCGCGTACTGGACGTACTCGGGTGATGCGACAACGCGGCGAGGTGCCGTGCCGGGCGTCGCGAGCCGGTGAACCTTTCCGGTCGCAGCACTAGCTCCGGCTGTCCGCCCCGTCCCGTGAGGATCCCGGCGCCTCGGTGCGCCCCGCCTGCCGCGAGGTCGGAACAGCGGTCGGAACGCCGGCCTGGGCGAGGAGACACAGCGCCGCCGCTGACGTGGTACCGGCGTCGGCGGTCGCCACGACGATGCGCTGGCCCTCCTCCTGTGGGACGTTCAGGGTCTGGAGGTTGAGCTGCATGCGGCCTACCAGCGGATGGTGCATGCGGTACGTCGCGAGGTCCCACTTCCTGACCCGGTGCTCGGACCACATCGTGGTGAACTCCTCGCTCTTCATGGCCAGTTCACCGATCAGCGCGGCCAGCCGGGGATCGTCCGGATGCTGTCCGGCGGCGAGCCGCAGCTTCCCCACCACGTCCCTGGCCTTCTTCGGCCAGTCCACGTCGTACAGGTCCCGGGTGTGCGCGTCCAGGAAGACCAGGCGGGCCGTGTTCGGGCGCTGGTCGGGCTGATCGGGGATGTGCGGGTCCAGGTGCCCGGCGAACAGTGCGTGTCCCGTGCGGTTCCAGGCCAGTACGTCGCTGCGGCGCCCGAGCACGACCGCGGGTGCGTCGCCGAACGCGCCGAGCAGCTGCCGGGTCGTGTCACCCGCCCGCTCCGGCGCGGGTCTGCGCCGGGTGCCGGTGCGGCGCGAGGCGCGGGCCAGGTCGTGCAGATGGGCCCGCTCCACCTCGTCAAGACCCAGGGCACGGGCCAGCGCGTCCAGTACCTCCGGAGACGCGTTGAGCGAGAGCCCCTGTTCCAGCCGCGTGTAGTAGGACAGGCCCACCCCGGCGAGCTGTGCCAGCTCGTCGCGGCGCAGACCCGGCACGCGACGGCGCTCTCCGAAATCCGGGAGTCCCACGTCCGCCGGCTGCAACTGCGACCGGCGGGTCTTGAGGAACTCCCCCAACCGCGGCTTCTTGTCCATGCGTCGAGTATCGAGCACCGGGATGCCACGCAGCCTGCCCCTGGCAAGGGCAGGCTACGAGCGGACGGCGCCAGCACACTCGGAGCCACGAGCAGGGCGCAGGGCGGGCCCCGGACCGGAACACGGGCGGGGACCGCGACGGCGTCACCGGCCCGGAACCCGGTACGGCGGCTTCGCCGTCCACGCGGCGCCGGCTCCGACTCGGCCCGACTCAGCTGGACACGGCATCCCCGCCCACCACGTCCCGGACGCGCTGTCCGGCGTACCAGCCGGACAGCGACTTGGAAGGAAGCGCTACCCGGGCGGGCCCGCCGAGTCGGCGCCTCTCTCCCCGTGCCGATTTCGAAGAAACACCCATGAAAGGGAAACAACATGACCGCGCTCTACACCACCGAGGCCCTGTCGACCGGTGACGGCCGCAACGGCGAAGTCCGGTCCCTCGACGGCGTCCTGGACGAAGCCCTGGCGGTCCCGAAGGAGATGGGCGGTCCCGGCGGTGACAGGACCAACCCGGAGCAGCTCTTCGCCGCCGGATACGCCGCCTGCTTCCACAACGGGCTCCGCCTGATCGCGAGCGGGCAGGGGGTCGAACTGCGCGCCTCGACCGTGCAGTCGAAGGTGAGCCTGCTGACGCGGGAGGCCGGCGGTTTCACCCTGGCCGTGTCGCTGACCGCGCACCTGCCGGGCCTGGAGCAGTCCACCGCCGATCAGTTGATGAAGGCCACCCATGAAGTGTGCCCGTACTCCAACGCCACCCGGGGGAACATCGAGGTGACCCTCACGGCCACGGTCCAGTAAGGGACGTCCCGAAGACACTCAGCCGTGCCCACCGGTCCCGTTGGACACCACGATCGGAGGCCGTTCGACCGGTGGGACTCTCCCCGTCGGGCCACCGCCATGGTCCCGGCGGGCATGATCCCTGTCCTGCGGGGCGCCTTCGCCCGCTGGTGCTTGCGCGACTCCAGTACAGGCCGTGGAGTGGGACCTGCGTCGCGTGACCTCGTGGAACGTGGTGCAACTGCGCCGCTCGCGTTCCGTGGCACAGAAGGTCCCCCACAGATCGAGCCGCTCGGCAACCCCGGCACTTCACTCTCCCTGCCGCGCTCCTGGCACCTACAGCCTGCCCGAACGACGAGGACACGTCGGCGCCGAACGATCTCACCTCAGCGGGCGAAGCCCTGAGCCGCCCGCCGCCCCCACCTCCCAGCACAGAAACCGCGTATCCAGTGACCAATATCGGATATACCGCCGACGTCGTCGATCGCGGCCGCGGCGGGACGGACGCCGCGGAGTACCGCCGTGCGAACGCCCCTGTTCCGCGGCCGCGTTCCCCGCGCGACGGCATCGGAACCCAGGCATCCGCCGTCGCCCGGTCGACCGTGAACGGCGGTACGAACGCGTGAAGTTCAAGCTCGATCCGCTGTCCACTGCGGCGATGGCGGTCACCGTGGTCTCTGTCTCGGCCACCGCGCCGCTCACCGCCGCCGCCTCCGCCTCGCCGCTCGCCATGGCCTTCTGGCGCAACTGCCTGGGCTTCGCCGTACTCGGGCCGCTCCTGCTGTTGCTGCGCCGCCGCGAGGTGGTGCGCGTCGCCCGGGGCGAGCGCGGCATCCTGCGCCGGGAGCAGTGGCGGCCCCTGGTCTTCGGCTTCCTCGCGGCCACTGCGCTCGCCGTGCACTTCGCGGCCTTCATGACGAGCACCCGACTGACCTCGGTCGCCATGTCCACGGCACTCGTTGCCACCCAGCCCGTCTGGCAGGCCCTCATCGCCGCGGGCCAGGGTGTCCGGGCGCCCCGCCGGACCTGGGCGGGTCTCGTGCTCGCCGTGGTGGGAGCGGCCGCGGCGGGCGGTCTCGACATCAGATCCGGCGGTACGGCGCTGCTGGGGGACCTGCTCGCCCTCGTCGGGGCCGTCGCCCAGGCCGGGTACACCGCGTTGAGCGAACGGTCGCGCGCGGATGTGAGCACACCGCTGTACTCGACGTTCACTTCGCTGGTCTGCGGTCTGGAACTCCTCGCCGTCTGCCTGCTGGCCCACATCCCGCTGACGGGCTTCGACAGATCCACGCAACTGTCGCTGCTCGGGCTGCTCGTCCTTCCCCAGATCCTGGGACTCGGCTCGCTGAACTTCGCCCTCGGCAGGACATCGGCGACGACGATGAGCGTCCTGCTCCTGCTGGAGACCCCCGTGGCGGCGCTGGCCGCGTGGTGGTTCATGGGGCAGGGCATCAAGCCCGCGACCATACCCGGGCTCCTGTTGATCATCGTCGGCGTCACGGTCGTGGTGACCAGCGGCAGCGCGGCACAAGCCACGGCAGAACAGGGCAGGCACCCCAGTACGGGCACTGCGGAAATACCGCCGTACCCGTCCTACGCCCCGTACACGCCCCAACCCCTGCCCATACGGCGGCGCCTGACGTTCCCGGACCCCGCCGGACGAGATCCCAGAGTGGACTGGGCGAGGCACACCGGGGACGACAGCCCTACGGTCACCCTCGCCCTCCCCACCTATCACGGTGCGGGGGCGTTCGACACCCTGTTCTTGCGCGTGCCACGCATGGAGGAAGGGGAGCCGAACCCCGACAGTCCCGCTGAGGCATTGGCGGACCGCGGTCCGCGGCGGTAGACCGCCCATCCGATCGCGGCCCGAGCACAGTCGTGTTCCGGACCCCGCCCCGGCCATCGTTCTTTTGGCCGAGGTTCGGGAGTCGCTACCGGCCGTTGTGCCGAGGCAGTGGAGCAGGGCGCGAGAGGAAGCTCTGACGAGAACAGCCGGTAGTGACCGGGCGGCGGGGCATGGGGGATGTCGACATGGCAGTCACGGCGGACGGCGGACTGCGCCTGGTCGGCCCGCTGCCCCCGCCCGCGGGCCGTCGGTCGGCGCGCCGGCGAAGGCGGACCTCATCGACGGCCCCGCAGGTTGCGCACGACGAGGATTCCGCCGCAGAGCACGGTGACCGCGCCGCAGGCCAGGTGCACCCAGGTGTTCGCGTCGCCGTAGGAGGCCGCCATGTTGGCGACCGCGCTGATCACCACCAGGATCCAGAGCAGCGAGCGGGCGATCTCCCCGCGGGTGAGGGCGGGCGACGGTGTGCCGGGGGCGGCGTCGGCACCGGTCAGGCGGTAGGGGTCGTTGTTCGGCATGGGTTCCTCCCGAGGTCGGCTGTCGTCACCGACGCTATGGATCGCGGCCCCCCTCGGCCGATCCCGTAGCCCGCCCGGTTCGAGGTACAGCAGGCTGTACTCCTCGGCCCCCGGGCGGACGGCGAACGGGCCTCCGGCATAAGGTCCTTCGCGACGAAGGGAGGACGTATGGCCATCCACCAGGACGCCGCGGCCGGTGACCGGAGTACGGGGCTCAAGGACAACGTCGTACGGGCCCTGAGCGCCGCCGGCATCGCGATCGCGCAGCTCGCATCCGGACTCAATACCGCGTTCCTGGCCGTTCTCGTGCTGCTCTGGCTGGCCGTCACCGCCATGACGAGCCTGGTCGGCGTGGGGCTGCTCATGGTGCCCGCCGTGCTGCGCGCCCTGCACTCCCTGGCCGGACAGGAGCGCGAACGGCTCGGCCGCTGGGGCCCCGAGGTCGTCGCCCCCGAGCCTCCGCCGACGCAGCTGCGGGCCGCACTCGTCGACCCCACCACTCGGCGGAACCTGCGCTGGCTGGTCCGGCACGCCACCCTGGGGTTCCTGCTGGGGCTGCTCGGCGTCGTCCTGCCGATCTCCGCCGTGCGCGACAGCGCCTTTCCGCTGTACTGGAAGCTCCTGCCCGCGGACACGACCGCCTCGTCCGTGGGGATAGGCCACGCGCACTCCTGGCCGGACGCCCTCGCCGTCGCCCTGCTCGGCGTGGGCTGGATCGCGATCATCCTGGGGCTCGCCCCTGGCATGGCGCGCCTGCAGGCCGGGCCCGGACGCCGGCTCCTCGCCGCCGGCCCCGACACCGATCTCTCCTTGCGGGTCGCGGAGCTCACCGCCACCCGTGCCGCCGCCCTCGACGCCCACGCCACCGAACTGCGCCGCATCGAGCGCTCGTTGCACGACGGCACCCAGAACCGGATCGTCAGCGTCACCGTCCTGCTCGGTGCCGCCCGCCGCATGGTGGCCCGCGACCCGGCCGGCGCCGACGAACTCCTCGAACGCGCCCAGTCCGCCGCCGAGCAGGCCCTGTCCGAGCTGCGTACGGTCTCCCGGAGCATCCTGCCCCCGGTGCTGGACGACCGCGGGCTCGCCGGAGCGCTGTCCGGGCTGGCCGCGGAGTGCGCGGTGCCCTGCCGCGTCGACGTGGACGTACCCGAGCGGTGCGCCGCCTCCGTCGAGGCGACCGCCTACTTCGTCGTCGCCGAGGCCCTGACCAACATCGCCAAGCACAGCGCCGCCGGGCAGGCCGCGGTGACCGTCCGCGCCCGCGGGGGCCGTCTCCACCTGTGCGTCGAGGACGACGGCCGGGGCGGGGCCGACGAGGACGGCGGATCCGGCCTGACCGGCATCCGCCGCCGGATCGCCGCGCACGACGGCGCCCTCTCCCTGTCCAGCCCGCCCGGCGGCCCGACAACCCTGAAGGTGGATCTTCCCTGTGGATCGTGAACTGCGCCTCGTGATAGCCGAGGACGACCCGTTGCTGCGCGAGGGGCTCGCCCTGCTGCTGCGCGCCGAGGGGCTCGACGTGGTGGCGACCGCGGGCACCCCCGAGGAGGCACTGGACGCCATCGACGCACACAGACCGGACGTCGCCATCCTCGACGTCCGGATGCCGCCGACCCACACCGACGAGGGGATCGTCGCGGCGGTCGAGGCCCGGCGCCGCCGCCCCGACCTCGCCGTCCTGGTGCTGTCCGCGTACGTCGAGCAGAGCTTCGCGACCGAACTGCTCGGCGGCGGCGTCGGCGGCCTCGGCTATCTGCTCAAGGAACGGGTCGGCCGAGTCGAGGAGTTCCTCGACGCGCTGCACCGGGTGGCGTCCGGAGGCACCGCCATCGACCCCGAGGTCGTCGCCCAGCTCTTCACCCGCTCCCGCCAGGACACCCGCCTCGAACGGCTCAGCCCGCGCGAACGGGACGTCCTCGCCCTGATGGCCGAGGGACTGGGCAACGGCGCCATCGCCGAACGGCTCGTCGTCACCGACGGCGCCGTCCACAAACACATCCGCAGCATCTTCGCCAAGCTCGACCTGTCCCCCGCCGACCAGGTGGACCGGCGGGTCGCCGCCGTCCTGCGCTACCTGGAAGACCTGCGCCGACTGGCTTGAGGACGGCGCCGCGGAGCGCTCAACGGCGTCGAGCAGCGCGGCATCAAGAGACGGGTCCCCGGCGCGGGCGGCGATGACGCGGGAGGACCATCAACGGGCGTTCACCACGTTCGCGACATCGTTGATGACGGATTTCGGCCGCTATCTCGCCTACGAGGATGCCGATCCCCACTCTGACGGCGTGGTCTACCGGCAGGCAGCGGTGTGGCTGACCAAGGAAGAACACGGTGTGATGGTCGAGGAGATCGAGCGCGCTGTCCTCGCGCGGGTCGGCCACGACCGGGATGACTGACTGAACTGTTCCAGAGCCGCTCGCCGAACTGCGGGCCGCTGCCCACCGTATGCGTGGGGATGAACGGGTGCGGTGGGGCTGGGTGACAACAACTGACCCGGTCGGCGATACGTGATCGCCGTCCGGCCGTGTGTGCAATGTCCTACGAGCTCGCCCGGCCCCTCAGTTCCTCGGCGCGGGGTTTGATCAGGCGGTTCGCCACTCCGGGCCTACGCGTCTGCGTGTAGATCATGATGGTTCTTCAGGAATTCCGAAGGACCATCGTGATCCGCACAGACCCGTGGCTGCTCGGTCTACTTGCCGTAGCCGACGTGGTAGCCGACGGGGTCGACGATGACGTCCGGCACGCTGCCACTGGTGGCGGAGACGGTGATGGTCAGGTCGTTGAGGTTCGCGATCTGGGAGATCGTCTCGTTGGGCGGGGTGACGTCGAGGCGGGTGTAGGTCTTGCCGGAGCCGCTGGTGTCGGGGCTGAAGTGGAGCAGGAAGCGGGTCTCCTCGCCGGGGCCGACGGTGACGGTGGAGGGCGTGGCGTCGGAGCGGGCGGCGTCGGGGCCCGTGTCGCCCAGTCCGTCGGGGCCCACGAGCTGGACGCCGGGGAAGCCGTGCATGCTGCACGTGCGGGAACCGACGTTCTTCATGTTGACGACTATCTCGTCCTTCACTCCGGAGGCGGTGACGCTGTAGGCGAGATGGTCGGTCGTGCACTTGGAGCCCGACGACGAGGACTGGGCCTGGGTGGTGGTTCCGCTGCCCTTGCTGGAGCCGCTGGAGCCGCTGGAGCCGCTGGAGCCGGACGAGGAGGAACCCGAGGTCGAGCCCTGGCCGCTGGTGGAGGTGGCGGCGGTGGTGGAGCTGCTCGCGCCGGTGGAGCTGCTCGCGGCGATGGAAGCGCTGGTGGACGGGCTGGTGCCGGCGGAAGCGCTCGATCCGTCGCTGCTGCTGCATGCGGTCAGCGAGAGGCCGGCGGCAGCGACGACGAGGGCGAGGGCGGACATCTTCTTGACGCGCATCGGTACTCCTGGGAAGCGGTGTCGTATCGGCCGCTCGCTCCGGCTGAGCGGCCACGGTTGATTCATAGGAGGCCGGTGCCGGGCCATGCGTTGCCGTAGGAGTTGCACCAAGACACCGCTGTGACATGGGAGTTGACGCGCCGTTACGGCAGGGCGGAGAAACGCGGGCAGACGGGGCGTACTGCAACGGCCGGCCGGGCCCTGACGGCACACGCGGTGAAGTGCGCGACATCCCACGGGTTCATCCTGGCTTCATCTCCAGTTACCGCAGGCCGGTCCGGTAGACGGGGGTGGCGGGTCCGTGCGGATCACGATGGTCCTTCGGATGAGGTGCTGGATGCGCTCGCCCGAGCCCTGCGCCCGGCGGGTGTGGAGCGACTGCATCCGCACGACCTCGCCAGTGCCACCCAAGCAAACTGGTGCATGCACGCCTTCGGTGACGCCCCTGCGGTCGTGCTGGCCGCCGCAGCGAGGTACTGGCCTGGAGCCGCGTCGGGCACGCTCTGTTCGCCGGACACGTCGAGCCCGACAGCGCTGCACATCCGGGGCGGCGCCCGCACACCACCGCACGTGGTGTTCCAGGACGCCCCCCGCGGCCTCTTCGTGCGCCGGCACAAGAAAGCCCGCGACGTGGCGGGCAGACTGCGCCTGGCCGCCAGCCGGCACCCGGAGGACCCGGACCTGGCCGCCCTCATCGGCGAACTGACCATGAAGAGCCCGGAATTCGCCGCGATGTCGTCCGAGCACAAGGTCAGGAAGCGGGACTTCGCGACCTACCGGATGCACCACCCGCTGCTCGGCCCGATGTACCCGACCCCGCCGATCCCGCAGGAACCGGACCAGCGCATCGTGGTCGCAACTGCCGAAGCCGACTCGCCCTTCCAGGCCGCACTACTCCCGGAAGAATTCGCCGTAGCCACAGTGGTTTTGGTGCATGTGCGTGAGGACCTTCTCGGCGCCGTCGCGTTGGGCGAGGCCGGCGCCCATGCCAGAGAACGGGGGCATCAGGTGCGAGGCGTCGCCGAGGAGGGTGATTACCCTTGGCCGAGGCCACCGGGAGGCGTGGTGAAGGAGCGGTCCGATTGGGTTCTCCGGTTCCACCTCGGTGACCACGGCGTCCGCGGTCGCGGTGTTTTCGACGTCCACCGCGGGGAGCGGTGGACAGGCCGGGTGGCCGGCAGGCTGATGCGACTACCGGCGACGGCGGCGTGCGTACCGGTTCAGGTAGAAGTACTGCGCGACTGCGAGCCCCGTGAAATCGAGTACCGACGTACCAGTGACCCGAGACCGGGATCTGCCGCGGGATCGTGCCGCGACCCCGGATGGGGTCCGGGACAAGGCCGGGAGGAGAGGTGGATCCGGCAGATCGGGCGGCGGCGGGTGACAAGCCTGGTAAGCCGCCACTCGCGCGACGCGGACCGCGTCAAAGAGCGTTTCGGGCCGTTTGAACTGCGCATGCGGTTGCTTGCTGACGACACTGAGCTTCGATGGGCCCCCGATGGTGCGGCGCTGTGCCTGGGCCGACATCGGCTGCGCCTTCCCGCCCGGCTCGCACCACAGGCGTCCGCGTCGGCCCGCAGCGAGCAGGACGACGGCACGGGAGCGCCGCGGTTTCGTCTGCGGGTGTGCATACGGGCGCCGTTGACGGGCCTGCTGCTTTCCTACACCGGCTATATCGAGGAGTACGTCGATGGCTGACGCTCTGTGGCTGCTGGCTGTACTGGGCCTGCTGGGCGGCTTTGACACCGTCTACTTTCACGAGATCCGCGGCCGGCTGCCGGCGCACCTGCCCGGCCTGCAACCGGAACTGACACTGCACGCGGGACGCAGCTTCATCTACGTCGCGGTGTTCGGCACCCTGCCGTGGATCGCGTGGCGGGGCGCATGGGCGGTCGTCCTCGCCGCGCTGCTCCTGTGCGAGATCGCGATCACCCTGGCCGACTTCGTCGTCGAGGACCAGGTGCGCAAACCGATGGGCGGACTGCTGCCCGGCGAGCGTGTCACCCACACGATCATGGCGATCGTCTACGGGGCGATGCTGGCCCATCTCATCCCGGTGATCCTGCAGTGGCGGCACCTGCCGAGCAGGCTGGCCATCGACTTGGCGCCGGTGCCGTCGTGGCTGCGACTGGGCCTGTCGGCACTCGCTGTGGGCACCTTCGTCTCGGCGACACGCGACGCGTACGCCGTCATCGGATTTCCGCGCCCGCTGGCGCGCTGGCCGTGGCACGCACCCGGGGTAGGCCCACGCACGCCCGGGCCGCCGCAGAGCGGGGCCGCCGAGTGAAGTCCGCACGGCTGCACCGGACGACCTTCGTCGCGGCGGGGATATACAACATCGCATGGGGCTGCTACGCCGTGTACGACCCGCAGTGGTTCTTCCACCTCACCGGCATGGCCGCATCGAACACCCCCCAGATCTTCGCGACGCTCGGCATGGTCCTCGGACTGTACGGAATCCTGTATCTGGAGGTGGCCCGCGTTCCGGCCCGCGGCTGGCTCATCGCGGCGGTCGGGATGACCGGCAAGGTCCTCGGCCCCATCGGTCTGCTCTGGCTGATCGTCACGGGAAAGTGGCCGGTGGACTCGGTCGTCCTCGTCTCGACGAACGACCTGATCTGGTGGATACCATTCGGTCTCTACCTCAAAGACGCCTGGCCGTGGTTCCGCCGCGATCTCCGGACACCTGAGCGGGATTCCTCAGCAGCGTGACCCGGGTGGGCAGGATCGAACGCACGGGAAGGGGATCGTTGCGGTAACGGGCTTGGCCGCTGCGGACGTATCGCGGGCCACGGCCCGGGCCCGTCGACGATGGCGGTCCAGCTGGCCGACGCCGCTCGCGCGTGCTCCTACGCGCTGCTGCAGCACGTCGCCAGGAGCCGGCCCGGCACTGCGGGAGGGCAGCTACCGGCCTCTTCCGGCACGCCGGGTGTTCATGGCCGCAGCTGGGAGGCGTGCTCGGCGAAGGTGGTGTCGCGGACATGGTGCAGGGCCTCGAACTTCCAGTGGTCGCGGGCGAGTTCGGCGAGCTGGGCCGTGGTGCCCGCACGGCGGTCAGGCTGGTGACGGCGTGGACCGCCTTGACGGTGGTCCTGCCGGTCTTGCGGTCGGTGCGGCGGCGCTTGATCTGGATGGCCTTGCGGGCTCCGGGGAAGAGGAAGCTGTTCACGCCGGCGGCCTTGGTCCGGCGGATCTCCGAGCGGCCGTGGCCGATGCCCCAGGTGCGTCCCTGAAGCGGGATGTCCTTCCAGGGAAGGAACTTGAGCTGGCGGCGCTACTTCTTCTGGTTGCCCTTGACGATCACGATGTAGTGGGCGCAGCGGACCAGAAGGTGGTCGGCGTGCTCGCGCTGGGTGTGCATCGCGTCGCTGATGACGACAGTTCCTGCCAGGTCGGCGACGGTGTCCAGCAGCGGCCGGAAGCAGATGATCTCGTTGGTCTTCTCGCCCATGTCCAGCCGGGCCAGGACCAGGCCGGTGGCGTGCTCCAGTGCGGCGACCAGATGGATCTTGCGGCCCTCGCCCTGGCCGCGCCGCGCAGGCTTTTGCCGTCCACTGCGAGGCCGTGCAGCCCGGTCGCTTCCGGTCGGCGGTCGGCGTCCGACCGCTCGGTCCAGCGCGTCGCCGTCGATATGGGCCAGCGGCCGCCGGACCGTCGTTTCCGCAGGCAGGAGCCGCTTCGGGAACAGTGGGCCGAGGCGTGCCGAGGCGTTCCAGGATGTGCGGCGGGGCGTCGGCGATCCACTCGCTGATTGCCGGCACAGAGGCCGCCCCCGTCGGAACCGCGCACGCGGTCAGTGCGAGCACGGTGACCAGAGCGTGCCGTACGCCGCGTGGGTCTCGCGGGTCGGGCACCTCGACCAGCTGCTCCAGCAGGCGCGGGACCTCTTCGGATACCACCTCGGGATGCTTGCGGAGCTGGTCAAGGGCGCACGGGAGCAGCGACGGTGCGTCGGCAGGCACGGTCTTCCACTCGGATTTCGGGACGTGGAGAACTCCATGATCTTGGAAGCCGTGCCTGTCACGTTCCGGGCACCGCCGGAACCGGCAGACCGCCATGAACCGGGCACCACGTGACTACGCCGAAGCCCTGGGCTGATGGCCGGGGTGTCGACGCTTGCCAGGGCGCGGGGCAGAGTTCCGGCGCGGGTGCGGGTGTTGTCTTCGCCCATCGCTGATGCCGAGGTCATCGCCGGGTGCGTCCGGCAGCCAGTGGGGTACTGGAACCCCGCACCACATCCGTGACGTCACCTACCTCGCGGGGCGTGCCCAGTGCACTCGCGTGCCGGAACTCAGATCCTCGGGACAGGTTCCGGAATGCGGTCGGGCACCCCGGCCGACGGGAGCCACCAAGCTGCAGCGTTCAGCCACGTGCGGCAGGCGGCTCGTCGCCGACAGCTACCCGCCCGGAGGGCTCATGTTCTCGCTTATTCGCACGCGCCGGTTCGCCTTCGCTGCTGCCACCGCTGTCGGGGTCGCCGTGCTCGGAGGCGTGGCCCTGGCGGTGACGCCCGTCTACGGCCACGGCGATCCGGATCCTCAAGCAGACAGTGATGTCGCCGTCTGCTCGGACGTCCCGGTCCACGCGTGGGTCACCATGGACGTCGGGACCGGGACCCGACCTGACAACAGGAAAGTCGACTACGAGGTCGAGTCCACCGGCCATGATCATGATCCATTCGGGCTTACCGCGGCCCGAGGTTGCGAGATAGCCGGCGGAGCCTTCGGGTCCCGGGTGGACTTCAAGGCGCCCGGCCTGAACGACGGTCAGCCGTTCTCGGTGACCGCGCCGGCCGATCGCAAGCACGTCCTGGTCGTCCGTTTTGCAAAGAACGCCGACGACACGGTCACCGGGACGCAGAAAGTGGTCCTTGCGCATGGATGAGCACGACCATTGAGGCAGGGCCGATGCGTTCTCGAGCTTCCACGATAATGATCTTGAGGTCTATGAGGAGATGGAGCATGCTCTGGGCCGTGGATCCGCGTGGGTGGGTGGGTCCAGTACGCATGGATTCCGAAGTCGGCGGCCGCCTATTCGATCGGTGAGGTAGCCGACGAGGGCGGCGCCATTGTGCTCGGCCGGGATCAGGTTCGGGGGGTTGGTTGAAGGGGATTGAGCATGTCCTGCGGTTCCCGGGCGGTGGCGAGACGGGGGCGGGAGGATGGGCGGGTGCTGTCCCGGGCCCATGGTCTGACTCATGATCTTTCTGACCCAAGTTTCTGAGTCATACGGTGTCGGCCGGTGGCCGGGGATGGTGCGTTGCCGGTGCCGGGCCGGCGGGGTGTGTCCCGATAGGGGCCTGTCGATAGTTGTGGCGTCCTCACGATCCTGACCGTCTGACGCGGCCCGGTACCGGCAACGCGACGAGCGCCGGATCAAGGAGGGCAAGCCCCGACGTGAAATCGTCCGTTGCCTCAAGCGCTACGCGGCCCGGGAGGTCTTCCACCTGGTCGAACAGCTACAGCCAGACCCCCGCTCATAGGGGCTGTGTGACAGGACAGGCGATGCCGAGCCCCGGCTGGCGCGCGTCAGCCGGGGCTCTGCCGCGTGATGAGCCGCGGTGGGCCCAGCGCATCAACGAGCGACTCCGCATCCAGGGCGGGGCGCAGCCGAAGACCTCAGCCTGACTCGAGCACGCCGGAACGAGGCCGTCGCCTGATCGCGGTGGTGCAGTCGAAGCATGGCCCGTGATGGGCCGCGGTTGACGCTCGGCGTGGCAGCTTTCACCCTGATAGGGGGCGGTGAAAGGACCGCGGTCGTGAGTGGTGGGCGCAGTGGGTATCCCGAGCTGCTGACGGCTGCGGAGATGGCGGCGCCGGTGGAGGCCGTCGACGTGTTCGCGGAGGAGCTGCGGCGGCGCTTCGGCGCCACGAAGGTGTCGTTCCTCATCGTCGATCTGACGGGGAAGGCAGTGGCGCGGCTCTCCACAGCCGGGGCGGTGGAGGACGGGCGGGAAGCGGAGCGGATCCCTCTCTTCGGCAGCGTCTACGAGGTCGTGATCCGGACCCAGCGGCCGTATCAAAGGGCGACAGACCAGGGGCAGCAGGTGATCGTGCCGGTCACCAACCGCGGAGACGCCATCGGACTGCTGGAACTGCTCCTGCAGGCCACCCCCGACCCGGACGTCCTGGAAGCGGTCGGGGAAGCCGCCCACGTGCTGGCGTACGTCGTGATCGCCAACGGGCGCTTCACCGATCTGTACACCTGGGGCAAACGCTCCCGGCCACCCACCCTGGCAGCGGAGATCCAGTACCAGCTGCTGCCGCCGTCGCTCTCGTGCGAGGCCGCCCAGTTCACTCTGTGCGGGAGTCTGGAGCCCTCCGCAGCCCTCAGCGGCGACACCTTCGACTACGCCCTGGACCGCGGCACCCTGCACATATCGGTGACCGATCCCATGGGCCACGACATCGACGCCGCCCTGGCCGCCACGGTCCTGGTGGGCGCCCTGCGCGGCGCCCGCCGCGCAGGAGCCGGTCTCGCGGAGCAGGCCCACCTGGCCGACCACAACCGCGGCCACGCCACTGGGCAGCTGCTGCGCATCAACCTCCACACTGGGCGGGCCAAGCTCGTCAACGCCGGCCACCCCTGGCCCCTGCGCATGCGCGACGGGATCGCGGAGACGATCACCTGCGAGGTGGACCACCCCTTCGGGCTGTCCGTGCGCGTACCCCACCCCTACCGCGTCCAGGACATCGATCTGCGCCCCGGTGACCGTCTGCTCATGCTGACCGACGGCATGCTCGAACATCACGGAGCCAAGGTCGACCTTGCCGACCTGCTGGAGAGGACCCGGGATCTGCACCCGCGGGAGACCGCGCTGATGTTGACCTCCGCAGTCCTCGACGCGGCGGGCGGCCGCCTGAAGGACGACGCCACCGTGATGTGCCTGGACTGGCACGGCCCCCAGCACACCCAGCGACACGTCAGCTCCGGCGCGGACACCCGGCAAGCCTCAGCCGCCCGTACGAAGCATCCGTGACCGCGGGCGCTCTCGGGGAGGCCGCATGGTGGCCGCGGACCCGAATGACGTGAGGGCCGGTCAACGCTCTGTCGAAGTCTGAGGCGGTCTCAGCCTGGCCGAAGCATTGGTGATCAGGGCATGAGACTACCTGGCCCAACCTCACCTGCTGATCTCCTACGACGGCCGGCGCGGCATCGTCGACGACCTCCTGGAAGCACGCGGACTCGACCGCCGGGTGATCGCCTCCACCACCCACTTCGCCGGAGCCGCACTCCAGGTCGCGACCCTGCCCGCCCTGGCCACCCTCCCCCGCCCACGCGGCCACCGTCTACGCCGACACCGTGGGCCTGACGGCCGTCGCGCCGCCCCTGCCGATGCCCGAGTACACCGTCAGCTCGATCTGGCATGCCACTGTGACCGACGACCCCGCTCACGTCTGGCTCCGCAACCTGGTCGCTGCGCGGCCGTAGACACGGGCCCGAAGGGCACCCCCGGTCGTAGCCTGGCCGACATTCCTGCGAAACATACCCTCCCTAGGGTCGCCCGCACGTCGGTCATGGCTGCAACGGCCGACGGGTGACCGGCAGTCCGGCGCTAACCAGCCACCTTTCACCGCGTTCTGAGGAGGAAGGATGGCTGTGCAGCCTCCTGCCGACACGCGCGCCCCAGAAGCCGCCACACACCCCGTCGACGTACGACCGCCCCTGCACCGCATGGTGCCGCTGAGCCTGCAGCATGTGCTCGTCGCTTACTCGGGCCTGGCCACCATGCCGCTGCTCGTGGGCGTCGCGCTGCATCTGCCGGACGACCGGATCCGGCTGCTGATCAGCGCGAACCTTCTGGTCAGCGGTCTGGCGACGCTGCTGCAGACACTCGGTTTCAAGTGGTTCGGGGCGCGGTTGCCGATCGTGATGGGGTCGACGTTCACCGCGATCACTCCGGCCGTGCTCATCGGCCAGGACTACGGCCTGGCCGCAGTGTTCGGGGCGACCATCGTCGCCGGGCTCGTGACGGTGGCGGTCGCACCATGGTTCGGGCGGATCCTGCATCTGTTTCCGCCGCTCGTCACCGGCTCGGTCATCGCGGTCATCGGGTTCTCCCTGGTGCCGTCGGCGGCCGGGCTCATCACCGGAAGCGGGAACGAGGACGGCAGCGGCGCGCGAGGGCTCGCCGTCGCCGCCGTCACCGTCGTCCTCGTCGTCCTCGTCGAACGGCTGGCGCCCCCCGCCATGGCCCGCTTCTCCGTGCTGGTCGCGATGGCCGCTGGAGCGCTTCTGGCCGTACCCCTGGGCCTGTTCGACGGTTCGGCCATCGGTGAGGCGCAGGCCCTGTCGGTGCCGGATCCGACCGCGTTCGGGGCGCCCACGTTCGTCGTGCCGGCGATCGTCGCCCTGCTCGTCGTGCAGGTGGTCAACATGGTCGAGTCGGTGGGCGACACCCTGGCCGTGGGACAGATCGTGGAGCGCGGCGACGACCCGGGGACCGTGGTGAGGGCACTGCGCGCCGATGGGGCGGCCACCGTGCTCTCCGGCGGTTTCTCGTCCTTCCCGATCGTGACGTTCGGGCAGTCCGTCGGTCTGTTGAGCGTGACGCGGATGATGAGCCGTCATGTCGTTGCGCTGTCCGGCGCGTTGATGGTGCTGCTCGCCTTCGTTCCCGTGCTCGGGGCGGCGGTTGCGGCGGTACCGGGACCTGTGCTCGGCGGGGTGTCACTCGTGACGTTCGGCACCGTCGGCGCGGTCGGGCTGCGGATCCTGAGCCGCGCCGACCTCTCCGACGGGCGCAATCTGCTGACGGCGGCACTCGCGTTCGGCCTCGGCATGATCCCGGTCGGCGCGCCCGACTTCTACGGGCCGCTGCCGTCGTACCTGCGCACCGTCCTGGACAGCGGCATCGCGGTGACCGGGATCGTCGCCTTCACGCTGAATCTGCTGTTCCACCACACGAGCCACACCCGTCGCGTCCTTCGTGGCAAGGAGCAAGCCTGATGTACATCGACACGATCACCGACGTCTGTGTGTGGAGCGGCGGGCGGTGGCTGGACACCCGGGACGTGCACGTGGCGGACGGGCGGGTGACGGCAGTCGTCGGGGCCCGCGAACTGCCCCGTGGACAGCGGGTATTGGCGGCGGCGGGCGGGCATCTGATCCCGGGTCTCGTCAACACGCATACCCACCTCCACCAGGCGCGCATGCGCGGCATCGGCGAAGGCGAGCCGCTGTTGTCCTGGCTGCGAACCGTCGGCGAGGAGACCGTCGCGCTCACTCCCGAGCGCGCCTACGCAGCGGCCGCCGCCGCGGCGACGGAAGCCCTGCGCAGCGGCACCACCACCCTGGTGGACCACATGTGGCCGAACCCGTCCGCCGAGATCCACGACGCGGTGCTGCGCGCCCTTCATGACTCGGGGATCCGCGCGGTGCTGTGCCGCGGCGTGGCCGACCGGGCGGACCCGTCCCGCAAGTGGGGCTTCGACCCACGTCTCATGCAGCAGCTGGACAGCGCCCTCGCTCACACCGACGAGTTGGTGGACGCCACGGCGGGCAGCCGCGTCTCGGTGGGGCTCGCCGTGCCCAATCCGCGCAGTCTCACTCCTGCGGGAATGCGGCAGGTACGGATGTACGCCGAAGAGCGGGACCTGCCGGTGTCGATCCACCTCCTGGAGACGGCGACGGACGACTTGATGTGCCGGGAGCACACCGGTCAAGGAGCCGTGGAATATCTGGAGGCGGCCGGATTCCTGTGGGAGCGGCTGCTCGCCGTGCACTGTGTGGAGCTGGACGCGGCGGGCCGTGCGGCGCTCGCCCGGCACGGAGTCGGCGTCTCCTACAACCCGCTCAGCAATATGCGGCTGGGCAGCGGCATCGCCCCCGTGATCTCCATGCGGGAGGCGGGACTTCGGGTAGGGCTCGGGGTGGACGGGGCCGCCAGCAACGACACCCAGGACATTCTGGAGGCCATGCGGATCGGGGCATATCTGCAGCGTGCCGCGCACCGGCAGGCCGATCTGCTCGGTTTCGCGGAGATGCTGGCCATCGCTGCCGGCGGCGCCAACGAGGTGCTCGGGCTCGATTCCCGGGCGGACGGTGTGGTGCCCGGTGCCAGGGCCGACCTCGTGCTGCACCGCTTCGAGCGGGACTACGCGTGCCTTCCGGTGCGTGATCCGGGCGCCACGCTGCTGACCTGCGCGAGCAGCCGGACCGTGGACACGGTCCTGGTGGCGGGAGAGGCGGTGGTGTGGGACGGGCGCAGCGCGCGCCTTTCCGAGGCGTTCCTGGTGGACCTGTTGTCGCGATAGCGGCCACCCTCTGGTGAGGGCCCTTCGCACAGGGTTGGCGGCGCCGAGCGCACAGCATCGGGGGATGGTCCCGATTTCGGCCCGTACCGCCGCCACACCCACGTCGTCGTTCGTCGTGGACGTGCTGTCGCAGTAACAGAACTGGTTCCGGGACGAAACATGGTGCCGCCAGGCTGGCCTCATCGCGCATGGCCCCTGACGACGGGGCGTATGCCAGCCCACGGCGCCGGGCCCACGGACGGGTCCGAGGCCGACCGTGCCCGCGGACCTCTGTGTGTCCGCGGTGGGGGTGCAGGGGCGGTGACTGCACCTCGTAGGACTTCGGAGAACACCACTCCGACGTACTCAGGAGTGCTTGCCGCGATGACTGACATCACGACGCGTGCTGTGCCGCACACGACGCCTCGATCGACGTACGGCCTCGCCGAACTCGACAAGGAAACCCGCATGGGCGGGGCCGGAACCGAGACCACGGCGCGCGAGATCCGCCGCATCGACCTCTCCGCCTTCGAGGCCCGCAAGGCCGAGATCACCGAGGAGCTGTGGGCGGCGGCCACGGACATCGGGTTCTTCCAGCTGGTCAACCACGGCATCGAACAGGACCTGGTGGACGAGGCGTTCACGAACGCCAAGGGATTTTTCGCGCTGCCCGAGGCCCACAAGGCCCGGCATGCGCTGAAGAAGGGCCTCAACTCCGGGTGGGAGTCCATGACTCAGGTCAGGCCGTCCGTCGGGACACCGGACCAGAAGGAGTCGTACCAGGTCACCCGCCCTCACATGGAGGGGCTCTGGCCCGACGACGTCCTGCCCGAATTCCGGCTGCGTGCCCTCGACTTCGAGACACGCTGCCGCGAGGTGGCGATGCGGGTCCTGTCCTGCTTCGCCGACAAGCTGGGCTTCGACGGCGACTTCTTCACCCGCGCCCACGACCCTCAGAGCATGCGCTACCAGTCCACCCTGCGGATGCTGCACTACTTCGCGATCCCCGAGGACGCCGAGCCCCACCCGAACGTGTGGCGGGCCGGTGCGCACACCGACTTCGACTGCCTGACGCTGCTCTTCCAGCGGGACGGGCAGGGCGGGCTGCAGGTGTGCCCGGGAAAGGAGGCCGAGGCCCAGGAGTGGACTCCCGTGGTGCCCTCGGCCGACGCCATCACCTGCAACATCGGCGACATGCTGATGCGGTGGAGCGACGACCGGCTTCCGTCCAACTTCCACCGGGTCAAGTCCCCGGGCCCCGGCGAGGACCGGGGCGCACGCTACAGCATCGCCTTCTTCGCCCAGGCCGACCGTGACGTGGTGATCGAGGGGCCGGACGGCCGGTATCCGCCGATCACGGCGGAGCAGTACATCCAGCAGCGCATCGCTGCCAACTTCGCACGATAGAGGTGCGGTTGTGATGATGTCCGCGAAGAAGCGGGCGCCGTTCGGGCGGCTCGCGGTGCTGGGTCTCCAGCACGTTCTGGTGATGTACACGGGCTGTGTCACGGTGCCGTTCGTCTTCGGCGCGGCGGCCCGGCTCGATGCCTCGACCATCGCTCTGCTCATCAACGCGGACCTGCTGGTCGCGGGCGTCGTCACGATGGTCCAGGGCGCGGGCGTCGGGCGGGTGCTCGGCGTCCGCATGCCCGTGATGGCCGGCGCGGCCTTCACCGCCGTGGCGCCGATGATCCTGATCGCCGGTGAGTACGGGCTCCAGGCCGTATACGGTTCGATGATCGCCGCCGGGATCTTCGGCCTGCTCGCCGCCTGGCCGTTCGCCAAGGCAGCGCGCTTCTTCCCGCCGCTGGTGAGCGGTGTGGTGATCACCGTGGTCGGCCTGGCGCTGATCGGTGTCGGCGTCAATCTTGTCGTCGGCAGCGACCCCAAGGCGGCGGACTACGCGGCGCCGTCGCGCCTCGCCCTCGCCGCCTTCGTCGTCATCGTGATCCTGCTGGTGGCGAGGTTCGGCCGGGGCTTTCTGGCCCAGACCGGCGTCCTGCTCGGGCTGCTGGCCGGTACCGCGGTCGCGGTACCGCTGGGTCTGGTGGACCTGTCCGCCGCCCGTGGCGCCGACTGGATCGGGGTGAGCGCTCCGTTCCACTTCGGCGCGCCCGAGTTCCCGCCGGTCGCGGTCATCTCCATGTGTGTCGTGATGCTGGTCCTGTTCGCCGAGTCGACCGCGGACCTGATCGCGGTCGCCGAACTCACCGGCAAGGAGCTGACGACCGGGGACATGGCGCGCGGGCTGGCCGCCGACGGACTGTCCGGGGTGCTCGGCGGAGTGATGAACGCCTTCATCGACACCGTCTTCGCCCAGAACGTGGGCCTGGTGTCGATGACCCGGGTACGCAGCCGGCATGTGGCCACCGTCGCGGGCGCCGTCCTGGTTGCCCTGGGCCTGGTTCCCAAGCTGGGGGCGGTGGTGGCCGGGCTGCCCGGACCGATCGTGGGCGCGGCGGGACTGGTCATGTTCGCCACGGTCGCTGCCGTCGGCATCAGCACACTGCGGAAGGTCGAGTTCGAGGGAACGCAGAACCTGCTGATCGTCGCCGTGTCGATCGGCGTGGGCATGGCGCCCGACGTGGCACCGGACCTCTACTCCCGTTTCCCGGACGGTGTGCGCATCGTGCTGGGCTCACCGGTGACGAGCGCGACCCTGATCGCGTTCGGGCTGAACCTGGCCTTCAACCGGACCCGCCCGGCACGCACGGCGGACGACGAGGCAGAGGCAGAGAAGCCGACTCGGCCGACGTCCACCACTGCGGCGGAATACGTCCCATAGCGCGGGTGTAAGGCTGTCGCCCGGCCCAGGCGTTCGAGAGGCGGGCCGGACGGAGTCTTCAGCTCGACTTCCCTCTCGCCGTCCACCACCTGGTCGAACTCGTCACCGGGGTGCCCTCTACCCCTGTCGCTCTTTGTTCGGCGTTCTAGCGAGGGGCGTTCTGTACGGTGAGGACGTGGACCCCGGAAGGGTCCTGATTGTCCGTCAGAACTCGCCAGCGGTGCAGGGTTCCGCCAGGGTAGAGCAGGCTGTCACCGGCGTGGAGGCGGTGCAGTTCGCGGCCGCCGCGGCCCACTAGGTCGACCTCGATCGCGCCGTGCACCACGTAGAGGAACTCATCGCCCGGGTGGTCGTAGTACTCCTCGAAGCCGGTGGGTCCTCCCGTGTATTCGACCGGATGGACGGCGAACTGGGGTGCCCCGAGCATCCGGGCCGAGCCGCCGCTGTTGGCGACGGGGGTGCCGGTCCCTCCCCGTACGACATGGATGTCGGCGGAGGAGGTTGCCGAGTACGCCAGCAGGGCCTGTTGGGTGGTGCCGAGGGCCTGGGCGATCCGGTGCAGCGAGGGCATGCTCGGGCGGGTCAGCCCGCGCTCCAGCTGACTGAGGAAGGGGTGCGAAAGGCCTGCGCTGCCCGCGAGTTGGACAAGGGTGAGGCCGCGCTTCTTGCGTAGCCGACGGATCGCGTTACCGAGCTGCTGGTCCGGATCGGCGGGGGTTTCGGTGGGGCGGTCTGCCATGGCGGAAATCCTAAGCGATCACTTCGGAGTGGGATTTACTCCCACGAAACACATGTCTCCTACGCTCAATGTTGATGTGACGAACATTCTAAGCGAGGAGCCCGAATGACCGCGACCACCGCCGACCGGCCCGCCACGGCCGGATTCCTCGATGCCATGGCCGCCCTCGCAGGCGGTGTCTGCGTGGTGACCGCCGCCGCGGCCGATGGCACACCTGCCGGATTCACCAGCACCGCCGTGATGAGCCTCAGCCGTACGCCGCAGCTGATAGCGATCGGCGTCCAGCGCGGCAGCCGCACCCTGCCGCTGCTCCGGGACGGCGGCAGGCTCGCCCTCAACATCCTTGCCGCGGACGGCGAATCCGTCTCGCGGCGGTTCGCCGATCCGGCCGCCGACCGGTTCGCCGGGCTGGAGTGGACGACGGGAGAGGGGGGTGTGCCGCTGCTGCTCGCGCAGAGCACGTACACCGTTCTGTGCCGCGTACGGGAAGAGGTGGCGGCCGGGGACCACCTGCTGCTGATAGCCGACATCGAGGAGATCATCCCTGGCCAGGGCGGGGTCAGCGCTCTCGTCCACCACGCCCGCCGCTACCACGGCATCGGCGCGTGAGCGGGCGCGACTGGTTCTCCGTACGGGAGACCGGAACTGGGACCTTCCTCATAGCCGAGCCCGGGCACGTCAACAGCTATCTCGTCGTGGGCGACGACCTCGCCCTGCTGTACGACACCGGGATGGGCATCGGGGACATCGGGCGCGAGGTGCGCGCGCTGACCTCGCTGCCGCTGCTCGTCGTCAACTCCCACCACCACTACGACCACCGGGGCGGCAACGCCTCGCTTGTGGGCGAGGCCAAGGACTTCGCCGTCCACGAGGCGGGAGCAGACCTGCACGGCGAGCCCGCACCGCGCGAGTGGCTCGAGACGTACGAGCACATCGCCCATGACATGCGACAGCGCTACATCGAGCTGAGCGCACTCTCCGCCGAGGGGTTCTTCGTCACGGACTCGCGGATCGAGGTGCGGCCCGTCCCCGAGCTGACCCAGTGGCGTATCGACGCGGTGCGACCTACCCGGCTGCTCAGGGAAGGGGAGCAGCTCGACCTGGGCGGGCGGAGGCTGCACGTCCTGCACACCCCCGGGCACTCGCCCGACGGCATCTGCCTCTGGGAGCCGGAGAGGGGCCTGCTTCTCGCCGGCGACACCCTGATCAGCGGCACGTTCTTCGCCCATGTGCCGGGCGCCGATGTACCCGCCTTCGCCGCATCGACCCGGCGACTGGCCGAACTCCCGGTCAGAACTGCCCTGCTGGGGCACAGCCTCCGCCACCGTGAGGACCATTACTTCGTGGGACGGGTCGCCGAAGCTTTCGACCAGGTGGTACGCGGACGGACCCGCCCGGTCCGCCGCCAGGACATGTTCGGCGCGCCCGCGATGTGGCACGCCTTCGACGGCTTCGCGGTACTCACGGCACCGGAGAACGGGGACGTACGATGACGGCGACGGCACTGCTGCTGCGCGGGGCGCGGCTGCCCGAAGGGCAGGTCCGGGACGTACTGATCGAGGACGGGCTGGTGTCGGCCGTTGCGCCGACCGGTCAACTCAACTCCTTGTGCGAGGAGATGGACCTCGCCGGCTTCATACTGTTGCCCGCCCCCGCCGAACCCCACGCCCACCTCGACAAGGCCCTCACCTGGGATCTGGCCGGTGCACCGCCCTGCGACCTGCCAGGGGCGGTCGCTGCCTGGCACGGCTATGCCGAGCGGGTAACGGAGGAGGATGTGCTGGTCAGAGCCCGCCGCGCGCTGCACGAGCTGGTCGCCAACGGTGCCACCGCCGTCCGCACCCACGCCGACGTCCTGCCCGGCCCCGATCCGCTCCGGGGGCTGCGGGCGCTGCTGCGGCTGCGCGCGGAGCTGAGCGAGCGGGTCGCACTGCAGATCGCCGTACTGCACGTTGAGGCGCCCGACGAAGTCCTCGACGAAGCACTGGAGTTGGGAGCCGACCTGCTCGGTGGCTGCCCGCACCTCTCCGACGACCCGCAGGCCGCTGTCGCCCGCGCCCTGGCCATCGCCGAGCGGCACGGCGTAGGCGTCGATCTGCATGCGGACGAGCATCTCCGTCCGGACCCGAAGGATCTGCTGCTGCTCGCCCAGGCGGTACGGGAGCGGGGCTTCGCCCACGGCGTGACCGCCAGCCACTGCGTGGGACTGGGCGGGCTGGACCCGGCCGAGGCCGCCCGAATCGCCAAGGAGGCGGCGGCATCCCGGATCGGGGTCGTCGCGCTGCCGCTCACCAACCTCTACCTTCAGGGCCGCGATATGCCTGCCCGCACCCCGCGCGGTCTGACCGCCGTACGCGCCCTCCTGGACGCGGGCGTGCCCCTGGCCGGGGGCGGCGACAACATCCGCGACCCCTTCAACCCGGTAGGCAGGGCCGACCCCCTGGAGACCGCCGGACTCCTCGTCACGGCAGGTCACTTGACGCTGACCGAGGCCGTCCACGCGGTGACCACCGGCGCCCGCACCGTCCTCGGGCTACCCGCCGCAGGGACTTACGAGGGTGCGGTCGCCGACCTCCTCGCCGTACGGACCGACTCGCTCTCCGAGGCTGTCGGGGCCTCGTACCCGGACCGGATCGTCTTCAAGGGCGGGCGAGCGGTGAGCCGTACCACGGTGATCCGCGAAACGCTCTGACTGGTCCAGGGCGTAAACGCCCGGGACATCCCCTCGAAACAATAAATGTTGATGCTACGAACATCGGTGAACGCATCACAGGCCCACGGAAGGAGTTGACGTGGCGACAGCAGTGCAGACGGCGCTGAGCTTCGTAGCCGTCGACAAGCGTTTCGACAGCGGGACCACCGCGCTCTCGGGAGTGGAACTCCACGTCGGTACAGGGGAGTTCGTCGCAGTTGTCGGCCCCTCCGGTTGCGGCAAGTCCACCCTGCTGCGGCTCGCCTCCGGTCTCGATGCCCCCAGCGCGGGCGAGATCAGCACCCCGGGCGGGGACATCGGTTACGTCTTCCAGGACGCCACCCTGCTGCCCTGGCGCAGCGTCCTCGCCAATGTGGCGCTGCCGGCCGAACTGGCCGGCCGTCCCAAGGCCGAACGGCACGAGCGCGCCATGGACGCCATCCGTCTCGTTGGCCTCGACGGCTTTGAGGAGCAGTTGCCCGGACAGCTCTCGGGCGGGATGCGGATGCGGGTCTCGCTGGCCCGCGCGCTGATGATGCGCCCCGCGCTCTTCCTCTTCGACGAACCTTTCGGCGCGCTGGACGAGATGACCCGGCTTCGTATGCAGGAAGAGCTCCAGCGGATCTTCGGCGAGACGGGGTTCGCGGGTCTCTTCATCACGCACTCGGTGACCGAGGCGGTCTTCCTGGCCAACCGGGTCGTGGTGATGTCGGCCCGACCTGGACGCATCACCGCCGAATTCGAGGTCCCGTTCGCCCACCCCAGGCCCGCTTCCCTCCGCTACGAACCGGAGTTCGCCGCGATCGCGGGCGCGGTCTCCGGGGCCCTGCGAGGAGCCGCCCAGTGACCACGAACACCCCGGCCGCCGACGCGCCGACTGCCCACGCAACCACGGCCGCCTCGGTCACCGTCGGCCCGAGCGGCGAACCGTCCGCCGCGTCCGAACCCGCCGTCACCGGTTCGAGCGCTGCCGCTCCGGCCCACGAGGGGAAGACCCCCGTGCACCAGTGCGATGCTGCCGCCGACTCCACGGTCGAGACTTTCCCGGCCGTCGAGGCGTCCGTCCGTACACGCCGCAGCCCTGTCGCCCTGCTCGCCCCCATCGGCTCGCTCGCCGCCGCCATCGGCCTCTGGTACGCGGTGAGTTACCTGCTCCTCGCCCCCGCCCGCCGCTTCCTCGTACCGCCCCCGCACCAGGTCCTCCAGGTCGCCGTCCTCGACTGGACCCACCTGCAGCCCATGCTCCAGGCCCTCGCCCTCACCGCGCAGGTCGCTCTCGCCGGGCTCGCCATCGCCGCCGCCCTCGGCATCACCGGGGCCGTCGTGATGAGCCGCGCCCGCTGGCTGGAGCGCTCCCTCTATCCGTACGCCGTCATCCTGCAGACCGTCCCGATCCTCGCCATCGTCCCCCTCATCGGCCTCTGGTTCGGCTTCGGCTTCACCAGCCGGGTCATCGTCTGCGTCCTCATCGCCCTGTTCCCGCTGATCGCCAACACCCTCTTCGGACTGCAGTCCGTGGACCGCGCCCACCACGACCTCTTCACCCTCCAGAAGGCGAGCCGCTGGGACCGCCTGCGCAAGCTCGAACTGCCCGCGGCGCTCCCCGCCATCTTCACCGGGCTGCGTACCTCCTCCGGGCTCTCCGTCATCGGCGCGATCGTCGGCGACATGTTCTTCAAGCAGGGCGCACCCGGTATCGGCACCCTCCTGGACGTCTACCGCTCACGGCTCCAGTCCGAGGACCTCTTCGCCGCGATCATCCTCGCCTCCCTCTTCGGGGTCGCCGTCTTCGCGCTCTTCACGTTCCTGTCCCGCCTCGCCGTCGGTTCCTGGCACGCGTCCGGCCGCAGCTGAGCCGGCCCACCCCCCTCTCCGCCTCCTCGTCAGAGCCCCTCCCGGGAGACAGCCATGCCAATTTCCTCCAGAAGAAGCCTTGTCGCGGGACTGAGTACCTCACTCCTCCTCGCCGCCACCGGCTGCGGCGCCGGCGCCACCACAGCCGGGTCCTCTGCCGATCTCAAGCCCGCCCCCGCCGCCCAGCGCCTCGACAAGGTCTGCCCCGCCACCGTTGTGGTCCAGGCCGACTGGGAGCCCGAGGCCGAACACGGTCCGATCTACAACCTCGTCGGCCCCGGCTACACCGTCGACACCGACAAGAAGCGGGTCACCGGCCCCCTCGTCATCGGCGGCAAGGATACCGGCGTCGAGATCCAGGTACGGGCGGGCGGTTCGGCCGTCGGGTTCCAGAGCCCCGCCTCCGAGATGTACATCGACCAGTCCATCACCCTCGGCATGGTCACCACCGACAGTGCCATCCAGGCGGCCGGCAAGCAGCCCGTCACCGCGGTCGCCGCGCTGATGAAGAAGAGTCCGCAGGTCCTGATGTGGGACCCCAAGACCCACCCGGACTGGCAGTCCGTCGCCGATATCGGCAAGAGCGGCGCCAAGGTCGTGTACCGCGACGGCGAGGTCTTCGCTCCGATGCTGGTGGCGAAGGGGCTCATCAAGAAGAGCCAGCTGGACGGGAGTTACGACAGCTCACCGTCCCGATTCGTCGCCGATCACTCCATCGCGCAGCAGGGCTTCGCGACCGCGGAACCGTACCTCTACGAGCACGAGATCGCCGCCTGGAAGAAGCCGGTCAAGTTCCAGCTGCTGTCCGATGTCGGCTACACCGTCTACCCGCAGGCACTCTCCGTGCGCACCGGTGCGCTGAAGAAGCTCAGCCCCTGCCTGAAGAAGCTGGTCCCCGTCATCCAGCAGTCGGCCGCCGACTTCGCGGCCGCACCGGACACCGCGGTCACGCTCATCGACGACATCGTCAAGCAGTACGGCACGAGCTGGGTCTACTCCAAGGGCACCGGCCAGTACGCCGCCAAGGAGATGGTCAAGCTCGGCATCCTCGGCAACGAGGCCGACGGATCGATCGCGAGCTTCGACGAGAAGCGGGTCGCCGACTCCCTGAAGACCTTCGGGCCGATCCTCGCCAAGGGCGGCGTCAAGATCCCGGCCGGGCTGAGCGCCGACGACCTGGCGACCAACGAATTCATCGACACCAAGATCGGAATGAAGTGATGGCCGTCGACCCCAAGAGCACGACCCTGTCCGCCGCCGAACTGCGCCGGATGACCGAACTTGTCGCAGACGACGCGCTGTTGGACATCGACCCAGGTGCCACGCACCGCACCCCCGGCATCGACGCATTCTGTACAGAGGCCGCCGCACTGCTGGGTGAGGATGCCGTCGTACGCGAGGACTCCGCCCTCGACAAGGCGTCCCGCGACTGGGCGCACATGTCGCCGATCCTCGCCGCCAAGCTCCCCGCCGGTCGCGCCGAGGTGGTGCTGCGCCCGTCGTCGTACGAGCAGGTCCAGCCCCTCGTCGCCCTTGCCCACCGCCTGCGCATCCCGCTCACCCCGCGCGGCAAAGGCACCGGCAACTACGGCCAGGCGATCCCGCTCCACGGTGGCGCCGTCCTCGACCTCACCGGATGCGGACGCATCCTGGGCGCGGGCGACGGGTGGATCAGGGCCGAGGCGGGCGCGAAGATGTCCGACCTGGAGGCGCACGCGCGCACGCTGGGCCAGGAGCTGTGGATGTTCCCCTCCACTTTCGGGACATCGCTCGGCGGCTTCCTCTCCGGTGGGAACGGCGGCACGGGATCGCTCGCCAACGGCACCAACGGGGACGGTTTCGTAAGGGAGTTGACCGTCGTCCCGTGCACAGCGGAGGCCGAGCCCTTCACCGTACGCGGCGAGGAAGCACTCCCGTACATCCACGCCTACGGCACCACCGGCATCATCACGACCGCGACCGTCGCCCTCCAGCCGGCCCGCGACTGGACCGGCCTCTTCGCCTCCTTCGACACGTGGACCTCCGCCACCGCCGCGCTCGGCGATCTCGTACGCCTGGAGCCCGCCCCGCGCCTGGTCTCCCTCGACGAGCCCGGCCTCGTCGAGACCTTCGAGGCCGACCCGGCCCTCGACCCGGCCGCGCTGAGCGTCCGCGCGATCATCGAGGAGCAGGCCGGGGACGACGCCCGCGCGATCATCGAGAAGCACGGCGGCCGGGTGACCGAGGTACGTCCCGCGCCGCGCGGTCCCGCCCTCATCTCCTCGCTTTCCTTCAACCACCCCACCTACCACCTGATGAAGGCCAAGCACGGCTACTTCCACCTGGAGATCGGCGGCGACGTACTGCTGGGCGACCCGGCGGCGGTCAAGGCCGTCTTCCCCGGCACGGTGCTGCACCTGGAGGGGATGCGCACGGGGACCGTCGGCATGCTGATGGCGCACTACCAGGACGAGGCCACCGTGTACGAGGGGATCGCCGCCCTGGAGGCACTGGGCGTCGGCGTCCACGACGTCCACAACTGGTACGTCGACCGGCGCCTCGATCTCGTCCGTGCCACCGCCCGCACCGCCGACCCGCTGGGGCTGCTCAACCCCGGCCACCTCCTGGGAGCGCACTGACCATGGCCTTCACCCGCTTCACCGACCTCAGCGGACCGTCGGTCACCGACCTGTCCGCCGACACCGTGGCCGTCCTCCCCGTCGGCGCGATCGAACAGCACGGGCCCCATCTTCCCGTCGCCACCGACTACTTCATGGCGGAGGCGATAGCGGAGGGCGCCGCCCTGGCCGCGTCCGACAGCTGCGACATCACGCTGCTGCCCGGCCTCGCGTACACCAAGTCCGACGAACACGCCTGGTCGCCCGGGACGCTGTGGCTCAGCGCCTCGACGCTCTTCGCGGTACTGGACGACCTGGGACGCTCTCTCGCCACGGGGCCCGTCCGGCGGCTCGCGTTCCTCAACGCCCACGGCGGCAACAGTGCGCTGCTGGGAGTCGCTCTGCGTGAACTCCGCACCAAATACGGTCTGTTCACCTTCCTGCTGCACGCCGCGCTCCCCGCGGACCAGGGCGGCGCGTCCCCGTCCGGCGAGCTGGGTCTGGGGGTGCACGGCGGGCTGAACGAGACCGCGGCGATGCTCCACCTCCACCCGGAGACGGTGGACATGTCGCTGGCCGAGCGGAGTGTCCCCGAGCACCTGATCGCCTACGAGCACATCGGCTTCGGCAAGTCCGTCTCCTTCGGTTGGACGAGCGACGACTTCGGTACGGGCAACGGCGTCATCGGCGACCCCACCGGAGCCACCCCCGAACTCGGCCGCAAGCTGGTCGACACCGCCATCGCCAACAACGCGGCCGCACTGCGCGAATGCGCCCGCTTCCTGCCTTCCGCCTGACCGCCATCTCTCCACCACCATCCGTCGGACCGTCACCCGTCCGACCGCCTGACGTCGAGGACACCCGCCATGGCCATCCCCCCGCTCCACAAGCCGCTCAGCGAGATCACCGCCCACCACATCACCGCGGGCGACACGGTCAAGCTCGCCGTCCTCACCGGACCGGCCGACGGCTCACCGACCACCGTCGTCTTCGAGGTGTGGGAACCGGGCGGCGCCCAGCCGCTCAACTGGCACCCCGAGTCCGTGGAGACCTTCGTGGTGCTCGCGGGCGAGGGCCGCGCGGTCAGCGACGAGCACGAACGCGACCTCGCACCGGGTGATGTCCTCGTCCTGCCCCTCGGCTCCAAGCACCGGATCACCAACGCCTCGGCCACCGAGCGGCTCTACACCCTCACGGTCATGTCCCCCGACGAGGGCTTCGCCGACCTGATCCAACGCGGCCCCTTCGCGGTGCTCGACGACGCGGACCTGGCCGTCCTCGGAGCCGCCCGATGAACACTGTGCCTTCCCGGGAGGCAACCCCCGGACCCCCGGCCGGACAAGCAGACCGGTCTGCCACGCCCCACCGCCCTCGCAGGGCGAACCGCAGCGAACTGCTCGACGCCTTCTGGTCGTACGAACAGGCCCTTGGCGCCAATGACGTGGCGGGCCTCGACCACTGGTTCCTGGACGCCCCGGACACGGTGCGCGCCGAGGGGTCCATGGTGCTGAGCGGGCATGCGGCCATCTCGGACTTCCGTCGCGGCCGCAGCGGGGGAGCCCCGGCCCGTACGGTCGAACGCGTCCATGAGGTGCGGATCGCCGAGGACGTCGCTGTACTGACCGCCGAAACGCTGCGGGCCGGCGGGGCGCGCGGGATGCAGACACAGGTGTGGCAGCTGACGGGGGAGGGCTGGCGGATCGCGGCCGCGCACGTCAGCGCGGTGCCGGATCCGGTGGCGGACGAGGCTTCGGACCCCGCGGTGTGGCGGGTCGTGGGCGAGCCGCTGGTCGCCGGGGCGCAGGAGGGGCCGCTCGCCGGTGTACGTACCGCAGTCAAGGACCTCTTCGCCGTTGCCGGACAGCGGATCGGCGGGGGCAACCCGCAGTGGCTGGCCGATGCGCCGATGGAGCCCCACCATGCCGACGCAGTAAGGGAATTGCTCAGGGCGGGCGCCCAGCTCACCGGGATCGCCCAAACCGACGAACTCGCCTTCAGCCTGGCCGGGACCAACATCCACTATGGCACCCCCGCCAATCCCGCCGCCCCCGGCCGCATCACCGGTGGCTCCAGCAGCGGCCCGGCGGCGGCGGTCGCCCGCGGTTGGGCGGATCTGGGGCTGGCCACGGACACCGCGGGCTCGATCCGGGTTCCCGCCTCCTACTGCGGCCTCTACGGCTGGCGCCCCACCCACGGAGCCGTCCCCACCGGCGGCCTGCTCCCGCTGGCCCCGTCCTTCGACACGGCGGGACTGCTCGCCCGGGACCCCTACCTGCTGCGTACAGCGGCGAAGGTGCTCCTGCCCCGGAACGATGAAGCCCCGATGACCACGCTTCTGGTCGACGACGCCCTCACCGCGCTCGCCGAACCCGAGGTCCAGGCATCCTTCGAGGCGGCATGCCGGGCGCTCTCCCTCCGCACCGGCCTGGAACTCGTACGGACCGACACCGGCATGACCCCACACCTGGAGGAGTGGTTGCCCGCCTTCCGTACCGTCCAGGCGGCCGAGGCGTGGGCCGCGCACGGGGAGTGGATCGACAAGCACCCCGGCGCGCTGGGAGCCGACATCGAGGCCCGGTTCGCCGGAGGGAGCCAGGTCGCGGAGGGTGAAGTGCGTGACGCCACCTCCGGGCTCCTGTCCGCCCGTTCGGTCATCGTCGAAGCCCTCCCGCCCGGCACCGCGCTCCTTCTCCCCGCCACGAGCAGCCCGGCCCCCCGAGCCGCTGCGACTCCGGCCGAGGTCGAGACCGTACGAGCCGCAACCCTCCGCCTCACCTGCCTTGCCTCGCTCGCCGGGCTGCCCGCCGTCACCATGCCCCGGCTGCGGGTCCGCGACCTCCCGGTCGGCCTCTGCGCGATCGGCGCACCGGGCACGGACCACGCCCTCCTGGAGCTGACCCATGCATGAGATCGGCCCCAACTCCCGCAACTCCTGGCGCGCGGACGCCACACACGTCGACCTTCGCCGCCCGCAGCGCCCGGCTCGCCCCGTGACCGTGGAGGCTCAGCCCCAAATCCTGACGCTCGACCTGGCCTCAACGGCGATCGTCGTCATCGACATGCAGAACGACTTCTGCTCGCCCGACGGCTGGCTGGCCTCGATCGGCGTGGACGTGTCCCCGGCTCGCACCCCCATCCCCGTACTCCAGCGGCTCCTCCCCGCCCTCCGGGCGGCCGACGTCCCCGTCGTCTGGCTCAACTGGGGCAACCGCCCCGACCGCGCGAACCTCCCGCCCGGCGTCCTCCACGTCTACGACCAGGAGGGAACCGGAGGCGGCCTCGGCTCCCAACTACCCAACGGGGCCAGGGTCCTGGAACGCGACAGCGCGTCCGCCGCTGTCACCGCACCCCTCTTTGCGGCACCCGGCGACCTGCACATCGCCAAGTACCGCATGAGCGGCTTCCAGGACACCGAACTCGACAGCGTCCTGCGCAATCTGCGCGCCGACACGCTCCTGTTCGCCGGAGTCAACGCCGACCAGTGCGTCCTCGCCACCCTCATGGACGCAGCGAGCCTCGGCTACGACGTGCTGATGCTGGAGGACGCGGTGGCCACCACCTCACCCGCGTACTGCATGGACGCCACTGTCTACAACGTCCGCCAGTGCTTCGGCTTCACCCTCACCGCCGCCGACCTCCAGGAAGCCTTGTGACCCTCCTCCAGCCCCACCGGGGCCCCGTCGACGGCGACCACTACCTGCCCGCGGACCCAGCCGCGGTCCACTGGGGCCTGCTTCCCAACGCCCTTTCCAAGCCTTCCCTTTCGGTGCCTTCAGGCGCGAGCGTCACCCTCGACACGATCAGCCACGAGGGCATCCTCGCCGACCAGGGCCGCGACCCGGCCGCCTTCTTCGCCGCCGCCGGCATCCACGGCATCCTCCGCGACACGGCCGAACTCGCCGCTTCCACCCGCCTTCACGACCCCGCCGCCCACGGCCCGCACGTTGTCACGGGACCCGTCCACATCCAGGGGGCCGAGCCCGGTGACGTACTCGAAGTGGAAGTCCTCCGCCTGCGCCGCCGCGCCCCCTACGGCGTGATCAGCAACCGTCACGGCAAGGGCGCACTCCCCGGCGAATACCCTCAGGGCCCCGGCCCCGACCCGGTCAGCCTGGTCGCCACCGTCGACGACGACGGCCGTGGCCGCCTCCCCGTGGGCGACGGTCGCGACATCCGCTTCCCGCTCCGTCCCTTCCTCGGCATCATGGGCACCTCCCTCGACACCGAAGTCCCGGTCCACTCGGTGCCTCCCGGCCCGCACGGAGGCAATCTCGACGTACGCCACCTCGGCGTCGGCGCCCGCCTCTTCCTCCCCGTTGCCGTCGAGGGCGCCCTCTTCTACGCCGGCGACCCGCACTTCTCCCAGGGCGACGGCGAAGTGGCCCTCACCGCCTTCGAAGCCCCGCTGCGCGCGACCCTCCGCCTCACCGTCCTCCGCGACCCCGCCCTACGCCGACTCGCATCCCGCCTGCGCGCCCCCTTCGCCGAGACCGATACCGAGCACATCGTCATGGGCCTGGACACCGACCTCGACGAGGCGATGCGCCATGCCGTACGCGACGCCCTCACCCTCCTCGACGAGCGCTTCTCCGTCCCTGGCCCGGTTGCCCTCGCCTACCTCAGCGCGGCCGCCGACTTCCAGGTCTCCCAGGTGGTCGACATCGTCAAGGGCGTCCACTGCCGCATTTCCAAGGCGGACCTGACCTTCTGACGGCACACGGCTCGCGCTCTGCCAGGGGGAGCGAGCCTGGGTCTCAGGTCTCGACTTCTCCCGCCCGGGCGTCCGACGGGACTGTCCTGATCAAGACACTCCCATGGACGACAGCGACGACCCCCGTAGCCCGTGGGCCGAGGCATTGCAGTTCGTCGTCAGCGGTCTACCGACGCCCGGTGTCGCAGCACTGGCAATACGCTTTCGGTGGCGCTTCGCGCCAGTCGGCGGCCATCCTGCCGCGCTGTCGGTAGGTCCAGCCTTCCGGCGACAGTGGCTACTTGCACGCTCCGGCGGGGCCGGCCCCTCTCGACCGTTTACGCTCATTTGACGCTCCGGACACCCGAGAGGTCGCCTGCCAAGCCGAGAAACCGGCTCTGGCCTGCGGTTTCTCCTGGCATCGCTGCCTGTGACGTTTTTTCGATGACGCATCATGTGCAGTGCGTGGCCATCCCCGAACTGACAACGAAGGGTGAGTTCGTTGCGGGCCAGTTTCGGGTCTTGTCGATGATCAGGCCGATCGACGTGGTCGCAGGGTCGCCGGCCAGGAAGTCGACGTAGTCGGCGAGATGGGTGACGGCCTCGTTGCCCGCGGAGACGATGAGGTTGATGCCCACGCCGTCATAGGCCCACACGGCCCTGCTCACGCCCAGGAGCATGCCGCCGCTGTAGGAGACCGCCGAAATGCCGCCGGCGCGACGGTCGTAGCCGCTCGACATCATGAGGGACAGAGACCGGGGAACGTTGACGTAGCCGAGACCGTTCGGGCCGACAACGGTCATGCCCGAGCCGCGGGTCGCTTCGCCGATCCGCTGCTGGAGTGCGCGGCCGTCCTCGCTGAACTCCGCGAACCCGCCGGCGCCCGTCCATGCCGGTCACGAGTGGGTGAAGAGTAAACTCATTGTCAGCCCGTCCAGGCCGCGTTGAGCGCCGGTTCGGGCGAAGCCGTCCGGGAGTGATCGGGCCGTGCCGTTGTGCCGGGATCAGTGGGACTGTTGCGCGACATCGTTCCGGACGGGGGTCCGACTCATGACACCTTTGACCGAAGTGTCTTGTGCTGGACTTGTCGACTGCCGTTGCGGGATGGTGCCTGCTGTCACCGAGCCGCAGGGCGTGTCCCCATAGGGGCCGTCTATCAGGCGCCATCACGGTTCAGACCGTCCGACCGGGCCGGTGCCGGCCACCCAGCACGTCACCATGGGGGAGGCGGACCACCATGACACCCAGACAGCGCGGCACCCGCTCCACCAGCACAGCCCGCCCGCTTGGGGCGAGGTCGTCCTGGGGGTGGACACGCACGGCAAGGTCCATGTCGCCGCAGTGGTCTGCCCGCTGGGTCGGATCCTGGGTACGAAGTCCTTCCGGCCACGGCGGTCGGATATGGGCGGCTGCTCGCCCGGGCCCGCAGGCTGGGGACGGTGCGTCGGGCGGGTGTGGAGGGTACCGGCACCTTCGGCGCGGGCCTGGTCCCGCTACTTGCCGGCGCAGCGCGTTCAGGTGTTCGAGGTGAACCGGCCAGACCGCTCGGCGCGTCGTCTGCTCGGGAAGTCGGACCCGCTCGATGCGCAGGCTGCTGCGCGGGCTGTGCTGAGTGGTCGCGCCCGGGCGCGGGCCAAGACCGGCGACGGTCCGGTGCAGAGCGCCCGGATGTTCAAGCTCGAAGAGCCAAGCAATCGACCGCTCGATCTTCCAGCGGTGCCGCCCAAGGCGTTCGCCGGACTCGATGCCTGGCCGCGCGATGCGCGCGACGAGCCCCGCTCACGCAGCCAGCTGAGGTGTTCGGCGGAGAAGTACGCCTTGTCCGCGCGGAGTTTGACGGGCCGGCGCCGCCGCGGACCCCGGCGGGACCAGACCGCGGGGATGCCGAGGATGAGCGGCTTGAGGGCGAGACTGTCGTGCATGTTCGCACCTGACACGGCGACGGCGAGCGGGACTTCCTCGGCATCGGACAGCACGTGCAGCTTGCTGCTCATCTTGCCGCGATCGACCGGGTTCGGCCCCGTCAGAGATCCCCCCTTTTGGCGCGCACGGAGGCCGCGTCGACGATCGCCGAGGTCCAGTCCACCTCGCCCCGGCCTCCGAGTTCGTCCAGCACCGCCCGATGCAGCCGACGCCACAGGCCGACCCCGGTCCATACCGTGAAGCGGCGATGCGCGGTGGCGGAGGACGTGCCGAACGTCGGCGGCAGATGACGCCAGGCACAGCCGCTGGTCAGCACGTACACCACTGCGGTGAACACGGCCCGCTCGTCACGCGGAGCGGTCCCACCACCTTGCGGTCGAGCCGCGAACGTCGGCAGTAACGGGGCGACCAGCTCCCAGAGCTCATCAGGAACCAGACGCTTCGACAGATCAGCACTCACGGTCGGCATCGTGCCGCTCGAACATCAAGTCACGTGGCACAGCCTTCTATGCCTTGCCTGATGCGGCCGATCTGGCGGCCTGCTCGATCTTCGCGCAGTAGGCGGCGCGAGCTTCTTCATCGATCTGCATCTCGTGCTCGGGGCGCATCCCGGTTCGGCCGTCGACGCCTTCGCGCAGGATGTCGGCGTGCCCGGCATGCCGGTTGGTCTCTCCGAGGACGTGGACCAGGATGGCGAACAGGTTCGTGTTCTGATAGGGCTCCGGCCACCACGGCACGAGGCCGGGGGCATCAAGGGCAAGCTCGTCGATCGTCGCGTCTGAGTGCTCCCACGTGCGCCGGTAAGACTCGATGATCTGATCCCGCGCCTCGTCCTCAGTCGCCCAGAGATCGCTGCCGTCGTGGTCCTGCCACCGGGGCAGCGGTTCCGGGGAAGGCCGGTCGAAGACTTCACCGAAGTACCTGGCCTCGACGCTGGCCACGTGTTTGACCAGGCCGAGGAGGTTGGTCCCGGTCGCCGTCAAAGGTCGGCGGGCGTCGTATTCGGACAGGCCGTCGAGTTTCCAGAGCAGCGCCTTGCGGTCCCGCCGCAGTCTCCCGTGCAGGGTGTCTTTCGCGAATTCATCGATCATGCGGCATGAGCCTGCCATGGGCTACTCGTGGCCTCAAGATCCCGTACGTGGACCGGAAGAGCCGAAGCCTGGCCATGGCCACCGCCCTGAGCTGCCGCAAGAAGCTCGCGAAACTTGCCACATGAGACAACCTCTTACTCGCTCCCACCGCAATTGAGCGATGCCATCGATCGCTTGCCAAGTCCGAACTTCTTCATATCGTGCGAACTCCACAGTGCCGGGGTACGGCAACGCCGCCGCAAAGACGGCTGAAGTCCGAGCTGACGCGATGGCTTGCAAGCTTGTACCCCGACCAGGTCATCGCCGACCATGAGCGCAAGGTGCCGCTTCCCAGTCACACGTGGCAAGAGGCCGGCTGGTGCCTCACGTTTGAAGCGATCCCCCGCAGCCCAGGCAAACGCGGCAATCCATCCAGCAGGACAATCGGCGTCTACCCCTCGGCATGGACGGCCGAGGACGGATCGGAGCGAGTGCTCGACGCCGTCACACACAAGGGCGGGAAGTACGGTGACCTGGAGCTGCCATTCATCGTGGCGGTAGGCCATGCAGCCGACTTCCCCGAAGACGAGGACATCGAGAGAGCGCTGTACGGGAGTACGGTTCAGTACGCCTACGACAGTGGGTCGACCTTCAGTCGAAAGCCCGACGGCTACTGGACTGCCACCTACGACCATGCCCACAGCCGTGTCAGCGGCGTGCTCGTCGTGAACAACCCAGCACCCTGGACCTGGACGAAAAACACTCCCGTTCTCTGGCAAAGCCCGGATCCCGCCTCGCTTCCTGCCCCCATCTTCCCTGTCTGGGCAACCGCGCAACCGGCTGGGATCCAGGTCGAGCGCCAGCCCGCGATTCGCTCCGTCCACACCGCTCTCGGTCTGCCGGAACGCTGGCCGACCGGTGACGCCTTCCCCCGGAGCGACCCGAGATGACGGCAGCGGCGCCGTCCTTCTGGACGTCATGGCCAGGTGGATCATGGCTTCGGAGCGGTGTGGGTGGGTTTCATAGTCGCGGACCAGGCGGCGGTGCAGCATGCGCCATCCGTAGGTCCGCTCCATCGACCAACCACACTACGCTTATGGATAGTCAGAAGCTGCTTCTGATCTCCTGGGCTTCCTCGGGCGAGGTTGGGGTGTTCAGTCGAGGGCTGCGAGGTGGTCGGCGGCGCCTCCGCGCCACTCGATCATGAAGAGGGTGGCGTCGTCGCTGGTGCG
The DNA here is from genome assembly GCF_042959465.1 of Streptomyces sp. NPDC007901. NCBI lineage: Bacteria > Bacillati > Actinomycetota > Actinomycetes > Kitasatosporales > Streptomycetaceae > Streptomyces > Streptomyces sp. NPDC007901. The sequence goes on along the minus strand of NZ_JBIBKW010000009.1, from coordinate 232,863 downwards.
CCCGCCCCGTTCCTTCTTCAGCGTGTGGGAGAGCAGGCGCAGATCCGCCCGCATCCCGTTCGACGGCTCCTGGCCCAGGCGGTTGACGCAGCGGATGAGGCGTTCCTCACCGAACGGCTGCCCACCATCGACACGTTCCTCGATGATGCCGTCGGTGTAGCAGAGCACCCGGTCGCCCCGCTGGAGTGTGTGCTCTCGGATGCGGGGCGTCTCGCCTCCGATGCCGACGGGCAGCGTCGTCGCGCTCTCCAACTGCCGCAGGACCTGGCCCTCGCGGATCAGCAGCGGTGCGGGGTGGCCGGCGTTGACCAGCTCCAGCTCACCGGTGGCGATGTTCAGGTGCATCAGTTGCACGGTGACGAAGTGGTCGGTCCCGAACTGCCGGGAGATGGCCTGGTCCATGAACGCGTACTTCTCGGCCAGGCTGACGAACACGCGCCGGGCATGACGGTAGGCGCCGATGGCGATGGTCGCCATCGCGGCGGCGTCCAGGTCGTGGCCCATCGCGTCGATCACGGCCATGTGCAGGATGTTGTCGTTGAGGGCGTAGTCGAAGCTGTCGCCGGCGACGCGGTAGGCGGGCTCCAGGATGCCTGCCACCTCGACCTGCGGCACGGTCATCGTCAGCGGCGGCAGCAGGCCCCACTGGATCTCCGCGGACACGCTCATCGGTTCCCGGCGCCGGGCCAGGAAGAACTGGTCGGTGTAGGCGTTCTTGGTGACCAGCATGTCGGCGACCAGGCCGGAGAGCCGGCGCAGCAGGCGCCGGTCATCGTCGCCGACGGTCTCCAAGGTCAGGGCCAGCACGCCCACCTGATCGCTTCCGTCCAGCAGCGGCAGATACATCCGCACGCCGCCGCGGGCCTGTGGCACCTCGACGACGTCCGCGCTCTGGAAGGCCCGCCCGGCCGGGGAGCCGGTCACCGGCTCGGGCTGGCCCACGTGCAGCTTCTTGCCCGGAAGCGGCACCAGCAGCTCCTGGGCGTAGTCCTGGAGCAGGATGGACACGTCACGGCCGCCGATCCTGGCCACCTCTTCCGCGATCAGCGGGGCGATCAGCTGCGGCGGCAACAGCCGTGCCCGATCCAGCAGCACCCCGAGCAGCCGCTCGCCGAAACCCTCGGACCGGTCCACGCTCTCCCCGCTCATGGCCCGGTTCGCCACCGCTTTCCTGCCGCCCGCTCCGGTCGCTGTCTGCGCACAATTTGCCTGGTCAAGCCGCTGGAGCGGCTCATTACGCCATGCGCGGCATGTCAGCGGTGAACTTGGGGCCGTGTTCGGCACCCGATCGACCTCTGACCGCCCCCGCATCAGGGGCGGCGCCGGCCTCGATCGGCAGCGTGCCGCCCCCCGTTCCAGGCGGACGTAGTAGTCGACGCTGACCACGCCCCCACCAGTACCGCAACCTCGCCCGCTTCGTCTTCCTCGACGAGGCCGCCCACGCGCTGTACGCGAACTGGGAGAAGGCTGCCGGCGAGTGCGTGGCCACGCTCCACCTGTACGCCGGACGCCACGCCGACGACCCCCAGCTCACCGAACTGATCGGCGAGCTGGCCCTGCACAGCGACACCTTCCGCCGCATGTGGGCCGACCACGACGTCCTCGCCCACGCCACCGGCACCAAGCACCTGGTCCACCCGCTCGTCGGCGAGCTCACCCTCGACTACGTGACCCTGGCCGTCGAAGGCGACCCGGACCAGTCCCTCGTCATCATGACCCCCGAACCCGCCTCCCCTTCCGCCGAAGCCCTCAGCATCCTCGCTAGCTGGACCAGCACCTCCACCACCGCACCGCACTCCCATGACGAGGCGCAGGACCCAGCCCGCTGACACACGCTCATGGTCCTCTCCAGCTCGACGGACCATGATCCCGCCAGATGGACCAGCCGGTGCGCGACACGCCTCCTCACAGAGCTACCGCGCCGTTGTTCGGCACCGGCAGCGCTGTCGAAGGGGCATGACACCCAAAATCGACGCAGGCAAGCCCTTCGCTCACCTGACTGTCGAGAGCTCGGAGACGCAGCCGGAGCCGCTTTCTGTTCGCCGTCGCCGAAGGAGCGTCCTCCAGGACTCGATCCGGATCTCCGCCCTCGCCTATGAGTACCTTGGCGACAGCGGTGCGGCGTTGGAAGCCGGCTACCAGATGCTGCGGACGATCCAGAGCCTGCTCGGCCCGGACGACTTCAAGAAGGCGCCGGCCTTCTTCAACGCGGCCTTCGGGCCCCTGACCCCCGAGCAGAATGAGCGGGGCTCCATCTTTGATTACACGCCGCACCGCGAGATGCGAGCCTTCACCAAGCATCTCGGGGAAGAACTCAGCGAGGAACTGATAGGACTCCGTTAGGTCTCGGGCTCCGTCGCGTCAGGCTCTACGACGCACGCTCGTCGTGCTTCATCTTCCTGGCCAACAACGGTGTCCCGGACCACATCCTCGCGCGATGGGCCGGACATACGAACGTAAAGACGACCAAGCGGTGGTACGTCAAGCCGGATGTAGAAGAACTTCGCGGAGCCGCCACCACTTGGGATGGCTTGCACGGGGGTGCGGCGGAGGGGCAAGACTGACCCACGCGGACCATCAGCCGAGCGACTTGCGAGCCGTATGGCCAGCAGGATCGGGGCGACGCGGATTCGGGGTGTCGCTCGCTGGTCTGGACCAGTGGCTGCAGCTGAGAGCATGCGGCTACGGCCAAGCCTTCTACCAAGCGTTCACCGTACGGTGTTCAAGCTGCTGTTGGGCGGGATTCCGGAAGGTTTCGAGGTGAGTCACGCCGAGCCTCGTCCGTGCCACCACACTTGGCGCTGCAACGCGAACCGCCTGGAGGCCGTGATCAAAGAGAAAAGCGTTGCTCGTAGCGACTGAAGGAGGGCACGTGCCCGCAGGGCCCACCGCCGACACGGCCACGAGTACATGCCGGAGAACGTATACCTGGGCTCTCGTCGGCAGGTCCGGCAGTGCCGGCGCGGGGCGAGGCCCGCTCCGTCCACCCCGGCGATGTGACATCTCGTGACAGATGAGAGGCTCAGGCGGGTGAGTGAGACACCGATGAACACCCTGCAATACCGCTTTGACGGGCCAGAAGACGCTCCTGTCCTGATCCTCGGTCCCTCACTGGGTACCACATGGCACATGTGGGACCGGCAGATCCCGGAGCTGATCCAGCAGTGGCGGGTGTTCCGCTACGACCTGCCCGGGCACGGCGGCGCCCCGGCGTATCCGGCCGGTTCCGTCGCCGAGCTGACCGCGCGGCTGCTGGCCACGCTCGACTCCGTCGGCGTGCAGCGCTTCGGCTACGCGGGCTGTGCGCTCGGCGGTGCCGTCGGCATCGAGCTGGCCCTGCGGCACCCGGAGCGGATCGCCTCGCTCGCGCTGGTCGCCGCCTCGCCCCGGTTCGGGACGGCGGACGAGTTCCGCCAGCGCGGAGTGATCGTGCGGACGAACGGCCTCGACCCGATCGCCCGGACCTCCCCCGACCGCTGGTTCACCGGCGGCTTCGCCGCCGCCCAGCCCGCGATCACGGAGTGGGCCGTCCAGATGGTCCGGACGACCGACCCCGGCTGTTACATCGCCGCCTGTGAGGCCCTGGCCGGCTTCGACGTACGGCACGAGGTCGCCCGGGTCGGGGTGCCCACGCTCGTCCTGGTCGGCTCGGACGACCAGGTCACCGGACCCGCCGAGGCCCGCACCCTGGTCGCCGCGATCCCGGACGCCCGGCTCGCGGTGGTGCCCGGCGCCTCCCACCTGGTCCCGGTCGAGCAGCCCGCCGCCGTCACCGACCTGCTGGTCCGGCACTTCTCCACCGCCTGGCAGCCCGCCTACGACTCCACCACCGGCCAGATGGCCATCCCGGCCGCCCCGGTGAAGCCGGTGCTGTCCGCCGCGCCCCTGGCCGTGCCGCAGGTCGCTCCCCAGGTCACGCCGATCGCCGCGATCGCCCCGGCCGTCGTACCGCCGCAGCCGTTCGGGCGGCCGGACTCGTACGACGCGGGGCTGAAGGTCCGCCGGGAGGTGCTCGGGGACGCGCACGTGGACCGGGCGCTGGCGCAGGCCGACGAGTTCTCCGGGGACTTCCAGGAGTTCATCACCCGCTACGCCTGGGGCGAGATCTGGGACCGGCCCGGCCTCGACCGGCGCTCGCGCAGCTGTGTCACGCTGACCGCGCTGGTCGCGGGCGGCCACCTGGAGGAGCTCGGCTTCCACGTCCGGGCGGCCCTGCGCAACGGCCTCACCCCGGACGAGATCAAGGAAGTACTGCTGCAAGCGGCGGTGTACTGCGGGGTGCCGGCGGCGAACAGCGCCTTCCGGGTCGCCCAGCAGATCATCCGCGAGGAGACCACCCCCGAGGACTGAGGGCCGGCATGGGGGCAGGATGGTGACCATGAAGCTCACCAAGAAGTCCCACTCGTGCGTGCGCCTGGAGAAGGACGGGCGCACGCTGGTGATCGACCCCGGCGGGTTCAGTGAGCAGGACGCGGCGGTCGGCGCCGACGCGATCCTGGTCACGCACGAGCACGTCGACCACTTCGACGAGGGCCGGCTGCGGGCCGCGATGGACGCCGACCCGGCCACCGAGATCTGGACCCTGAAGTCCGTCGCGGACCAGCTCGCGGCGGCCTTCCCGGGCCGGGTGCACACCGTCGGCCACGGCGACGCCTTCACCGCGGCCGGCTTCGACGTCCAGGTGCACGGCGAACTGCACGCGGTGATCCACCCGGACATCCCGCGCATCACCAACGTCGGCTACCTCGTCGACGGCGGCAGGGTCTTCCACCCCGGCGACGCGCTCACCGTCCCCGACCACCCGGTCGAGACGCTGATGCTCCCCGTGATGGCCCCCTGGAACAAGATCTCCGAGGTCATCGACTACGTCCGCGAGGTGAAGCCGCAGCGTGCCTACGACATCCACGACGCCCTGCTCACCGACCTGGCCCGGCCGATCTACGACCGCCAGATCGGCGCCCTGGGCGGCGCGGAGCACCTGCGGCTGGCCGCGGGAGGCTCGGCGGACGTCTGAGGCGCGTTGTCAGAGGGGCCCGGTAGGTTGTGGGACATGCGCATCGCGACCTGGAACGTGAACTCGATCACCGCCCGCCTGCCGAGGCTCCTCGCCTGGCTGGAGAGCAGCGGCACCGACGTGCTCTGCCTCCAGGAGGCCAAGCTCGCCGAGGCGCAGTTCCCGTTCGAGCCGCTGCGCGAGCTGGGCTACGAGGCGGCGGTGAACGCCACCGGCCGGTGGAACGGCGTGGCGGTGCTCTCCAGGGTCGGCCTGGAGGACGTCGTCAAGGGCCTGCCCGGCGACCCGGGATACGACGGGGCCGAGGAGCCCCGCGCGATCTCGGCGACCTGCGGGCCGGTCCGCGTCTGGTCGGTGTACGTACCGAACGGCCGCGAGGTGGACCACCCGCACTACGCCTACAAGCTCCAGTGGTTCGAGGCGCTGAAGGCCGCCGTCGCCGGCGACGCGGGCGGCAGCCGCCCCTTCGCGGTCCTCGGTGACTACAACGTGGCGCCGACCGACGACGACGTCTTCGACAGGGCCGCCTTCGAGGGCCTCACCCATGTCACCCCGGCCGAGCGCGCCGCCCTCACCGCCCTGCGCGAGACCGGCCTGTCCGACGTCGTGCCGCGCCCGCTCAAGTACGACCACCCGTACACCTACTGGGACTACCGCCAGTTGGCCTTCCCGAAGAACCGCGGCATGCGTATCGACCTGGTGTACGGCAACGAAGCGTTCGGCAAAGCCGTGAAGGACGCCTATGTCGACCGCGAGGAGCGCAAGGGGAAAGGCGCTTCCGATCATGCCCCGGTGGTGGTGGACCTGGAGGTGTGAGTGTCAACCTGGGACCATGAACATCCCCTTTCTGGGCAACAGGCACGGCCAGGCCGGTGGCGTCCACCACACCGCAGACCCCGATCTGCTCGCCGAGTGCGAGCTGCTGCGCGCCCAGGCGGCGGAGGAGGGTGTCGCGCTGGACGACACCCCGGCCTCGCTGGAGGCTCTCGACCAGCTGCTGCCGCGCTGGCGCGACGACGAGGAGACCGTGGCCTGGCTCGGCACCGACGCCGGTCTCTATCTGGGCACCGTCCTGATCCGGACCGTGCCGGGCGCGGAGTGGGAGATCCGGGCGGACGGGGAGCCGGTGGTACGGCTGGCCTCCGGGCGGGAGTTCGAGGTCGTCGCGTCCGGCCAGGACTGGGCGGCGAGCGGTGTACCCGAGCTCTCCCAGCTCTACGCCGAGGTCGCCGAGGCCTGATTGCCGTAAATACGGCTAATGCCCGAAAAGTGCGTGTCGTGCCCCCGGTTCAGTCGTCGCTGGATAGTTTGCGGCAACCACGACACGGCTGAGAGTGGGTAGGGCTGCGGATGGCCGTCGATCCTCTGATCGAACTGCGGGACGTCAACAAGTACTACGGGGAGCTCCACGTCCTGAGGGACATCGCTCTCACCGTCGGCAGGGGCGAGGTGGTCGTCGTCATCGGCCCCTCGGGGTCGGGGAAGTCGACGCTGTGCCGGACGATCAACCGCCTGGAGGCCGTCGAGTCCGGGACGATCACGCTCGACGGGCAGCCGCTGCCCCAGGAGGGCAAGGCCCTCGCGAGGCTCCGCGCCGAGGTCGGCATGGTCTTCCAGTCCTTCAACCTGTTCGCCCACAAGACCGTCCTGCAGAACGTCTCCCTCGCCCAGATCAAGGTCCGCAAGCGCAAGAAGGAACAGGCCGACCGGCGCTCGCGTGAACTCCTCGACCGGGTGGGCCTGTCGGCGCAGGCCGAGAAGTACCCCGCACACCTCTCCGGCGGCCAGCAGCAGCGGGTGGCCATCGCCCGCGCCCTCGCCATGGAACCCAAGGCCCTCCTCTTCGACGAGCCCACCTCCGCCCTCGACCCGGAGATGATCAACGAGGTTCTCGAAGTCATGCGGCAGCTCGCCAGGGACGGCATGACCATGGTCGTCGTCACCCACGAGATGGGCTTCGCCCGCTCCGCCGCCAACCGGGTCGTCTTCATGGCCGACGGCAGGATCGTGGAGGACCGCACCCCGGAGGAGTTCTTCACCAACCCGCGCAGCGAGCGCGCCAAGGACTTCCTTTCCAAGATCCTCAAGCACTGAGCGGGGAGCACCACCCATGGTCCGTACCACCCGTGTGCCCGCCGCCCCGGCCCGGTCCGCCGCCCGGGCCCTGCTCGCCGTGCTGCTGGCCGGCGCCGGCCTCGCCGCCGGCGGCTGCGGCAAGGAGGGCAGCCCGCCGGGCAAGGGCCCCGCGGCCGACAGGCTTCCCCACTACGAGATCGCGCAAGGCTTCCAGCTGCCCGACTCCCCGACCTGGACCCGGGCGAAGAAGCGCGGCTACTTCGTCGTCGGGGCCAAGGAGGACCAGCCCTACCTGGGCCAGAAGGACCCGGCCACCGGCGTCTACTCGGGCTTCGACATCGAGATCGCCCGGATGATGTCCGCCTCGCTCGGCCTCGACCCCCAGAAGATCCGCTTCCGGACCATCGCCTCCGCCAACCGCGAGACCGCCCTGCAGAACGGCCAGATCGACTACTACGTCGGCACCTACACCATCAACGACAACCGCAAGAAGCTCGTCGGCTTCGCCGGTCCCTACTACATGGCGGGCCAGTCCCTGCTCGTGCGCCGGGACGAGAACGACATCCACGGCCCCGAGGACCTCGCCGGCAAACGCGTCTGCTCGGCGGCCGGTTCGACGCCGTACCAGCGGATCAAGACCGACTACCCGAAGGCGATCCTGGTCGCCTACGACACCTACTCCGTCTGCGTCGACAACCTGCTCACCTACCAGGTCGACGCCGTCACCACCGACGACGCCATCCTCATCGGCTATGCGGCGAAGGCCCCCGACGAACTCAAGGTCGTCGGCAAGCCCTTCTCGAAGGAGCCGTACGGCATCGGCGTCCCGCGCGACGACAACGCCCTGCGCTTCGCGATGAACGACGCCCTGGAGGCACGTGAGAAGAACGGCGACTGGAAGCGGGCCTACGAGGCGACGCTCGGCCTCTCCGGCGTACCGGCCCCGCAACCGCCCCCGATCGACCGCTATCCCGCGAGCTGAGCGAGGACGGCATGAACGTACTGACCGACAACTTCCACACCTACGCTGAGGGTTTCCTCGGCACCGTCGAACTCACCGTCTACGCCTCGCTGCTGGCGCTGGCCCTCGGCTTCCTGATGGCCGCCTTCCGGGTCGCCCCGGTCGGCTCCCTGCGGATCTTCGGCACGGCCTGGGTCACCGTGCTCCGCAACACCCCGCTCACGCTCCTGTTCTTCGCGGTGCTGCTCGGCCTGCCCCGCTTCGGACTGGTGCTGCCCTTCAAAGTGTTCGCGGTCCTCGCCCTCGGCTGCTACACCTCCGCCTTCATCTGCGAGGCACTGCGCTCCGGCATCAACACCGTGCCCAAGGGACAGGGCGAGGCCGCCCGCAGCCTCGGCATGACCTTCGGACAGACCCTCAACCTGGTGATCCTGCCCCAGGCGTTCCGGTCGGTCATCCCGCCGATCGGCTCCACCCTCATCGCGCTCGCCAAGAACTCCGCGATCGCGGGCGCGTTCAGCGTCACCGAACTCCTCGGCACCTACAAGACGTTGAGCGAGCTCGGCTACAACATCGTCTGGACCTTCGTCTGGATCGCCGTCGGCTACCTGATCATCACCCTCGCCATCAGCGCCCTCTTCCACGTGATGGAACGCACCTGGGGAGTCGCCCGATGACCGAGGCCGCCACCGCGCTCTACGACATCCCCGGCCCCCGCACCCGCAGGCGCCACCGGCTCTACGGCGCCCTGGCCACCGCCCTGCTCCTCGCCCTGCTCCTCGCCCTGCTCGCCTGGATCCTGTACCTCCTCTTCGACACCGGGCAGTTCACCTACACGAAGTGGGCGCCCTTCGCGTACAAGGGAATCCAGGAACTCCTCCTGCGCGGCCTGGGCAACACCCTCAAGGCCTTCGCGATGGCGGCCGTCCTCTCCCTCGCCCTGGGCGGACTGCTGGCCACCGGACGGCTGTCGGACCACCGCCCGGTACGCTGGCTCGCCACCGTCGTCGTGGAGTTCTTCCGGGCGATGCCCGTCCTCGTGATGATCTTCTTCATCTTCGTGGCGCTGAAGGTCCAGCCGCTGCCCGCCCTGGTCGCCGGACTCACCCTCTACAACGGCTCGGTGCTCGCCGAGGTGTTCCGTTCCGGGGTGCTCAGCGTGGAACGCGGCCAGGGGGAGGCCGCGTTCGCGCTCGGCATGCGCAAGACCCAGGTCATGTCGTACGTCCTGGTGCCCCAGGCCGTCCGGGCCATGCTGCCTGCCATCATCAGCCAGCTCGTGGTGGCCCTGAAGGACACCTCGCTCGGCTATCTCATCACCTACGAGGAGTTCCTCCATGCCGGGAAACTGATCGCGTCGAACCTCGACTACGATTTGCCCTTCATCCCGGTGGTGATGGTGATCTCGCCGATCTACATCGGGATGTGCATGTTGCTCTCGTGGTTCGCCGGCTGGGTGGCCCGGCGGGAGCAGCGCAGTCCGCGGACCGAGGCCGTCGAGGTGGCCCCGGCCGAACCAGGGACGCTGTTGCCGTAGGGGGCAGCAGCCAGGGCCAGGCCCGGCCGGCGGCAGCCGGAGATCACTGCTCGCGCAGCGGGACGGACACGTACGACGGGTCGTCCACCGGCGAGGAGAAGGTCAGCTGCGCGCCGGACGGGTTGTGCTCGATGTAGAGCGGGTCCACCGTGTCGACCACCAGCGCGAGCCGGTGCCCGGCCGGCACGTCGTAGGCCGTGGAGAACAGGTCCAGGTCCACGTCGAACGCCTTGCCGGGCGTCCGGCCGTGCCAGGTGTACGGCGCGTGGGTGACCAGCTTGCCGAGGCCGAGCGGGCCCACGTCGTAGAGGTAGGCGACGAGGGTGCCGCTCTCCTCGGTCGGGGTGAGGGTGGTGTGCAACCGGGAGGTGCCGCGCACCCGCTGGGCGCCGGCGTACCGCTCGGACTGCCAGACGGCGGCCCAGCGGCGCGGCAGCAGCGGGATCGAGGCGACCGGGGGCAGCTGGGCGACCTGGTCGAGGATGCTCGACAGGAAGACGATCCCGCCGTCCGCGCCCGAGTCCACGTTCGCGTGGACGGTGGCCGTGCCCGCGAGGTCGACCTTCCGGCGCGTGGCGCCGACCGACTTCCAGTCCGGATAGCCCTCGTAGCCGCCCGTGGAACGGGACTTGAGCTCCACCGGCTGCTCGCGGTCGATCCCGTTGTCCGCGCCCTTGAGGTAGTGGTCGAACCAGCGCTCGGTGTCCGTCCACACGTCGTTGGGCAGCCCGAACAGTCCGGTCAGCTCGGCGGTGGCGTGGTCGCCGGGGCGCAGCTCCAGCCGCTTGGGGCCGGTCAGCCTGCCGTAGAAGCCGGCGATCTGGTTGGGCGGGAAGATCGTGTCGCCCCAGGCGTTGGCGAGCATGATCGCCGCGCCGTTCTTGTTGATCTGGTCGACATAGGTGGCGGCGGATCGTTTCTTTCCCCAGTCGATCAGTTCCTGTTCCTTGGACAGGTCGGCGGCGAAGAAGTCCTTGAAGACCTGGCTGGTCTCCGCGCTCGGGCGGCCGGTGACGAGGCCCACGCCGTCAAGGAGGGCGGTCGCCTGGGAGTGCTCTGTGCGGCCCGAGTAGATCGAGTCGATCAGGTCGGCCCAGCCGCTGAGCGAGGCGACCGCCTTGATCCGCCGGTCGTGCGCGGCCGCGAGCAGGCTGATGCCGGCGCCGTACGACACGCCCGCCATGCCGATGTGCCCGGCGTCGGAGGGGGTGTTGGCGAGCGCCCAGTCGATCACCTTGGACGCGTCGGCCACATCGGGCGGACCCGCCACCTCGATACCGCCGCCGGACTGCCAGAAGCCCCGGACGTTGTAGGCCACCACCACATAGCCGGAGTCGGCCAGTTTCTGGGCCTGGGCGAGGTACTGGACCTGGGGGAAGCCCCAGCTCGTGGGCATGACGAGCAGCGGATAGCGGTGCGTGCCGTCGGCGCCCGCGGGCGTGACGACGTTCGCCTTGAGCGTCGTACCGCCGTCACCGCTGATGTCGACGAACCGGACGCTGTTCTGGGCGGCCTGGGCGACGGGGGTGAGCCCGAGGACGCCTCCGGCGATCAGGGTCGCGGAGACGGCGCCCACGGCGGTCGTACGCAGGGCCTTGCGATGGGTTCCCACAGGTCACTCCCCGTATGTGTCAAAGCAAAGTGACCCGACGGTAACCGCGACCTCTTACTGCAAGTAACCCGTCGGTAAGTTACGTGCGGGTAAAGATTGTTGAAGGGTGCAGGTGTTCAGGTGGCGCGGTGCGAGGCGGGTGCGGGGTCGGTCGCGGCGGGCGGCAGCGGGGCCTGGGCGGCGCGGCTGACGTCCGAGACGAGTTCGACCACGTCAGGGCCGTACGCCTGCGAGTTGACGACCTTGAGGAGCAGCACGAAGGTGTTCTTGCCGTGCTTGCGGGCGAGCCGCTCGTGGTTGCGGGCCAGGTAGCGGGTGGCCGCCTGGTTGGTGATCGCGCGCTGCCCGCAGAAGAGGAACACCGGGCGGGCGTCGGGGCGTTGGCCGGCGGTGAGGCGCGCGAGGAGCACGTACTCCGTGATGCCCGGGTCCAGCCGGTAGCGCTCGGTGCCGATCTGGAAGGCGCCGCGGTCCGGACCCGGCTCCGGGTCCACGTTGACGCGCACGCCGGGCAGCATCGCCGACATGTGGGCCAGCATCCGGCGGTTCGACCCCGGCCCGCCGACGCAGAACTCCGTGCGTTCGCCGAAGCCCTGCTGGACGTTGTCCTGGGTCACCATCTGGAGGTTCGCGCCGCAGTCCTTGATCAGCGCGGCCAGCTCCAGGAGCGCGAACACGTCGAAACGGTGGACCGCCGGTTCGGAGGTGGCCGGATCGCGGTTGACGACCAGCAGCGACTCCGAGTTCTCCGGCAGCCCGAAGAAGGCCTGCTTGCGGCGCAGCCTCCGCCGCCAGATGTAGGTGCGGGCCAGCCAGCCGAGGGCGGCGCTGATGCCGGCCGCCACCACACCGAGGACAATGTTGCGCAGGTCGTCATTCATGGGCGCGCATGCTAGCGGGCACAGGTGGCCGGAACGTACCCGTGTTCGAAGTGTGGCGGTCATATGACAGTGCCCTGAATGTGCCTGTCGGGGCCATGGCCCCGCAGATACGCTGCGCGGACGTTCCCGAACTGGAGGTGCGGATGCGTCGCCCTGTCACGCGGAAACTGACGGTCCTGGCGGTCTCGGCCGCCGTGGTGTCGGTGGGAGCGGCAGCGCCGCCGGGCACCTCCGGCGGGAGCGCGGTGACGAAGGTCCCGGTGGCCGTCGGCTACGGCGGTGCGGTCGCCAGCGTCGACGCGGACGCCTCCGCCGCCGGTATCGAGGTGCTGCGCAAGGGCGGCAACGCGGTCGACGCCGCCGTCGCCACCGCCGCCGCGCTGGGCGTCACCGAGCCGTACTCCTCCGGCATCGGCGGAGGCGGCTACTTCGTCTACTACGACGCCAAGTCCCGTACGGTGCACACGATCGACGGGCGCGAGACCGCGCCGCTGACCGCGGACTCCAACCTGTTCGTCGAGAACGGGCAGCCGCTCGCCTTCGCGGACGCCGTGAGCAGCGGGCTGAGTGTCGGTACGCCGGGTACACCGGCCACCTGGCAGACGGCGCTGAACCAGTGGGGGAGCGAGCGGCTCGCCACCGTGCTGAAGCCGGCCGAGCGGATCGCCCGCGACGGGTTCACCGTCGACGACACCTTCCGGACGCAGACCGCCGCGAACGAGACACGGTTCCGGTACTTCCCGGACACCGCGAAACTGTTCCTGCCGGGCGGGCAGCTGCCGGTGGTCGGCTCCACCTTCAAGAACCCCGATCTCGCCCGTACCTACGAGGAGTTGGGGAAGAAGGGGACCGGGGCCGTCTACCGGGGAGACCTCGGCAAGGACATCCTCTCGACGGTCGACAACCCACCGGTGGACCCGAGTTCCGGGTGGAAGGCGCGCGCGGGCAAGCTGTCCGCGCAGGACCTGGCCGCCTACCGGGCCAAGCTGCAGGCGCCGACCGAGACGTCGTACCGCGGGCTGAAGGTCTACTCGATCGCGCCGTCGTCGTCAGGCGGCACGACGGTCGGGGAAGCCCTCAACATCCTGGAGAACACCGACCTCTCCAAGGCCGGCGAGGTGCAGTACCTGCACCACTTCATCGAGGCGAGCCGGATCTCCTTCGCCGACCGCGGACGGTGGGTCGGTGACCCCGCGTTCGAGGACGTGCCGACGAAGGGGCTGCTGTCCCAGCGGTACGCCGACGAGCGGGCGGCACTCATCCACGACGACTCGGTGCTGACCAGCCCGGTCGCGCCGGGTGACCCCAACGACCCGGGCTCCACGGGAACGGCGGCGCCGACCACGTACGAGGGCGAGAACACGACGCACCTCACGGTCGCCGACAAGTGGGGGAACGTCGTCTCCTACACGCTGACCATCGAGCAGACCGGCGGCAGCGCGATCACCGTGCCGGGGCGGGGGTTCCTGCTCAACAACGAGCTGACCGACTTCTCGTTCGCCCCGGCGAACCCCGCGGTGCACGACCCGAACCTGCCCGGTCCCGGGAAGCGGCCGCGGTCCTCCATCTCGCCGACGATCGTGCTGGACAAGGCGAACAAGCCGGTGGTCGCGGTGGGGTCGCCCGGTGGGGCGACCATCATCACCACCGTGCTGCAGGTGTTGACCGAGTTCATCGACCGGCATCTGCCGTTGGTGGACGCGATCGCGGCGCCGCGGGCGTCGCAGCGGAACGCGGCGAAGACGGAGCTGGAGCCGGCGCTGTACAACGACCCCGAGTTGAGGGGGAAGTTGGAGGCGATCGGGCATGTGTTCAGTCTGAATCCGGAGATCGGTGCGGCGACTGGGGTGCAGCGGTTGCCGGGTGGGAAGTGGCTTGCGGCTGCTGAGACGGTGCGGCGGGGTGGGGGGTCCGCGCAGGTGGTGGATCCGGTGCGGTAGTCGGGCGGGTGCGGGTGCGTGGGGGCTGGGCGCGCCCGCGCGGCGGTAGCCGCAAATCGATACAGCCCCGCGCCCCTAGAGGGGCGCCTTGCCCGGCCGGAACTCCAAGTGGCCGTTGGTTTCGTCCACGGTTACCTGGCTGCCTTCTGCGATCGTGCCGTCCAGGAGGAGGCGGGAAAGGTGGTTGTCCACCTCCCGCTGGATGGTCCGTCGTAGTGGTCGGGCGCCGTACTCCGGTTGGTAGCCGTGTTCCGCGAGCCAGTTGACCGCCGGGTCCGTGAAGTGGGCGGTGATGCCCTGGGCGTGGAGCATGCGGCGAGTGTGTTCCAGGAGGAGTTCGGTGATCTGGCGGAGTTGCTCGCCGGTGAGCTGGCGGAAGACGACGATCTCGTCGATGCGGTTGAGGAACTCCGGGCGGAAGTGGTCGCGGAGGGGGCGGAGGACCTGCTCGCGGCGGGCCTCCTCGGTCGCCTCCTCGTCGCCCAGGCCGAAGCCGATGCCGGCGCCGCGGCGGTTGATCACGTCCGAGCCGAGGTTGCTGGTCATCACGATGACCGTGTTGGTGAAGTCCACGGTGCGGCCCTGGGAGTCGGTGAGGCGGCCGTCGTCGAGGACCTGGAGCAGGACGTTGAAGACGTCCGGGTGGGCCTTCTCGACCTCGTCGAGGAGGAGCAGTGAGTAGGGGTGGCGGCGGACGACCTCGGTGAGCTGGCCGGCCTCCTCGTGGCCGACGTAGCCGGGTGGGGCGCCGACCAGGCGGGAGACCGTGTGGCGCTCCTGGTACTCGCTCATGTCGAGGCGGACCATCCGGTCCTCGCTGCCGAACAGGACCTCGGCGAGCGCGCGGGCCAGTTCGGTCTTGCCGACGCCGGTCGGGCCGAGGAAGAGGAAGCTGCCGATCGGGCGGTTGGGGCTGGCGAGTCCGGCGCGGGAGCGCAGGACCGCCTCGGAGACGGCGGCGACCGCCTCGTCCTGGCCGATGACCCGATGGTGCAGGTGGGCCTCCAGGCCGAGCAGGCGCTCCTTCTCCTCCTGGGTGAGGCTGCTGACCGGGATGCCGGTCTGGCGGGACACCACCTCGGCGATCGCCTCGGCCGTCACCTCCAGGTGCTGGCCCTCGTCGGCCTCGTCCTCGCCGGAGACATCGGTGATGCGGGTCTTCAACTCGCTGATGCGGTCCCGGAGTTGGGTGGCCCGTTCGTACTGTTCGTCGGCGACCGCCTGGTCCTTGTCCCTGGTCACCTGTTCGATCTCGCGCTCCATCGCCCGGACGTCGCTGCCCTTGGTGCCGGCGCCGAGGCGGACGCGGGCGCCCGCCTGGTCGATGAGGTCGATCGCCTTGTCGGGCAGCCGGCGGTCGGTGAGGTAGCGGTCGGAGAGTTCCACGGCGGCGACCAGGGCCTCGTCGGTGTAGCGGACCTGGTGGTGGGCCTCGTAGCGGTCGCGCAGGCCGCGCAGGATCTCGATGGTGTCCGGGACCGTCGGCTCGGGCACCAGGATCGGCTGGAAGCGGCGGGCCAGCGCCGCGTCCTTCTCGATCTTGCGGAACTCCTCCAGGGTGGTCGCGCCCACGATGTGCAGCTCGCCGCGGGCGAGGGAGGGCTTGAGGATGTTGCCCGCGTCCATCGCCCCGCCCTCGCCACCGCTCCCGGCGCCGACCACGGTGTGCAGTTCGTCGACGAAGACGATCAGCTGGTCGGAGTGGGCGCGGATCTCGTTGACGATGGTGGTCAGGCGCTCCTCGAAGTCGCCCCGGAAACGGGTGCCCGCGACCACGCCCGGCAGGTCGAGGGCGACGACCCGGCGGCACGACAGCACGTCCGGCACGTCTCCGTCGGCGATCCGCTGGGCCAGGCCCTCGACGATCGCGGTCTTGCCGACGCCCGCTTCACCGATCAGCACGGGGTTGTTCTTGCCGCGCCGGGAGAGCACCTCGATGGTCTGCTCGATCTCGTCGTCGCGGCCGATGACCGGGTCGATCCGGCCCTGCCCGGCCTGCTCGGTCAGATCGCGGCCGTACTTGTCGAGGGTGGGCGTGTTCGTACGGCGCCGGGTGTCCGGGCCGGTGAGGGAACGGTCGGTCTCCGTGGCGTCCGCGGGCAGGCCGGCGGCGGCGAACCGGGCGGCGTTCAGGATGTGCCCGGCGGCCGAGTCGGGGTTCGCGGCGAGGGCGCCCAGGACGTGCTCGGGGCCGATGTAGCCGGTGCCGCTGGCCCGGGCCAGGTCGTGCGCGTCCAGCAGGGCCCGCTTCACGGCGGGGGTGAGCGCGAGCGAGGTCGGCGGGGGTGCCTCGCCGGGCGGGTGCTGGACCGGGCCCGCGCGGTCGTCGATCTCCGTCGCCAGCGAGTCGGGATCGGCGCCGGACCTGCTGAGCAGGGAACGGGTGGGCTCGGCCGAGAGGGCCGCGCGCAGCAGGTGCTCGGTGTCCAGGTCGCGGCTGCCGTGTTCGGCGGCGTACTGGGCGGCGCCCCGGACCAGCTCCCGGGCGGGCTGGCTGAGCAGCCTGCCGATGTCGATCTGGCGGGGACCCTGACGTGCCCCGCCCTCACCGAAGAAGCGGGCGAGGAACTCGCCGAAGGGGTCCTGTCCGTTGTCGCCCGGTCCGGGGTAGCCGCTGGTCATGAGCGTTCGTTCCGTTCCGGCGTCCCGGCGCCTTGGGGGACGCGCTCGCTGGTCGACGGGCCGGCCCACGCGGGTGCCCCGGCAGGGCCCGGTCACACCACCTTCGCACGCCCGCCGTAGGCGGGCACGTCCAGCGGTTCGGGCGGCGGACCGACGGGCAGGACGGCGTCGGCCTGGGCGGCCAGTTGGGGATCGTGGGTGATCAGGAAGGTGGTGCGGGACGCCATGAGGCGGCGCAGCGGCTCCATCACCCGGCGCGCGGACTCGGCGTCCAGGCCGGTCGTGGGCTCGTCCAGGACGAGGACCGGGGTGTCGCGGACCAGCGCCCGGGCGATGGCCACCCGCCGCTGCTGGCCGCCGGACAGCTGCCGCCCGGCGGGGCCCACCGGAGTGTCGTAGCCGTCGGCGAGACGCCGGACGAAGTCGTCCACGTCGGCGGTAGCGGCCGCGCGCAGCACGCTCCGCTCGTCGGCGCCGGGACGGCCGTAGGCGATGTTCTCGCGGATGGTGCCGTCGAGGAGCATGGGGTCCTGCGGTACGAGGGTGACCAGCTCGCGCAGCCTGCGCAGCGGCAGGCCGGTGATGTCCCGGCCGTCCAGGAGGATCCGGCCCTCGGTGGGGTCGTAGAAGCGCAGCAGGAGCTTCGCCAGGGTGGACTTGCCCGAGCCGCTGGGGCCGTCGATCAGGACCAGCTGCCCCGGGTAGGCGGTGAAGCCGAGGCCGGTGACGATCCGCCGGTCGCCGCCGGGGTAGCTGAAGCCGACGTTGTCCAGGGTCACCACGCCGGGGCCGGTGCCGTACGCCGGTCGCACCCCGCTCTCCGCACGGGGGCTCCGGGTGACGGCGGGGCGGGTGTCCAGCACCTCGAAGAGGCGCTCGCAGGCCGCGGTGGCGGCGGAGACGCTCACGGCGAGGCCGCCGAGCGCCTGCATCTGCGGGTAGAGGTAGCCGAGGTAGGCGGCGAAGGCCAGCAGCCCGCCGACCGTCAGCCGGCCCGCGGCGATCTCCCAGGCGCCGACGCGCCGACCACGGCGAGCACGGACACCGACTCGACGACATTGGCGAGGGGCAGATAGGCGTTGGCCAGCCGGGCGCGGGCCAGGCTGCTGCGCATCCGGGCGGCACCGCGCCGGTGCACCCGGTCGCGCTCCGTGCGCGACAGCGTCCGGATCGGCCGGGAGAGCCGGCGCGTGGCCAGCCACAGCAGCGGGGCCGCGGCGAAGGTGAGCAGGGCCGGCTCCCAGCGCAGCCACAGTGCGGCGCCCGCGAAGAAGAGCAGGCTGACGGCGGTGTTGAGCAGTTGCACCGGGCCCGAGGCGACCACGTGCTCCGCCTCGTCGATGTCCCCGGTGAACCGGGCCAGCAGGTCGCCCGGCGGATTGTTCTCGTAGTAGTGCGGGGGCAGCCGCTGCGCGTGCTGGAACACCTCGTCACGACAGCGCAGCCGGAAACCCTCCTCGGCCCGGCTGGTCAGCTGATGGGCGGCGAACGTCACGGCGGCGCCCAGCAGAGCCATCGCGAGCCATAACGCGGCCGGTCTCCAGAATTTCGCCGGCTCGGCCGAGGTGAGCACCTCGTCGGTGAGATAGGAGAAAACCTGAATGGCCGCCGTATCGCATCCGACGGATATCGTCTGACAGGCCACGGCGGTCCAGAGATGAATTCTTTCCGGCCGGGTGAGCGGCCACAGTCTGCGAAATGTGGTGACCGGGGAGATTTTCGCGTGCCGCCGGAACATCGCCGTCCTCCCGCCCCGATTCGGCCCGGGCGCGGACCGGCGAAGGAGGGCATCCCTTCGCCGGTCCGGCTGCCACGGGTGGTGTTACGTCACGCGATCAGCGGCCGGCGGTATTCGGCCGGGGCGGCCGCTGACCCTGGGGCGGAGGCGGCGGAGGTACCGGGCGTCGCCGCGTGGGCCGGGGGACCGGTACTCGCATGCGCACGTTTTCCATGAGAACTCCTTCGCTGATTTGGGCGGCCTTTTCTCCGCCCGTCACGGATATGTGTACGGGCGCATTGCGGGGGCCGCTCAGTGGCACAGCCAATTCATGGTTCGGCACGCGGTGATAGGAGATGCTCGGGGATGAGCTGTGTCAGACCTTTGAATTCCGCTCGGTGAGGATCCGCGGCCGGTCCGCCGTCACGGCCACCGTGTGCTCGACGTGGGCGGCGCGGGAGCCGTCGTCGGTGCGCAGGGTCCAGCCGTCGGGGGCCGCGTGGTAGCCGTCCCGGCCGCTGCCGATCAGCATCGGCTCGATCGCGATGACCATGCCGTGGCGGAGCGGGAGCCCGCGGCCGGGGCGGCCCTCGTTCGGCACCTCCGGGTCCTCGTGCATCCGGCGGCCGACACCGTGCCCGCCGAAGCCGTGCGGGACGCCGTAACCGGCCTCGCGGCAGACCCGGCCGATCGCGTGCGCGATGTCGCCGATGCGGTTGCCGACGACCGCCGCCGCGATCCCGGCTGCCAGCGCCCGCTCGGCCGTCTCCACGAGCCGTACGTCCTCCGGGCGCGCCCTGCCGACCGTGAAGCTGACCGCCGAGTCGCCGACCCAGCCGTCCAGTTCGGCACCGCAGTCGATGGAGACCAGGTCACCGTCGCGCAGCCGGTAGCCGGTCGGGATGCCGTGCACGATCGCGTCGTTGACCGAGGCGCAGATGACGGCGGGGAACGGGGTCGGCGCGAAAGAGGGCCGGTAGCCGAGGAAGGGGGACGAGGCACCGGCCTCCCGCAGCACCTCCCGTGCCACCTCGTCCAGCTCCAGGAGCGAGACGCCGACGCCGGCGGCCTCCCGTACGGCCGTCAGGGCCCGCCCGACGACCTGGCCCGCCTCGTGCATCGCGTCGATCGACATGTCCGTCTTCAGTTCCACCATGCCAATTAATATACCGGTTTACTCGACGGGATTAGAATGACGGCATGGTACGCACCCCTCTCACCCCGGAAGAGCGAGAACGCGGCGAGCGGCTCGGGCAGTTGCTGCGCGAGGCGCGCGGCGGCCGGAGCATGACAGAGGTGGCGGCCGTGGCGGGCATCTCGGCCGAGACCCTCCGCAAGATCGAGACCGGCCGGGCGCCGACCCCCGCCTTCTTCACCGTCGCCGCGCTGGCCCGGGCGCTGGGCCTGTCGATGGACGACCTGGTGCAGCGCTGCGCCCTGGTCGTCGCCTGACGCGCATCGGTCAAGATCGGGCAATGAGGTCTCTGCACGCCCGCGGAAAACTCCCCGTAGCAGCCCCGTAACACAACTGGTGTTGCCTACGGAACCGGAGTGTTCCGGTCGGGCGGGAGTCGAGCGATGGCTGTGCATCAACTCCCCGGCCGGGTGCGGGAGTTCGCGAACTACCTGAGCGGCCTGCTGGCGCGGCTGGACCAGGGCGCCGGCTGGTGCGCGGTGTTCTGGCAGCGCGACCCCGACGGAATGCAGGCCTGTCTCGGCGGCCGGGAGATACCCCCCTGGGACGTCGTGGAGGCACTCCTCCAGGACCTCGTCACCCTCTATGGCAGCGACGCCGTCGCCCGCGAGGCCGCGCAGGCCCGCACGCTCCACGCCGAGGCCATCGCCGCCTACGATGCCCGCCCGGGCGCCCGGGAGGATCTCAGCGACCGCCTCGACAGCACGCTCCGCGAACAGCGCTACGCCGCCGAACGGCTGGCCCAGCTCGGCCGCGACCTCCGCGCCGCGCGCTCCCACGAGGAGGCCGAGGCCCTCAACATCGACCTCGCCTGGGCCCGCGACGACCACGAACGCGCCTCCGCCCGGTGCGCCGAACTCCGGTCCCGGCTCGGGGCGCTGGAAGCACGGATCGGCCTCGCCGGACGACTGCGCGGCGCACCGGCGGTGCGGCGTGCGGGCGGCGACGGGGCCGTGCTCCGTGCCGACGGAGACTTCTCGGCGGGCGGGGCGGCGGATCCGGATGCACCGGGCGCGGGCGACCTGGCCTCGGCCGGTCCGGCGACGAGGGCATCGTGGCCGGGCGTCCCGGGCGGCGAACCCTCGACGGGCGCACCGGCTCGCGGCGAGCCGGTGGCGGGCGACCCCCCGTCCCCTGGCCCGGCCGATCCCTGGACGACCGCGACCGCGACCGTGACCGCGACCGGCGACGGCGCCCCCGCATCCGCCCCCACCGACGCTCCCCAGCCGTCCCCCGCCCCCGCCAAGCAGCGCAAACGGCGGCGGGGCAGTGCCCGGTTCGCCGGCATGGCGGAGGACGAGGCAGCACCGTCCGTCGTACCGCAGGCACCGGACGTGGACCTGCCCGCGGCCCCCGAGGGCCGGCGCACCCCGCGCGGAGCCCGGTTCGCCGGGGCCGCCGAGGCGCCGGCGCGACCGCGACCGCCGGAGGCGCAGCCTGACGAGGAGGCGGGACAGGCCGTCGCCGGGGCCGTGGAACGGCTGGTACGACTGCGCTCTGAGGGCCGCACCGGCGAGGCGCACGCGCTCCTGGCCGAGGTCGCGCTGTGGCCCGCCCCCCGGTTCCCGCTGCTCGCGGAGGCCCTCCAGCGGTCCGGGCTCGGCGCCGACTGGGCCACGCTGCTGTGGGAGGCGGCCTCGCTGCCACCCGTCCGGCTGGTGGCCGCCGCCGACGCCCTGACCGCAGCGGGCCGGACCGACGACGGCCGGCAGATCCTGCGCCAAGGCGTCGTCCGCCCCGCCACCGAGATCGGCGAGGCGGTCCTCGCCCTGGACGCCGAGGGCCGCCACCGCGAGGCGCGCGCCCTCCTCGACACCTACGTCCAGGTCCGCACCCCGGAAGAAGCGGCCCACAGCGCCGAACCCGACCCCCAGCGCCTCGTCCCCCTCCTCCTGCGCTCCGCCCAGCACATCTCGGACCAACGCCACTGGGACCTGCTCCACGCGTTGCGGGTTGCGGGCCTCGCCGCTTGAGCGCCCTGTAGGGGCGCGGGGAGCCACAGCGCACCCGCAGCCCGAAGCGCTCCCGAGCCCAGGCGGCGTTGACGAATCGCCCCCGCATCCGCCAGCCAGGTAAGAAACGCGATCGACTCGGCGGCTTAACGACGATGGTCTTGGCAAGGACTCCAAGGAGGCTTACTTTCGACCCTCTACGGGCGTAGAAGGAGCAGCTCATGGCCAACGTCGTACGCGCCGCTCTGGTCCAGGCCACCTGGACCGGCGACACCGAGTCCATGGTGGCGAAACACGAGGTGTACGCCCGCGAGGCGGCCCGCCAGGGTGCGAAGATCATCGGATTTCAGGAAGTCTTCAACGCCCCCTACTTCTGCCAGGTCCAGGAACCCGAGCACTACCGCTGGGCCGAGCCGGTCCCCGACGGCCCGACCGTCGGTCGTATGCAGGAGCTGGCCCGCGAGACCGGCATGGTGATCGTCGTCCCGGTCTTCGAGGTCGAGCAGTCCGGCTTCTACTACAACACCGCCGCCGTGATCGACGCGGACGGCACCTTCCTCGGCAAGTACCGCAAGCACCACATCCCGCAGGTCAAGGGCTTCTGGGAGAAGTACTACTTCAAGCCTGGGAACATCGGCTGGCCGGTCTTCGACACCGCCGTCGGCAAGGTCGGCGTGTACATCTGCTACGACCGCCACTTCCCGGAGGGCTGGCGGCAACTCGGTCTCAACGGAGCCCAGTTGGTCTACAACCCGTCGGCCACCTCGCGCGGTCTGTCGGCCTACCTCTGGCAGCTGGAGCAGCCGGCCGCCGCCGTCGCCAACGAGTACTTCATCGCCGCCATCAACCGGGTGGGTCAGGAGGAGTACGGGGACAACGATTTCTACGGGACAAGCTATTTCGTTGATCCACGTGGGCAGTTCGTGGGGGAGGTGGCGAGCGACAAGGGCGAGGAACTCGTCGTACGCGACCTCGACTTCGACCTGATCGAAGAAGTGCGGCAGCAGTGGGCCTTCTACCGCGACCGCCGTCCCGATGCCTACGAAGGGCTGGTACAGCCGTGAACGACCTCTTCGCCCGCCACCGCCAGGTCCTGCCCGACTGGCTGGCGCTCTACTACGACGAGCCGCTGGAGATCACCCACGGCGAGGGCCGGCACGTCTGGGACGCGGAGGGCAACCGCTACCTCGACTTCTTCGGCGGCATCCTCACCACGATGACCGCGCACGCGCTCCCCGAGGTGACGAAGGCGGTGAGCGAGCAGGCCGGCCGGATCCTCCACTCCTCCACGCTCTACCTCAACCGCCCGATGGTCGAACTCGCCGAGCGCATCGCCCAGTTGAGCGGCATCCCGGACGCCCGGGTCTTCTTCACCACCTCCGGCACCGAGGCCAACGACACGGCGTTGCTGCTCGCCACCACGTACCGCCGTACGAACACCGTCCTGGCGATGCGCAACAGCTACCACGGCCGTTCCTTCAGCGCGGTCGGCATCACCGGGAACAAGGGCTGGTCCCCGACCTCCCTCTCGCCGCTGCAGACGCTGTACGTCCACGGCGGCGTCCGCACCCGCGGTCCGTTCGCCGAGCTGAACGACCGTGACTTCATCGCGGCCTGCGTCGACGACCTGCGCGACCTCCTCGGCCACACCCGCCCGCCGGCCGCGCTGATCGCCGAACCCATCCAGGGTGTCGGCGGCTTCACCTCCCCGCCCGACGGGCTCTACGCGGCCTTCCGCAAGGTCCTCCAGGAGCAGGGCATCCTGTGGATCGCCGACGAGGTGCAGACCGGCTGGGGCCGCACCGGCGAGCACTTCTGGGGCTGGCAGGCGCACGGACAGAGCGGCCCGCCGGACATCCTCACCTTCGCCAAGGGCATCGGCAACGGCAGTTCCATCGGCGGTGTGGTGGCCCGCGCCGAGATCATGAACTGCCTGGACTCCAACAGCATCTCGACGTTCGGCGGCACCCAGATCACCATGGCGGCCGGCCTCGCCAACCTGTCGTACCTCCTGGAACACGACCTCCAGGGCAACGCCCGCCGTGTCGGCGGCCTCCTCATCGAACGCCTCCGCGCCGTCGCCGCCCAGCTGCCCGGCGTACGCGAGGTCCGGGGCCGCGGCCTGATGATCGGCATCGAACTCGTCAAGCCCGGCACGGACGAGGCCGACCCCAAGTCCGCCTCGGCCGTCCTCGAAGCGGCCCGCGAGGCAGGTCTCCTCATCGGCAAGGGCGGCGGCCACAACACGAGCGCGTTGCGCATCGCCCCGCCCCTCTCCCTGACGGTGGCGGAGGCGGAGGAGGGCGCGGCGATTCTCGAACAGGCCTTGAGGAGTGCCTACTAGGCGCTCTGCCGGAGGCGCCGTGACCAGCCCCCACCGGCCCGCAGGCCTCCACACGCACCGAACCCGACCAAGGGACCACGCAAGATGACCGCCACTTGGGATCCCCCGCACACCACAGACCCCATACTGTCGGTCCGCCAGATCCTCGCCCTGGAACGGGTCCTCGCCGGCGACCCCGAGGTGGTCGCCGGCGCCACCCACCTCGACCGCCCCGTCCGCTGGGTGCACGTCGCCGAGGCCCCCGACGTCGGCGTCATGCTCACCGGCGGCGAAATGGTCCTCACCACCGGCGTCCTGCTCGCCGGCGACGAGCACAAACAGGCCGAGTACATCCAGTCCCTGCACCGGGCCGAGGCCGCCGCGGTCGTCCTCGGCCTCGGCCGTGCCTTCCCGGCACCCCCCGACGCCATGCGCCGTGCAGCGGACCGCTGTGGCCTCCCCCTGGTGGTCCTGCACCGCCCCTTCCCCTTCGCCGAGCTGACGGAGGAGGTCCAGTCCCGCCTGGTCCGCAGCAAGTTCGCCGCCGTCAGCCTCTCCGAGGCCGTCCGTACCGCCCTCACCGGACTCATCACGGCCGGCGTACCCCTCCAACGGCTCCTCGACGAAGTCGCCGTGCACAGCGCCTGCCCGGTCGTCGTCACCAACCTCGCCCACCGGGTCCTCGCCACCGCGGGTGAGCGGTCGGCCGTCGACGACGTGCTGCGGGACTGGGAGCGCATCGCCCGGCAGGCCGGCGGCGGCACGGGCGACGGCTGGATCCGCGCCGAACTCGGCGGACGCGGAGAACGCTGGGGCCAGATCATGCTGTGCGGCTACCGCGGCGACACCGCCACCGGCCGGCTGCTCGCGGACCGTGCCGCCGAGGCGCTCGTGCTGCACCGCATGCTCGGCGGCGGCTCCGCCCACACCTGGGAGGAACAGTCCGCGCAGAGCCTGCTGACCGACCTGGTCTCCGGGGTCGTACCGGCACGGCAGCTGCTGCCCAGGGCCCGGGCGGCCGGACTGCCGGTCAACCGGCGGACCTTCGTACCCCTGGTGGTACGGGACAGCGAACCGGCCCAACTAGAAAGAATCCTGCGTCTGTTGGGCCTGCCCGGCCTGGTCGCCGAACTCACCGAGCGCACCACCGCCGTCCTCCTCAGCCTCGCCCGCGACCAGGACGCGGACGCCCTGGCCGCCCACTTCGCCGCCCGGCTGCACGGCGAGTCGGCGGGGCCCAGGGGCGTGGTCGCCGCCGCGGGCTCCCGCACCGCCTGGGACGACGTGCCCGCCGGGCTGCGCGAGGCCCAGCACGTGGCCGCCGCGGTCGCCGACTCGACCGCGGCCCTCGACCTCCCGGCGGTCGTACGCCTCAAGGACGTGCACCTGCGGGGCCTGGTCCGGCTGCTGCGCGACGACCCGCACGTGCAGTCCTTCGCCGAGCGCGAGCTGGACGGACTGCTCTGCGGAACGGGCACCGACCAGGACCTGCTCGGCGTGCTGCGGACCTACCTCGCCACCGGCCGCAACAAGTCCCGCACCGCCCAGCTCCACCATGTCTCCCGGCCCGCGCTGTACCGCCGGCTGGAGGCGATACAGGCCCGGCTCGGCGTCGACCTCGACGACTTCGAGCAGGCGGCCTCCGTGCACATCGCGCTCCTCGCGCATGACGCGCAACAGGGGTGAAACATGCGACGACCTGGGAAAACGGCGGTGAAACATGGGCCATCCGCAGCGTGACACGGTGGCACGCCGGGCGCCCGCAGACGTGACACGATGGCAATCGAAGCCCGCTTTCGGACTTTCTAGGCTCCTCCCACATCGAGCGACGCACGCCCGAGCGACCGGAGGTCCCGATGAGCCGAGTGATTCGTGCCGCCCTTTTCCAGACCGCCTGGACCGGCGACAAGGAATCGATGATCCAGGTCCACGAGCAGGCGGCCCGCGACGCGGCCGCGCAGGGCGCCCAGGTCCTGTGCTTCCAGGAGCTGTTCTACGGGCCCTACTTCTGCCAGGTCCAGGACAAGGCGTTCTACGAGTACGCCGAGCAGGTCCCCGACGGCCCGATCGTCCAGCGTTTCCAGGCCCTCGCCCGCGAACTGGGCCTCGTCCTGATCCTGCCGGTGTACGAGGAGGAGCAGCCCGGCGTCCTCTACAACACCGCCGCAGTGATCGACGCGGACGGCTCGTACCTCGGCAAGTACCGCAAGCACCACATCCCCCAGGTCCCGGGGTTCTGGGAGAAGTTCTACTTCCGTCCGGGCAACGCGGGCTGGCCGGTCTTCGACACCGCCGTCGGGAAGATCGGCGTCTACATCTGCTACGACCGCCACTTCCCGGAGGGCTGGCGGGCGTTGGGCCTCGCCGGCGCCGAGATCGTCTTCAACCCGTCGGCGACCTCGCGCGGACTCTCCCGCTACCTCTGGCAGTTGGAGCAGCCGGCGGCGGCCGTCGCCAACGAGTACTTCGTCGGTGCGATCAACCGGGTCGGGGTCGAGGACCTCGGCGACAACGACTTCTACGGGACCTCGTACTTCGTGGACCCGGAGGGCCAGTTCGCCGGCGAGGTGGCCTCCGACAAGGAGACCGAACTCGTCGTCCGCGACCTGGACCTGGCCAAGCTCCGCGAGGTCCGCGACCGCTGGCAGTTCTTCCGGGACCGCCGCCCGGACGCGTACGGCCCGCTGACGGCGCCGTAAAAGCGCCCGTCGTAAGAGCGCCCCGTCAGGGGCGCGGGGCAGTGTCGAACTTGCGGCTGCCGCCGCGTGAGCGCGACCAGCCACATCGGACCGGCACGTGACCACGAACGAGAGGACCCCATGACCACCGGCCGAACCCTCATCCACGGTGGACTCGTCATCACCGCGTCCGACGAGATCCACGCCGACGTCCTGATCGAGGACGGCCGTATCGCCGCCCTCGCCGCCTCCGGCACCCCGGCCGCCGAGGCCTTCACCGCCGAGCGGACCATCGACGCCACCGGCAAGTACGTCATCCCGGGCGGCGTCGACGCCCACACCCACATGGAGCTGCCGTTCGGCGGCACCTTCGCCTCCGACACCTTCGAGACCGGCACCCGGGCCGCCGCCTGGGGCGGTACGACCACCATCGTCGACTTCGCCGTGCAGAGCGTCGGCCACAGCCTGCGCGAGGGGCTCGACACCTGGCACGCCAAGGCCGAGGGCAACTGCGCCATCGACTACGGCTTCCACATGATCGTCTCCGATGTGAACCAGGAGACGCTCAAGGAGATGGACCTGCTGGTGGAGGAGGGCGTGACCTCCTTCAAGCAGTTCATGGCCTACCCCGGCGTCTTCTACTCCGACGACGGCCAGATCCTGCGCGCCATGCAGCGCTCCGCCGAGAACGGCGGCCTGATCATGATGCATGCCGAGAACGGCATCGCCATCGACGTGCTGGTGGAGCAGGCGCTGGCGCGCGGGGAGACGGATCCCCGGTACCACGGCGAGGTGCGCAAGGCGCTGCTCGAAGCCGAGGCCACGCACCGGGCCATCAGGCTCGCCCAGGTCGCCGGCGCGCCCCTGTACGTCGTGCACGTCTCGGCGATGGAGGCGGTGGCGGAGCTGGCGAGGGCCCGCGACGAGGGGCTTCCCGTCTTCGGCGAGACCTGTCCGCAGTACCTCTTCCTGTCCACGGACAACCTCGCCGAACCGGACTTCGAGGGCTCGAAGTACGTGTGCTCGACGCCCCTGCGGCCCAAGGAGCACCAGGCCAAGCTCTGGCAGGGCCTGCGGACCAACGACCTCCAGGTCGTCTCCACCGACCACTGCCCCTTCTGCTTCGTGGGCCAGAAGGAACTGGGCCGCGGCGACTTCTCGAAGATCCCCAACGGCCTGCCCGGCGTCGAGAACCGGATGGACCTGCTCCACCAGGCCGTCGTCGACGGGCACATCTCGCGCCGCCGCTGGATCGAGATCGCCTGCGCCACACCGGCCCGGATGTTCGGGATGTATCCGAAGAAGGGCACCATCACCCCGGGTGCCGACGCGGACGTCGTCATCTACGACCCGCACGCCGAGCAGGTCGTCTCCGCCGAGACCCACCACATGAACGTCGACTACTCGGCGTACGAGGGCAAGCGGCTCACCGGCCGGGTCGAGACGGTCCTCTCGCGCGGCGAACCCGTCATCACCGAGCGGGAGTACACCGGACACGCCGGGCACGGCGTCTACACCCCGCGCTCCACCTGTCAGTACCTCAACTAGGAGTGGCGCCCATGGACTTCGGACTCGTCCTGCAGACCGACCCACCGGCTTCGAAGGTCATCAGCCTGATGAAACGGGCCGAACGCAACGGCTTCCGCTACGGCTGGACCTTCGACTCCGCCGTGCTCTGGCAGGAACCGTTCGTGATCTACAGTCAGATCCTGGCCAACACCAGCAAGTTGACGGTCGGGCCGATGGTCACCAACCCGGGCACCCGCACCTGGGAGGTCACCGCCTCCACCTTCGCCACCCTCAACGACATGTTCGGCAACCGCACGGTCTGCGGCATCGGCCGTGGCGACTCCGCGATGCGGGTGGCGGGCCGCAAGCCCAACACCCTGGCCCGGATCAGCGAGGCCATGAAGGTCATCCGCGCCCTCGGCAGCGGGGGAGAGGCCGACCTCGGCGGTACCGTCATCAAGTTCCCGTGGATCAAGCCGGGCGCCCAGCTCCCCGTCTGGATGGCCGCGTACGGGCCGAAGGCCCTGAAGATGACGGGTGAGGAGGCCGACGGCTTCATCCTGCAGCTCTCGGACCTCTACCTCACCGAGTACATGGTCAAGGCGGTGAAGGACGCGGCGGTGGCCGCCGGACGTGACCCGTCCGAGGTGACCATCTGCGTCGCCGCCCCCGCCTACGTCACCGAGGACGACTCGCCCGAGGCCCTCGCGCACGCCCGCGACCAGTGCCGCTGGTTCGGCGGCATGGTCGGCAACCACGTCGCCGACCTGGTCGACAAGTACGGCGAGCACTCCGCCGCCGTCCCCGACGAACTCACCGACTACATCAAGGCCCGCCAGGGGTACGACTACTCGCACCACGGGCGCAGCGGCAACCCCGACACCGAGTTCGTACCGGACGAGATCGTCGACCGGTTCTGTGTCATCGGGCCGCCGGAGAAGCACATCGAGAAACTGAACGCGCTGCGCGCGCTGGGCGTCGACCAGTTCGCGATCTACGACATGCACGACGCGCAGGAGGCCACCATCGACGCGTACGGGACGAAGGTCATCCCGGCCGTCAACGGCTAGCCACCGCACCGCAGTTGGTTTCCCCCTTCCCGCTGTCCCGGGAAGGGGGCCCGCCCCCCACGGCGAACCCCCCTAGGAGTCCCCGCACGGCCTCTCTCCCGTCCCACCTCACCCCGATTGGCCTGCCCATGACCGACACCGCTCCCTCGGCCATACCCACGTCCAGTCAAGTCGCCCTCCCCGACGGGCGCGTCGAGCTCACCCCGGGCTCCCCGCCGCCCAGCGGTCCGTACGCCAACGAGGACCTGCTGCCGGTCCCGGTCGAGAAGCGCACCTGGACCACGTACAACTTCTCCGCGCTCTGGGTCGGCATGGCCCACAACACGGCCTCCTGGACCCTGGCCTCCGGCCTGATCGCGGTCGGCATGGACTGGAAACAGGCCGTGTTCACCATCGCCCTGGCCAACCTGATCGTCCTCGTCCCGATGCTGCTCACCGGGCACGCCGGACCGAAGTACGGCATCCCCTTCCCGGTCTTCGCCCGCGCCTCCTTCGGGGTGCGCGGCGCCAACCTCCCCGCCGTCGTACGGGCGTTGGTGGCGTGCGGCTGGTTCGGCATCCAGACCTGGATCGGCGGCGAGGCGATCTTCTTCCTGGCCGGCAAACTGATCGGCGACAGCTGGGCGAACGCCTCGCACATCGGCGGCTATGCCTGGACCATGTGGCTGTCGTTCGCGCTCTTCTGGGTGCTCCAGGTCGCGATCATCTACCGGGGCATGGAGACGATCCGCCGCTTCGAGAACTGGGCCGCGCCCTTCGTCCTGGTCGGCGCGATCGTGATGCTGGTCTGGATGAGCAACAAGGCCGGCGGCCTCGGCCCGCTCTTCGACCAGCCCTCCAAGCTGGGCTGGGGCGGCGGCTTCTGGAAGATCTTCTGGCCGTCGCTGATGGGCATGATCGGCTTCTGGTCGACGCTGAGCCTGAACATCCCGGACTTCACCCGCTACGGCAAGAGCCAGAAGGCGCAGACCTGGGGACAGGCGCTGGGTCTGCCGACCACCATGACCCTCTTCGCCTTCCTCTCCGTCCTGGTGACCTCCGGTTCACAGGCCGTCTACGGCCAGCCGATCTGGGACCCGGTCCAGCTGGCCGCCAAGACGGACAGCGTGGTGGGCCTGCTCTACGCCCTGGTCACCGTGCTCGTCGCGACCCTGTCCGTGAACATCGCGGCCAACCTGGTCTCGCCCGCGTTCGACTTCTCCAACATCGCGCCCCGGAAGATCAGTTTCCGTACCGGCGCGCTGGTCACCTGTGTCCTCGGGGTGCTGATCTTCCCGTGGAAGCTGTACTCCGACCCGCAGGGCTACATCTTCACCTGGCTCGGTCTGGTCGGCGGTCTGCTGGGCACGGTCGCGGGCATCCTCATCGCCGACTACTGGGTGCTGCGCCGCACCCGCCTCGACCTGACCGACTTGTACCGCACGGGCGGCCGTTACTGGTACGACGGCGGCTGGAACTGGCGGGCGGTCCTCGCCTTCCTCGTCGGCGGCATCCTCGCGATCGGCGGCGCCAGCTTCAAACCGCTGATCGACGGCCGGCCCATCCCGGCGCTGTCCTCGCTCGCCGACTACGGCTGGGCGGTCGGTCTGGGCACGTCCCTGGTGCTGTATCTGGGGCTGACCCTGCTGACCCGGACCCGGACCGGGCCCAAGCAGGTCTGAACAAGCGCGAAGGGCAGCCGGGGCCGGTGGGCTACTGGCTGCCCTGCAGCGCGGTCACCGCGCTCTTCGCCGCCCTGATGGCACCCTTGTTGATCTCGTCCGTGCTCGGTGCCTTCTTGGTCTCGAAGTCGCTGCCGTTGTAGGTGATGATCACCAGCGCGTTGGAGACCTGGGCCATCACCACGCCCTCACGGGTCTGCTGCTTGTCCTCGGTGGTGAGGTTGACGACGGAGTAGCCGCTGTCGCCGAGCCCCGGCACGGCCCCGCCGCCGCTCTTCTCGGCGACCCGGTCCTTGTACTCCTTCGCCGCCGCCGCGTCCGTGTCCATGATCTCGAAGGAGACGTCCAGCCAGCGGTAGTCGTACCCCTTGAGCGCGTTCCAGGAGCAGGTGCGGCGCAGCTTGGTGTCCGTGGAGGGGATCTCCTTGCCGGCCGTCTTCGCGCCGGGCACCAGCGACTTGACGGTGGCCGCGGGGATGCTGCCGCAGGGGGCGGGCGCGGCGGAGTACGTCTTCGTGGCCGCCGTGGAGGACGAGGACGACGAAGGGCTGTCGCCGGCGGACTGGGAGGCCGTCTGCTGGGTCGAGGTGTTGCCGGAGGCTGCGGTGTCGGACGTCTTGTCCGGGCCCGACGTCATCGCCCAGCCCGCACAGGCGAGCACGGCGACCGGCGTCAGGCGCGCGGTGAGGGCGAGCGGCAGTGGTAGAGAACGCAAGTCGCACTTCTCGCTGGGGGGACGGTGTGCGGAGGAGTCCACACTGCGGACGGGACGCCAGTTTCACACGACTCCCTGTGGTGCGGAAGTGGAATCGGTGCCTTGCCTGTGAGGCACACGTGGAGCCCTGTTGACAGCCTCCGCGGGCCGTCCCCCTACGTCCGACATGTCGTGCGCCCGCGGTCCCTGTACATCCGGAATGTCGTGACTGCATCCGGCCCGCGGGGGTGACCGGCGTCACCGTGCCGCGGGCCGGCGCTCAGTCGCGTGAGTTGCCGAACAGCAGCCGGTAGCCGACGAGGAGGACCAGGGAGCCGGCGATCGCGGCGCCCCAGGTGTAGAGGTCGAAGAAATGGTTCTGCACCGGGCGGTCGAGGAAGCGGGCGGAGAGCCAGCCGCCGACGAAGGCGCCCGCGATGCCGATGAGGGTGGTGCCGATGAGGCCGCCCGGGTCGCGGCCGGGCAGCAGGATCTTGGCGATGCCTCCGGCGAGGAGGCCGAGGATGATCCAGCCGATGATGCCCACGTTCGTTGTCCTCCCAGTACGGGGTGGTTCCTTGCTGAGTTGCCTTGTTGCGCAAGCTTAGGAACGACGGCGGGTCCCGGCATCGTCCGACGTCGAGCCGTCGATGATCTGTCACCCGCTCATGACAATGCGGGGAACACGTGGAGGACATTGCGGGGAGGTCGTATCGGGGCCGGTGACCGCACGCCTACACTGAGTGTGCTTCTGTGCGGCCGCTGTGATGGGAGGGAGTGGACTGTGGGGGAGATCGTCGACTGCGCGGACCCCTCCGACGGGGTGCTGACGGAGGCGGCCGCCATGTTCGGGCTGCTCGCCTCGCCGGCCCGGCTGCACATCGTGTGGGCGCTGTCCCAGGGCGAGAGCGATGTGACCCGCCTCGCCGACCGGGTCGGCGGCGCTCTGCCCGCGGTCAGCCAGCACCTGGCCAAACTCAAGCTGGCCGGGCTGGTGCGGTCCCGCCGCGAGGGACGACGGCAGATCTACTACGTGGACGATCCGGACATCGTGACCGTGGTGCGGGTCACCGTCGGCCAGTTGACCGCGCGCTCCCACCAGCTCCCCGCGCCTGTGCGCCGGCTCCACGAGGCGGGTGTCTGACCGCACCGCGACGCACGCGTGGACGAGGGCCGACGGAATGGCCGCCCCCGGGGTTGCATGACATCCCTCACCTGTGAATTCGGGCGGGGTCTGTCCTGCTCCCGCTGTGGGTTTGTTAGATTGCGCAATCACGCAACCTAAGTGGGCCCACCTCAAGCCTGTCCGGACACCACCGTGTACCCGGCCGTACCGTCCGCGGGCCTGACCGTTCATGGGAGTGGAAGATGACCGACCCGTGGGACGGCCCGGGGGGCCAGGCGACGCGCAGCCGCACCGACCGGGTGCCCGGACAGCGCGGTGCCCTGCCCGACGGGACCCGGCCGACCGGTGGCCGCGCCGCGGCCCGGCAGGCGGCCAAGTCCCGCGGCGGCAGAGGCTCCCGGCGAGCCAGGCCGACCGGTCGCGGCAGACGGGTCCTGAAGGTCGTCGGCCTGGTCACGGCCGTCCTGGTGCTGGTCACGGCCGGCGCCGGCTGGTGGTTCTACCAGCACCTCAACGGCAACATCAACAGCGTCTCCCTGGACGGCAAGGGCGGCACCGAGAAGGCCGACGCGTTCGGCCGGACCCCGATCAACATCCTGGTGATCGGCTCGGACGGCCGGACCAGTGCGGCGGACTGCAAGCTGGGCGGTGGCTGCAAGGCGACCGGGGTGCAGACCGGCAACGGCAACGCGGACGTGGAGATGGTCGTCCACATATCCGCGGACCGCTCCAACGCCACGGTCATGAGCATCCCGCGTGACACCATGGTCGACGTGCCGGCCTGCAAGGACAGCACGAGCGGCCAGTCCACGTCCGGCTACTACGGCCAGGTCAACAGCGCCCTCCAGTACGGCGCCGCCTGCCAGGTCGCCACCGTGCACCAGCTCACCGGCGTCCCCATCGACCACTTCGTCAAGCTGGACTTCTCCGGTGTGGTCAAGATGTCCGACGCGGTCGGCGGTGTCTCCGTCTGCGTCAACAGCAACGTGTACGACACCTACTCGCACCTGAAGCTCTCCAAGGGCACCCACACCCTCAAGGGCGAGGCCGCGCTGGAGTTCGTCCGCTCCCGGCACGGCTTCGGCGACGGCAGCGACCTCGGCCGTACCGTCTCCCAGCACATCTTCCTCAGCGCGATGATCCGCAAGTTCAAGAGCGCGGGCACCCTCACCGACCCCACCGCGGTCTACAAGCTCGCCGACGCGGCCACCAAGGCGCTGACCGTGGACGACGACCTCGACAGCGTCAAGAAGCTGATCTCGCTCGCGGCCGACGTGAACAAGGTCCCCACCAAGCGGATGACCTTCACGACCATGCAGACCGCGCCCGACCCGAACAACAGCAACCGTGTGGTGGTCGGCGAGGGAGCCAAGGACCTGTTCGCCACCATGGCCAACGACCAGTCGCTGACCACCAGTTCGGGCAAGAAGTCCTCGGCAGCCTCGGCGGCCGCGAGCGCGAAGCCGACGCCCACCGCGACCGTCCCCGCCTCCCAGATCGCCGTGACCGTCGAGAACGGCACCGACATCACCGGCCGCGCCTCCGCCGTCGCGAACTCCCTGATCTCCCAGGGCTTCAGCACCGGCACCAGCACGGCCAACGCCCCGAACTCCGCGAGCACGACCACCCTGACCTACGGCAGCGGTGACAAGGCCGAGGCGCAGACCGTCGCCAAGGCCCTGGACGTGCCCAGCTCGCACATCAAGGCGGGCAGCGGCACCGGTGTGGTCCTGGTGATCGGCAGCGACTGGACGAGCGGCACCACCTACCCGGCCAGCTCCGGCGACACCAAGGCGGCCGTCTCCAACGCCAACGCCTCGACCGCCGACGACTCCAAGACCTGTGCCAAGGTCAGCCAGTACAAGACGGTCAGCCTCAACGGGATCGCGATGACACCGTCCCAGGCGTACGCGGCGGCGACGAACAAGGCCGACTCGGACAAGTGAGCAGGGGGCGCCGCCGCGGCGATCACGGCCGAGGGGGTTCGCGCGCCGGCGGCCGGGAAACGATGTAGCCGCCGGGCAGTCGGCCGCCGGGCAGTCGGCCGCCGGGCAGTCGGCCGCCGGGCAGTCGGCCGCCGGGCAGTCGGCCGCCGGGCAGTCGGCCGCCGGGCTGTCGGCCGCCGGACAGGCGGCGGTCGGCCGTCGGTCGTCGCGCGAGCAGTGAGGTGAGAGATGCCGTTCACCACCCGTCCCACGCTCCAGGGCACCTTCGGGATGGTGTCGACCACCCACTGGCTGGCCTCCCAGTCGGCGATGGCGGTCCTGGAGACCGGCGGCAACGCCTACGACGCCGCCGTCGCCGGCGCGTTCGTCCTGCACGTGGTCGAGCCGCACCTCAACGGCCCGGCCGGCGAGGTCCCGATCCTGCTCGCCCCGGCCGGCGGCGAGGTGGAGGTGCTGTGCGGCCAGGGCGTGGCCCCGGCCGGAGCCACCATCGCCCACTACCGGGGGCTCGGCCTGGACCTCGTCCCCGGTACCGGCCCGCTGGCCGCCGCCGTCCCCGGCGCCTTCGACGCCTGGCTGCTCCTGCTGCGCGACCACGGCACCAAGCCGCTCGACGAGGTCCTGCGGTACGCCATCGGCTACGCCGAGCACGGTCACGCGCCCGTGGAGAACGTCGGCGCGACCGTGGAGAGCGTGCGCGAGCTGTTCGAGACCGAGTGGACGTCCTCGGCGGAGCTCTATCTGCCCGGCGGCCGGGCCCCGCGCCCCGGCGAGCTGTTCCGCAACCCCGCCCTCGCCGCCACCTGGAAGCGGCTGCTCGCCGAGACCGCGGGCGCCGGGGACCGCGAGGCGCGGATCGACGCGGCCCGTGAGATCTGGCGTTCCGGCTTCATCGCCGACGCCCTGGTCCGGCAGGCCGCCCGTCCCACCCTCGACACCAGCGGCGAACGGCACACCGGCACCCTCACCGCCGCCGACCTGGCCGGCTGGTCCGCGGCCTACGAGAGCCCGGTGTCGTACGACTGGAACGGCTGGACCGTGTGCAAGGCGGGCCCCTGGAGCCAGGGCCCCGCCTTCCTCCAGCAGCTCGCCCTGCTGCCGCCCGAGCTGCCCGCGTACGGGTCGCCCGACTACGTTCACCTCCTCGTCGAGGGCTGCAAGCTCGCCATGGCCGACCGCGAGGCCTGGTACGGGGACGCGGCCGAGGTGCCGCTGGCCGACCTGCTCTCCGAGGGCTACAACGCCGGGCGGCGCGGGCTGATCGGCGTCAAGGCCTCCGACGAGCTGCGGCCCGGCAGCCCCGGCGGGCGGGTGCCCCGGCTGCCCGGGTACGCGCGCGTGGAGGCCGCCGGGAGCGGCGCCTTCGACCCGCTGGGCGCGGGCGAGCCGACGGTCGCGCGGGTCGCCGCCGACGGCCGTACCCGCGGCGACACCTGCCACCTGGACGTCGTCGACCGCTGGGGCAACATGATCGCGGCCACCCCGAGCGGCGGCTGGCTGCAGTCCAACCCCGTCGTCCCCGAGCTGGGCTTCCCGCTCGGCACCCGGCTCCAGATGGCCTGGCTGGAGGGCGGTCTGCCGAACTCCCTCACGCCCGGGCGCCGCCCCCGCACCACGCTCACCCCCTCGATCGCCCTGCGCGACGGCGTCCCGGTGCTGGCCTTCGGCACGCCCGGCGGCGACCAGCAGGACCAGTGGCAGCTGCACTTCTTCCTCGCCGTGGCGCTGCGCGACCGGGTGCGCGGCGGCCTCGACCTGCAGGGCGCGATCGACGCCCCGAACTGGCACAACGACAGCTTCCCGAGCTCCTTCTACCCGCGCGGATACCGGCCGGGGAGCGTGACCGTCGAGGCGGGGACGGACCCCGGGGTGGTCGAGGAGCTGCGGGTGCGCGGCCATGACGTGACGGTCGGACCGGACTGGTCGGAGGGGCGGCTGTGCGCGGTGGCACGGGACCCGGAGACCGGGGTGCTGTCGGCGGCGGCGAACCCGCGCGGGATGCAGGGGTACGCGGTGGGGCGTTGACCTCGGTCTCCGGCACCGCCTGTTCGTCCGCATTCCATGTCCCGTACATCGATCCGGCGGGGATTGTCAGTGACCCGTGTTCTTATGGGAGGCATGATCGAAGCAACGGAGACCATCGACGAGTTTCTCCTGCAGCACGCCGGTGACGTCGAGGACGCGATCCGCAAGGCGGCCCGCACCGAGATACTGCCCCGCTGGCGCCGGCTCGCCGACCACGAGGTCGACCAGAAGAGCGGGCCGCACGACCTGGTGACGGACGCCGACCGGCTCGCCGAGCGGTACCTCACGGGAGCGCTCGGCGCCCTGCTGCCCGGCTCCGTCGTGGTCGGCGAGGAAGCGGTGCACGCGGACCCGTACACCTACGAGGCGCTGCAGGACGACGCGCCGGTGTGGATCGTCGATCCGGTGGACGGCACCCGGCAGTTCGTGCGTGGCGAGGACGGCTTCTGCACGCTGGTCGCGCTCGCCCACCGGGGCGTCCTGCTCGCCTCCTGGACGTACGCCGCGGCCCGCGACCAACTGGCCACGGCGGTACGGGGGAAGGGCGCCTTCCTCGACGGCGAGCGGCTCGACTCCGGTTCGCCCGCCCCGGATCGGGACCTGCACATCGCCACCTCGCACCCGGACTACACGACCGACGCGCAGAAGCGCGCGCTGCACGCCCTGTGGGTCGACGGCATCGCGCCGCGCGCCTGCGGCTCGGCGGGACTGGAGTATCTCGCCGTCGCCCGGGGCGAGTTGGACGCCACCGCGTTCTCCTGGGAGGCCGCCTGGGACCACGCGGCCGGGCTGCTCCTGGTCGAGGAGGCGGGCGGCGCCCACCTCACCCTCGCCGGTGAGCCGTTCCGCATCACGGGCGGCAACGCCCTGCCGTTCACCGCGGCCCGTGACGCGGCCACCGCCCACCGGGTGGCGGACCTGCTGCGGAACCCGGTCTGGTAACCCCGAGCGAGGGCGGTGTCAGTCCCGCGGCATATCCTGAAGCCGAGTGGCCATCGGCTGACGAAGGGGTCCGAAGGTGCCGTCGATGCTCGATGCGGTCGTGGTGGGGGCGGGGCCGAACGGCCTGACGGCCGCCGTGGAGCTGGCCCGGCGCGGTTTCTCGGTCGCCCTCTTCGAGGCGAAGGACACCGTCGGCGGCGGCGCCCGCACCGAGGAGCTCACGCTCCCCGGGTTCCGCCACGACCCGTGCTCCGCCGCGCACCCGCTCGGCATCAACTCGCCCGCGTTCCGCGCCCTCCCGCTGGAGCGCTACGGCCTGGAGTGGCTGCACCCCGAGCTGCCGATGGCGCACCCCTTCCCGGACGGCCGCGCCGCCGTGCTGGCCCGCTCCGTCGCCGAGACGGCGGCCTCCTTCGGACCCCGTGACGCGGGCACGTACCGCAGGCTGGTCGAGCCGTTCCTGCCCCGGTGGGACACCCTGGCCCGGGACTTCATGTCCCTGCCGCTGACCGCACTGCCCCGCGACCCGGTCACCCTCGCCCGCTTCGGCCTGGTCGGGCTGCCGCCCGCCAGCCTGCTGCTGCGCCGCTTCCACGACGAGCGGGCCAGAACGCTGTTCGCCGGGCTCGTCGCCCACGTCATGGCCCCGCTCAGCGGCTTCGCGACCGGCGCCGTCGGCCTGGTCTTCGCGCTCGCCGCGCATGCCCGC
Organism: Streptomyces sp. NPDC007901; assembly: GCF_042959465.1. Classification (NCBI taxonomy): domain Bacteria; kingdom Bacillati; phylum Actinomycetota; class Actinomycetes; order Kitasatosporales; family Streptomycetaceae; genus Streptomyces; species Streptomyces sp. NPDC007901. The sequence continues at coordinate 194,673 of NZ_JBIBKW010000009.1, read as the reverse complement.
GGCTGGCCGGTGGCCCGCGGCGGCTCCCAGTCCATCTCCGACGCCCTCGCCGCGTACCTCAAGGACCTCGGTGGCGCGATCCACACCGACTACGAGGTCAAGCGCCTCGACGACCTCCCGCCCGCGCGGTCGTACGTCTTCGACACCTCGCCCACCGCCCTCGCCCGCATCGCCGGCCTCGGCAACTACTACCAGGGCTACCGCTACGGCCCCGGCGTCTTCAAGATCGACTACGCGCTGGACGGCCCCGTTCCCTGGACGGCCCCGGAGGCCCGTCGCGCCGGGACCGTGCAGATCGGCGCCGACAGCAAGGAGATCGGCACCGCCCTGCGCGCCGCCTCCCGCGAGGGCCGCGCCCCCGACCGGCCGTTCATGATCACCGTGCAGCCCGGGGTCGTGGACCCGTCCCGCGCCCCCGAGGGCAAGCAGGTGTTCTGGGCGTACGCCCACGTGCCCAGCGGCTGGACCGGCGACCTCACGGACGTGATGGAGCGTCAACTGGAGCGTTTCGCCCCGGGGTTCCGGGACCTGGTCCTGGCCCGCGCCACCGCGGGCCCGGCCGAACTCGCCGCCCGCAACGCCAACTACGTCGGCGGCGACATCGGCACCGGAGCGGTCTCCGGCCTCCAGATCCTGCTGCGCCCCAGACTCTCCCTTTCCCCCTACGGCACCCCGCACCCCGCCGTCTTCATCTGCTCGTCGGCCACCCCGCCGGGCCCGGGCGTGCACGGCATGTCCGGGCACAACGCGGCGAAGGCGGTGTGGAGGAGGCTGAGACAGTCATGACCCGCATCACGTTCGTCCAGGGCGACATCACCCGGCAGACCGCCGACGCCATCGTCAACGCGGCCAACTCCTCCCTGCTCGGCGGCGGAGGCGTCGACGGCGCCATCTACCGGCGCGGCGGCCCCGCGATCCTGGCGGAGTGCCGCAAGCTCCGTGCCGGCCACTACGGCAAGGGCCTGCCCACCGGACAGGCGGTCGCCACCACGGCCGGGGAACTCGACGCGCAGTGGGTCATCCACACCGTCGGCCCCGTCCACTCCGGCACCGAGGACCGCTCCGCCCTGCTCGCCTCCTGCTACCGCGAGTCACTGAAACGCGCCGACGAACTCGGCGCCCGCACGGTCGCGTTCCCCGCCGTCTCCACCGGCGTCTACGGCTGGCCCATCGACGACGGCGCCCGCATCGCCGTGACGACGGTCCAGGAGACGGACACCGCCGTCGAAGAGGTCCGCTTCGTCCTCTTCGACGCCCACGCGTACGAGGCGTTCGCCCGGCGGCTGGCCTGAGACGGGTGGGGCTCGGAGGGGTTTGACCGGCGTCGCCCTAAGACGAGGCAGGTGACCGGCGGCTGCCCTGCCGGCAGGCACAGGGTGCCGCCCCGTCGTACGCCCCTCACTCTGGACGGCAGGGAAAGGAGCGGGCCATGCCGGTCGGTGGGCGGGAGCGGGGCGGCGGGTCGCGGTTCGGTGTGTCCCGGTGGCGGGAGCGGACCGCCCGGCTGGTGGTCGCCGCGAAGGCCGCGCACCGGCGGGCGGAGGCCCGGTTCCCGATCCTCACGCACCTCGCGGACCGGGTGGTGTCCGTGAACCTCTTCGACACCGGCACCCGGCTGGCCGCCCAGTGCTTCCTCGCCGCCGTTCCGCTCCTCTTCGTGTTCGCCGCCTACGCCCCGCCGGCGGTCCGGGACCAGCTCATCCGTTCCATGCGCTCGGTGTTCGGACTGACCGGTCCGGCCGACGCCCAGCTCCAGCAGCTGATGCAGCCCCAGGCCGAGAACCTGCGGGAGACCACCGGTGTGATCGGCGGGCTGATGGTGCTGATCTCGGCCACCGCCGTCAGCCGGGCCGTGCAACGGCTCTGCAAACGCGCCTGGGAGCTCCCCCGGGCAGGCACCCGGATCGCCCCCTGGCGCTGGGTGGCCTGGCTCGGGCTCTGGATCGGCGCCCTCCTCCTGCAGGGCGCACTGCACGACGGCTTCGGCCTGGGCCCCTGGCTGGGCATCCCGGTCACCCTCGCCTGCCAGACCGGCCTGTGGTGGTGGACCCAGCACCTGCTGCTCGGCGGCCGCATCACCTGGAAACCGCTGCTGCCCGGCGCCCTGATCACGGCGATCGCGCTCACCGCCCTCACCGTGACCGCCCGGCTGTACATGCCGCTGGCGCTCGACCGCACCCTGGCCGAGTACGGCTCCCTGGGCTCGGTGTTCGTGCTCCTGACCTGGCTGATCGTGGTCTGTCTCGCGGTCACCGGCAGCGTCAGCGCCGGCGCGGTCCTCGCCCAGGAGCCGTTCCTCGCACGCCGCCTCGGCAGCCCGCCGCCGCTCCGGGAACGGGACGCGCGGACGGCGGGGACGACGGGGACGGCGCGGACGTCCTGACGCCGGGGGCCCGTCGCCCGTTCGGCCCGCCGGGGAGCGCGGCCGGGCGCCCGGACTGAGGCAATGGGGAGGACCATCCATCCCCGTACCCCGGAGGTCTCGTGGCCGAGTCGCCCGCCCCGCAGACCCCCGCCCCGGACGCCGCCGGGGGCGGGACCGGGCCGGACGGGCACCGGGGCCGCACCGCCGGCCGGATCGCACGCACCGTCTCCTCGGCCGTCCTCACCGTGCTGACCTGCGTTCTGGTGCCCGTCGCCCTGCTCGCGGTCTGGGTGCACGACATCGCCCTGGACACCGACCGGTATGTGGCCACCGTCGCCCCGCTGGCCACGGAACCCGCCGTCCAGGACGCGGCCGTGCACCGGATCACCGAGGCCGTGGGCGCCCATGTGGACGGCCCCCAGGTCGCCGGGGACCTCGCCGGCTGGCTGCAGTCCAAGGGCCTGCCGCCCCGGGCCGCCGACGCGCTCCGGGGCCTCGGCCCGCAGATCGACGCCGCCGTCGACCAGACGGTGACCAAGATCGCCACGCGGGTGGTGCGGAGCGACGCCTTCGCCGACCTGTGGCGCACCGCCAACCGCGCCGCCCACCAGGCCGTCGACCACGCCCTGACCGGACAGGGCCGGGGCGCCGTCGGGGTCAGCGACGGCACGGTCACCCTCGACCTGGGCACGGCCGTGGACCGGGTGAAGCAGGAACTGGTCGACGCCGGTCTGAAGCCCGCCGACCGGATCCCCCAGGTGGACAAGCAACTGGTGCTCTTCCACTCCGACCAGCTGGCCAAGTTCCGCAAGGGCGCGCACCTCCTCGACATCGTCGGGAACTGGTTCCCCGTCCTCGTCGTGCTGCTCGGCGCCGCCGGCGTGTTCCTCGCCCGGGGCCGGCGCCGGGCACTGGCCCGCACCGCGCTGGGCGCCGCCTTCGCCTGCCTGGTGGTGGCCGTGGGCCTGGTCGTGGCCCGCCGCTACTACCTCGACCACCTGCCGCCCCAGGTGCAGTCCAAGGCGGCCGCCGCAGCCGTCTTCGACACCCTGCTGCGGTTCCTGCGGGTCAGTCTGCGCACGGCCGTCGTGCTGGGCGTGGCCATCGCCCTCGGCGCGTACCTCATCGGCCCGGGACGGCTGCCGGTCGCCCTCCGGGGCACGTCGGAGCGTACGGCGGACTCCGCGGCCCGCTGGGCGGCCGCCCACCACGTCCGCACCGGGCGGGCCGGAACCTGGGCGCTCGCCTACCGCCGCTGGATCACCCTCGGCGCGCTGCTGATCGTCGCCCTGGTCTTCGCCCTCTGGAACCACCCGACCGTCCTCACGGTCCTGCTGCTGGCGCTCGTGCTCCTCGCCGTCCTGGCCGTCCTGGCCCTGCTGGCGGCAGGCGGCCGCGTCCCGGACGACGCCGAACCTGCCGGACCGACCGCACCCGGCGAGCCCGGCGCATCCGGGGGGCCCGGCGCACCCGGGGGGCCCGGCGGTCGGTAGTGACGGCCGGGCCACCGGGGTCCGAGGGCTCCCGTACGGTCACGTGCATCCGGCCGCCCCTGTGGTCCCGCCGTCCCCGGCGTGCCCGGCCCGCTCGGTGTGCTCGGCGGTGGGCAGTGGCGGCCGTGGCCACCGGGGTCTGAAGGCTCCCGTACGGTCCCGTGCAGCCGGCCGCCCCTGTGGTCCCGCCGTCCCCGGCGTGCCCGGCCCACTCGGTGTGCTCGGCGGTGGGCAGTGGCGGCCGTGGCCGCCGGGGTCTGAAGGCTCCTGCATGGCCCGGTGCATCCGGCCGCCCCTGTGGTTGTGCCGCCCCCGCGTGCCCGGCCCGCTCGGTGTGCCCGACGGCCGGTAGGGACGGCCGTGGCTGCCGGGAGCTGCGGCTCCCGTACGGCCTCATGACCCCGCACAGCCCCATGCCCCCCCGCACCTGCCCTGCTCCCCCCCCGGCCCGCCCGCCCCGCCCCGCCCCTCCCGCGCCCTGCGCGGACGCGGCATCGCTGGGATCCTGATCGCGTGGAGTTCCGACCACGGCCGGCCGGACACGGGTGGTGATCTCTGTGGCCGCGAGGGACGACAGCACGCGCGGACCGGCGCTCGGGTACGCCGATCCGCTGGGGGAGCCGTTTCTCCGTACCCGGCTCGCGGTACCGGCCAGGCCCGCCACGTTCGTCCGCAGGCCCAGGCTGACCGCGCACCTCGACCAGGCCCTCGACACACCGCTGACCCTGGTCAACGGGGCGGCCGGTGCGGGCAAGACCCTCCTCGTCGCCGACTGGGCGGCCGGACTCGGGCAGCCGGTCGCGTGGCTCACCACCGAGGCCGGCGACCAGGGCCCCGGCATGTTCTGGGCCTATGTGCTGCACGCCCTGCACACCGCCGGAACCCCGCTGCCCGCCGGACTCGCCGGCCCCGGGGACGTCAGCGGGGACGTCGGCATGGTCGGCAACCGGCTGCTCGCCCGCCTCGCCGACGAGCTGGGCGGACGCGACCGGCCCGCGATCCTGGTCCTCGACGAGTTCGACCGGATGGCCGCCCCGGAGACGGCCGAGCAGCTGGAGTTCGTGCTGCACCACGCCGGGCGGGGGCTGCGGCTGGTCCTCGTCACCCGTACCGAACCCCTGCTGCCCCTGCACCGCTACCGGGCGGCGGCGGCCATGACCGAGATCCGCAACGACGAACTGGCCTTCACCCCCGAGGAGGCCGCCGATCTGCTGGCCCGGCACGGCCTGCGGCTGCCCGACCAGGCCGCCCGCGCCCTGGTGGAGCGCACCCGGGGCTGGGCGGCTGGGCTGCGTCTGAGCGCCCTCGCCGCCCAGCAGAGCACGGACCCGGAGGCGTACCTGAAGGAGTTCGAGGCCGGGCACAGCGTCATCGCCGACTTCCTGCTCGCCGAGGTGCTCACCCGGCAGCCGGCCGGGACCCAGGACCTGCTGCTGCGGGTCAGCGTCCTGGACCGGTTCTGCCCCGAACTGGCCGAGGCGCTGACCGGCCGCCCCGACGCCGGGCCGCGCCTGGCCGGGCTGTGCCGCCAGAACGCCTTCGTCGAGGACCTCGGACACTCCTGGTACCGGCTGCACCCGCTGTTCGGGGAGATCCTCCGGGTCCATCTGCGGGCGGGCTCGCCGGGGCTCGAACCGGAACTGCACCGGCGCGCCGCCTGCTGGCTGCGGGCCCACGGCGCCGTCCCGGAGGCGCTGGCCCACGGCGCGGCGGCGGCCGACTGGGAGTTCACCGCCGGTGCCGTCGTCGACGACCTGGCGATCGGCCGGCTCCTCACCGGCCCGCGCGCCGACGACCTCGCCGAGCTGTTCGCCGGGATGGGCCCGGAGGCTTCGGGCGCGGCCGTGGAGCTGGTGCGGGCGGCCCGTGAGCTGTCCGGGCACGACCTCGACCGCGGCCTCGCCCACCTCGGCCACGCCGAGGAAGACCCGGCTCCGGGTGCGTCGGCCGCCGCGAGTCGGCTCAGCCAGGTGCTCCTGGAGTCCCTGGCGGCCCGCCTGACCGGCGCCCCCGGCCGCGCCGAGCACGCGACGGCGACGGCCGAGGACCTGCGCCACGAGGTGCCCGCCCGGCTGCTCGCGAAGCATCCGGAACTCACCGCCCTGCTGCTCAGCCACCTGGGCTCGGCCCGGGTGTGGGCCGGGCACCTCGACGAGGCGCGCGCCGCCCTGGACGAGGTGGCCGGGCTGCCCGCCGATGCCGCGACCCAGCTGCCCCGGGAGGACTCCCTCGGGCACCTGGCGCTGCTCGACTACTTCGAGGGCCGCCTCGGCAGCGCGGAGAGCCGGGCGCTGGCCGCGGCGGACCTGACCCGGCACTGCGGCGGACGTCCGTTCCCCGGCGCCGGACTCGGCCAGTTGGTGCTGGCCGCCGTGGCCGTGGACCGCGACGAGCTGGGGCGGGCCCGGGCCCTGCTGGACGAGGCCGCCGAGTCCGGTCCGGGTTCCGGCGTGCCCGACCCGGTGACCGAGGGCTGCCGGGCCCTGGCGACGGCCCGGCTGCTGCTGGCGCTCGGCGACACCGAGGCCGCCGCGAGCGCGGCCGTCCCGGCCGTGCGGACGCAGATGCCCTCGCCCTGGGTGCGGGCAGGCGCGGACCTGGCCGCCGCGGCCGCCCGGCTTGCCGGGGGCCGCTCCGACCGGGCCGCCGAGGTGCTGGACGGGACACCCTGCCCCGGCGTGCCCGTGTACACGGCGGAACTGGCGTGGGCGCGGCTCGCCGCCGGCCGGCGCGAGGAGGCGGTCGAGACGGCCGTCCGGCTCTGCTCGGAAGGCGGCACCGGTCCCGGGGTCACGGTCCGCGCCACCCTGGTGCGTGCCCGCGCCGCGGCCGAGGCGGGGGACGACGACACCGCCCGCAAACTGCTCGCCAGGGCGCTCCTGGAGGCCCGCCAGGACCGGCTGCGGCGCCCGTTCCTGGACGCCGGACCGCGGATCCGGCACCTCCTGGACCTGCCACCGCTGCACGGCCTGGCCGCCGGCTGGCTGTACGGCGACGGCCCTGGCGCCGATCCCGCGCCCCTGCTCGTCGAGGAGCTCAGCGGACGCGAACGCGAGGTGCTGAGCCGGCTGGCACAGATGATGTCCACCCAGGAGATCGCCGCAGACCTGTACGTCTCCGTGAACACGGTGAAGACGCACCTCAAGAGCGTCTACCGCAAGCTCGGCGTGGGCCGGCGCGGCGACGCCGTACGCCGGGCCCGCGAGCGCGGACTGCTGTGATCCACGGCGCGGACTGCTCTGACCCGCCCGGGGCCCCGGATCCCCGGATCACCTGTGCCGGGTGAGGCCGGCCGGCCCCCGCCGGGCGCACGATCGCGGGACAGACCGCAGCACACCGCGGCGGGAGACGGCTCATGCACTACGAGATCCGCGTCGAAGGGACCATGTCGGAGACGCTCACCCAGGCCTTCCCGGAACTGGAACACGTGACGATGTCCGGCCAGACGGTCCTGTTCGGTCCGGTCATCGACGAGGCGCAGCTGTACGGCCTGTTGAACCGCTGTCTGTCGCTGGGGCTGCGAGTCGTGGAGATGCGCCGCCGGCCGGAGTGACGCCGTCGGGTTCCGGCCCGCGCACGATCACCCGCACCGGGTGAGGAAGCCCGGCGTTCGTCGTGCGCACGCTGAGACGGCAGAGCGCGGCCGACCGGCCGATGCCGTGGACGGAGGACACAAATGAGCGCGCAGAACTACCTCGCGTACGACTATCCGCTGCTGAGCGCCTTCTGGACCATGCTGTGGCTCTTCCTGTGGATCATGTGGCTCGTCCTGCTGTTCCGCGTCATCGTGGACATCTTCCGGGACGACACGATGGGCGGCTGGGCCAAGGCCGGCTGGCTGGCCCTCTGCATCGTGGTCCCCTTCCTGGGCGTCCTCGTCTACGTGATCGCCCGCGGCAAGGGCATGGGGCAGCGGGAGATCGCCCAGGCCCGCGACCAGCAGAAGGCGTTCGAGTCGTACATCCGGCAGACCGCCCAGAGCGGTACCGGCCCGACCAGCAGCGTCGACGAACTGGCCAAGCTCTCCGAGATGAAGTCCCGCGGTGACATCTCCGACGAGGAGTTCCGCAGGGCCAAGCAACTGGTCCTCAGCGACGCCGGACCGGCCGGACGCCCCGGCTCGGTGCCCACCGCCCACGGGCGCTGAGCACCCCCTCCGAGAACGAATCGAGGCAGCCGTATGACCGCCACACACCCCGCGCACCACCCGCGCCAGCACACCGCCAAGATGCAGTGGGCCGGAGGACTGACGGCCTTCGCCGCCGTCATGCTGATGCTCGCCGGACTGCTCGCCGTGTTCCGGGGCATCATGGCGATCGCCCAGGACGACGTCTTCGTCACGACCCCCAACTACGTGTTCAAGTTCGACCTCACCAGCTGGGGCTGGATCCACCTGGTCCTGGGTGTGATCGCGGTGGCCGTCAGCATCGGCCTGTTCCAGCCGGCCGCGTGGGCGCGCGGCGCCGGCGTGGCGATCGCCGCGCTGGTGATCATCGCCAACTTCCTGTCCCTGCCGTACTACCCGGTGTGGTCCGTCGTGATGATCGCGCTGTCCGGATTCATCATCTGGGCGCTCTGCGTGGCCCGCGGCGACGACTCCACGGACACGGCCTGATCCTCCGGGGCCCCGGCAGCCGCCCTCGCGTACCGCGCGGGCGGCACCGGCCTAGGCGGCGTAGGCGGGGACCAGATGGGTCTCGGCCGCGCGGTGGAACGTCGGGAAGAGGGGGTGGCGGTCACCGGCCCGGGTGGCCAGGACGACCTGGACGGGGTCCGCGTCCTCGATCGGGACGACGGCGATGTCCGGCCGGAGATTGCCCCGGAACCCGGCCGGCGCCAGGGACACCACCTCGCCGCTCGCGACCAGCTCCAGCTTGTCCTCCAGCGTGTCCACCAGGGCGCCCAGGTTGGTGTGGCCGGGCGGGTTCGCCCCGGCGCGGTCGGCGCCGGCGAAGCGGGGGAGCGGCTCGTCGGCGAAGTCGGCGAGGGCGACCGACTCCTTGCCGGCCAGCCGGTGGCCGAGCGGCACCAGGAGCACCCGCGGCTCGTCGTAGAGGACCGTGATGTCCAGGTCGTCGGAGAGGAACAGGAACCGGGTCACCACCACGTCCACCCGGTGGTCCAGCAGCGCGGCGCGCGGTTCGCTCCAGTCCACGTGCAGGGTGCGGACGTCGGCCTCCGGATGGCGCTGGCGCAGTTCCCGCACGGCCGGGGTGACGATCTGGTGGGTGGTGTAACCGACGGTGAACGGGCCCTGCCCGGCGGCCGAGCGCGCGCTGGCGGCGGCCCGCCCCGCGGTCCGCAGCAGGTCCCGCGCCTGCGGGAGGAAGACCTCCCCGGCCTCGGTGAGCCGCGTCCCGCGCGGGGTGCGGTCGAGCAGCCGGGCGCCCAACTGCTGCTCCAGGCGCCGGATCTGACGGCTCAGCGAGGGCTGGGCGAGGTGCAGCGCGTCGGCCGCGCGACCGAAGTGCAACTCCTCGGCGACCACGGTGAAGTAGCGCACCAGGCGCAGCTCCAGGTCCACCGGAGGCACGGGGGATACGGGAGATTGGGTCACCCGTCGACTCTAACTCCCGCCCGCTGCTGTGAGCTGCGGTCATGACCGGACAGGCATCACCCGGTGCGGAACAGGTCTTGGACCGGCGGCCCGGGCCGGGCGCACGCTGAAGTCATCCCAGAACTCGCACTCTCCGTGAGGTGATCTGTCATGCGTGTGTTTGTCACCGGCGCCACCGGGTTCATCGGCAGCGCGGTGGTCCGCGAACTGCTCGGCGCCGGGCACCAAGTGCTCGGCCTCGCCCGCTCGGACGCGGCCGAGGCGGCCCTGAAGGAGGTGGGAGCGGAGGCGCACCGGGGCGACCTGAACGACATCGACGGGCTGCGGGTCGCGGCGGACTCGGCGGACGGCGTGGTCCACACGGGCTTCGTCCACGACTTCTCCGACCTGCACGGCGCCCTGCGCACCGAACTCGCGGCCCTGGCGGCCTTCGGCGACGCGCTCGCCGACTCCGGCCGCCCGCTCGTCATCAGCTCCGTGACCGGCCTGCTCACCCCGGGCCGGATCGGCACCGAGGCGGACGGGACCGACCCCGCCGCGCCCGGCGCGCACCGGGGCGAGTCGGAACGGGCCGCCCTCGCCCTGGCCGAGCGCGGGGTACGGGTCTCGGCGATCCGGCTCCCTCAGGTGCACGGAGCCGGCGACCACGCCTTCGTCCCGTATCTGATCGGCGTCGCCCGCGACAAGGGGGTCGCCGCCCACGTCGGTGACGGCACCAACCGCTGGTCGTCCGTGCACCGTTTCGACGCCGCCACCCTCTACCGCAAGGCCCTGGAGGCGGCCCCGGCCGGGGCCGTGCTGCACGCGACCGCCGACGAGGGTGTCCCGCTCCGCGCCATCACCGAGGTCATCGGGCGCCGCCTCGACGTGCCGGTCGTCTCCCTCGCCCGGGAGGAGGCGGCCGCCCACTTCGGCTGGATGGCGGCCTTCGTCGGCAACGACAACCCCACGTCGAGCGCCGCGACCCGGGAGCGCTACGACTGGCGGCCCGGACAGCCCGGGCTGCTGGCCGACCTCGACCAGGACCACTACTTCACCCAGGAGTCGTAGGGTTCTCGCAGGAGCCGTGGCGGCCCGGAGGTCAGCGCGCCTTCGTGTCGGATTTTCGCCAGCATCGGCCGCCTCGATGGCCGATGCTGGAGCCATGCAGAAAGCGATGCACCTCGACCGCGAGCACTGCGTACGGGCCGTGCAGTCGAAGGACGCGCGGTTCGACGGCTGGTTCTTCACGGCGGTCCTGACCACGCGGATCTACTGCCGGCCCAGCTGCCCGGTGGTCCCGCCCAAGCCCGAGAACATGACGTTCTACCCGAGCGCGGCCGCCTGCCAGCAGGCCGGCTTCCGGGCCTGCAAGCGCTGCCGCCCCGACACCAGCCCCGGCTCCCCGGAGTGGAACCAGCGCGCCGACCTGGTCGCCCGCGCCATGCGGCTGATCGCCGACGGGGTCGTGGACCGCGAGGGCGTGCCCGGCCTCGCCGCCCGCCTCGGCTACAGCCCGCGGCAGGTCGAACGCCAGCTGCTCGCCGAACTCGGTGCCGGTCCGCTGGCCGTCGCCCGCGCCCAACGTGCCCAGACCGCCCGCCTGTTGATCGAGACGACCGCCCTGCCGATGGCAGAGATCGCCTTCGCGGCCGGCTTCTCCTCGATCCGCACCTTCAACGACACCGTCCGCGAGGTCTTCGCGCTCGCCCCGAGCGACCTGCGTGCCAGGGCCCCGAAGAAGGCCGCGAGCGCCCCCGGCGCGCTGACCCTCCGGCTGCCCTTCCGCGCCCCCCTCAACCCGGACAACCTCTTCGGCCACCTCGCGGCCACCGCCGTACCCGGCGTCGAGGAGTGGCGGGACGGCGCCTACCGGCGGACCCTGCGGCTGCCGTACGGCCACGGCATCGTCGGCCTCACCCCGAAGCCCGACCACATCGCCTGCCGGCTCACCCTCAGCGACCTGCGGGACCTGCCCGTCGCCATCAGCCGCTGCCGCCGCATGCTCGACCTCGACGCCGACCCGGTCGCCGTCGACGACCAGCTGCGCGCGGACCCCTTCCTGGCACCGCTGGTGGACAAGGCGCCGGGACGCCGGGTGCCGCGCACAGTCGACGAGGCCGAGTTCGCGGTCCGGGCCGTACTCGGCCAGCAGGTCTCCACGGCCGCCGCCCGCACCCACGCGGCCCGCCTGGTCACCGCCCACGGCACCCCCGTGGACGACCCCGAGGGCGGCCTCACCCACCTCTTCCCGACCCCCGAGGCGCTCGCGCAGGTGTCCCCGGACTCCCTGGCGATGCCCCGCACCCGCCGCACCACCTTCACCACGTTGGTCAACCAACTGGCGGATGGAACACTCCACTTGGGGGTGGAGAGCGACTGGGCGGAAGCCCGCGCCAAGCTCCTCGCCCTCCCCGGCTTCGGCCCCTGGACCGTCGACGTCATCGCCATGCGCGCCCTCGGCGACCCCGACGCCTTCCTCCCCACCGACCTCGGCATCCGCCGCGCCGCCCAGGAACTCGGCCTGCCCGGCACCCCGGCCGCCCTCACGGCCCGCGCGGCGGCCTGGCGCCCGTGGCGCGCGTACGCCGTCCAGTACCTGTGGGCGACCGACAGCCACCCGATCAACTTCCTGCCCGTGTAAGGATCTTGTCGTGAAGAACCACACCGTGACCGACAGCCCGTACGGTCCCCTCACCCTGGTGGCCGAGGACGGCACCCTCTGCGGCCTCTACATGGTCGAACAGCGCCACCGCCCGCCGGAGGAGACCTTCGGCTCCCGCGACGACGACCTGTTCACCGAGACCGAGGAGCAGCTCTCCGCCTACTTCGCGGGCGAGTTGAAGGAGTTCACCCTCGAACTGCGCCTGAACGGCACGCCGTTCCAGCGCAGCGTCTGGGAACAGCTGCTCCTGATCCCCTACGGGGAGACCCGGTCGTACGGTGAACTCGCCGAGGCCCTGGGCAATCCGCAGGCCTCCCGCGCCGTCGGCCTCGCCAACGGCAAGAACCCGATCGGCATCATCGTCCCCTGCCACCGCGTGATCGGCGCCAACGGCAGCCTCACCGGCTACGGCGGCGGCCTGCCCCGCAAGCAGCGCCTGCTGGACTTCGAACAGGGCGCGGGCCTCTTCTGACGGGCCGCCGCTTCGGCAGGCCTCGGCTACTCGTTCCGCAAGCCCGCCAGCAACTCCGGCAGCGCGGTGCCGATGGGCTCGCGGATCACCTCGTCCGCGAGTTCGTCGTACGGCGTCGGTTCGGCGTTGACGATGACCAGCCGGGCGCCGTGGTCGGCGGCGACGCCCGCGAGGCCCGCGGCGGGCTGTACCTGGAGGCTGCTGCCGACGGCGATGAACACCTGGCAGGCCTTGGTGATGGCGACGGCCTCCCCGAGCACCACCGGATCCAGCCGCTCGCCGAAGAAGACGGTCGCGGACTTGAGGATGCCGCCGCACTCCAGGCACGGCGGGTCGGCCTCGCCGGCCTCGACGCGGGCCAGGGCGTCCTGCATCGGACCGCGCGCGTGGCACGCGGTGCACAGGAAACTTCGCGCGCTGCCGTGGAGTTCGAGCACCTTGCGGGCGGGCAGCCCGGCGAGCTGGTGCAGCCCGTCCACGTTCTGGGTGATGACCCGCACCGGAACCCCGGACCTCTCCAGCTCGGCCACCGCCCGATGCGCGGCGTTCGGCTCCGCCCGCAGCGTGCGGTTCTTCCGGCGCAGCTGCCACGAGCGCCGCCAGATCTCCGGATCGCTCATGTAGTACTCGTACGTCACGAGCTTCTCGGCCTCGGGATCCCTGCGCCACACGCCGCTCGGGCCGCGGTAGTCCGGGATACCGGAGTCACAAGGCATCGGCAGATGTAACACGGGGGGCTTGATACGCCACGGACGCACCTCGCTGCACGTGCTATCGCCTTCGAGTCTCACAGGTGCGGCTCGTTGTGCTTCAGACGGACTGACAGACAGGCGTCAGCCTCGAAGAGCCCCAGGTCTGCGTGGCGACGGCCCGGACGGGCTGGGTACCGTATCTCAAATCGGGGCCAGGCGAAGAAGACCTCAGCTGGCCCGCTAGGCTCCCCGCTGACTTCGGTCTCGGCGCACGCCGGGGCTTCTTACGTGGGTGTTCCCGGTCGGGGGCACCGGGGGGCGAATGATGAATGCTTCTGTGCTCGGAAGACGGGTCGTCGCGGCGGCGGGTGTGGTGTCGGTGCTGGCGCTGACCGGCGCGTGCGGCGCGGACAGTGGGGACGATGCCGGAGCACGTAAGAAGTCTGCGAGTGCTGGGTCCACCTCGCCTGCGAGCTCGGCGTCGCAGCAGGTATCCGGATTGCCCGTCTCCGCGACCGGGAAGGGGCTCGACCAGAAGGATCTCGACCGCTTGGCGCTGACCGCGCACGACGTCCCGGGCTATACCGTCGACACGGTCACGGGCAAGGGCAGCCCGGTGGACCACGACGTGCTCACGACCTACCGCGCCGTCACCCCCGCACCGTGCCGACCCGTCTACGCGGCCGCAGGGCTGGGCAGCCTGCACGACTTCACGGCCGAGGTCACCCAGGACGTCGTCTCCGCGTCCGACGATCTCGGGCAGCATGCGAGTGTCGGCCTGACCTCCTACGCCCTTGCCGACGCCCGCACGGTGATGGCCGAACTGCGCTCAGCGCTTGCGAAGTGCGCGACCGCCGAGATACGTCCGTCCGCCGCTCACCCCGGTGCTGGGCTGGGGTATTCCAGTGCCCAGTCCCGGTCCGTTTCCGGCTACGGCGACGAGACCCTCGCTTTCGACGCCACCCAGGTCGTCGGCGACGGCGGCACGGGACCAAGCATCCCCTGCACTGTCCTGGTCGTCCGCCAGGACTCGACCATTGCCACCTTCTTGTCCCTCAACCCCATCCAGCCCCCGGCCATCCCCGAGGACGTCGTCGATGCGCAGCTGAAGAAGATCGCGTAGCTCGTTCAAAGGGCGAAGAACCTCAGGGGTTCTGGCTCGCCAGAACACGAAGGAGCTGAGGCAGCGCCGTGCCGATGGGCTCGCGGACGACTTGGTCGGCGAGTTCGTCGTAGGGCGTGGGTTCGGCGTTGACGATGATGAGTCGGGCGCCGTGGTCGGCGGCCACCCCCGCGAGTCCGGCGGCGGGCTGTACCTGGAGGCTGCTGCCCACGGCGATGAACACGGTGCACGCTTTGCTGATGGCGAGGGCCTCGCCGAGGACGACCGGGTCGAGCCGCTCGCCGAACATCACGGTCGCTGACTTGAGGATGCCCCCGCACTCCAGGCACGGTGGGTCCTCCTCGCCGGCCTCGACGCGGGTGATCGCGTCCGCCATCGGTCCTCGGGCGTGGCACTTGGTGCACACCACACTCCGTGCGGTGCCATGCAGTTCGAGCACCTTGCGGGCGGGCATGCCGGCGAGCTGGTGGAGCCCGTCGACGTTCTGCGTGATGACCCTGACCGCAACCCTGGACCTCTCCAGTTCGGCGATGGCCAGGTGCGCGGCGTTGGGCTCGGCTTCGAGCGCGCGGTTCTTGCGCCGCATCTGCCAGGACCTGCGCCGGATCTCCGGGTCGCCCATGTAGTACTCGTACGTCACGAGCTTCTCGGCTTCTGGATCTCGTCGCCACAACCCGTTGGGACCGCGATAATCGGGGATTCCGGAATCGGTGGAGATTCCTGCGCCACTCAGGATGGCTACGAGAGGCCTGTTCATGGGCTGAGACTAGGACGCCCGCGCGGACGGAGGCGAACGGATATCAAGGTGCGGCTGTGTCCTCAGCGGACCGCTGCGACCGAATGCCGTGGCTCCCCCTCGATCTCAGACCTGCGCTGGTCCTTGGTGCCAGGTGCGCTCACTGTCCGAGCGCCCGCACGATGGAGAAGCCGACGGAAGGGCCGGGGCGCAAGGCACTGGCAGAAGCGGGCGCACTGTCACGAGGCGGTGCCTTTTCAGCCGAGGTTGCTCGCGGCGGTCTTGTAGTCAGCAGCCTGCTTCGGCGTCAGGTAGTGGGACACGCGCACGAGGGCCGAGCCGTGAACGTAGTCGTATTCGGTGAGCATCGGCATCGACTTGGTGACGGACCGGATGTACTTCGCGCGGGCTTGTGCGTCGGCCGGACTGCCGAACACCTCGATAGCGCCGCCACGTTCGACGTCCCCCTTGTCGGTGCCGCTGACGTCGTCGGCCGAGATCCGCGTGTCATCGAATGTGATCTTCGACGTGTACTGATTCGGGCGGCCCAGCAGGTGGTTCGGGTCGTTGTCCGCGGTGACGGTTCCGGAAAGCCTGGTCGTGCTCATGGCGGCGGAGAGCTTGGCGAACGCGACCTGTGCGGTGAGGGGCTTGGCCTGTGCTGCTGTGACTTTGGGAGAGGCGGCGTTGACGGGTGCGCCGTTGCTGCTGCGGCGAAGGTGAGGGTCTTTCTCATGCCGACGATCATGAACGTTGGCCGGATTATGTGTAAGGGATGTGGCTGAGTTGTGATGCTGCGTTCGGACGTGCCGGTCACAGGCCCGTCCGTTGTCCATGCTCGCGCCGCGCTCGGGATGCATCGACGGAATCCCAGTGTCGCAAGGCATCGGCAGATGTAACCCTTGGGCTCGATCTTCAAGCTGACGTCTCGAACTGCGCTTCAGGCCTGCTCACTCACGTTGCAACTCGCATACGCCCAAAGGCCTTTGGCTGAACATACGCGGTGCAAATTACCCGATGGGGGGAGCACCGCGATTGTTAGCATCGGGCGGCTGATCCACCTGGGGCAGCGCGACAGAAGGTGGCGAACGATGCGTTTACGAAGAGGCAGACCCCTGATATCCCGGGCGGTCGTAGGTCTTGTGACAGCGGCTTTGCTGGGCGCGGTCTCGGTGGGGCCTGCGCAGGCCGCGGAAAACGAAGGAGGACTGGAGCTCAGTGCTCTCTCGTTCAGCCCGTTGACCGTTGACGCCACGGCCGGGGATGCGATCGCGACCCTCAATTGGGCTGTGAAGGACGGCAACGCGAGCGCCGCCGCTGTCTCGGGCGACGTCTACGTCCGGCAGGTCTCCGCCGTCGGCAGCACCGTGGGGCCCGCCTTCGACATCAGCTACTCGCTGCAGCCGAACGGCTCTGCGATGACCAACTCCGTGTCCGGGAACGCCCAGTCATCCACATACAGTTACGACTTCAGTGTGCCGCAGTACGCGGCGCAGGCCAGCGCCAACTGGGCGGTCGTCAGAGTCACCGCTTCGGACGACCGGGGGAACACCCTGACGGTCGACAAAGACCGGCTCTCGGAGTTCGCAAACTTCGTCACGGCCAAGGAGTCGGTCGACTCCACCGGACCGACTTACGAAGACGTCTCCCTGCCGCCCGACGCGCCGAGGTATCTCTACAACGCGGCAAAGCCCGTCACCGTGGCCTACTACATCGACGTCGCCGATCCCGAGTCCGGCTTCTACAAGGGTGAGGTCACCGTCGCCGGGCCGGGCGGGCAGACGGCATCCGGCAAGCTCAAGGTGGTGACAGCCGACGACGGCAACACCTCCTGCGGTCCCAACACTGGTGGTTGGGGCAGCAACGAGATCATCTGCAGCGTCTCGGTCACCATCCCGGCCGGAGCCGCAGCTGGTACGTGGGCCATCTCACGCATCGGGCTGACCGACAACGCCGGAAACACCTCCGTCTACCGAAACCTGAACCTCGCGCCTGTTCACATCACTCAGAACGCGACTCTGCAGGCCGGCGACTTCTCCATCACCCCGAAGGCCGTGAACGACTGGTCCGAACAGCAGAAGCTCTCGATCACAATGAAGCCCAACGGCGTGCGCGAAGGGCTCACCTCGGTCACTGTGTGGACGGACACGGGCTGCGGCGGATCGATCACCGAGGCGCCCGCCATCAGCGATGACGGCACGATCACCGTTCCCGCCAACATGTTCAATCGCAGCAAGGAATGCATCATCACGGGTATTGCCCTCGTGGACGGTGCCGGAGACGTGGCGGCGTACGGTTCATACTTCGACGGCCCGGACCTGAACCTGGTGGCAACGCAGATTCCGGATACCACGCCCCCCGTGGCAACTTCCGCGTCGCTGAGTTTCACAACGATCGCTGCTAGTGCCCTGCCCCGGAATGTCGTGCTGACCGCTGACGTGACCTCCTTCGCGGGAGTCAACGGATTCAGCGTCACCGTCTACGACTCCGCCGGCCGTCCCGTCAGCGGAGGCTACGGCGGTCTCTCCGCGGTGACCGAGGGGACCGTGCAGATAGGGGTCGATCTGCCGCAAGGGTTGACGCCCGGCGTGTATACCGTCGGATTCGAGCTGACCGACGAGGGCGGACTTTACGCGCAGTACGGCTACTCCAACGTGGGTTCCCCGGCACCGAGCGGGCCGTTGCAGGTCACGGTGACCGACTCCTGACGCCCGAGCCTCGGAGGCGTGGCGGTCGAATGGTCCGCCACGCTCCTCCTCCGGTTGTCACTTCATGCCCGAGCGGGGCTTCCAGCAACGTGGCTGGGGGCCTCTGCGGCGAACGGGAAACCCCTGCTCGGTCGAGATACCGGCGCCGCTGAGCAGGGCGACGAGGGGCTTGGTCATGTGTTCGAGGGTAGGGCGGGGTGCGTGCGGGCGGCGAACGGATATCGCCGCCCCCGAAGCGTCACTCGAAGGAGTGAGCCTGGCTTGGGTGGCCGCTCAGCCCACCCGGTCGCCGTTCTCCAGCTCCGCGGCGCCCGAGCCCTCGGCCAGCACGTCCAGGGCGACCAGGACGCGCCCGCCCAGCGTGCCCGGGAGGTAGTCGGTGATCTCCTCGCGGGGGACCAGCCGCCAGGACAGCAGCTCCTCCTCCTGGAGCTTGATCGCCGAGAGGTCCGTGTCGGTGAGGACGCCGCCGTCGTACACGTAGGCCACGATGGGCGGCCGGCCGGTGCCGTGCACCCAGTCCACCGTGAGCAGCCGGCCCGGCTCCCGGTCCAGGCCGATCTCCTCCAGGGTCTCCCGGCGGGCGCCCTGGCGCGGGGTCTCGCCGTCGTCGGACTCGATGGTGCCGCCCGGCAGCGCCCAGCCCTCCCGGTAGTTGGGCTCGACGAGCAGCACCCGCCCCTCGGCGTCCCGGAAGAGCGCGGCGGCCCCGGCGAGGATGCGGGGGAGGCTCGCGATGTACGCGGCGTAGGTGTCGGTGGTGGTCACTCAGGAAGGGTAACCAGACCGGGCCCGGCGCCCGTCCGGGCGAGCCGCGCGGTGCGCTCCGCCAGGTCGCTGATGCGGGCCCCGTCGAAGCCGAAGACCGCGCTGCGGACCGTGTCCTCCAGCGGCTCCCGCCAGCGCGCCGGGATGGCGGCCGCGCCGGTCAGCACGCCGGCCACCGAGCCCGCCGTCGCGCCGTTGGAGTCGGTGTCCAGGCCGCCGCGCACGGTGAGCGTGACGGTCCGGGTGAAGTCGCCGTCGCCGTGGAGCAGGCCGGCGGTGAGCACGGCCGCGTTCGGGACCGTGTGGATCCAGCCGAGGCCGGCCGTCTCCTCGGCGAGGGTGTCGAGGGTGTCCTCCCAGCCCATCCGGGTCTCGTACAGGGAGACCACCCGGCGCACGGTCCGGGCCAGGCGGCAGCTCGCCGGTACGACGGTGAGCGCGGTGTCGATCGCGTCCCGCACCGTCGGCGCGGTGAAGGCCGCCGAGATCAGCGCGGCCGCCCACATCGCCCCGTACACCCCGTTCCCGGAGTGCGACAGCACCGCGTCCCGGCGGGCCAGGGCCGCGGCCCGGCGCGGGTCGGCCGGGCAGGTCCAGCCGAAGACGTCGGCGCGGATCAGCGCGCCGATCCACTCCTGGAAGGGGTTGTCGTAGGTGGCGGTGAGCGGTGGCTTCAGTCCGTTGGCGAGGTTGCGGTAGGCGGCCCGTTCCGCCGTGAACGTCTGGAGGTAGGGCAGTCGGAGCAGCCACAGCTCGCCGACCTGCTCGGTGCTGAAGCCGAAGCCGTGGGTCTCCAGGAGGTGCAGGCCGAGGACGGCGTAGTCGACGTCGTCGTCCCGGCAGCTGCCGTGGATCCGGCCGCGCACGCAACTGCGCCACTCGGGGCGCAGCGCGAGGGCGTCGGAGTCGTCGGCGGGCTCGGGGAGGTAGTCGGTGAGCGGCAGGGCACCGGCCCGCCGCAGATAGCCGTCGATGCGCTCGCGCGTCCACACCTCGCCCCGCTCGACCGGTTTGCCGAGCATGTTGCCCGCGATCCGGCCGAGCCAGCCGCCGAGCACCCGGTCGGCGAGTTCCCGGTCCGCGAGCGCGGACCCCAGGTTGCCCATGGCTGTGGTCTACCCGCTTTCCCAGGTGGTTCCCAGCCCTTTCCCAGGGTTCGGGCGGGGAATGACGGGGAGGGCGTCCTCCGGTTAAGGTCACAGCGGCGCGACTGGCCTTGACGTGCGCGAGGCCCGGAGAGCAAGGGGATACAGGTGACACAGCGCGTGCTCATCGCCGCGGACAAGTTCAAGGGCTCGCTGACGGCCGTACAGGTCGCCGAGCGGGTCACGGCGGGGCTGCGGCGGGTGGTGCCCGGCCTCGACGTGGAGGCGCTGCCCGTCGCGGACGGCGGGGACGGCACGGTGGCCGCGGCGGTCGCCGCCGGGTTCGAACGCCACGAGAGAGACGTCGCCGGGCCGCTGGGGCAGGAGGTCACCGCCGCGTTCGCGCTGCGCGGCGACACCGCGGTCGTGGAGATGGCCGAGGCGAGCGGACTGCAGCGGCTGCCCCGCGGTGTCTTCGCGCCCCTCACGGCCTCCACCTACGGCTCGGGCGAGCTGCTGCGGGCCGCGCTGGACGCGGGTGCGCGCACGATCGTCTTCGGCGTCGGGGGCAGCGCCACCACCGACGGGGGCGCCGGCATGCTGTCGGCGCTCGGGGCGCGCTTCCTGGACGAGGACGGCGAACCGGTCCCGCCGGGCGGCGGCGGCCTCGCCGACCTGGCCCGCGCGGACCTGTCCGGCCTTGACCCGCGGTTCTCCTCCGTCGACCTGATCCTCGCCAGCGACGTCGACAACCCGCTGACCGGCCCGAAGGGTGCGGCGGCGGTGTACGGCCCGCAGAAGGGCGCCTCGCCGGACGACGTGGAGCTCCTGGACGCCGCGCTGGCCACCTTCGCGAAGGTCCTGGAGGCCGAGGTCGGCCCGCGGGCCGCCGGGTACGCGTCCTCGCCGGGCGCCGGCGCGGCCGGTGGTATCGGCTACGGCGCGCTGCTCCTCGGCGCCCGCTTCCGCGCCGGGATCGAGGTCATGCTCGACGTGCTGGGCTTCGCGCCGGCGCTGGAGCGGGCCACGCTGGTGATCACCGGTGAGGGCTCGCTGGACGAGCAGACGCTGCACGGCAAGGCACCGGCCGGGGTGGCCGCGGCCGCCCGTGCCGCCGACAAGGAGGTCGTCGCGGTCTGCGGCCGCCTCGCCCTGCCGCCGGAGGCACTCGGGCGGGCCGGGTTCCGCCGCGCCTACCCGCTGACCGAGATCGAGCCGGACGTGGTGAAGTGCATCGCCGACGCCGGCCCGATCCTGGAACGGGTGGCGGAGCAGATCGGCCGGGATTTCCTGACCTGAGGGCGGCCTAGTCCAGCGGGGTCAGCTCGCCGTTCGCGTCCCGGTAGTAGCTGCCGCTGGTGAGGCCCCACACCTTGTACTTGTTCAGGAGCCAGTGCCTGGAGATCTCGTGCAGGACATCGGCGGGGCGCTCCCAGACCATGGAGTGTCCCGCGCCCTCCAGCTGGAACATCAGCTTGTGCTGCCCTGCGATGGCCGAGTAGAGCGCCGGGACGGAGAAGCGCTGGTCGTCGGGGACCGGCGAGCTCGCGGGAGTGTTGGCGGTCTGGTCCAGCTGGCCGTGGACGAGGGCCACGGGCACACGGTCGCCGAGCACGTGGGTGCCCGTCGGACTCTCGAACGGCGCGGTCTCCTTGTTCCACCCCCAGAAGTAGGTGTTCCGGTAACGGTGGACACCCTGGGCGTCGCCTGACGGCAGTATGGGGCCCCAGGTACTGCCGACGGGGTCGTTGGCCATCATGGCGGCCCAGGCCCTGTCCACCATGTCGGGGTCCCGCTGGTCGACGCTGCCCTGCTCGCGGTCCCACGCCAGCGTGAAGTTCCGCTTGCTGTTGACGTGCATCGGGAAGCCGAACACGGGGGCGGGCTGGGACACGGGCAGGGTTGTGTTCGGAGGCAGGCCGAAGGGGTCCGTGGCGCTCCCCGACCACCGACCCAGCGGAGCGAAGATCGGGGCGAGCAGGAACAGGCTCTTGACGTTCTCGGGGTGCTGGAGGGTGTAGGGCCCCATGACCGGGCCGGCCGCGGACCAGCCGACGAAGTCGATCGGCGTGGTCATGTGGGGGAGCCCCTTGATGAAGCCGACCACGGTGGCCAGCTCCGCCCACTCGCTCCCGGAGTTGCCCAGCTGGTGGGGGTACAGAGGCGGACCGGTGTACGGCTCCGGCAGGGGGTTGGGGGTGAGCGCGCCCTGCTGTGCGGGGTTGGCGTTACGGGGCTCGTCCATTTTCGGGCGCGGGGACCGGCCGCTGCCCTGAAGATCCATGAGGAACACGTCGTAGTGGTGCGAGGCCAGCTGTTGCGCCCAGCTGTACGTGATGTCGTGTCCGGGGCCGGTGAGGTCGTACCCGGCCACCACCGGCACGCTCCTGCCGTGCAGCATCAGGACGGGGGAGCGGGGCTGGTTGCCCTGCGTTCCGTTGTACTCCCGCACGAAGAGGTTCACGGAGTCGCCCTCGTTCGCCGGGATCGACGAGATGTGCGGGACGAGGTGGTCCTGGGGAGTGAGTGCGGGCATGGCTGTCCTCCGATCTTCATGAGAGTGCGCATCCCACAAATAGGAATAAATCCTCGTAAATTTCACCCCAGTCCCACCGTCCTCTTCCGTCTCGCCCTGTGCAACTCGGCCCTGGGCAAGGGTGGTTGACCGGTCAAAGGGCAACGCCGTACGACCTTGAACGCGAAACGGGTGTGGCCCGAGCCTCGAAGGCTCGGGCCACACCCGTCGGTGTCGGGGCGGGGATCAGGGCAGCTGGGCCGCCCGCGCCTCGCGGCGGTTGTCGCGGATGTTGTTCACCCGGCGGGCCGTGGCGAACAGCGGGATCACCGCGCCCATCACCAGCTGCAGCGCGCAGCCGGTCTGGAGGAGCAGCTGGCCTGCCGGGGCGTCGAAGGCCCAGGCCGCCAGGAGCCCCATGGACAGGACGATCCAGGAGAGCATCGCGCCGGCGAGCGGGCCGCGCGGCTTCGGGTACTCGACCCGGCTCACCATCAGCCAGGCGGTGCCGAGGATCGCGAGCAGCGTCGCGAAGAACGGCAGCTCCAGCAGCACGATGGAGACGACCGTCAGCGCCCCGAAGGGGCTCGGCATGCCCTGGAACATGCCGTTCGGCGGTGTCACGCACGAGAACCGCGCGAGTCTCAGCACCACGGCGAGCAGGACGACGACGGCTCCGACCGCGGCCACCTTCTGGTACGCGTCGTCCGCCACCATGCCGTAGACGAGGACGAAGTACGCCGGGGCCAGGCCGAAGCTGACCAGGTCGGAGAGGTTGTCCAGCTCCGCGCCCATGGGGGAGGAGCGGAGCTTCCTCGCCACCAGGCCGTCGAAGAGGTCGAAGACGGCCGCGCAGAGCATGAGGATGACCGCGGTCGCGGCGCTGTGGCGCGCCATGCCCGCGGACTGGTCGTCCCCGGTGAGGTGCGGGATCAGGATGCCGGTGGTGGTGAAGTACACCGCCATGAAGCCGCAGGTCGCGTTGCCGAGCGTGAGGGTGTCCGCTATCGACAGGCGGAGAGAGAGCGGCATCTCCTCCTCGTCGTCGCCGATCTCGTCGGCCTCGGGCACCCAGCCCGCCTGGGTCTCAGGATCAATCACGGTCAATGCGAGTCACCCCAGCCACGGTCTTCTGGCCGACCTCGACCGCGACCTCCACGCCCTCCGGCAGGTAGATGTCGACGCGTGAGCCGAAGCGGATCAGGCCGATGCGGTCGCCCTGCTCGACCTTCGTGCCCTGCGGGACGTAGGGCACGATGCGACGGGCCACCGCGCCGGCGATCTGGATCATCTCGATGTCGCCGAGTTCGGTGTCGAAATGCCAGACTACGCGCTCGTTGTTCTCGCTCTCCTTGTTGAAGGCGGGAACGAAGCCACCGGGGATGTGCTCCACCGACGTCACCGTGCCCGACAGGGGCGCGCGGTTGACGTGGACGTTGAGCGGGCTCATGAAGATCGCGACGCGGGTCCGTCCGTCCTTCCACGGCATGATGCTCTGCACCACACCGTCGGCGGGCGAGATGACACGGCCCTGGGCGATCTCACGCTCGGGGTCGCGGAAGAACCACAGCATGCCCGCCGCGAGCGCGGTGGCGGGCACGGCGACGGCCTTGGCGGCACCGGAGCGACGGGCGCGGAGCAGGCTGACGGCTGCGGTGGCGACGGTCGGGAGAAGCCACGGCGATGCTCCGCGCGCGAGGCGTACGCCGGCCAGGCTGTCTCGATGTGCAGAGGTTTGGCTGTGGGGCATGGATGACCTTCGTAGCGGATGATGCCGCGCTCTAAAGGGGGACGGCGGCTTTCCGGGGATCGTACCGGTCGCGGGCTACAACTGGGCAAGCCAGGAAGCCGAGTCGGCGGCTGAAGACCGTTGACGGGGTGTGATCTTCTTCTCGAAGAAAGCACCCCGTATCCGGACAATCAGCCCTGGAATCGATACTCTTCGAGCAACCTGCGCCCGATGATCATTTTCTGGATCTCGGCGGTACCTTCGCCGATCAGCAACATCGGCGCCTCACGGTAGAGACGTTCGATCTCGTACTCCTTGGAGAAGCCGTAGCCGCCGTGGATCCGGAAGGCGTCCTCCACGACCTCCTTGCAGTACTCGGAGGCGAGGTACTTCGCCATCCCCGCCTCCAGGTCGTTTCGCTCCCCGGAGTCCTTTTTGCGTGCGGCGTTGACCATCATGGCATGGGCGGCCTCGACCTTGGTGGCCATCTCCGCCAGCTTGAACTGGATGGCCTGGTGCTGGGCGATCGCCTTGCCGAAAGTGTGACGCTGCTGGGCGTACTGGACACCGAGCTCGAACGCGCGCTGGGCGACACCGCAACCACGGGCCGCCACGTTGACGCGGCCGACCTCGACTCCGTCCATCATTTGGTAAAAACCTCGGCCCGTGACGCCGCCGAGCACCCGATTGGCCGGAATCCGCAACCCGTCCATGATCAGCTCGGTGGTGTCGACACCCTTGTAGCCCATCTTGTCGATCTTGCCCGGGATGGTGAGACCGGGACGGACCTCGCCGAAGCCGGGCTCCTTCTCCACGAGGAAGGTCGTCATCGACTTGTGGGGTGCGGTGCCCTCGGGGTGTCCTTCGTCACTCCGGACCAGGACGGCCACCAGCGACGAGGTGCCGCCGTTCGTCAGCCACATCTTCTGGCCGTTCAGGACGTACTCCTCGCCGTCCTTCACCGCCTTCGACGTGATCGCCGACACGTCCGAGCCCAGACCCGGCTCCGACATCGAGAACGCGCCCCGGATGTCGCCGGCCGCCATGCGCGGCAGGAAGTGGTCCTTCTGCTCCTGCGTGCCGTGCTGCTTGAGCATGTACGCCACGATGAAGTGCGTGTTGATGATCCCGGAGACGGACATCCAGCCCCGGGCGATCTCCTCCACGCACAGCGCGTACGTCAGGAGGGACTCGCCCAGGCCGCCGTACTCCTCGGGGATCATCAGGCCGAAGAGGCCGAGCTCCTTGAGGCCGTCGACGATCTGCTGCGGGTACTCGTCGCGGTGCTCCAGCTCGGTGGCGACCGGGATGATCTCCTTGTCCACGAAGTCGCGGACGGTGGAGAGGATCTCCTGCTGGATGTCGGTCAGACCGGCGGTCTGGGCGAGACGGGCCATCGCTTACTTCCCCTGTTCCTTCAGCTCGGGGCGGCCCGGCTGCTCGCCGCCGCGCTCCTTGATGTACGTCTCGGTCGGCACCATCACCTTGCGGCGGAAGATGCACACGAGCGTGCCGTCCTGCTTGTAGCCCTTGGTCTCGACGTAGACGATCCCGCGGTCGTTCTTCGACTTGGACGGCCACTTGTCGAGCACGGTCGTCTGGCCGTAGATCGTGTCGCCGTGGAAGGTCGGCGCCACGTGCTTGAGCGACTCGATCTCCAGGTTGGCGATCGCCTTGCCCGAGATGTCCGGCACGGACATGCCCAGCAGCAGCGAGTAGATGTAGTTCCCGACCACCACGTTCTTGCCGAAGTCCGTCGTCTTCTCGGCGTAGTTCGTGTCCATGTGGAGCGGGTGGTGGTTCATCGTGAGGAGACAGAACAGGTGGTCGTCGTACTCCGTGACCGTCTTTCCGGGCCAGTGCTTGTACGTCGCCCCGACCTCGAACTCCTCGTACGTGCGTCCGAACTGCATCGCGCTCAGGGCTCCTTAGCTGACGGGGGTCTCGAACTTCGAGGTGCGCTGCATGCCGGCGGCTCGGCCCTTGCCGGAGATGACCAGGGCCATCTTGCGGCTGGCCTCGTCGATCATCTCGTCGCCGAGCATCGCGGAGCCCTTCTTGCCGCCCGCCTCGGACGTGTAGTAGTCGTACGCGTCCAGGATCAGCTCGGCGTGGTCGTAGTCCTCCTGCGACGGCGAGAAGATCTCGTTGGACGCCTCGACCTGGCCCGGGTGCAGCACCCACTTGCCGTCGAAGCCGAGGGCCGCGGCACGCTGGGCGACCTCGCGGTAGCCGTCGATGTTGCGGATCTGCAGGTAGGGGCCGTCGATCGCCTGGAGGTTGTTGGCGCGGGCGGCCATCAGGATCTTCATCAGGATGTAGTGGTAGGCGTCCGCCGGGTAGCCGGGCGGCTGCTCGCCCACGACCAGTGACTTCATGTTGATGGAGGCCATGAAGTCGGCCGGGCCGAAGATGATCGTCTCGACGCGCGGGGAGGCGGTCGCGATCTCGTTGACGTTGTTCAGGCCCTGCGCGTTCTCGATCTGCGCCTCGATGCCGATCTTGCCGACCTCGAAGCCCATCGTCTTCTCGATCTGGGTCAGGAGGAGGTCCAGGGCGACCACCTGCTGGGCCGTCTGCACCTTCGGCAGCATGATGCAGTCGAGGTTCTGGCCGGCGCCCTCGACGACCGTGACGACATCGCGGTACGTCCACTCGGTCGTCCAGTCGTTCACGCGCACCACGCGTGTCTTGCCGGTCCAGTCGCCCTCGTTCAGGAACTTGACGATGGTGTGCCGTGCCCCGGGCTTGGCGAGCGGCGCGCACGCGTCCTCCAGGTCCAGGAAGACCTGGTCCGCCGGGAGACCCTGCGCCTTCTCCAGGAAGCGGGGGTTCGAGCCGGGCACGGCCAGGCAGGAGCGCCGCGGGCGGAGCCGGTTGACGGGCGTGGTCATGCGGGGACCTCCAGGGGGTCGAGCTTGTTCGCTTTCCGGATCTCGTCGACGATGCGGCCGATGATTCCGGTGATGTCGAAGTCCTTCGGGGTGAACACCGCGGCCACTCCGGCTTCCCGCAGCTGCTCGGCATCCCCGTTCGGGATGATGCCACCGGCGATCACGGGTATATCTGTGGCACCGGCCACACGGAGTCGTTCCAGGACGTCCGGGACCAGCTGCGCGTGCGACCCGGAGAGGATCGACAGGCCGACCGCGTGCACGTCCTCGGCGAGGGCCGCGTCCACGATCTGTTCGGGCGTCAGCCGGATGCCCTGGTAGACCACCTCGAAGCCGGCGTCCCGGGCGCGCACCGCGATCTGCTCGGCGCCGTTGGAGTGGCCGTCAAGACCGGGCTTGCCAACGAGAAACCTCAGCTTGCCGCTGCCCAGGTCGCGGGCGGTGGCGTCCACCCTGGCCCGCACCTCGGCGAGGGCCGAGCCCGGCTCGACGGGGACCGCGATCGGGGCCGAGGAGACCCCGGTCGGGGCCCGGAACTCGCCGAACACCTCCCGCAGCGCGCCCGCCCACTCGCCGGTCGTGACCCCGGCACGGGCGCACTCCAGGGTGGCCTCCATGAGGTTGCCGGTGCCCTTGGCGGCCTCCTTCAGCCGCTCCAGGGCCTTGCAGGGCCGCGGGTGGTTGAACGGCGGCTGGTAGCGCGTGTCGCGCCAGCGTCCGATCGCCGCCACGACCCTCGCCTCGACCGCCGGGTCCACCGTCTGGATCGCGGTGTCCAGGTCGGCGGTGAGCGGGTTCGGCTCGGTGGTCTCGAAGATGTTGACGCCGACGATCTTCTCCTGGCCCGACTCGATCCGGGCCCGGCGCTCGGCGTGCGAGGAGACCAGCTGCGACTTGAGGTAGCCGGACTCGACGGCGGCCATCGCGCCGCCCATCTCCTGGATCCGGTCGATCTCCGCGAGGGAGTCCTCGACCAGCTGGGCGACCTTCTTCTCGATGACGTGTGAGCCCTCGAAGATGTCCTCGTACTCCAGCAGGTCGCTCTCGTGCGCCAGCACCTGCTGGATGCGCAGCGACCACTGCTGGTCCCAGGGCGTCGGCAGGCCGAGCGCCTCGTTCCAGGCCGGGAGCTGGACGGCACGCGCGCGTGCGTCCTTCGACAGCGTCACCGCGAGCATCTCGAGGACGATCCGCTGGACGTTGTTCTCCGGCTGAGCCTCGGTCAGGCCCAGGGAGTTGACCTGGACGCCGTACCGGAACCGCCGCTGCTTGGCGTTCTCGATGCCGTACCGCTCGCGGGTGATCTGGTCCCAGATGCGGCCGAACGCCCGCATCTTGCACATCTCCTCGACGAACCGGACGCCCGCGTTCACGAAGAAGGAGATACGGGCGACGACGTCGCCCATCCGCTCCTGCGGCACCTGGCCGCTGTCGCGCACGGCGTCGAGGACCGCGATGGCGGTGGACATCGCGTACGCGATCTCCTGGACCGGCGTGGCGCCCGCCTCCTGCAGGTGGTAGCTGCAGATGTTGATCGGGTTCCACTTCGGCATGTGGGAGACCGTGTACGCGATCATGTCCGTCGTCAGGCGGAGCGAGGGCCCCGGCGGGAAGACGTGCGTCCCCCGGGACAGGTACTCCTTGACGATGTCGTTCTGGGTCGTGCCCTGGAGCTTGGTGATGTCCGCGCCCTGCTCCTCCGCGACGACCTGGTAGAGCGCCAGCAGCCACATGGCGGTGGCGTTGATCGTCATCGAGGTGTTCATCTGCTCCAGGGGGATGTCCTGGAACAGCCGGCGCATGTCACCGAGGTGTGAGACGGGCACGCCCACCCGGCCGACCTCGCCGCGGGCGAGGATGTGGTCGGGGTCGTAGCCGGTCTGCGTCGGCAGGTCGAAGGCCACCGACAGACCTGTCTGGCCCTTGGCGAGGTTGCGCCGGTACAGCTCGTTGGACGCCTCGGCCGTGGAGTGGCCGGCATACGTGCGCATGAGCCACGGCCGGTCCTTCTCGCGTGCCCCGTCGGCGATCTGACGCTCAGTCATCTATGACCTCGGGTGTCTCAGATGTTGCGGAAGCGGTTGATGGCGTCGAGGTGCTTGGCCCGCATCTCCTCGTCACGCACCCCGAGACCCTCCCCGGGAGCGAGGCAGAGCACGCCCACCTTGCCCTGGTGGAGGTTGCGGTGCACGTCGTAGGCGGCCTGGCCGGTCTCCTCCAGGGAGTAGACCTTCGACAGGGTCGGGTGGATCTTGCCCTTCGCGATCAGCCGGTTGGCCTCCCAGGCCTCGCGGTAGTTGGCGAAGTGCGAGCCGATGATCCGCTTCAGGGACATCCACAGGTAGCGGTTGTCGTACTCGTGGTTGTAGCCCGAGGTGGAGGCGCAGGTGACGATCGTGCCGCCCTTGCGGGTGACGTAGACGGAGGCGCCGAAGGTCTCCCGGCCCGGGTGCTCGAAGACGATGTCCACGTCCTCGCCGCCGGTGAGTTCACGGATGCGCTTGCCGAAGCGCTTCCACTCGCGCGGGTCCTGCTCCTGCTCGTTCTTCCAGAACTTGTAGCCCTCGGCGTTGCGGTCGATGATCGCCTCGGCGCCCATCGCGCGGCAGATGTCCGCCTTCTGCGGCGACGACACGACACAGATGGGGTTGGCGCCGCCGGCCAGCGCGAACTGCGTGGCGTACGAGCCGAGTCCGCCGCTCGCGCCCCAGATCAGGACGTTGTCGCCCTGCTTCATGCCGGCGCCGTTGCGGGAGACCAGCTGCCGGTAGGCGGTGGAGTTGACCAGGCCGGGAGCGGCGGCCTCCTCCCAGCTGAGGTGGTTCGGCTTCGGCATCAGCTGGTTGGACTTGACCAGCGCGATCTCGGCGAGACCGCCGAAGTTGGTCTCGAAGCCCCAGATGCGCTGCTCGGGGTCGAGCATCGTGTCGTTGTGGCCGTCGCTCGACTCCAGCTCCACGCTGAGGCAGTGCGCGACGACCTCGTCACCGGGCTTCCAGGCGTTGACGCCCGGGCCGGTGCGCAGGACGACGCCCGCGAGGTCGGAGCCGATGATGTGGTACGGCAGGTCGTGCCGCTTGGTCAGCTCGCTGAGGCGGCCGTAGCGCTCCAGGAAGCCGAAGGTCGACAGCGGCTCGAAGATCGAGGTCCACACCGAGTTGTAGTTGACGCTCGACGCCATGACGGCGACCAGGGCCTCGCCCGGGCCCAGCTCGGGCAGGGCCACCTCGTCGAGGTGGATGGACTTGCGCGGGTCCTTGTCGCGGGTCTCCAGACCGGCGAACATCTCCGTCTCGTCCTTGTGCACGGTGATCGCGCGGTACGACTCGGGGAGCGGCAGGGCGGCGAAGTCGGCCGGCGTCGAGTCCGGCGACTGGATCGCGTCCAGAATGGCCTGAGTGGTCACGGTGTTGCCTCCGGCGATGCTTGCGCCCCTTGAGGGAAGGGGCGCTGAGGGTTACGTCGGTGCTGCTGAGGGTTTTGGGAAGGATGCCGTCGGTTCGGCGGGGTGGTGCTGTGGCAGCGCTTTGTGGCGCGGGAGGTTGCCTGTGACGCAGGCGTCCGGCGGGGGAGCTGGTGGGCTCACCGGGACAGGCCGGACTCCATCAACGTATGACACCGCGTGTCAGGCCGCAAGGCACTGAGTGCCAGGACTTCACCTCAGATGAAATCTTTACGTAACAAATGAGCGATGATCGATCGAACGGCCTCGGAGAGTTGCCTGAAAAGGTGCTCTGACATGCCAAAACGGCCACCCGGGCGGGTGGCCGTCGTCACAGCGGCGGAGTGTCCGGGGACACCCCCGAGGGTGGCTCAGCGCTCCTTGAGTGCCTGCTCGATGGTCCGCATGACCTCGTCCAGCGGGGCGTCGGTACGGGCCACCGTCACCAGCACCTCCCCCTGGGATGCCACGGCGGCCGGCGCCGACGACCGGGGCGGCGTCTCCCGACCCGCCCCGATCCCGTTCCCGAAGGTCTTCCGGACGATCGCGAAGGCGTGGTCCAGTTGCAGCTCCACGTCCCCCTGCCCGCCGGCCCGCAGCCAGCGCCGCAGCACGTGGTTGTGGGCGGTGACCACCGCCGAGGCCGCGACCTC
The DNA here is from genome assembly GCF_042959465.1 of Streptomyces sp. NPDC007901. Classification (NCBI taxonomy): domain Bacteria; kingdom Bacillati; phylum Actinomycetota; class Actinomycetes; order Kitasatosporales; family Streptomycetaceae; genus Streptomyces; species Streptomyces sp. NPDC007901. The sequence continues at coordinate 163,797 of NZ_JBIBKW010000009.1, read as the reverse complement.
GGCCAGCAGCGGGTCGTCGTTCGCGTCGTCCGCGTGGGCGTGCTCGTCGAAGTGGCCCAGGAGATAGCGGGTGAAGAGGCGCTCGTAGCGGGCCACCGAGGCGATCTCGGCCTCGCGGAGGGTGGGTACCTCGCGCGTGAGCTTGTAGCGGGCGACCGAGATCTCCGGCCGGGCCGCGTACATCTTCATGACTTCCTTGATGCCACGGCACACGGTGTCGAGCGGGTGCTCGTGCGCCGGGGCCGCGTTCAGCACCGCCTCGGCGCGGATCAGGGTGTCGTCGTGGTCGGGGAAGATCGCCTCTTCCTTGGAGCGGAAGTGACGGAAGAACGTGCGGCGGGCGACCCCGGCCGCGGCCGCGATCTCGTCGACGGTGGTCGCCTCGTACCCCTTGGTCGCGAAGAGTTCCATCGCGGCGGCCGCCAGTTCCCGGCGCATCTTGAGCCGCTGGGCCGCCGCGCGACTGCCTGCGGCACTCTCCGGCGCGTCGGGCGTGGCTGGTGTACGTGAGGACCTGGCGGGCTGGGACATGACCCGAACGTACTGCATGTGCGCAGCTTGATGCGCATGTCCGGGGTTTCCCCCGCCCGTGAAGGGCGGGGGACCGCCGGGCCGGGTGGCCGGGAGCCGGCCGCCCGGGTCGAGCAGTCCGCCCCAGTCGTTCTCGTCCCGGAACCAGTCGCCGACGCCGTCAGCGGCGGGCATATTCGCGGAAGCCACGGCCGGTCTTGCGGCCGAGGCAGCCTGCGGCCACCAGGTGCTCCAGGAGCGGCGCGGGCGCCAGGCCCGGGTCGCGGAACTCCCGGTGCAGGACCTTCTCGATCGCGAGCGAGACGTCCAGACCGACCACGTCGAGGAGTTCGAACGGGCCCATCGGGTAGCCGCCGCCGAGCTTCATCGCCGCGTCGATGTCGTCCAGCGACGCGTAGTGCTCCTCGACCATCTTGATCGCGTTGTTCAGGTACGGGAACAGCAGCGCGTTCACGATGAACCCGGCCCGGTCGCCGCAGTCGACCGCGTGCTTGCGGATCTTCGCGCAGACCTCGCGGACGGTCGCGTGGACGTCCTCGGCGGTCAGCACGGTACGGACCACCTCGACCAGCTTCATGGCCGGCGCCGGGTTGAAGAAGTGCATGCCGATCACGTCCTGCGGACGCGAGGTGGCGCGGGCGCAGGCGACGACCGGCAGCGAGGAGGTCGTGGTGGCCAGGACCGCGCCCGGCTTGCAGACCTTGTCCAGGGTCGCGAACAGCTGCCGCTTGACCTCCAGGTCCTCGGCGACGGCCTCGACGGCCAGGTCGACGTCGGAGAAGGCGTCGTACGAGCCCGCCGGGGTGATCAGGTCCAGGGTCCGGGCGGCCGCCTCGGCGGTCATCCGGCCCTTGCCGACCGAGCGGTCCAGGGACTTGCCGATGCGGGCCTTGGCGGCCTGGGCCTTCTCCTCGCTGCGGGCGGCGAGGACGACCTCGTACCCGGCCTTGGCGAAGACCTCGGCGATGCCGGAGGCCATGGTGCCGGAGCCGGCGACACCGACCGAGCGGACCGTACGGCCCGGGGTGAGGGCGGAGCCGTCCAGCGGGGTCTGGGCGTCACGGACGACGGTCGCGCTGCCCGGGGCCTCGTAGCTGTAGAAGCCGCGGCCCGACTTGCGGCCGGTCAGGCCCGCCTCGCTGAGCTGCTTGAGGATGGGGGCCGGGGCGTGCAGCCGGTCGCGGGACTCGGCGTACATGGCCTCCAGGACCGTGCGGGCGGTGTCGATGCCGATCAGGTCGAGCAGCGCCAGGGGGCCCATGGGCAGGCCGCAGCCGAGCCGCATGGCCGCGTCGATGTCCTCGCGGGAGGCGTACTTCGCCTCGTACATCGCGGCGGCCTGGTTGAGGTAGCCGAACAGCAGCCCGTCCGCGACGAACCCGGGGCGGTCGCCGACCGCGACCGGCTCCTTGCCCAGTTCGAGGGCGAGGTCCGTGACGGTGGCGACGGCGCTCGGCGCGGTGAGCACCGAGGAGACGACCTCGACCAGCTTCATCGCCGGGGCCGGGTTGAAGAAGTGCAGGCCGAGGACGCGCTCGGGGCGCGCCGAGTCGGCGGCCAGCCGGGTCACGGAGAGCGCGTTGGTGCCGGTGGCGAGGATGGTCTCGGGGCGGACGATGCCGTCCAGCTCGCGGAAGATCTGGTGCTTGATGTCGTACGACTCCGGAGTCACCTCGATGACGAGGTCGGCGTCGGCCGCGGCCGTGAGGTCGGTGCCGGTGCGGACCCGGCCGAGGAGGTCGGCGCGTTCCTGCTCGGTGAGCCGGCCGCGCTCCACGGACCGGGCCGTGGAGGCCTCCAGGGCGGCGAGCGACCGGGCGGCCTGGGCCTCGCTGACGTCGATGCCGATCACCTCGCGGCCGGCCGTCGCGAGGACCTCGGTGATACCGGTGCCCATGGTGCCGAGGCCGACGACGGCGACGGTCCTGAGCGGGGACAGGGAAGGGTCGGACTGGGGAGTGGCCATCGCGGGACTCCAGGAATGAGGGTGACGACTGGAAACGCGCCCGGGTGCGCCGAGGGGCGCACCGGGTGCAAGGAGAGCTGCGTGAATGCGGGTGGTGCCGGGCTGCCAGCGCACACGCCCGGTGCTGCCGCCGCGGGCGCGCACACGCCCGGGAGCGGCGGATTCCGACCGGCCCTGTCCCGGAGCCGTGCCGTACTGCGGTACCGAGGTACCGAGGTACCGAACCGACCTGATGCTCACCGCGGTTGCGTCACCAAACCGATGTGAGCGTGAGTGCGAGTGGGTGACTCGCTCGATTGAGCTTAACCGGCGGGTAACGAGCGCGCCAGCCCCCCGACTTTGTGATGTACGTCCCCCCGTCCCCGCGACCCCTCTACGCTGGGCTTCGTGGACGAAGAGTTGCGATCACTCACGGAGCGTCTGCGCCAGGAGTCGCAGGGAACGGCCGCCTACGAACGGCTCCTGGCCACCGAGGACCACGACGAGTTGGCGGAGGTGCTCACCGCGGCCGGACAGCCCCTGTGGGCCAGGGAGTTGGCGGCGTACCGGCTGGGGACGGCCGGTGACCGGCGGGCCTTCGAGACCCTGGTCCTCCTCCTGAACCACCGTGACCCACCCCGCTGCGCCTCCGCCGCCTACGCCCTTTCCCGCCTCCAGGACCCGCGGACCGCCCGCGCGGCCGCCGCCCTCGCCACCAACGAACTCCGCGTCGCCTACGCCCTGCACCCGGTCCGTCTCCTGGTCGAACTGCGCGCCCCGGAGTCCGTCCCGGCGCTCATCACCACCCTGGAACGCCGGCTGCGCCCCCACGACCCCTACCGCCGGGTCGCCCTCGCCTGCGTCGAAGGCCTCGGCACCCTGGCCGACCCCCGCGCCCGCCGCGTCCTGAGCGAGGCGCTGGCCCACCCCACCCTCGCGCAGGCGGCGGTCCAGGCCCTGACCCACATCCCTAAGCCGCGGTGACACCGAGCTCCCTGACGTACCGCACCTCGGGCACGGCCACCCCGTCGACCTCGTACGGCTCCTCGGTGCCGTCGGCCCGGAAGCCCGCGAGCTCGTAGAAGCGCCGGGCGCGCGCGTTCCCCTTCAGTACCCACAGGTACAGGCGCGCGTGCCGGGCGCACTGCTCGAGGACCGTGGCCAGCAGCGTCCGCCCGGCCCCCGTCCCGACGTGTGCCGGGTCGACGTAGATCGCGTACAACTCGGCCGCGCCGGTGCGTACGTCACCGTCCCGGTACGGTCCGTGCGCCGCCCACCCGACGATCGTGCCGGCCTTCTCGACGACCAGGTCCGTCACCCCGTCCTCGCCGTCGCGGAAACGGGCCCGCCGCCGCTCGGCGTCCCGCTCGACGCTGAGCCCGTCCAGGAACGGCTGCGGCATGAGCCCTTCGTAGGCGTACTGCCAGCCCCGGACGCGTATCTCGGAGACCCGGTCGCAGTCGTCGAGGGTCATCGGGCGGATGCGGAGAAGGTCGTCGTTCATGACGGCACCCTAGACAGCGGACGGCCCCGGCAGCCCGGGTTTTCCGGGGTGCCGGGGCCGTCGGCGGGGTCTCAGCCGCGGAAGCCCAGCAGTCCGTGCAGGGTCGAGCCGCGGGACGAGGTCGAGGCCGCCTTCGTGGTCAGGGGCTTCGGGTCGGGGCTCTTCTTGCAGACCGCGTCGGCGGTGCCGGTGCCGCGCGGGACCGTGCCGTCGGTCAGGTAGGTGGCGAGGTACTTGTCCAGGCAGGTGTTGCCGCTGAGGGTGATGCCGTGGTTGCCGCCGCCCTGTTCGACGACCAGGCTGGAGCGGGCCAGCAGGCGGTGGGCGGTGACGCCGCCCTGGTAGGGGGTGGCCGCGTCGTCCGTGGCCTGGAAGAGGAGGGTCGCGGGGAGCTTGCCGTTGGCGATGTTCGTCGGCTTCAGCGTCTTCGTCGGCCAGTGGACGCACGCCGCGTTGTACCAGGCGTTGTTCCAGGTCATGAACGGCGCCTTCTGGTACGCCGCCCAGTTGTCCTTGCTCCACTGGTTCCAGTCCCGCGGCCAGGAGGAGTCCCGGCACTGGACGGCCGCGTAGACGCTGTAGCCGTTCTCGCCCGAGGCGTCCACGGCGGCGAAGTTCTTGTACGCCTCCACCAGCGCCGTCGTCTTCTTGCCGTTGACGTACGACGAGAACGCCTCGGCCAGGTAGGGCCAGTAGCCGTTGTAGTAGCCGCCCGGGATGAAGGCGTCCTCCAGTTCGGAGGCGCCCACCTTGCCGCCGGCCGGCTTCTTCGCCAGCGCGGCCCGCATCGCGTACCACTTGGCCTCGACCTGCTCCGGGTCGGTGCCCAGCTTGTAGGTCGAGTTGTACTTGGCGATCCACGCCATCAGGGCGCGGTGGCGGTCGTTGAAGGCGTAGTCCTGGCTCAGGTTGTCCTCGTACCAGACGCCCGTCGGGTCCACGATCGAGTCCAGGACCAGGCGGTGGATCCGGTCCGGGTGCAGCTTCGCGTAGACCGCGCCCAGGTAGGTGCCGTAGGAGTAGCCGAAGTAACTGATCCGGCGGGCCCCGAGGGCCAGACGGACGGATTCGAGGTCCTGTGCGGCACTGACCGTGTCGAGGTACGGCAGCAGGCTCGCGTACTTCTTGCCGCAGGCCGCCGCGAACGACTTCACCCGCTTGAGGTTCGCCTGTTCCAGAGCGGGCGTGGCCGGGACCGAGTCGGGGCGGACCGGCTTGAAGTAGCCCGGGGCGCAGTCGATCGCGGGGCTGCTGCGGCCGACCCCGCGCGGGTCGAAGCCGATGATGTCGTAGCGGGCGGCCACCTTCTTGGGCAGCGCGGAGGCCACGAAGCCGGCGAGGCCCAGCCCGCTGCCGCCGGGGCCGCCGGGGTTGACCAGCAGTGGACCCTGAGAGGTCGTCGCGGTGTGCGGGACGCGGGTGAGGGCGAGGGTGATCTGCCTCCCGGCCGGGTTGCGGTGGTCGAGGGGCACCTTGACCGAGCCGCACTGCAGCGTCGGGTAGTCGGTGGTGCCGCACTTCCTCCAGGTCACCGCGGACACCTGGAGGGGGGCTCGGGTGGTGGCGCTCGCGGGCAGCGCGGTGACCGACCCGGCCACGACAGCGGCGGCGGCGCACAGCACGGCTGCGCGTGTTCGCATGGGGTCCTCCCAGGACGGAGGGATCGCGGACCGCACGTGTCACGGTCCTCGCCGCATCGTCCCGGAGTCGGGCCCCGGAAGAACGTGTTCAGACGATTATTGACCCAATTGGGCCGAGGGTTGGGCTCGAACGCCCTCCCGGGCGACCGCTGCTCAGAGCAGCGTCAGCTGGGTCGGTTCCGGCAGTTCGGGCTCGTCCGTCGCCGGTACCGGGATGCGGCGGGGCGTGCCCCCGTTGCCGGGGCCGATGCCGTACTCCTGGGCCAGCTCGTGCACCTGACGGGTGATCCGGCGCTGGTACCACTTGGGCGCGTAGGCGCCCTCCGCGTACAGCCGTTCGTAGCGCCGGACCAGATGCGGGTGGTGGGCCGCCAGCCAGCTCATGAACCACTCGCGGGCGCCGGGGCGCAGATGCAGCACCAGAGGCGTCACCGAGGTGGCCCCGGCCGCCGCGATCGCCCGCACGGTGGCCCGGAGTTGGGCCGGATGGTCGCCCAGGAAGGGGATCACCGGCGCCATCAGGACCCCGCAGCCGATGCCGGCCCCGGCGAGGGCGCTGACGACCTCCAGCCGGCGCTCGGGAGCCGGGGTGCCCGGCTCCACCGTGCGCCACAGCTCGGGATCGACGAAGCCGACCGAGACCGAGATGCCGACGTCCGTGACGTCCGCCGCCCGGCGCAGCAGGTCGAGGTCGCGCAGGATCAGGGTGCCCTTGGTGAGGATCGAGAACGGGTTCGCGTGGTCGGCGAGGGCGGAGATGATCCCCGGCATCAGCCGGTAGCGGCCCTCCGCGCGCTGGTAGCAGTCGACGTTGGTGCCCATCGCGATGTGGTCGCCCAGCCAGCGCCGCGAGCCCAGCTGGCGGCGGAGCAGCTCCGGGGCGTTCGTCTTGACCACGATCTGGGTGTCGAAGCCGATCCCGGTGTCCAGGTCCAGATAGCTGTGGGTCTTGCGGGCGAAGCAGTACACGCAGGCGTGCGTGCAGCCCCGGTACGGGTTCACCGTCCATTCGAACGGCATCCGCGAGGCGCCCGGCACCCGGTTGATGATCGACCGCGCCCGCACCTCGTGGAAGGTGATCCCACGGAACTCGGGCGTGTCGAAGGTGCGGGTCGTCACCGCGTCCGCACCGAACAGCGCGGTTGCGGCCCGGCCGTGTCCGGCCTCCTCGGTGAGGTTCTCCCAGCGCATTGACGCCTCCTCGGTAGCACTGCTCACACAATAGAACATCTGTTCCCATGATCGTGCGAACGATCTGTGGAGACCGCGCGGACGCCGATTCCGATCGCGTTTCCGATCGCTTGGGGACCCCGATTTGGGCGGCCGGACCCCGGGGTGGTTGGCTTGGTGCAACCCCGAGAACTCAGGTGCTGGAGGAAAGCGATGGCGCAGGTCGAGGCCACTACGGAGCGGGTCGTCGCCGCGGACGCGGAGAAGGTGTTCGACACCGTCGCCGACTACAGCGGTACGCGCGCGAACCTGCTCACCGAGCACTTCAGCGAGTACGAGGTGCGCGAGGGCGGCGACGGCGAGGGCACCCTCGTCCACTGGAAGCTCCAGGCCACCAGCAAGCGGGTGCGGGACTGCCTCCTGGAGGTCAGCGAGCCCACCGACGGCGAGCTGGTCGAGAAGGACCGCAACTCCTCCATGGTCACCACCTGGCGCATCACCCCGGCCGGCGAGGGCAAGTCCCGGGTCGTCGTCCACACCACCTGGCAGGGCGCCGGCGGCATCGGCGGCTTCTTCGAGAAGACCTTCGCGCCCAAGGGCCTCGGCCGTATCTACGACGGGATCCTCGACAGGCTCGCCGCCGAGGTCGAGAAGTAACCTCGCGATGAACAGGGGGCGTTGGCCCCCTCACCGGTTCGAGTGGATCTCCATGTCGTACGGAGTCGTGCCGTAACTCGTCGCGCTTGCTCGTAGTTGTCGCCTTACGGCGGGAATTGTGCGCAGGTGCGACGAGGGGAGCGGTACATGGGCGGAACGACGCTGGTGGAGTACGAGGAACCGGCCCTGGCGCCTCCGGACGCCCCGGTGCCGGAACCCGCCCCGGCCCCCGAACTCGGGCCGCGCCGCACCCGGTTGGTGTTCTGCGGGCTGATGTTCGCCCTGCTCCTCGCCGCGCTGGACCAGATGATCGTGGCCACCGCGCTGCCGAAGGTCGTCGGCGAACTGCACGGCCTCGACCGGATGTCCTGGGCGATCACCGCCTATCTGCTCACCGCCACCGTCGGCCTCCCCGTCTACGGCAAGCTCGGCGACCTCATCGGCCGCAAGGGCGTCTTCCAGTTCGCGATCCTCGTCTTCGTCGTCGGCTCCGGGCTCGCCGGCCGCGCCCAGAGCATGGACCAGCTGATCGCCTTCCGCGCCGTCCAGGGCATCGGCGCGGGCGGGCTGATGATCGGCGTGCAGGCGATCATCGCGGACATCGTGCCGCCCCGGCGGCGCGGCCGCTTCATGGGCCTGATCGGCGCCGCCTTCGGCCTCGCCTCCGTCGCCGGGCCGCTGCTCGGCGGCTACTTCACCGACCACCTCTCCTGGCGCTGGTGCTTCTACGTCAACGTCCCCTTCGGACTGGTCACCCTGGCCGTCATCACCGCCGTACTGAAACTCCCCAAACCCCGGGCCCGCGCCCGCTTCGACATCCCGGGCACCCTGCTGCTCGCCGCCGCCTCGACCTGCCTGGTCCTGCTGACCAGCTGGGGCGGCACGGAGTACGACTGGGGCTCGCGCGTCATCCTCGGGCTCGGGGCCGGGGCGCTGGCCGCCACGGTGCTCTTCCTGATCGCCGAGCACCACGCGGCCGAACCCCTCATCCCGCTGCGGCTGTTCCGCGACTCCGTCTTCAACGTCACCGGGCTGGTCGGACTGGTCGTCGGCGTCGCCCTGTTCGGCGCCGCCAGCTATCTGCCGACCTTCCTCCAGATGGTCGACGGCGCCTCCGCGACCGAGTCGGGACTCCTGATGCTCCCCATGATGGGCGGGATCGTCGGCGCCTCGATCGTCGCGGGCCAACTCATCAGCCACACCGGGCACTACCGGATCTACCCGGTGCTCGGCGGCGGGCTGTCCGTCCTCGGCATGTGGCTGCTCTCCCGGCTCGAAGTCGACACGCCCCGCTGGCAGTACAGCATCTGGATGGCCGTGCTCGGCGCCGGGATCGGCCTGGTGATGCCGGTGCTCGTCCTCGCCGTCCAGAACTCCGTCCCGCCCGCCGACCTCGGCACCGCCACCAGCGCCAACAACTACTTCCGGCAGATCGGCGGCAGCGTCGGCGCCGCCGTCTTCGGGACCCTCTTCGCCGGCCGGCTCACCGACGCCCTGCACCAACGCCTCCCCGCCCGCGCCGGCGCCCGCCTGCCCGACCCCGAGTCCCTCACCCCGCAGCTCGTCCACGCGCTGCCCCCGGCGCTGCGCGACGCCTACATCCGCGCCTACGCCGACGCGATGCCCCGGATCTTCCTCTACCTGGTCCCTGTGCTCGTCCTCGGCCTGCTCGTGGCCTGCTTCCTCAAGGAGAAACCGCTGGTGTCCCACCCCACCGCCGAAACCGAGTCCGTTCCCGTGAACGCACCGATCCCGCAAGCACGCCCCCAGCCTTCGGCCGGGGGGACCCCCACCTCGCTTCGCTCCCCCTACACCGGCGCCGGGATCCCCGTCTGCGGCACCGTGCAGCACCCCGACGGGACCGTGGTGCCGCGCGCCGCGCTCACCCTCATCGACGCCGTCGGCCGCCAGATCGGCCGGGGCGCCAGCGCCGACGACGGCCGCTACGCGCTGGCCACGCCCGGCTCCGGGTCCTACGTCCTGATCGCCGCTGCCGGCGGGCACCAGCCGCAGGCCGTCACCGTGACCGTCGGCGAGCGGCCCGTCGAACTGGACGTGGTCCTCGGCGGCGCCGGACGCCTCGCGGGCAGCGTGCTCACCGCCGACGGCACCCCGGTACGGGACGCCACCGTCACCCTCACCAACGTGCACGGCGAGGTCGTCGCCAGCACCCGCAGCGGGCGCGAGGGCGGCTATGTCATCAGCGAGCTGGTGGCCGGCGAGTACACCCTCGCCGCCAGCGCCCCCGCCTTCCGCCCGGCCGCCCTCCCGGTCACCGTCCAGGCCTCCCGGGAGACTCGGCAGGACGTCGAACTCGCGGGCGGCGCCGTGCTGAAGGGCACCGTCCGGGCCGGCGGCGGGCGGCCCGTGGAGGACGCCCGGGTGACCCTGCTGGACGCCGCCGGGAACGTGGTGGACACCCTGACCACCGGCGCCGACGGAACGTTCCGGTTCGTCGACCTCTCCTCCGGCGAGTACACCGTCATCGCCGCCGGTTACCCGCCGGTCGCCACGGTTCTCCAGGTCGCGGGCGGCGGCCGCACCGAACGGGATCTCCAGCTCGGCCACGAGGACTGACCGAGGACGGAACCGGGAGTGAGTGCGCACGTTGCGGGGCGCGGACCTGCGCGCCGGCGTCATCCGGTGAAACCAATTCCAGGATTGCCACACATCGCGACCGGCCCCCACCGTACGGTAGTGGCGGGCGGCACAGATCTTTTGCGGAGCCGTGGGGAGAGAGGGCCTGGGCCATGGACCATGGCGGCGAGCGGGACGCACCCCCCAGCCTCGGTGCTGGGGACGGCGCGGCAGGCCGCATCCCCCTGGCCGTGGTCGTCGTCGACCGCGACGGCCAGGTCTCCCACTGGAGCACCGGCGCCCGGCGGCTCTTCGGCGCCGCCAGGGAGGAGGCCGTCGGCCGCTCCGTGCTCGATCTGCTGCCCGTCTCCGGAGCGCTCCCCGAAGAGGACGAGATCACCCCGTACGGGGCCTACGCCGCGTATGACGGACTCGGCCCCGACCTGGAGTCCTCCCTCGACGGGCGGCTGAACTTCCCGGCCGCGGGCCGCGCCCGGCTCACCGTCCCCGACCCCGACCGCGACCGCGACCGCGTCGATGTGCTCTGGTGGGCGTATCCGCTGGTCGGTCCGGGCGACGAGCGGCTGCTGGTGCTCGCCGCCGACACCGAACGGCTGCGCCGGTCCGGGCAGGACGAGGACATGGCCTTCGAGCGCGTCGCGCCCGGGTTCGCCCTGCACACCGACTTCCCGGGCGCCGAGGAACTCGCGCGCCGGCTCCCCGAGATCCTGCCCAGCATGAGCGTCGACGAGAGCGCCAGGATCGTCGCCCAGGTCCTCGAACTCGGCTACCCGATCCTGGAGTTCAGCCAGAACGACCGGGTCCCGGTCACCCCCGACTGGGGCGTCGCCCGGCGCACCGAGCGCAAGGCCCGCCGGGAGCGCGCCGCCGCCGTCGCCGCCCAGGGGCTGCCGCTGCCCGCCGAACTCGCCGAGGACGAGGGCGAGGACCTGGAGTACGTCGCCGTACGCGAGCGCCTCGAGTTCCTCAACGAGGTCAGCGGGAAGATCGGCACCTCGCTCGACCTGTCCCGGACGATCGTCGAGGTCAGCAGAGCCGTCGTGCCCCGCTTCACCGACGTCGCCGGCACCTACCTCCGCGAACAGGTCGTCGCCGGCGAGGGGTTCCCCGACGGTGTGCCCGACACCACCACCATGTGGCACCGGGTCGCCCTCGAACACACCGACGAACCCGGCCGCTGGGACGACGTCGTCCCGGTCGGCGAGGCCATGCCGTTCCCGGCGCACACCCCGTTCTTCCAGTGCATGACCAGCGGCGAACCGGTCCTGGTGCCCCGGATCAGCGAGGAGATGGGCCATGCCATCGCCTCCCAGTTCGAGAAGCGCGACATCCGGCCGCTGATCACCGGCCGCTCGATGCTGGTCGTCCCGCTCAAGGCCCGCAACGTCGTGCTCGGCTTCATGATCCTGCTGCGCCACCCCGAGCGCGAGATGTTCAACGACATGGACCGGGTCACCGGCGCCGAACTCGCGGCCAGGGCCGGGCTCGTGCTCGACAACGCCCGCATGTACACCTTCCAGGAGAGCGTCGCCGAGACCCTCCAGGACAGCATGCTGCCGCACATCCCGCCGCGCATGGCGGGCTGCGACATCGCCACCCGGTATCTGCCGGGCACCCTGCTCGGGCGGGTCGGCGGCGACTGGTTCGACTCCGTGAAACTCCCGGGCGCCCGCACCGCCCTGGTCGTCGGCGACGTCATGGGCCACGGCCTCAACTCGGCGGCGATGATGGGCCAGTTGCGCACGGCCGTCCAGACCATGGCGGCCCTGGACCTGCCACCCGCCCAACTCCTGCGCAACCTCGACGACCTGGCCCAGCGCCTCGGCGACGGCTATCTCGCCACCTGCCTCTACGCGGTCTACGACCCGATCGAGAGCGAACTGCACCTCGCCAACGCGGGCCACATCCCGCCCGTGCTGGTGCGGGCCGTCGACGCGCGCAGCGAACTCCTCGACCTGCCCACCGGGGCGCCCATAGGCGTCGGCGGAGTCGCCTTCGAGTCGCTGCGGGTGCGCGTGGAGCCCGGCGACCGCCTGGTGATGTGCACCGACGGGCTCGTCGAGATGCGCGGCGAGGACATCGGCGTCGGCCTCGCCACCCTCTGCGAGTCCGCCGCCCACCCGGCCGCCTCCATGGACGACGCCTGCGACACCATCATCCGCGCCCTCAACACCCGCGGCGGCCGCAAGGACGACGTCGCCCTGCTGATGGCCCGGCTCAACGGCATCGAGCCCGAGGACGTCGCCGAATGGCGGCTCGCCCTCGACCCCGCCGAGGTCCGCCGCGCCCGCGCCGCCGTCCGCGAGCAACTGCACGACTGGGACCTGGACCGGCTCGCCGACCCCGCCGCGCTAATGGTCAGCGAACTCGTCACCAACGCCCTACGGCACTCCCACAGCCGCCCGGTCCAGCTCCGGCTGATCCGCGGCGAGACTCTGCTGTGCGAGGTCGATGACGACGACCACACCCTGCCCACCCTGCTCGGCACGGACCCCGGCGCCGAGACCGGACGCGGACTGCGCGTGGTCAGCACCCTCTCCCGGGAATGGGGCACCAGCCGTACGTCCGCCGGGAAGACGGTGTGGTTCGAACTCACCTCACGGCGCCGCTGACACGGAGGCGCGCGTTCCCACGAAAGTGGGGTGAAGGAACGCGCCGGGCGCTTGTGGCCGTAACCGGCGCAGGGTAGACCGTACTGGCCCGTCACCTACGACGGGTCATATGCGGCTGCACCCTGGGGAGTTGGACATGAGCGTGACGAGTCGATACCGGGATGCCTGGGAGGGGTTCTGGCGCGAGGCGCCGGACGAGCCGGGGGCGGTGTTCTGGGACGCCGAACCGGGCGTGACCGCCGCGGTCCACGTCTCCCTCTTCGAGCCCCACCTCACCGATCCCGGCCTGCCCCTGGTCGACCTGGGCTGCGGCAACGGCACCCAGACCCGCTTCCTCGCCGGCCGCTTCCCGCGGGTCCTGGGCGTCGACATCGCCGAGGCCGCCCTGGAGCACGCCCGGCACGCCGACCCCGCCGAGGTGGTCCGCTACCGGGTCCTCGACGCGGCCGAGAAGACCGAGGCCGAGGCGCTGCACGCCGAACTCGGCGACGCCAACGTCTATATGCGGGGCGTCCTGCATCAGTGCGAGCCCGGCGACCGGCAGCCGATGACCGACGCCATCGCCACCCTCGTCGGCGCCCGCGGCCGGGCCTTCCTCGTGGAACTCTCCGAGGCCGCCCGGCCCGTCCTCGGCGGCCTCGCCCAGAGCCCGGCCGGCCCGCCGCCCAAGCTCGCCCCGATCTTCCGGCACGGCATTGCCCCCGGCGAGGTCGCCGACGACGCGGTACCTGAGTACCTCCGCAACTCCGGCCTGAGCGTCCTCGCGAGCGGTGAACTCCCGCTGATGACCACCGAGTTCACCTCGGACGGGGAGCGGATCGTGCTGCCCTCGAAGTGGGTGCTGGCCGGCCGCGCGAACTGACCGCCACGGACAGCCCGAGTCCGGCCCCTCGGCGTGGCGCGGCCGAGGGGTCGGACCGCTGAGCCGGGCCGGTCGGGTGCGGCCGCGGACCTCGCATGCGGAGGGCGTGGCCATGCTCGAACCTGCGGCAAAGGGCCTTGACCTGTGCGGTCGTGGATCTGATAGGTCTGCCCGACCTCTTTCGGAGTCCCGAGCGGGTACCCGTGCGGGTTCCCCGCGGGACCTGCTCAGCGCTGCCATGTCAGGTCACCGTCCCTCCGGCGGTGTGCCACGGCACGAAGGCGTTCGTCAGCCCGGTGAGAGCCGTGCGCAGCTCCGGGTGGTGGCGGAGCAGCACCGTGATCATGCTGTTGTCGTCGATCCAGGCCATACCGGCCTTGGAGTACACCTCGGGCGTGTAGTACTCGGTGAAGAAGCGGTCGCTGTTCAGCCGGCGCGAGGCCATCAGGATGAAGATGCGGAACGCCGTGTCGCTGAAGGCGAATCCGGCCGGCAGCTTCTCCGCGTACAGCCCGACCGTGAGGTCGACCTTCTCGATGTCGCCGTCGTAGAGCCACTGGATCTGCTCGGCCCATGCCCGGTTCTCCGTCAGCTCCAGGAAGCTCGCCGCGGGCTTCAGCCGCAGCAGCCGCCGGAACTCGTTGTAGCGGGGGACGCCGAACTCCCGAGAGCGCAGGATGTCGGTGGCGGCGAGGTCCTGCAGCTGCCCGTCGGGGCGCTCGAACTCCTGGAGGAACCTGGGGAAGTTGTGCAGGGTGACCAGTCCGGGGTGGAGCGTGCCGAAGCTGTAGAGCAGATCGGCCATCCCGGTGGTCTCCATGACCTTCAGGGCCCCGGGACCCGCGATGTCCCGGAGGGTGCAGTGGCGCAGGCTCGTGTCGTCGGCGGCGGAGCGCAGATGCCAGTCGTCGCGGATGAGCGGGTGCATGCGGTAGACGGCCACGAACTCCTCGGTGAGGGAGTACGGGACGCCGTAGTGGTCCGTCCCGCCGCCGGGGATACCGCTGACGACCTCGCTGTCGCTGATCCGGCCGAAGAGGTCGTGGACGCGCTCGCCCGCGATGCCCCACCAGTTGGCGCGCAGTGCGTTGACGGTGGTGGGGTGGCTGATCACGGCCGGTGTCCACTCCACGGTGTGGATCTTGGCGAGGAGCGCGGCGTTGACGAGCCGGGCGCGCTGGAAGAGCTCCTCGTCGTTCCAGGACGGGTACGCGCCGTGCAGGTGATCGCAGATCGCGTTGTGCTCACGGGCGAACAGGTCGTGCATCATGGCGAGGCCCAGCCAGAAGCCGGGGACGTGCGAGGGGTCACGGGAGGGGTCCGAGGGGACCGGGGGCTGCTCGTCGTCCCACAGGTGCAGCTTGCCCAGCTCACCGGCGCGCATCAGGCGCTGCTCGGTCTCGTTCGTCCCGTAGATCTGCGACGCGTCCCACCAGTGGGAGGACACGTTGACGCGGGTGTCGGGCGTTCCGGCCGGTGCCTGCGGGTCGCGGGTCGGGTCGTCCGGTGTCCGCATGATCCGCATGGGGTGTTCCGGCCACGGGTCGTCGTCCATGAGGGGCACTTCCCAGGGCCGGTCCGTGGGGCTGGTCCCGTGGCTGAACCAGTCGCGGACCATGAACTGAAGCCAGGCGGCGACCAGCGAGTTGACCGATTCGGCGGGGATGAGCTCGTCGCGGGTGAGCACGGCGCGGCTGACCTCGCGCGGGTTCGGCGTGGACAGTACGTCCTCGGGTGCGGACGGTGCGATCCGGTCCAGCGGGATGTTCCGGCCGAAGCGGGTGCCCGACATGCCCATGCGAGGCTCGGCGAGGTCGTTGTGGCTGCCGTCGGCGGTCCGGTTGACCTTCTGGGTCTCGGAAGGGGGCGCGGGATCGGGCAGATTGACCGACGGCAGTCGGCCGGTGTCGTGGAGGTTCTTCTGCCGAAGCCTGACGCGCAGTCCGAGGAGCGTCAGCAGGCCCGGAATGACGGGCAGTCTGTCCCAGCCGATGCGCCGGTCCACGTATTCGGCGCCGGCGGTGATAATCCGCCAGGGCAGTGACGTACGGTATCCGGCTGCGGAACCTCGTGCGGCTCGTCGTTGTCTGCTCATCGCGATACTCCTTGGGCGGTGGCTCTCCGGGCGGTCGCGAGAATGACGTCACTCGCTTTATCGCTGATCGTGTAGATGGGGGCGGCGACGAAGGATCCGGGACGGCCGAAGGATCACGGAGCCGGCTCCGCGGTTCATCTGGCGCTCGAACCCGACGGCGTCCTTGTCCGTGCCCTGGCAGGGGTCGGTGGAGGTGAAACGGTCCTTGTGGAGGCCGCCGAAGACGAACAGGTCGGGTGCGTCCAGCCCCGGGTCGCAGTCCTTGAGGACCGGGAACTCACGGTCCGTCGGGCTGACCAAGGCGGCCTCGTACCGGTGAGGCGAGGACCCTGCACAGAGGGGGCGCAGTCCGTCACTTCCGCTTCCCCTTACCCGAGTTGGCGAGCGAAGTGGCGGCCAGGGCCGTGTTGGCGGCCGAGATGAGCGTGGTCAGTGCCGCGGTACGCGGGGGAAGCCGACCGCTCAGGCCCAGTGTGGCCGCCGTCGCGGTGTCACTGCCGTGGATCAGGACGCCGTCGCGCAGGTCCTCCCGCAGCCGCTCGTCGCGGTCGGTCAGCAGATCGAGGCCGAGCAGGATCGTGCGGATCCCGAAGAGCCGAAAGGCGTACACGGCCGCCGGACTGGGCGGCTCACGATCGGGGTCGAGGCGCCGGATGAGCAGATCGGGTGCGAGCAGCCCGGTGACTCCGTTGAAGAGCCGGATGCCGGCGAGGGCGTAGACCGAGGCAGCACGAGACCCGGTTTTCTGGGTGGCCATCATGTCTCCTGACGGTGCTGTGGGTCTGGCGGTGACGGGAACCACCGCAGACCCTTCCGACGAGGGAGAAGATCACCCGAAAACGCTGCAATTATCAGATTATGGGCATCACGGCTCCCCCGCACCTTGAGCCCCAGGGCCTCCCAGCCTCAGGCCGCCAGGACGTACACCGTGGCGTCCGGCCACGCCCTCTGGCCAGTGGCACACGCTACGCGGGCCGCGGCAGCCCGGTGCGGCGTGCAGCGCGGACACCTTCGCGCGCCGGGCGGGGGAAACGTGCGAACATCACCATGTGCGGTGATACGCCAAGTCGCCATGGGCGGGCGCCCTAAGGTGGGAGCGTTCCGGCGGTCGTGCGTTCAGCGGAGCCCTCACCAGACCATCGCCCCGCCGTGGCCGGCCAGGATCTTGGAGTGAGGAGCCGGCGTGTCTCACGCGCGGTGGCTTGGCGAGACACGCCAGCGGGCCGCCCGGTCAGTCCCAGTGGATGTCGGCCAGGTCGTCCAATGGCCTTCTCTCGGCCACCGCCTCCGGCACGAGCAGGTGATCGCCCTTGTGAAGGGCGGTGGGGAAGCGGATGTGGGCTCGTTCCTCGATCTCGTCGAGGGTGACCTGGAAGACGCGGAACTCGTCGAGGTCCAGGGCTTCGAGCTGGTCCAGGTTCTGTGTGAGCAAGAACGCCTTGGCCTTCAGCTCACCTCGCTCGACGAAGGCGATGACCTTCCAGAACTCGCGGGGGATCTTCACGTCCCGGTAGACGCGGTCGTCGTCCTGGAGGACCGGCCCACCGAAGACGCTCACCTTGAGGTCGTCGACGTCGACGTCGGCGAAGACGGCGTCCTCCAACTCGCCCCACAGGCCGTTCTTGGCGCTCTGGTTGAAGTCGTCCATCTGCGGGGTGATGTTGGTGTAGAAGAACGAGTCGGTGTTCGCCTTCTGCGCCTCGGGCATGCTGCCCCAAATCAGGTCCGCACGGCGCGCTATGTGGCCGCGGTCGAGCCTGTTGGCCTCGTACAGCTCGTTCCCGACCTGCGTGTTCGAGGGTAGCCGGGGGTCCTTGACGAAGGGTATGCCGGACCGGCTGAGCTTCTTGAGGGTCCCGCCGTCGATGTTCCAGCCCACCCAGAAGGGGAAACGCCGCTTCTTGCTGAGGGTCAGCGAGTAGTGCGTGTAGGGGATGACCTCGGAGCCGCTGAGGCGTATGGCGTCCCCGCTGATCTCTGCGGTCAGCTGAGGTATGCCGATCTGCTCGCTGAGGAAGTCGGGGTTGTAGCCCTGCAGGGGCTGTACCTCCTCGGGAGAGGGCTGCTGCAGGGTGATGTCCAGCTTCTCGAAGACGGAGCTGGAGAGGCAGGCCAGCGCGTGGTCGTCGGGGTCGCCGGCGCTTTCGCCGCCGAAGTGCAGTCCGGCGATGACTTTGCCGGGTCGGCCGTTCTGCTTGAACAGCCAGGCCGCACCCGAGTCGCCGCCGCTGCTGATCTGCCGGTCTGCCGCCGGGTGTTCGTTGTCGGGCCCGATCTCGAAGCAGCCGATGGTCTTCTCACCGACGTCGCCACCGTAGTCGATCTTGGCCATCGTGTGGATGCGGCGGACGATCCCGTGGGTGACGCCCGTGGTCCGCCCGCTCTTGACGACCTTGTCTCCCAGCGCCGCCTCACCCAACTCCTGGGGTGCCACGTCGAGTTCCAGGATCTTGGGATCGAAGGTCCGACCCTCCTCGATGGTGGTCACGGCGCAGTCGCCGGCCGGGCCGAGGTGGGACCGCTTCAGGACGCCGAGGTGGTTGTGGGAGATCTGGTTGTCGTCGAACCGGCCGGGCTGGACGACTTCCTCGCCCAGCTGGCCGTCCGGGCCTTGCAGTACATGCCAGTTGCTGAGCGCGTACGGGGTGCCGTCAGTCCTGTCGAACACGATGCAGCCGATGGTGCCGGCTGTGACCGTCACACCGCCGACACTGGCCCCCGGGGCGACGGGGTTGAGGCGGGTCTTTCGTTCGGGCTTCTCGACCTCCGCGACCACGCGGAAGTGGGCCTGGTAGCTGCGCTCGATGATGTCGGTCGGCACCTCCACCCCGTCCACCGTGACGGTCTCCGGTATCCGGGTCGTGCCCAGCGCCTCAAGTGCTTCCGGCTCGGCCTTCTGGTTGACCGTGAACTGCAGTGCGATCTGTTTCCCTCGGGTGCCGTTCTTGAGCTTGTGGCCGATCCCGACGGACGACACGTTGGGGTCCGCGAGCAGGTCCGGACCTCGCGTGCGGATGTACTGCTTCAAGGACTCGATCAGCTTGTCCTGGGAGGACGTCGATTTTTTCGGCGCCGACGCAGTGCGGGTCTTGTTGTTGGTGGGCATGAAAGGGAGACATCCCTTCGCGGAGAGGGGAGAACGGCTCGCGCGATGCACCGCAGACCGGTCAGGGCGGATGCGGTGTCGCTGCGAGCGTCCGCTGGCCACCACTCATCAAAACAGTAAAAAAAGGCATATGTCCCGATATGGTGACCCGAAAGGGGTGCGATCGTGAGGTCCCCTCTGGGGGAGCGGCGAGGGGTGATGTGTCCTGCTGGGTGGGGCGGCGCCCAGGTCTGTGGTCGCCGCGGTGCCGAGGTCCGGCAGCGGGCTCAACCTCCTCCGCGCCTTGTGGGAAGTTCCCTCGCCGACGCGTAACGTGAAGCAGCATGAAGATCCTCATCAGCGCCGACATGGAGGGCGCCACCGGGGTGACCTGGCCCGGCGACGTACTGCCCGGGACACCGCAGTGGGAGCGGTGCCGGCCGATGTTCACCTCCGACGTCAACGCCGCCGTCCTCGGCTTCTTCGACGGCGGCGCCGACGAGGTACTCATCAACGAGGCCCACTGGAGCATGCGCAACCTGCTTCTGGAGCAGCTCGACCAGCGCGCCGAGATGATCACCGGCCGCCACAAGACCCTCTCCATGGTCGAGGGCGTGCAGCACGGCGACGTCGACGGAATCGCCTTCATCGGCTACCACACCGGCGCCGGCATGGAGGGCGTCCTCGCCCACACCTACCTCCCCAACTCCGTCACCGGCGTCTGGCTCAACGACGTCCGCGCCAGCGAGGGCCTGCTCAACGCGCATGTCGTCGCCGAGTACGGCGTCCCCGTCGTCCTCTTCACCGGTGACGACCTGGCCTGCGAGGACGCCCTCGGCTACGCGCCCGAGGCCCCCAAGGTCGCCGTCAAGGACCACGTCTCCCGGTACGCGGCCGTGTGCCGGACACCGGCCAGGACCGCCGCCGACATCCGCGCCGCCGCCAAGGACGCGGCCCGGCTCGCGGTACGGCACGAGCCCGTGACCGGCGGGCCGTTCACCATCGCCCTGGAGTTCGACGCCGAGCACCTCGCCCTCTCCGCCACCGTCATCCCCGGCGTCGAGCGGACCGGCGAGCGCAAGGTCGCGTACACCAGCGCGACCATGTACGAAGGCATCCGCACCTTCAAGGCGGTCACCACGATCGTCTCGGCCGCGGTGGAGGAGCAGTATGGCTGACGAGCAGGCATTCGACGAGGTCGTCCGGTTCACGTCCGACCTGATCCGGATCGACACCAGCAACTTCGGCGGCGGCGACTGCCGGGAGCGGCCCGCCGCCGAGTACGCGGCCGAGCAGCTGGCCGGGGCGGGCCTGGAACCGGTCCTCCTCGAACGCACCGAGGGCCGTACCAACGTCGTCGCGCGCGTCGCCGGCACCGACCCGGGCGCGGACGCGCTCCTGGTCCACGGCCACCTCGACGTGGTGCCGGCCCAGGCCGCCGACTGGAGCGTCGACCCCTTCTCGGGGGAGATCCGCGACGGGGTGGTGTGGGGCCGGGGCGCCGTCGACATGAAGAACATGGACGCGATGATCCTGGCGGTGGTGCGGTCCTGGGCCCGGGAGGGCCTCCGGCCGCGCCGGGACGTCGTCGTCGCGTTCACCGCCGACGAGGAGGCCAGCGCCGTCGACGGCTCCGGCTTCCTCGCCGACCACCACCCCGAGCTGTTCGAAGGCTGCACCGAGGGCGTCAGCGAGTCCGGCGCCTTCACCTTCCACGACGGCACCGGACGCCAGCTCTACCCCATCGCGGCCGGGGAACGCGGCACCGGCTGGCTCAAGCTGACCGCGCGCGGCCGGGCCGGACACGGCTCCAAGGTCAACAAGGAGAACGCGGTCACCCACCTCGCCGCCGCCGTCACCCGCATCGGCGAGCACGAGTGGCCACTGCGTCTCACCCCGACCGTCAGGGCGGCCCTCACCGAACTCGCCGCGCTCTACGGCATCGAGGCGAGGCTGGACCAGGCCGACGTGCTCCTGGAGAAGCTCGGCCCGGCCGCCAAGCTGGTCGAGGCCACCGTCCGCAACAGCGCCAACCCGACCATGCTGAACGCCGGTTACAAGGTCAACGTCATCCCCGGCGAGGCCGTCGCCTTCGTCGACGGACGTTTTCTCCCCGGCACCGAGGACGAGTTCCGCGCCACCCTCGACCGGCTCACCGGCCCTCACGTCGACTGGGAGTTCCACCACCACGGGGTCGCCCTGCAGGCACCGCTGGACACCCCGACGTACGCCCGGATGCGGGCCGCCGTCGAGGAGTTCGCGCCCGAAGGGCAGGTGGTGCCGTACTGCATGTCCGGCGGCACCGACGCCAAGCAGTTCTCCCGGCTCGGCATCACCGGCTACGGCTTCGCCCCGCTGAAGCTGCCCGAGGGCCTGGACTACCAGGCGCTCTTCCACGGCGTCGACGAACGCGTCCCCGTCGAGGCCCTTCACTTCGGCGTCCGGGTCCTCGACCGCTTCCTGCGCACGGCCTAGGAGACCCGGTGGAGACGAAGCCGTACGGCTCCTGGCCCTCGCCCGTCGACGCCGCCCTGGCCGCCGCCCACGACGGCCACCCCGAGTGGGTGGGCTTCGTCGGCGACGAGGCCTGGTGGACCGAACCCCGCCCGGCCGAGGGCGGCCGCCGGACCCTGGTGCGCGGGACCACCGGTGAGTCCGCGCTGCCCGCGCCGTGGAACGTCCGCAGCCGGGTCATCGAGTACGGCGGACACCCCTGGGCCGGTGCCGTGCGCGCCGACGGCCGGCAGCTCCTGGTCTTCGTCCACTTCGACGACCAGCGGCTGTACGCGTACCGGCCCGGCGGCGAGCCGCGCCCGCTCACCCCGCCCGGACCACGCTGGGCACAGCCGCAGTTGCTGCTGGACCGGGACGAAGTCTGGTGCGTGCTGGAGGAGTTCACCGGCGACGGACCCGACGAGGTGCGTCGGGTGCTCGCCGCCGTGCCGCTGGACGGCTCGGCCGCCGAGGACCGGGCCGCGGTACGCGAACTCACCGACGACCGGCACCGGTTCGTGACCGGACCCCGGATCTCGCCCGACGGCCGCCGGGCCGCCTGGCTGGCCTGGGACCACCCCCGGATGCCGTGGGACGGCACGGAGCTGCTCGTCGGCGAGGTGGGCGAGGACGGCGTCCTGCACGCGGTCCGCACGGTGGCGGGCGGCCCGGAGGAGGCCGTCGCACAGGTGGAGTGGTCGGCGGACGACCGGCTGCTGTACGCGAGCGACCGCAGCGGCTGGTGGAACCTCTACCGGGACGGCACCTCGCTCTGTCGCCGCGAGGAGGAGTTCGCCGGGCCGCTCTGGAAGCTCGGCCAGCGCTGGTTCGCCCCGCTGGACAACGGACTGATCGCCGTCGTCCACGGCCGTGGCTCGACCGCGCTCGGGATACTGGACCCGGACACCGGCGAGGTCGCCGACGCCGCCGGGCCGTGGACCGAGTTCGCGCCCACCCTCGCGGTGCACGGCAGCCGTGTCCTCGCGGTCGGCGCGAGCCCGCGCACCGCCTACGAGGTGATCGAACTCGACACCGCGAGCGGCCGCGCCCGGGTCGTCGGCGCCCCGCACCAGGACGCGGTGGACCCCGCCCACTACCCCGAACCGCAGGTCCGCACCTTCGCCGGACCCGGCGGCCGCGAGGTGCACGCGCACCTCTACCCGCCCCACCACCCCGGCCACACCGCGCCCGCCGGCGAGCTGCCGCCGTACGTCGTCTGGGCACACGGCGGCCCCACCAGCCGGGTGCCCCTCGTCCTCGACCTGGCGATCGCCTACTTCACCTCCCGGGGCATCGGGGTCGCCGAGGTCAACTACGGCGGCTCGACCGGGTACGGACGGGAGTACCGGAACCGGCTGCGCGGGCAGTGGGGCGTGGTCGACGTCGAGGACTGCGCGGCCGTCGCGCTCGCCCTCGCCGCCGAGGGCACCGCCGACCGCGCCCGGCTCGCGATCCGGGGCGGCAGCGCCGGCGGCTGGACCGCCGCCGCCTCCCTGACCGGCACCGACGTCTACGCCTGCGGCACCATCGCCTACCCCGTCCTGGACCTGTCCACCTGGGGGCCGGGGGAGACCCACGACTTCGAGTCCCGCTACCTGGAATCCCTGATCGGGCCGCACGCCGAGGTGCCCGAGCGCTACACCGAGCGGTCGCCCGTCGCGCACGCCGACCGGCTCACCGTGCCCTTCCTGCTGCTCCAGGGCCTGGACGACGTGATCTGCCCGCCCGCGCAGTGCGAACGCCTCCTCGCCCGGCTCGACGGACGGCGCGTGCCGCACGCGTACCTGACCTTCGAGGGCGAGGGCCACGGCTTCCGCCGGGCCGAGACCCTGGTGCGCGCGCTGGAGGCCGAGCTCGCCCTGTACGCTCAGGCGTTCGGGCTGGACGTGCCCGGGATCCCCGAGCTGGAGCTGGTGAAGTGACCGAACCGACACGGCCGGCGCGGCTCGCCGCCGGAGCGCGGGTCGCCGTGGTGGCGCCCAGCGGGCCGGTGGTGGAGGAACGGCTCCAGGCGGGCCTGGACATCCTGCGCGGCTGGGACCTCGACCCGGTGGTGGCACCCCATGTGCTCGCCAGGGACGGGCGGCTCGGGTACCTCGCGGGCTCCGACGCCGACCGTGCCGCCGACCTCCAGCGGGCCTGGTGCGACCCGTCGGTGTCCGCCGTGCTCTGCGCCCGCGGCGGCTACGGCGCCCAGCGCCTGGTCGACCTGCTCGACTGGGAGGCCATGCGGGCGGCCGGGCCGAAGGTGTTCGTCGGCTTCAGCGACGCCACCGTGCTGCACGAGGCGTTCGCGACCCGGCTCGGGCTCGCCACCCTGTACGGTCCGGTGGCCGCGGGCGCCGACTTCGTCAAGAACACCGAGGCACAGGAGCACCTGCGAGCCACCCTCTTCGCCCCGGAGACGGTCCGCACGATCACCGGCAGGGGCACGGCACTGGTGCCCGGCCGGGCCCGGGGCGTCACCGTCGGCGGCTGTCTGCGGCTGCTCGCCACCGGCCTCGGCACCCCGCACACCCACCCCGGCGCCCGCGGCGGACTGCTCCTCCTGGAGGACGTCGGCGAGCAGCCGTACAGCCTCGACCGCAGCATCACGCAGCTGCTGCGGTCCGGCTGGCTGGACGGCGTCGCCGGGATCCTCCTCGGCTCCTGGGACCGGTGCGGGCCGTACGAGGACGTGCGGGCGACGCTCGCCGACCGGCTCGGCGGTCTGGGCGTGCCGGTGCTGGAGGAGTTCGGTTTCGGCCACTGCGAGGCCGCCCTGACCATGCCACTGGGCGTACCGGCCGAGCTGGACGCGGACGCGGGCACACTGACCCTGCTGGAACCGGCGCTGAGCTGAGGCCGCCCGGGGTGTGGTGACGGCCGCCCGAGGCTGGTGCGGCGTGCCGCGTGCCGCGCGGGACGAGGTCCATGGGCGCCCGTGCGGAGCGGCGTGGTCGCCGTGCGGGCCCGGGTGCTCGCCGTGCGGGGCCGGGGCCCCGGGCGCACTCTGGTCGTATGAGCCCGAAGACCTCGGAGAGCCGGGAGCGGACCGGTGGGCGGCACGGGGTGCTGCTGACGCCCGGCCGGATCGCGGTGCTCGTGCTCGGGGTCCTCGGTCTTGTGTTCGTCTTCGGGAACACCCGGGCGACCCGGATCCGGCTGCTGGTCCCCGTGGTCACCACGCCCCTGTGGATCGCGCTGCTCGCCACCGGTCTCATCGGCGCCCTGTGCGGCTCCTATTTCACGCGCCGCCGCCGGTAGCCCGGCGTTAGGGTGGCCGGATGCCGCACATCGCCTCCCGCTACCTCGCCGAGGGCCCCCGCGTGGGCATCCGCCCCTACACCTACGAGGACGGGGCCGAGTTCATCGCCCGGGCCAGGGAGAGCAAGGACATCCACCAGCCGTGGCTGTTCCCGCCCACCACGGACGCGGCCTACGCCGGCTACGCGGGACGGCTCATCGAGGACCGCAGCAAGGCCGGGTTCCTGGTCTGCGAGAAGGACGCCGGCGAACACGGGGGTGCCCTCGCCGGGTTCATCAACATCAACAACATCGTCGAGGGCGGCTTCCAGTGCGGTGCCCTCGGCTACGGCGTCTTCGCGCACGCGGCCGGGCGCGGGCTGATGCGGGAGGCGATGGGGCTGGTCGTCGACCACGCCTTCGGCCCGATGCGGCTGCACCGGCTGGAGATCAACGTCCAGCCCGGCAACGCCGCGTCCATCGCGCTCGCACGCGGCGCCGGGTTCCGGCTGGAGGGCTTCTCGCCCAACATGATCTACATCGACGGTGCCTGGCGGGATCACGAACGGTGGGCGATCACCGCGGAGATGCGCACCGCCGGCTGACCTTTGCGCAATCCTGACCGGCAGCGCCCCTGGCCGACTCACCCCGCTGCGGGTTCCATGGTGATCGTGACGAGGATCCGACGTGAGGTACTGACCCTGCCCGCGGCGGAGTTGGGCCCGGACAACCCGCTGCCCCCGCTCCGCCCCCTCGAAGAACTCCACCGGGTCGACGACCGCGACCGGGAGGACCTGCCACGGGACACCGCCCGGCAGATCGGTTACGAACCGCTGCGCAGCCTCCTGCCGGTACGGATCCGCGACGGCTACGGCAGAACCCGGGCACCCCGGGCCCTCGACGCCCTCGTCATCGAGAACGACCGGCTGCGCGCCACCGTCCTGCCCGGCCTCGGCGGCCGGGTCGCCTCCCTCGTCCACCTGCCCACCGGCCGCGAACTCCTCTACCGCAACCCGGTGTTCCAGCCCGCCGACCTCGCCCTCAACGGCGCCTGGTACGCCGGTGGCATCGAATGGAACATCGGCGCCACCGGGCACACCACCCTCTCCTGCGCCCCGCTGCACGCGGCCCGCGTCACCGCCCCCGACGGCGGCGAGATGCTCCGCCTCTGGGAGTGGGAGCGACTGCGCGACCTGCCCTTCCAGGTCGACCTCTGGCTCCCGGACGGCTCCGACTTCCTCTACGTCGGCGTCCGCGTCCGCAATCCGCACGAACACCCGGTACCGGCCTACTGGTGGTCCAACACGGCCGTGCCGCAGGACCGCCGCGTCGTGGTTCCGGCCGCGGAGGCCTGGGAGTTCGGGCCCGAGCGGCGGCTGCGGAGGGTGCCCGTTCCGTCGTACGACGCCCAACCCCCGTACGCCACCGACTGGTTCTACGACATCCCGGACGGGCGGCGCCGCTGGATCGCCGCGCTGGACACCGACGGGCACGGGCTGGTGCAGACCTCGACCGGCGAACTGCGCGGCCGCAAACAGTTCGTGTGGGGCTCGGGTCCCGGTGGCCGGCGCTGGCAGGAGTGGCTCACCGCACCCGGGACCGGCGGCTACCGCGAGATCCAGGCCGGGCTCGCCCGCACCCAGCTGGAGCACGTCCGCATCGAGGCGGAGAGCGAGGTGTCCTGGCTGGAGGCGTACGGACCGCTGGCGGCAGCACCGGAGCGGGTCGAGGAAGAGCTGGAACACGCCCTGCCCCGGGTTGAGTTCGAGGCCGCCCGGGCCGCGTGGCAGCCGTACGCCGACACCGAACCCGGCGAGATCCTCGCCACCGGATCCGGCTGGGGCGCGCTCGAAGTGCTGCGCGCCGACTGGAAGTTGCCGGGGACCCCGTTCGCCGAGTCGACCCTGGGCGAGGACCAGGCGCCCTGGGCGGAGCTGCTGCGCACCGGCACCCTGTCCGAACCCCGCCGGGTGCGGCCGCCCGGTCCGACCCTGGTCGCCCCGCACTGGCGGGACATGCTGGAGACGGCCCCCGCCACCCCGCACACCGAGTACCACCTCGGCATCGCCCAGTGGCATGCCGGCGACCGCGCCCAGGCCGTCCGCAGCTGGGAGCGCGCGCTCCCGCTCGCTCCGTCCCTGTGGCCGTTGCTGCGCTGTCTCGCCGTCGCCGACCAGGAGTACGGGCACCACGAGCGGGCCGCCGAGCGGTACGCCGATGCCTTCGACGACCTGTGCCGGGAGCGCCGCGACGACGGCGAGGCCTGGACGGCGGCCTGTGCGGCGCTCGGCCGTGAGGCCCTCGAAGCGCTGCTGCGGGTACGGCGGGTCGCGGACGCCCGTGTGGTGTGGGAGGCGCTGCTGCCCGCGACCCGGGAGCGGGGCCGCTTCCGGCTCCTGGAGGCCGAGTTGCTGCTCGCGGAAGGGCGGCGGGCCGAGGCCGTGGCGGTGTTCGAGGCCGGGTTCGAGGTCGCCGACCTGCGGGAGGGGACCGATCCGGTCAGCCGGTTGTGGCAGCGGCTCGGTGACGAGCCGCTGCCCGGTCGCTACGACTTCCGGATGCGGCCGCGGACCCCCTGATCAGTCGTGGTTCTGGTCGACGTACTCGAAGATCGAGCCGTCCGGGTGCATCGCGAGCAGGGTGCGGCCGACGGGGGTGGGCACCGGACCCGCGAGGATCCGGGCGCCGAGGCCGTCCAGCAGCCGGTGGGCCTCCTCCACGTCCTTCACGGCGATCGTCGCGGCCACCTTGCGCAGCACCTCCAGCTCCGACTCCGGGCCGCTCATCACCAGGAAGGAGCCGACCGCGGCGACCTGGACCCCGCCGCGTTCGAAGCGGAGGGCTCTGCCGCCGGTGAGGCGTTCGTAGAACGGGATCGCGGTCTCGATGTCGTCGACGCAGATGCGCAGGGAGGCGCCCAGAATCTCCATACGACGAGCCTAGTTGGCGGGGCGCGGGATGGCGTCACCTCCGGTGATCTCCTGTTACGGCTTTTCGCGCCCGGGTACCCGGGCGGCATGGAGCACATCGAACATCTGGAGCATCTGGACAAGGAGCTCGTCGACGAACTGGCGCAGGTCGCGCGCGAGACCGTACGGGACGAGCTGCGCGAGCAGAGCCGGAAGCGGCGGCGGGCGGCGGTGTTGTACGGCGCGTCCGGTGCGGTTGCCTTGTACGCCGGGGGTGCGGTGGCGCTGGCCGTGGTGCTGGCGTGGGCGATCGTGCTGCCGGGGTGGGCCGCGGCGCTGGTCACGGCGGTGATCCTGGGCGTGGTGGCCTTCGCGTTGCGGGAGGCGGCACGGCCGAAGAGGGCGCATGCGCCGCGTCGGGTGGTCGGGGGGACGGCGCCGGTGGCTCCGCCGAGTGGGACGGGGATGCCTTATCCGCCCATGCCGGGGGCTCCGCCGGTTGTGCCGGGTGTGGATCCGGAGTCGCCTCATCACCGGGGTTGAGGGGAGCGCCGTTTTCGTTGCGGTCGTTGTTCGCTGCGGGATGGTGGGGGTTGATTGCGCCCGCGCGGCGGTAGCCGCATATGTGTACCGCCCCGCGCCCCTTTGGGGCGCGTTTCAGCGGGCGGTGTTTGAGGGTTCTGCCTACGGTTACCTGGGAGGGCCCTGGACCTCGTTGTGTTTCCGGAGGCGTGCTGTGAGTCGTCGACCCCGGATTGTGATCGTCGGTGCCGGGTTCGCCGGGTACCGGGCGGCGCGGACGCTTGCGCGGCTTGCTCGGGAGCGGGCTGAGATCGTGTTGCTCAATCCGACCGACTACTTTCTGTATCTGCCGCTGCTGCCGCAGGTGGCCGCGGGGATCCTGGAGCCCCGGCGGATCGCCGTGCCGCTCTCCGGTGCGCTGCGCGGGGTGCGGGTCGTGCTCGGGGAAGCGGATCATGTCGACCTCGACCGGCAGGCCGTGCACTACACGGACCCCGAGGGCGCCGGTGGCGGTCTCGGCTACGAACGGCTGGTGCTGTCGGTCGGGAGTGTCAACAAGTTGTTGCCGGTTCCCGGTGTCGCGGAGCACGCGCACGGCTTCCGGGGGCTGCCCGAGGCGCTGTATCTGCGGGACCACGTGATCCGACAGATCGAGCTGGCCGCCGTCGACGGTGATCCGGAGCTCGCTGCCGCGCGGTGCACCTTCGTGGTGGTCGGTGCCGGGTACACCGGGACCGAGGTCGCCGCCCAGATGCGGATGCTCACCGTCGACCTGGCCCGCCGGATCCGGCTGCCGCACGGGGTGCGGCCGCGCTGGCTGCTGCTGGACACGGCGCCCCGGGTGCTGCCGGGGATGGACGAGAAGCTGTCCCGGACGGCCGACCGGGTGCTGCGCCGACGGGGGGTCGAGGTGCGGACGGGGACCTCCGTGAAGGAGGCCACCCGGGACGGGGTGCTGCTCTCCGACGGGGAGTTCGTCGCGTCCCGGACCCTGGTGTGGTGTGTGGGGGTACGGCCCGATCCGCTGGTGGAGGGGACCGGGCGGCCGCTGGAGCAGGGGCGGCTGATCGTCGATCCGTACCTCCAGGTGCCGGGCTGCCCCGACGTGTTCGCCTGCGGGGACGCGGCCGCCGTCCCCGACCTGGTGCGTCCCGGGGAGTTCACGCCGATGACCGCCCAGCACGCCTGGCGGCAGGGGCGGGTGGCCGCCGAGAACGTGGCCGCCTCGCTCGGCGTCGGACGGCGCCGGCGCCCCTACCGCCATCGTGACCTGGGGTTCGTCGTCGACCTCGGCGGCGTCCAGGCCGCCGCCGACCCGCTCGGGGTGCCGCTGTCCGGGCTGCCCGCCGGGCTGGTGACCCGCGGCTACCACCTGGCGGCGATGCCCTCGGGCCGGGTCCGGGTCGCCGCCGACTGGCTGCTGGACGCCGTACTGCCGCGCCAGGGCGTCCAGCTGGGCCTCGTACGGTCCTGGTCGGTGCCCCTGGACACGGCCTCGCCCGAGCTGCCCGCAGCCCCCCGATCCGTTACGGACACTCCCTCGGAAGGAGCCTCATGAACACCGCCGAACTCGTCGAACTCGCCCAGCAGTTGCGCGTGGACAGCGTGCGGGCGGCCGCCGCGGCCGAGTCCGGGCATCCGACCTCGTCGATGTCGGCCGCCGACCTGATGGCGGTGCTGTTCGCCCACCATCTGCGCTACGACTTCGACCGCCCCGCCCACCCCGGCAACGACCGCCTCATCCTTTCCAAGGGCCACGCCTCGCCGCTGCTGTACGCCGCGTACAAGGCGGCCGGCGCCCTCGACGACGCCGAACTGCTCACCTTCCGCAAGCTCGGCAGCCACCTGGAGGGGCACCCGACCCCGCGCCGGCTGCCGTGGGTGGAGACCGCCACCGGCTCCCTCGGCCAGGGCCTGCCCGTCGGCGTCGGCGTCGCGCTGTCCGGGAAACGGCTGGAGCACGGCCGCTACCGGGTCTGGGTGCTGTGCGGGGACAGCGAGCTGGCGGAGGGCTCCGTCTGGGAGGCCGCCGAGCACGCCGGGTACGAGCACCTCGACAACCTCACCGCGATCGTGGACGTCAACCGGCTCGGCCAGCGCGGCCCCACCCGGCACGGCCACGACCTCGACGCCTACGCCCGGCGCTTCCAGGCCTTCGGCTGGCACACCGTGCAGGTCGACGGCCATGACGTGGACGCCGTCGACCGGGCCTGCGGCGAGGCCGCGGCCACCGCGGGACAGCCCACCGTGATCCTCGCCCGCACCCGCAAGGGCCGGGGCGTCGCCGCCGTCGAGGACCGCGAGGGCATGCACGGCAAGCCGCTGCCGAACCCGGAGGAGGCCATCGCCGAACTGGGCGGCCCGCGTGACCTCAAGGTCCATGTGAAGGAGCCGCCGGCCGCCCGCGCGCTGCACTCCGTGCCCACGGGCCCGCTCGAACTGCCCCGCTACGACAAGGGGGACCGGGTCGCCACCCGCGACGCCTTCGGCAAGGCGCTGGTCGCGCTCGGCCACGCCCGCGCCGACGTGCTCGCGCTGGACGGCGAGGTCGGCGACTCCACCCGTACCGAGCTCTTCGGGAAGGAACACCCCGACCGCTACTTCGAGTTCTACATCGCCGAACAGCAACTCGTCGCCGCCGCCGTCGGCATGGCCACCCGCGGCTGGGTGCCGTACGCGGCCACCTTCGCCGCCTTCCTCAGCCGGGCCCACGACTTCGTGCGCATGGCATCGATCAGCGGCAGCGGCATCAACCTGGTCGGCTCGCACGCGGGCGTGGCCATCGGACAGGACGGGCCCTCCCAGATGGGCCTGGAGGACCTGGCGATGTTCCGCTCGCTGTACGGCTCGACCGTGCTGTACCCGTGCGACGCCAACCAGACCGCCCGGCTCGTCGCGACCATGGCCGGGCTCGACGGCATCCGCTATCTGCGCACCTCGCGCGGGGCGGCCCCGGTGATCTACGGCGCGGACGAGGAGTTCCCGGTCGGCGGGAGCAAGGTGCTGCGCGCCTCCGAGGAGGACCGGTTGACGGTCGTCGCCGCCGGGGTCACCCTGCATGAGGCGCTGAAGGCCGCCGACACGCTCGCCGAGGACGGCATCCTGGTCCGGGTCGTCGACCTGTACTCCGTCAAGCCGGTCGACCGGCAGACCCTGCGCCGCGCCGCCGAGGAGACCGGGTGTCTGCTCACCGTCGAGGACCACCACGAGGAGGGCGGGCTCGGCGACGCGGTCGCGGAGGCGTTCGCGGACGGCAGGCCGGTACCGCGCCTGGTCCGGCTCGCCGTCCGGACCATGCCGGGCTCGGCCGCGCCCGACCAGCAGCTGCACGCCGCCGGGATCGACGCCGATGCGATCGCGGCGGCCGGACGGCTGCTGGTCGAGGAGGCGATCGTGCGCTGACCGGCGACGTGACCTGAAGGAGGAGCGATGACCGCACAGGGCGGACTCCGGTACGTGTACGCCGTCTGCCGCCCCTTCGCGGCGGCCCTCCAGGCCCAGTGCACCGGCGTGGCCGGCACCCCGCCGGGCCTGCTCAGGCACCACGGCCTGGTCGCCGTCGTGAGTACGGTCCCGGAGGGGGACTTCGCCGCGGAGGCGCTGCGCGAACGGCTGGCGGACCCGGACTGGCTGGCCGCGACCACCCGCGCCCACCAGTGCGTGGTCGACGCGCTCACCACGGTCACCACGCCCCTGCCGCTCCCGCTCGCCACGGTCTTCCGGGACGACAGCGCCGTCCGGGTCATGATGGAGGCCCGCGAGGCCGACTTCCTGCGCACCCTCGACCGGCTCGACGGGCGGGTCGAGTGGGGCGTGACCCTGTACGCCGACCCGCCCGAGGACACACCCCGGCCCGCCGAGGAATTCGCCCGCATTCTGCACGAGCGGCTTTCCCGGCGGGCCGAGGATTCCCGGCTGAACCGTCCGCATAACGCACCGTATTCCGGCGCTCCCGGGTGGAACCTGCTCGACGCGGCTTATCTGGTGCCGCGCGCGGATTCCGAGGAATTCGTGGAGCTGGTCGACCGTGCGAAGGGCGAGACACCGGGAATACGGGTGGAACTCACCGGACCCTGGGCGGCCTATTCGTTCACGGAACCGGGAGAGCCGGACTGACCGGCTGCGGGCGGCGCCGGTCGCCTCACCACCGGTACCAGCGGCCCCGGCCGCCCGCGCTGGTCGTGCCGCGCGCCAGGAATCCGAGGAGCCACAGCACCAGTACGGCGAGCGCGACCCACCAGAGTACGTTCACCGCGAATCCGGCACCGAAGAGAATCAGGACCAGAAGCAGGACGAGAAGAATGGCAACCATAATGTGAACCTCCTGCGGATCGAGTTTCCCGAAATCCGCGGATCAGGCTCACTTACGGCAGAGAATCTCTCCGTGCAGGACGGCGAACCAGCCGTCCTCCTGCCCCGCCCACTCCCGCCAGGCCGCCGCGATCTCCGCCAGCTGCCCGGTGGTCGCGTGGCCGCCCTCCGTGGCCAGCCCGGCGTAGGAGGAGGCGACCGTGCGGTCCGCCCACAGCCCGCCCCACCACGCCCGCTCCTCGGCCGTGCTGTACGTCCAGGTCCCGGAGGTGGCCGTGATGTCGGTCAGCCCCGCCGCCAGCGCCCAGGACCGCAGCCGCCGCCCGGCGTCCGGCTCGCCGCCGTTGGCCCGGGCCACCCGCCGGTACAGCTCCAGCCAGTCGTCCAGGCCCGGCACCGCCGGGTACCAGGTCATCGCCGCGTAGTCCCCGTCGCGTACGGCGATGAAACCGCCCGGCTTGGTGACCCGGCGCATCTCGCGCAGCGCCTGCACCGGGTCGCCCACGTGCTGGAGCACCTGGTGGGCGTGGACCACGCAGAAGGTGTCGTCCGGGTAGTCCAGCGCGTGCACGTCGGCGACCGCGAAGTCCACGTTCGTCAGGCCGCGCCCGGCGGCGGTGGCGCGGGCCTGCTCCAGGATGCCCGGCGCGTGGTCCACACCGGTGACCTGGCCCTCGGGGACCAGGGCCGCCAGGTCCGCGGTGATCGTCCCCGGGCCGCAGCCGATGTCCAGGATCCGCATGTGGGGCTTGAGCGAACCCAGCAGATAGCCGGCCGAGTTGGCGGCGGTCCGTGAGGTGTGCGAACGCAGCACCGACTCGTGGTGCCCGTGCGTGTAGACGGCGGTCTCCTGTGGCTTCGACATGGCTCAACCCCTTCGCGTCACACCGGCGGACGGGGCCGGACGACCCCGTCCCGCGGTAGCCGCAACGCTACGCGCGCATGCCGAATAATGAGACCCACGTTTTACGATGTGGACTGACGGTTGGTCACCTCAGGGCAGCGGCCGGTACACGGTCAGCGCCTCCGGCAGCTTCTCCACCGTCATCTCGCCCTTCACGTCGACGACTTCACCGTCGAAGGCGAGCGGAGTCCCGGCCGCGAGGCCGGTCAGGCGCAGCCGGTTCACCTTCACCTCCGCATGCGCGGGGTGGGGGTACCTCCCGCTCGAGCGCAGCCGAGAGTGGGGGAGGGGCAGCGGGCCCGCGAGGGCGGCGGAGAGGAGCCGGAGCGCCGGGTGCCGGCCGCCGTGCACCACCCGTACGTCGAGCAGCCCGTCCGCCAGGTCGGTGCGGCGGCCCGGGGTCAGGCCCATCCGGTGGTAGAGGCAGTTGCCGACGAACAGCAGCCACAACGGGTGTGCCTCGCCACCGAGTTCGACCCGCAGCGGATGCCGGTCCGTGCGCAGCACGCGCAGCGCGGCCAGCACCTCGGCGGGCCGGCCGCCGATGCGGTGCGCCCAGCGCTCCCGCTCACGCACCAGCTCCGGGTAGACGCCCAGGCTGAGCGTGTTGAGGAAGACACCCTCCCGGTCCTGGGAGGCGAAGCGGCCGACGTCCACCCGGACCGCCTCGCCCTCGCGCACCGCGCGGCCCAGATCCCGGCCGTCCTCCACGCTCAGGTCGTAGGCGAAGTGGTTGAGGGTGCCGCCGGGCAGCACCGCGAGCGGCAGCCCGTGGCGCAGGGCGGCCCCGGCGGCCGCGTTCACCGTGCCGTCGCCGCCGCACACCCCGAGCGCCCGGGCCCGTGCCGCCGCCTTCTCCAACTCGGCCCGCACGTCCGCCGGTTCGCACTCCACGAGCTCCGCGTCCGGCAGCTCGTCGCGCAGCGCCCGCACCCGGTCGGCGCTGCCCGAGGCCCGGTTGGCCACGACCACCAGACCCTCCCCGCCGGGCAGCGCCGGGGCGTGTGCGCGGGGCCGGGGCGGCGGGCCGGTCTGCGCCCGGGTCGGCACCAGCGCCCGTACGGCGAACGCGGCGCCCGCGCCGAGCACCGCACCCGCGAGCACGTCGCTCGGGAAGTGCACACCCGTGTAGACCCGGGACATGGCGACGGAGAACGCCACCGGAGCCACCACCGCGCCCCAGGCCGGGGACTCCAGGGCGACCCCGGTCGCGAAGGCGGCCGCCGACGCGGCGTGACCGGAGGGGAAGGACGTGGTGATCGGCTGCCGCTTCAGGTGCCGTACCGCCGGCACCGGGTCCAGGAGCGGCCGGGGGCGGCGCACCGAGCGTTTGCCGAGGGTGTTGATGGTCAGGGAGGCCAGGGCGAGCGAGGCCAGGCCGCGGGCGGCGGCCCGGCGGGCGCGCGGGGTACGGGACGCGGCCACCGCGGCGGCCGTGGCGCACCACAGCACCCCGTGGTTGGCGCTCCGGCTCAGCCGGGGCAGCACCGGCTCGGCGAACGGCCAGTGCCGCTCGGCGGCCACCTCGAACAACCGGCTGTCGAGGGCGAGCAGCCGGTCGCGCAGCGCGTGCCGGCCGGGCTTCGGGACGGTCAGGTCGACGTCTGGGCTCATGCGGGTGCGGTTACCCTGAAGTGGCCGTTTCCTGCCGGAAACGCGGTGCGGTCGAGTGAGAGGAACCCTCCGGATGCGCCTGCTCCTCATACGTCACGGGCAGACCCCGACCAATGTCGAGTTCCTCCTCGACACCGCCGTACCCGGCCCCGGGCTCACCGCGCTCGGCGAGCAGCAGGCCGCGGCGCTGCCCGCGGCCCTCGCCGAGGAGGACATCGAGGCCCTCTACGTCTCCACCCTGATCCGCACCCACCGCACCGCCGCCCCGCTGGCCGCCGCCCGCGGCCTCGACCCGATCGTCCGCGACGGCATCCGCGAGGTCTCCGCGGGCGACCTGGAGATGCTGCCCGGCCACTCCGAGCACGGCGAGGAGTACATGCGGACCGTGTTCGCCTGGGCCGGCGGCGACACCGCGCTGCGCATGCCCGGCGGCGAGACCGGGGCCGAGGTCCTGGCCCGCTACGACGCGGTGGTCGCCGAGGCGGTCGCGAGCGGTGCCGGGACGGTCGCCATGATCAGCCACGGCGCGGTGATCCGCCTGTGGGCGGCGGCCCGCGCGGACAACGTCGACGTCCCCTACGCCGCCTCCCGCCCCCTCGACAACACGGGCGTCGTGATCCTGGACGGCACCCCGGAGGACGGCTGGAAGGCCCTGTCCTGGGAGGGGGCCGTGGTGGAGCCGACGGGCGTGAGCGGGCCGACGGGGGAGCGGGTGGAGTCGGTGACGGAGTGATTACGACGCACCCGCAGCCGACGACGTCGGGCCGATAACGGTTTGCCCCATGCCGGGCGGGCCCCGCAGAATCCCTGACCATGGGACATCTGGAAGCCGCGCACCTCGAGTACTACCTCCCCGACGGGAGGGCGCTGCTCGGCGACGTGTCCTTCCGGGTGGGCGAGGGCGCGGCCGTCGCGCTGGTCGGCCCCAACGGCGCCGGCAAGACCACCCTGCTCCGGCTGATCTCGGGCGAGCTGAAGCCGCACGGCGGCACCGTCACCGTGAGCGGCGGCCTCGGCGTCATGCGCCAGTTCGTGGGCTCCGTACGCGACGAGACGACCGTACGCGACCTGCTGGTCTCGGTCGCGCCGCCCCGGATCCGGGAGGCCGCGCAGACCGTCGACAAGGCCGAGCACGCCCTCATGACCGTCGACGACGAGGCCGCCCAGCTGCGGTACGCGCAGGCCCTCGCCGACTGGGCCGAGGTACGCGGCTACGAGCACGAGACCCTCTGGGACATGTGCACGACGGCCGCGCTCGGAGTGCCGTACGAGAAGGCCCAGTGGCGGCAGGTGCGCACGCTCTCCGGCGGTGAGCAGAAGCGGCTGGTGCTGGAGGCCCTGTTCCGGGGCGCCGACGAGGTACTGCTGCTCGACGAGCCGGACAACTACCTCGACGTCCCCGGCAAGCGCTGGCTGGAACAGCAGCTGAAGGAGACCCGCAAGACGGTCCTGTTCGTCTCCCACGACCGCGAGCTCCTCGCCCGCGCCGCCGAGAAGATCGTCTCCGTGGAGCCCTCACCGACCGGCGCCGACGCCTGGGTGCACGGCGCCGGCTTCGCCACCTACCACGAGGCCCGCCGCGAACGCTTCGCCCGCTTCGAGGAGTTGCGCCGCCGCTGGGACGAGAAGCACGCCCAGCTGAAGAAGCTGGTGCTGAACCTCCGGCAGGCTGCCGCCGTCTCGCACGAGATGGCGTCCCGGTACGCGGCCGCACAGACCCGGCTGCGCAAGTTCGAGGAGGCCGGCCCGCCGCCCGAGCCGCCGCGCGAGCAGGACATCAGGATGCGCATCAAGGGCGGCCGTACCGGTGTCCGGGCCGTCACCTGCGCGGGACTCGAACTGACCGGCCTGATGAAACCGTTCGACCTGGAGGTCTTCTACGGCGAACGGGTCGCCGTGCTCGGTTCCAACGGCTCCGGCAAGTCGCACTTCCTGCGGCTGCTGGCCGGCGAGGACGTGACGCACGCGGGGGAGTGGAAGCTGGGCGCGCGCGTGGTGCCCGGGCACTTCGCCCAGACCCACGCCCACCCCGAGCTGCGGGGCCGCACGCTCCTGGACATCCTCTGGACGGAACACTCCCAGGACCGCGGCGCGGCGATGTCCCGGCTCCGCCGCTACGAGCTCACCCAGCAGGCCGAACAGACCTTCGATCGGCTGTCGGGCGGGCAGCAGGCCAGGTTCCAGATCCTGCTGCTGGAGCTGCAGGGCGTCACGGCACTGCTCCTCGACGAGCCGACCGACAACCTCGACCTGGAGTCCGCCGAAGCGCTCCAGGAGGGGCTGGAGGCCTTCGACGGCACGGTGCTCGCCGTCACCCACGACCGCTGGTTCGCCCGCTCCTTCGACCGCTACCTGGTCTTCGGCAGCGACGGCAAGGTCCGCGAGACCCCGGAGCCGGTGTGGGACGAGCGCCGGGTGGAGCGCGTCCGGTAGGGAGGCCCGCGGGCCCGGATGTTCGTACAGTGGATGCAGGAATCCGGACCGCCGGGACGGACACGACGAGCGGGGTACCACCATGACAGGAGTCGACCCCAGCCGGCTGGACGACCAGCAGCTCATGAAGGAGCTGGAGAACATCCACCGGACGCGCCACGACACCCTGCTGTACGGCTCCAACGACGCGCTGCGCGCCCACAACGAACGCATGGCCCAGCTGGAGGGCGAGTATCTGCGCCGCAATCCGCGCCGCCTCGTCGCGGCCGGCCGCACCCGGGAGGGCGCCCGCGAGCGCGGCTGCGCCGAGACGGCGACACCGGGGGCCTCCGCGAGCTGAGGCCCCCGGCGGCGCGGGGGTACTTCGTCGGCGTCCCGGCTCACTCCTCGCCGAGCACCGCCTCGGCCAGCGCGAACAGGCTGTCGTAACGCTTCGCGCGCGGCAGCCGGGACACCCGCCGGACCAGGGCGTCGGGCGCGTTGCCGCGGCGCAGCACGTCGGCCAGCTCCCTGGGCTGCGCCGGGAAGTCGTGCCGGGTCAGGGACCGGGCCAGCTCCAGCCGGACCGTCGCCGGTGACGGCTGCTCGCTGGTCCACGGCCGGATCGGGGCGCGGTACACCTCCGGATCGTCCTCCGCGGGCGGCTCGGGGTCGTTCCAGTCCTCCGTACGGGTCGGATGCCCGGACCTGAGCAGTTCCCGCAGCTCGTGCTTCATCTCGTCGTCCCGGTGGACGCTCAGCCGGTCACTGCCTCGCTGCATGTCTCCCTCCAGGTGCTTCGGGGGTGCCGGACGCGTACCCGGAGAGCGGGGGCCGACACGGGGATCGGTCACCCGA
This sequence comes from Streptomyces sp. NPDC007901, assembly GCF_042959465.1. NCBI lineage: Bacteria > Bacillati > Actinomycetota > Actinomycetes > Kitasatosporales > Streptomycetaceae > Streptomyces > Streptomyces sp. NPDC007901. The sequence continues at coordinate 125,850 of NZ_JBIBKW010000009.1, read as the reverse complement.
AAGTGCGGGCGTGTCCCGCGAATGGGGGTCGGCCGCGCGCGGCACGGTGCGGGGCGGGCTGTGATGGCTGCGGGGGCACGAGCCGCCTGTCCCACAGCCGTACGTCTCAAGGAGCCCACCTCATGCGCCGCACCGTTCGCGCCCTGTCCGTCGCCGTCCTGGCGGGTGCCGCGTGCGGCGCCGCCGGCACGGCCGCCGCCCGGCCCGGGACCACCGTCACCGTCTCCGTGACCTGTGGGGACCGGGCCGAGGTCTATACGGAAGGCGGTACGACGAGTGCCGCCGGTCGGAACCCGGCCTCGGCCCCCGACGGGGCCTGCCCGGCGGCGGGCGGGGAGCAGCCGCAACAGCCCTGGACCGCGCCCTTCACGGTTGCCGGCGGCGACGACGCCGGCGCGCTGCCGCCGGGCGTGGGCGGCGATGTGCCGCCGGGCTTGGACGGTGCCGTGCCGCCGGGGGACGGCGGCGGTACGGCACCGCGCGGGGACGCGGGTACGGCTCCGCGTGGGGACGGCGGTGTGCCTCCGCGGGGCGACGAGGGGACGGGCGCCCACTTCGGTGACGACGGCACGGCTTCGCACGGCGACGACGGTACGGTCTCGCACGGGGACGACGGCACGGCCTCGCACGGGGACGGCGGCACGGCCTCGCACGGGGACGGCGGCACCGGTGGTCATCGGGACGACGGCACGGCCTCGCACGGGGACGACGGCACGGCCTCGCACGGGGACGACGGCACGGTGCCGTGGAAGAACGACGAGCGGCCCTGTGCGGCGGAGGGGCAGCAGCAGAAGTCGTGCGGCGGGGACGAGCAGGAGTGCGACGGAGCGCGCGGCGGCGGTGACACGTCCTGCGCCCCGCCGGGCGTGCAGCACGGGGTGGAGGCCGGGGAAGGGGGCGCCTTCACCGAGTCGGTTCCCGCCCTGGCCGCGGGCGGGGTGCTGATCGCGGCCGCGTGCGGCGGCGCCGCGTACCGGCTGTGGGGCGGTAGGTTCCGCGCGGACGGCTGACCCGGCCACCGCAGCCGGCGACGGAGCACGGCCCGGACCGGACAGCGGCACACGGCGGCACCACGGACTGCGCGGAGGCGGACATGCGGCGTACGGACCCCGAGGGCAACGGACCGGCCCGGCACCCGCTTCCACAGCGCCACGGACCTGCCCGGCACCCGCTTCCGCAGGGCCACGGCCCGGTCCGCTACGGGCCGCCCCTGCCCGACGACGGGCTGCCCGTGCTGCCCGAGCTCTCCGCCGCGCTGGCCGCCGCCGCGCACCGGGGCGGCGAGGAGCCGGTCGGCGGCGGACCGGCGCTGCTGGAGGCCGCCTGCGGCTACTGGGGGCGCCGCGGGCTGCCCGTCGGGCCCGACCGCGTCACCTCGGGACCCGGCGCCCCCGCCCTGCTGCTCGCGCTCACCGCCGCGCTCGGCGGCGACGTCCTGGTGCCGCGGCCCTGCGCCGCCTGGTGGGCGCCGTACGCCCGGCTGCTGGGCCGCCCCGTCTTCCATGTGGCGACCCCGGCCGAGTCCGGGGGCGTACCCGACCCGTACGCGCTGCTGGAGACCGTGCGCCGGGTCCGGAACGAGGGCGGCGACCCCCGGCTGCTCGTCCTGTCCGTCGCCGACGACCCCACCGCCACCGTCGCCCCGCCCGAACTGCTGCACGAGACCGTGGAGGCCGCCACCGGCGAGGGGCTGCACCTGGTCAGCGACGAGACCTGGCGCGACACCCTGCACGCCCCGCACGCCACCATGCTGCTCAGTCCCGCCGAGATGCTCCCGGACCGGGTCACCGTCGTCACCGACCTGGCGGGCGCGCTGCTGCCGGCCGGCTGGCCCGCCGCCGTCGCCCGGTTCCCGGCGGGCGACACCGGTACGGACCTGCACGCGCGCGTGCTCGACGTCCTCACCGCCCTCGGCGCCCGTCTCGCCGGGCCGGTCGCGGTGGCCGCCGCGCACGCGCTCGACGAACCCGGGCCCGTCACCGCCCGCCGCGAGGCCGCCGTACGCCTGCACGCGCGCGTGGCCGCCGCCGTGCACGGCGCGGTGGTCGCCGCGGGCGGTCTGGTCCGGCCCCCGCAGGCCGGCCGGCACCTCTACGCCGACCTGGAGCCGCTGCGCGCCGCGCTCGGTGCCCAGGGGGTCGGCGACGCACAGGAGTTGGAGGAGTTCCTCACCGCCCGGCTCGGCATGCCCGCGCCCGGCGGCCACCGTTTCGGCGACGACCTCCAGGCGTTGCGCGTACGGCTCGCCACCGGCCCGTTGCTGGGCGACACCGACACCGAACGCCTGGAATGCCTCACGTCCCCCGCACCGTTGGAACTGCCACACGTGCAACGCGCGTTGATGTCCTTGGGGTCGGCACTCGACGATCTCCGCGACGACGCTCAGCGATGGGAGCCTCCTCGATGACGCAGCAGACGCATGAGTCAGGGTCCGCCACGGCGACCGCCACGACGACCCGGGACGCGGTGACCCCCGCAGCCCCGACTCCCTCCGCGCCTCCGTTCCCGCCGCTCGCCGACCCCCGCCCGCTGGGTGAACTCCGGGTCTGGCCGCGGACCTTCCACGACCGCCTGACCTCCCCCCTGCCCGGCCTCAAGGCCATGGCCCGCTTCGCCCGCGAGGGCTCCGTCCGCCCCGGCCGCGAGGGCCTCGCCGACGTCCCCCGACTCCCTTACGCCCCCGGCCCGCTGCCGCGCGTCGACACCGACACCATCGCCGTCACCTGGGCGGGACACGCCAGTTGGGTCGTCCGGATAGGCGGCCTGACGGTCCTCACCGACCCCGTCTGGTCCCGCCGCATCATCGGTACCCCCGCCCGCATCACCCCCGTGGGCGTCGCCTGGGAGACGCTGCCGCGCATCGACGCGGTCGTCATCAGCCACAACCACTACGACCACCTGGACGCCCCCACCCTGCGCCGGCTCCCGCGCGACACCCCCGTCTTCGCCCCGGCCGGACTCGGCCGCTGGTTCCGGCGCCGCCGCTTCACCACCGTCACCGAGCTGGACTGGTGGGAGGCGGCCGAACTCTCCGGAGTCCGCTTCGACTTCGTCCCCGCCCACCACTGGTCCAAGCGCAGCCTCACCGACACCTGCCACAGCCTCTGGGGCGGCTGGGTCCTCACCGCCCCCGACGGCGGCCGCCTCTACTTCGCCGGCGACACGGGCTACGGCCACTGGTTCTCCCGCATCGGCCGCCGCTACCCCGGCATCGATCTCGCCCTCATGCCCATCGGCGCCTACGACCCCCGCTGGTGGCTCAGCGACGTCCACCTCGACCCGGAGGAGGCGGTCCGGGCGACGGAGGATCTGGGGGCGAGGCGGATGGCCCCCATGCACTGGGGCACCTTCATCCTCTCGGCAGAACCGGTCCTGGAACCGCTCACACGGGTACGGGCGGCCTGGGAACGGGCGGGCCGGGACCGGGAGGACCTGTGGGACCTGCCGGTGGGCGGATCGAGGGTCATGCAGAGGTCCTCACTGGAAAGCACGGTGGACTAGGGCGCCCCGTCAGGGGCGCGGGGCTGTATCGATGTGCGGCTCCCGCCGCGTGGGCGCGCTCAGCCCCCACCCACCCGCAGTCACCCACGCACCGCACCCCCCCGAACTCGGCGCACCACACTCGGCGTCACACTGATCACCACCGTCAGTCCCACCGCCACCACAACCCCCTCCCACGGCTCCGGAAACAGCGACCCGCCCAGAATCCCGATCACCTGGTACGTGGCCGCCCACGCCAGACACGCGGGCGCGTTCCCCCGCGCGAACCGCCTGAGCGGCCACTCCGCCAGCAGACACGCCAGCATCACCGGAATCCGCCCGGCCGGCACCAGCCGGGACAGCACCAGCACGGCGACCCCGTGCTCGGCCAGTTTCGACTGCGCCTGCGACAGCCGCTCCTCCGGCGCCCGGGCCCGGATCGCCGCCAGCCACCGCGACCCGTTCTTCGACCCCATCCCGCGCCGTCCCAGCCAGTACAGCGCCGCGTCCCCGAGGAAGGCCGCCAGCGACGCCGTCACGAACACCAGCGCCAGCGCGAACGGCGCCGTCTGGTGAAACGCCACCACCGCCGCCGAACTCACCAGCGCCCCCGTCGGCACCACCGGCAGCAACGCCCCGATCAGCACCAGCAGAAACAGCGTCGGATACCCGATCGCCTGCTGCGTCGACTCGGTGGACGACGAGGTCGCCGCCGTGGACCCGGCGGCGGCCGCCAGCACCAGCAGCGGTCTCACCGCGCGACCTCCAGCCGCACACCCTCCCCGTGGCCGAGCCGGTGCACCGCCACCTGCGGCGCGTACTCCGCCGCGAGGCGCACGAACTCCTCGCCCGGCGCATGGAACTCGTGCGGGCGCACCGCGTCCATGCCGATCGGCCAGTACGTCCCGTAGTGCACCGGCACCGCGCTGCGCGGCGTCAGGGCGGCCAGCGCCCGCGCCGCCCGTCCGGCGTCCAGGTGCCCCTCCCCGAGATACGGCCCCCACCCGCCGACCGGCAGCAGGGCCACGTCCACCGGGCCCACCGCCTCGGCCATCTCGTCGAACAGCCCGGTGTCGCCGGCGAAGTACGTCCGGGCGGCGCCCTCGACGACGTATCCGAGGGCGGGGGAGCGGTGCGGGCCGACCGGCAGCCGGCGGCCGTCGTGGCGCGCGGGTACGGCCCGTACGACGAGGGGGCCGACGTGTATCTCGTCCCCGACGCCCATCTCGGTGATCCGCAGCTGACGGAGCCTGCGGAGCGCGGGCACCGCCCGTGGTGCGCCCCGGGGCACGAGCAGGCGCGTGCCCGGGGCGAGCCCGGCGAGCGAGGGGACGTGCAGATGGTCGGCGTGCAGGTGGGAGACGAGCGCGAGGTCCGCGTGGCGGGCCTCGGACGGCGGCGGGGCGCCCCGGCGGCGGCGCAGATGCGCGAGCCGGCGCGCGAACAGAGGATCGGTGAGCACGCGTACGCCCGAATCCTCGATCGTGCAGGTGGCGTGACCCCACCAGGTGATCTCCACCGGCACCTTCTTTGCCTCCTTCGCGTGACTCCCCGAAGCCTACGTGCAGGAGTAGGGTCGGCGGCGAAACCCGGAGGTGAGGGGGACGCCATGGGACAGCCGCGGGGTGCCTCCGGCGGGCTCGCGCCGGTGCGGGTGACCGCCATCGCGAGTCTGACGCCCCTGGAGGAACTGGAGATCGACCCCTTCCTGGTCGACTCCCGCAGCCAGCACGCGATGTGCGCGCGCTGGGCCGTGGAACACGGGTACGTCATCGCCCGTGAACTCCTGGTCCGCGGCCTGCGCCACGACCACAGCGCCCTCTGGTCCGGCGTCCGCCCCGGCCTCGACGTCTTCGTCGCCCCCAGCAGACGGGTCCTGGAGAGCGCGCTGTCGTCGGTGGAGGAGTTCACGGCGGAGTGCGCGAGACGCGGGGTGCGGGTGGAGACGGTGGGCCGGGCCGAGCCCTGCTACGACGCCCAGATGAAGGCGAGGGTCCACCGCAGGCTGTCGATGCCGACGGCCGGCTACGACGGGAGGTGAGCCCGCTCGCGCCCCGCGGCCGTAGGACGCCGTATGACAGTGTTGACGCCAGCAGACCCGCGGCCGGCGCGGGTCGCGGACGTGAGGTCGGTGGCGCGTGCGGTGGCGGCGGGTCGTCAGTCAGCTCGGGCGGAGCGTCGCGGTGTGGGCGGTGTCCACCGTCACCATGCTGGTCCTCGCCGGGATCCTGCCCGACTTCCAGCTCCAGTCCCCCGACGGTGACAGCGCCACCCGCATAGCGATGACGGCCGCCCTCGGCGCCGGCGTCTTCGGTGTGCTCTCCGCCGTCGTATGGCCCCTTCTCGTACGGCTGCTGCTGCTCGTGCCCGCCCTCGTCCTCGGTCTGCTGGTCTTCTTCCTCAACGGCTCCCTCCTGCTCGTCGCCCTGCGCGTCAACCCCTCCGGACAGAGCGAGGCGGCGCCGGAGACCGCCGTGATCGTCGCCGCCGTGATGTCCGCCGTCGCCTCCGCCACCGGCGGTGCGCTCGCCGTCCGCGACGACGACGCCTACCGGCGCCGGCTCTCCCGCCTCGCCACCCGCCGCCGCAAGTCCCACCCGCCGTGCCCGGCCGTCCCCGGCACCGTCTTTCTCCAACTCGACGGTGTCGGCCACGACGTCCTCACCACGGCCGTCGCCAAGGGCCTGATGCCGACGGTGGCCGGCTGGCTGGGCGCGGGGGAGGAGCAGCCCACCCGCCGGCCCACCCACCGGCTCACCCCCTGGCGCACCGACTGGTCCAGCCAGACCGGCGCCAGCCAGCTCGGCATCCTGCACGGCTCGAACTTCGACGTGCCCGCGTTCCGCTGGTACGAGAAGGAGCACCGGGAGGTGATGGTCTGCAACCGGCCGTCCAGCGCCGCCGAACTCCAGCGCCGGGCCGTCGAGCGCACCGCCGACGGAGGCCTGCTCACCCTGGACGGCGCCAGCCGCGGCAACCTCTTCAGCGGCGGCGCCGACGAACAGGCCCTCGTGCTGTCCATCGCCACCCGGCGCCGGGGCCGGGAGAACCGTTCCCGCGCCGGTTACTTCGCCTACTTCTCCGACCCCGCCAACGCCGTGCGCACCGCGCTCTCCTTCTTCGCCGAGGTCGGCCGCGAGATCCGCGAGTCCACCACGGCCCGGCTCCGCGAACAGCGCCCGCGCGTCGGACGCGGCGGCCTCTACCCCTTCGTCCGGGCCTTCGCGACCGTCGTCGAACGGGACGTCGTCGTCGCCGCGGTCATGGGCGACCTGCTCGTCGGCCGCAGCGCCGTCTACGCCGACCTCGTCGCCTACGACGAGGTGGCCCACCACTCGGGGCCGCACAGCCGGGACACCGAGAAGGTGCTGCAACGCCTGGACCGCGCCCTCGCCCTGATCGAGAAGGCCGCCGAGCACGCCCCGCGGCCGTACAGGATCGTCGTCCTCTCCGACCACGGCCAGAGCCCCGGCGAGACCTTCCGCACCCGCTACGGCCTCACCCTCGGCGACCTGGTCCGGGCCGGCTGCGGGCTGCACGTACCGCGCCGCGCCGAGCGGACCCACAGCGGTACGGAGGCCCGGGCCGCCGTCCGCGCGGCCCTGCGCCGGCCGGTCGAGGAGGGCGGCGAGAAGCACCGGCCGACCCGGCGTTGCGAGCCGATCGTGCTCGCCTCCGGCAACCTCGGCCTGGTCTCCTTCCCGGACGTGCCGCACCGGATGACCAAGGAGGAGATCGACGCCCGCCACCCGGCGCTGCTCACCACCCTCGCCAACCATCCCGGCGTCGGGTTCCTGCTGGTGCGCAGCGAGGAGCACGGCGGGGTGGTGCTCGGCGCGTACGGGGCGGAGATACCGCTCGACCGGCTCGACGCCTGTCCGGGGCCGCTGGCCGTGTTCGGGGCGGGCGCAGCGGAAGCCGTCCGGCGGACCCACTCCTTTCCGCACGCCGCCGACATCATGGTCAACTCGTGGTACGACCCGGACTCCGGTGAAGTGCTGGCCTTCGAGGAGCAGATCGGGTCGCACGGGGGGTTGGGGGGCGCGCAGGGGCGGCCGTTCCTGTTGTCGCCGGTCGACTGTTCGGCGCCGATGGGGGAGGGAGAAGAGCTCGTCGGTGCCGAGGCCGTGCATCGGGTGCTGCGGCGGTGGCTTCGGGAGGTGGATGGGCCGCAGGTTCCGGTGGCCGAGGAGGAGAAAGCTGCGTAGTTCGTTCACTGCGGGTCGGTGGGGGCTTGGCGCGCAGTTCCCCGCGCCCCTTTGGGGCGCGTCCCTACCGGCGAGAAAATCGGCTGCGTCTGCTCGACTCCCGGCTCACACTGTTCGAGTCGCCAACCTCTCGAACACCCCCAAGGAGCGGCCTCTTGCAGGCAGCCGTGACCGTCACGCCCTCCCGTCTCCCTGAACTTCTTCTTGGCCTTGCCACCGTGCGGCCCGTGTTCATCTGGGGCGCCCCCGGTATCGGAAAGTCCTCGCTGGTGCGGGAGTTCGCCGAGTCGCTCGGGCTGGAGTGTGTGAGTCTGCTCGGTACGCAGCTCGCGCCCGAGGACCTGATCGGCGTTCCGCAGATCCGTGACGGGCGGTCGGTCTTCTGCCCGCCGGAGGTGATCGCCCGGGACGAGCCGTACTGTCTGTTCCTCGACGAACTGAACGCGGCCACGCCGGATGTGCAGAAGGCGTTCTACTCGCTGATCCTGGACCGGCGGGTCGGCAACTACGAGCTGCCGAAGGGGTCGATCGTGATCGGCGCGGGCAACCGGGCCACCGACAACGCGCTGGCCCGGCCCATCGCCTCCGCGCTCGTCAACCGGCTGGCCCACGTCCATCTGGAGGCCTCCGCGCACGACTGGCTCGCCTGGGCCGGCGCCCACGGGATCCATCCGTGGATCGTGGACCACCTCACCGACCGGCCGGACCACCTGTGGTCCAAGCCGCCGAAGACCGAGGAGCCGTTCTCCACCCCGCGGTCCTGGCACATGCTCTCCGACGCCCTGCACTCCTTCGGGCACGGCCTCGACGAGGGGACGCTCAAGGTCCTCGCGCACGGCACGCTGACGCCCGCGCACGCGACCGCCTTCTGCGGCTACGTCAAGATCGTGCGCAGCCGGTTCGGGATCGAGGCCATCCTCAAGGGGGACGCCGGCTGGCCGCACCGGATCGAGGACCGCGACCTGCTGTACTACCTCGCCGAGTCGTTCCGGGGGCGGCTGGTCAAGGACCTGCCCGCCGCCAAGGAGCACATGTCGGCGAACGGCCGGCAGACCGCGTACCGCGCCAAGTCGCTGCTGGTGCAGCTCGCCGAGATCTCCGTCGAGGTCGCCCAGACCGTCATCGCCTCCGACACCGACGGCAACCCCGTGCTGCCGGCCTGGTTCCTGGTCGAGGCGGCCCGGGACATGCCCCGCCTGGTCGAGGCCCGGCGATGAGCCGGGCCGCCGCCGGCAAAGGGCAGAAGAAGGACCAGAAGAAGGAGCAGAAGAAGGACCCCGCGGCGGAGAACTTCGCGGCCGGGGTCGAGCTGCTGCGCGCCAACCCGGCGCTGCGGGCCGTCGAGTTCACCATCTGCCGTCACGAGAAGTGCGAACTCGCTCCCCGTGACGGGCTGGTGTGCGCCGACTCGGACGGCGTGCTGCACGCGCACGCCACCCGGCGTGCCGAACCGGCCGAGTGGGCCTGGGCGTTGGCCCACTGCACCATCCATCTCGGCTTCGGGCACCTCCCGGCCGCCACCGGGCCGCGCAGCCAGCCCGACCACTACGAGCTGGCCGCCCGCTGCGCCGTCGTCAACCGGTTCCTGGGGACCTTCCCGGTCGGCGAGGCGCCGGACCACCTGCCCGCGTCCTACCCGGAGGGCGACGAGGAGCGGCTCGCCGCCGGCTGGCGGCGCGTCGGCTCCGTCCCGGCCGCCTACGAACGCGGTGGCACAGGCGGCGGCGAACCGGACCAGCTCCTGCTCTCCTGGAGCAAGTGGGCCGGGCAGATCCCGGACTGGCAGCTGGCGTTCGCACACGCGCTGACCCGCACCATGTCCCGCGCCATGGACCTGGCCGGCGGCCGGCGCACCTCCATGTCCGGCCCGCCGACTCCGCGGCGCCCCTGGGAGCGGGCGCTGAACTGGTTCGTCTCCTCCTATCCGCTGCTCGGCGGTATCGCGGCCGGCATCAAGCTGGTCGCCGACGCCGAACTGGCCCGCGCCCACGACATCGCGATCGCCGCCGTCAACCCGGAGGCGGGCGAGATCTACGTCAACCCGCTGCGCACCCTGGACGACGAGGAGTGGCGGTTCGTCCTCGCCCACGAGATGCTGCACGCCGCCCTGCGCCACGGCGACCGCCTCGGCGGCCGTGACCACTACCTCTTCAACATCGCCTGCGACTACGTCATCAACGGCTGGCTGGTCGGGATGCGCGTCGGCACCATGCCCGAAGGGTTGCTGTACGACCCGGAGTTGAAGGACCTCTCGGCCGAGGAGGTGTACGACCGGATCGCCGTCGACCTGCGCAGGATGCGCCGGCTGGCCACCCTGCGCGGCAAGGGGCGCGGTGATGTGCTGGGCGCGCCGATCAGGCCGCCCGGCGCGTACGTCGACCTCGACGAGTTCTACCGCCGGGGGCTGGGCAACGGCCTGGACCTGCACCAGACGCAGGACCGGGGCTTCCTGCCCGGCGGGCTGGTCGAGGAGATCCGCGCGCTCAGCCATCCGCCGCTGCCCTGGGACGCGCGACTCGCCCGCTGGTTCGACGAGTTCGTCCCGAGCCCGGTGGCCGTACGGTCGTACGCCCGCCCCTCCCGCCGGCAGTCCTCCACCCCGGACATCCCGCGCGCGGGCCGGTACTTCCCGCCCGAGGAGATCGCCCGCTGCACCTTCGGGGTGGTCCTCGACACCTCCGGCTCCATGGACCGCACCCTGCTCGGCAAGGCCCTCGGCGCGATCGCCTCCTACGCCGGGGCGCGTGACGTCCCGGCCGCCCGGGTCGTCTTCTGCGACGCGGCCCCGTACGACGCCGGATACCTGCCGACGACCGAGATCGCGGGCCGGGTCCGGGTGCACGGCCGCGGCGGCACCGTCCTCCAGCCCGGCATCGACCTCCTGCAGCGCGCGGACGACTTCCCGCCGAACGCACCGGTCTTGGTGATCACCGACGGCTGGTGCGACGTCCTGCGGGTGCGACGCGAGCACGCGTATCTGATCCCGGACGGTCGTCGCCTGCCGTTCACTCCCCGTGGGCCGGTCTTCCGGGTGCGGTGAGCCCGGATGTGATCGGATGGGAGGCGGCGAATCCGGTTCGATCGCCTGCAATCGCCTGCACACGCCGAAAGGAACAACCGTGGCCACCACGCGCACCGCACACACCGTCTGGGACGGCAATCTCCTCGAGGGCAACGGTGTCATCACCTTCGACTCCTCCGGTATCGGCCAGCAGCCGGTCACCTGGGCCTCGCGCTCGCAGGAGGCGAACGGCAAGACCAGCCCCGAGGAGCTGATCGCGGCCGCCCACTCCAGCTGCTTCTCCATGGCCCTCTCGCACGCCCTGTCCGGCGCCGGCACGCCGCCCACCAAGCTGGTGACCAGCGCCGACGTCGGCTTCCAGCCGGGCGAGGGCATCACCGGGATCCACCTGACCGTCGAGGGCACGGTCCCCGGCCTGGACCAGGAGGGCTTCGTCGCCGCCGCCGAGGAGGCCAAGAAGAACTGCCCGGTCAGCCAGGCCCTGGCCGGCACCACCATCACCCTGGACGCCAAGCTCGCCTGACCGCCGTCCCCCTTCGGATGCCGCGCCTCGTCACCGGGGTGCGGCATCGTTGTTTACGGCGTACCCGGCATTGACAACGGCCCGCTCAAGTTTTGTGCTGGAGTCGGGGAAGTGCCCGGGCGGAAGGGGACGGACATGGCACGTGCGGTCGGGATCGACCTCGGCACGACGAACTCGGTGGTGGCCGTCCTGGAGGGTGGTGAGCCCACCGTCGTCGCCAATGCCGAGGGTGCGCGCACCACCCCGTCGGTGGTGGCCTTCGCGAAGAACGGCGAGGTGCTGGTCGGCGAGGTCGCCAAGCGGCAGGCGGTGACCAACGTGGACCGCACCGCGCGCTCGGTGAAACGGCACATGGGCGACGCGGACTGGCGGTTCCCGGAGAGCGGGTCCGTCGACGGCACCCGCTTCCGGGCCCAGGAACTGTCGGCGCGGGTGCTGCAGAAGCTCAAGCGGGACGCCGAGGCCTACCTCGGCGAGGACGTCACCGACGCGGTGATCACCGTCCCCGCGTACTTCGACGACGCGCAGCGGCAGGCCACCAAGGAGGCCGGGGAGATCGCCGGTCTGAAGGTGCTGCGGATCATCAACGAGCCGACCGCCGCGGCCCTCGCCTACGGCCTGGACCGGGGCGAGGAGCAGACCGTGCTCGTCTTCGACCTCGGCGGCGGCACCTTCGACGTCTCCCTCCTGGAGATCGGCGACGGCGTGATCGAGGTCAAGGCGACGAACGGCGACACGCGTCTGGGCGGCGACGACTGGGACCAGCGGGTCGTCGAGCACCTCGTCAAACGCTTCAAGGGGCAGTACGGCATCGATCTCGGCAACGACAGGATGGCGCTGCAGCGGCTGCGCGAGGGCGCCGAGAAGGCCAAGATCGAGCTGTCCTCGTCGACGGAGACATCGATCAACCTGCCGTATGTCACCGCCTCCGCCGAGGGGCCGCTGCACCTGGAGGAGAAGCTGACGCGGGCTCAGTTCCAGGAGCTGACCGCTGACTTGCTGGACCGCTGCAAGAAACCCTTCCACCAGGCCGTCAAGGACGCGGGCGTGCGGCTGTCCGCGATCGACCACGTCATCCTGGTCGGCGGCTCGACCCGGATGCCCGCCGTCACCGATCTGGTGAAGGAACTCACCGGCAAGGACCCGCACAAGGGGGTCAACCCGGACGAGGTCGTCGCGGTCGGGGCGGCCCTGCAGGCGGGTGTCATACGCGGTGACGTGAAGGACGTGCTGCTCCTCGACGTCACCCCGCTGTCCCTGGGCATCGAGACCAAGGGCGGCATCATGACCAAGCTCATCGAGCGCAACACCACGATCCCCACCCGGCGTTCGGAGATCTTCACCACCGCCACCGACAACCAGCCCTCGGTCGGCATCCAGGTCTACCAGGGCGAGCGGGAGATCGCCGTGTACAACAAGAAGCTCGGCGTCTTCGACCTCACCGGTCTGCCGCCGGCGCCGCGCGGCGTACCGCAGATCGAGGTCGCCTTCGACATCGACGCGAACGGGATCATGCACGTCTCGGCGAAGGACCTCGCCACCGGCCGCGAGCAGAAGATGACCGTGACCGGCGGCTCCGCGCTGCCCAAGGACGACATCGACCGCATGATGCGGGAGGCCGAGCAGTACGCCGAGGAGGACCGCAAACGCCGGGAGGCGGCGGAGACCCGCAACCAGGCCGAGCAACTCGTCTACCAGACCGAGAAGTTCGTCCGCGAGAACGAGGAGCGGGTGCCGGCGGAGGTCAGGGCCGACGTGGAGGGCGCGGTGGCCGAGCTGAAGGCGCTGCTGGAGCGGAACGCCGACACCGCCGAACTCCGGGGCGGGGTGGAGAAGCTGGCCACGGTGAGCCAGCGGATGGGCCAGGCCATGTATGCGTCCGCCGCCGGCGGTTCGGCCGGGGAACAGCGGGCACCCGAGGCCGACGAGGAGGAGGGTGTGGTGGACGCGGAGATCGTGGACGACGAGAGGGGTACGGCTGGGTGAGGCACCGCCTCAATCCGCCGCGGTGGAGAAAAGACGTTGAAGGCGCGGCGGGGAAGGAATGAGTGTGGAGGCTAGCGGCGGGTCGTTTCCCAGCCCCGGCGCTCCGGTCTCGGGCCCAGTTGGTTCGGGTCTCTCGTGCGGTACACCACGTACGGGCGGAAGAGGTACGGGAGTGGGGCGCTGAACATGTGGACGAGGCGGGAGTAGGGGACCAGGGCGATGAGGATCATGCCGATGACCGCGTGGACCTGGTAGAGGACCGGGACGTCCGTCATCAGGGCTGTCCGCGGCTGGAGGGTGGAGAGGCTGCGGGCCCAGGGGGCGATCGTCTCGCGGTAGTTGTAGCCGTCGCCGGAGGTGTGCGTCAGTTTCGCGGTCATGCCCAGCACGATCGCGGCGACCAGGAAGAGGTACATGACCTTGTCGTTGGTGGTGGTGGCGCGGAGGACGGGGGCGCGGGTGCGGCGGCGGTGGAGGAGGAGGGCGAGGCCCGCCACCGTCAGGGCGCCCGCGAACGTGCCGCCGTAGAGGGAGAACAGGTGGTAGGTGTGTTCGCTGACGCCGACGGCGCTCGTCCAGGACGTCGGGACGAACAGGCCGACGAGGTGGCCGGCGAGGACGAAGAGGATGCCGTAGTGGAAGGCGGGGGAGGCGATGTTGAGGAGTTTCGACTCGTAGATCTGGGAGGAGCGGGTGGTCCAGCCGTACTTGTCGTAGCGGTAGCGCCAGACCAGGCCCGCCACGAGGAGGGCGAAGGCGATGTAGGGCAGGGCGCCCCACAGGAGGGTGGTCATCGGCGTGCTCCGGTGGGTGCCGGCGGCAGCGTGGCGCAGACCGCGTCCAGGACGGACGCGTAGGGCGTGCCGAAGTCCGTGAGCCGGCAGCGGAGCTGTTCCAGGCAGTCGCGGTGCTCGGTGAGCAGGTCCGTGTTGCCGGTGCGGGCCGTGAACTCCAGGACCGCGGGCAGGAAGTCCGGCAGTTCCTCGCCGGTGAACTCCATGCCGTACGCCCTGTAGAGGTCCTTGAACCGGACCAGGGACATGCCCCGGCGGCGGGTGTCGCCGTCCTGCCACCAGCTGAGGTAGAGGCTGTGCCGGTTCTTGAAGTCGAAGACCTGTACGTAGTGCGCGGCCAGCTCCTGCGGTGGGGTCACCGTCGCGTGGTCGGTGAACTCCCGCAGTTGCGGGGCGGCTTCGCGCAGCAGCGGCAGCCGGGCGACGAAGTCGTCGTCCGGGTAGGTGAGACAGAGCGCCGCCGCCTGGTAGAACACCGCGTCCGAGGGCATCAGTCCTCCTTCGCCTGGTCGGGAGTGTCGGCTGTCTGCCGTCTGCGCAGCACGTGGAAGTTCTCCACCGACACCAGAGGGAGCAGTTTGCGGCCCGAGTCCTGGCCGAAGGGTCCGTCGCCGCCCATACCCGGGCCGCCGTCGTAGTCGAGGCTGCACCCCTCGGGCAGCGCGGACTCCTCCAGGCGGCGGGCGTCGCCGACCGCCGCCGTGGGGATGACATAGCGGTCCTCGTACGTGGCGATCGCGAGCAGCCGGTACATCGCCTCGATCTCCTCCGGTGCCATCCCCACGGCGGCGGCGATCGCCGCGTCCGGCTCCTCGCCGAGGTTGAGCGCCCGCATGTGGGAACGCATCGCGGCCAGCTTCTCCAGGGACGCCCGCACCGGGACGGTGTCGCCGGCGGTGAACATCTCGGCGAGGTACTCCAGCGGGATGCGCAGGGTGTCGATCGCGGCGAAGAGGTTCCCGGCGTCCTCGCCGTCGTGGCCGGTCTCCGAGAGCGCCTCCACGACCGGCGACAGCGGCGGGATGTACCAGACCATCGGCAGGGTGCGGTACTCCGGATGCAGTGGCAGCGCCACCCGGTACCTGCTGATCAGGCGGTGCACGGGGGAGCGGCGGGCCGCCTCCAGCCAGTCGTACGGGATGCCCGCCGCCTCGCAGGCCTGCCGCACCCCCGGATCCTCCGGGTCGAGGAAGACCCCCAACTGGGCCTCGTACAGCGCCTTCTCGTCCTTGGTCTCGGCCGCCGCCGTCACCTTGTCGGCGTCGTAGAGGACCACCCCGAGATAGCGCAGCCGGCCCACGCAGGTCTCCGAGCAGACCGTCGGCAGGCCCACCTCCAGGCGGGGGTAGCACAGCGTGCACTTCTCGGCCTTGCCGGTGGCGTGGTTGAAGTAGACCTTCTTGTACGGGCATCCGGTCACGCACATCCGCCAGCCCCGGCACTGGTCCTGGTCGACCAGGACGATGCCGTCCTCCGCCCGCTTGTACATCGCCCCGGACGGGCAGGACGCGACGCAGGACGGGTTGAGGCAGTGCTCGCAGATGCGGGGAAGGTAGAACATGAAGGTCTGCTCGAACTCGAACTTCACCTTGTCGGCGGCCTGTTGGCGGGTGCGTTCGACGATCGGGTCGAGGTCGCCGTAGGCGGGGGCGCCGGCCAGGTTGTCGTCCCAGTTCGAGGACCACTCGATCTTCATCGGCTTGCCGTCGAGCTGCGAGACCGGGCGGGCCACCGGGTAGTCGTCGCCGAGCGGGGCGTCGGTGAGGTTCTTGTAGTCGTACGTCCAGGGCTCGTAGTAGTCCTTGATCTCCGGGAGCCTGGGGTTGGAGAAGATCCCGGCGAGCTTGTGCAGCCGCCCGCCCGCCTTGAGCTTCAGTGCCCCGCGCCGG
The DNA here is from genome assembly GCF_042959465.1 of Streptomyces sp. NPDC007901. Taxonomy (NCBI): domain Bacteria; kingdom Bacillati; phylum Actinomycetota; class Actinomycetes; order Kitasatosporales; family Streptomycetaceae; genus Streptomyces; species Streptomyces sp. NPDC007901. The sequence goes on along the minus strand of NZ_JBIBKW010000009.1, from coordinate 109,948 downwards.
TTCAGCTCCCAGCCGCCGCGCCAGGTCTCCTGGTCCTCGTAGCGGCGCGGATAGCCCTGGCCGGGCCGGGTCTCGACGTTGTTGAACCAGACGTACTCCATGCCCCGCCGGTTGGTCCACGCCTGCTTGCAGGTGACCGAACAGGTGTGACAGCCGATGCACTTGTCGAGGTTCATGACCATGGCGATCTGGGCCATCGGACGCATCAGTACTCGACCTCCTGGCTGCGACGGCGGATCACCGTCACCTCGTCACGCTGGTTGCCCGTGGGGCCCAGGTAGTTGAAGGCCCAGGACAGCTGGGCGTAGCCGCCGATCAGGTGGGAGGGCTTGAGGATGAGGCGGGTGAGGGTGTTGTGGATGCCGCCGCGCCCGCCGGTGGTCTCCGTCTTCGGGACGGCCACCGTGCGTTCCCGCGCGTGGTGCATGTACACGGTGCCGGCCGGCATCCGGTGCGAGACCACCGCCCGGGCCGTCACCACGCCGTTGCGGTTGACCGCCTCGACCCAGTCGTTGTCCCGCACCCCGATGGCGTCCGCGTCCTGCGGGGACATCCAGATGTTCTGGCCGCCCCGGGAGAGCGCGAGCATGAACAGGTTGTCCTGGTACTCGGAGTGGATCGACCACTTGTTGTGCGGGGTGAGGTGACGGACCGTCACTTCGCGTTGTCCGTCGGGGCCGAGCCGTGGCTCGCCGAAGAGCCGGTGCATGTCGAGCGGCGGCCGGTAGATCGGGAGCGCCTCGCCGAGTTCGTGCATCCAGTCGTGGTCGAGGAAGAAGTGCTGGCGGCCGGTGAGGGTGTGCCAGGGCTTGAGCTGCTCGGTGTTGAGGGTGAACGCCGTGTAGCGCCGGCCGCCGGACTCGCTGCCCGACCACTCCGGCGAGGTGATCACCGGCACCGGGGCCGCCTGGGTGTCGGCGTAGGTGACCCGCTTGCCCTCGTGCTCGGCGGCGAGGTGTGCCAGCCGCTGCCCGGTGCGCCGCTCCAGCGTGCGGAACCCTTGGGTGGCGAGCCGGCCGTTGGTGGTGCCGGACAGCGCCAGGATGGCGTCGGCCGCCTTCACCGCCGTGTCGAGGGACGGGCGGCCCTGGTAGCCGACGCCGTTCGACTCCCGCAGCCGCGCGACCTCTTCGTCCGGCTTCAGGGTGATCCCCTTGACGGGCAGGCCCAGTTGCTCCACCAGCGGCCCCAGCGCCGCGAACTTGGCGCCGATCGCGGTGTAGTCCCGCTCGACCACGGTCAGGTTCGGCATGGTCTCGCCCGGGACCGGATCGCACTCCCCGCGCTTCCAGTCCCGCACCACCCCTCCGGGCTGGGCGATCTCACCCGGGGTGTCGTGCTGCAGCGGCGCGGCCACCAGGTCCCTGCGCACCCCGAGGTGGTCCACGGCCAGCTCGCTCAGCCGCTCCGCGAGCGTCTTGAAGGTGTCGAAGTCGGTGCGCGCCTGCCAGGGCGGGTCCACGGCCGGGGTGAAGGAGTGCACGTAGGGGTGCATGTCCGTCGACGACAGGTCGTGCTTCTCGTACCAGGTGGCGGCGGGCAGCACGACGTCCGACAGCAGGGTCGAGGAGGTCTGCCGGAAGTCCAGGGAGAGGAGGAGATCGAGCTTGCCCTCGGGTGCCTCCTCGTGCCACTTCACGTCCCGGGGGCGCTCGTCCGGGGCAGCCTCCTCGGCGCGCAGCGAGGAGTGCGTGCCCAGGAGGTGCTTGGTGAAGTACTCGGCGCCCTTCGCCGACGAGCCGAGGAGGTTCGCCCGCCAGAGGGTGAGCACGCGCGGCCAGTTCGCCGGGGCGTCCGGGTCCTCGCACGCGAATTTCAGGGTCCCCGCGCGGAGTTCGGCCACCGCCTTGGCCACCGGGTCGCCGAACACCTCACCCAGTTCCAGGGGGTTGCGGTCGAAGGTCGGGTACGAGGGCATCCAGCCCGTGCGGGCCGACAGCGCGAGGCAGTCCGCGCCGGTCATGCCCGCGAGCCGGCCCTCGCCGAGCGGCGAGGCCAGGACGTCGGCGCCGAAACGGTCGTAGCGCCACTGGTCGGTGTTGAGGAACCAGTAGGCCGTACCGATCATCTGGCGCGGTGGCCGGGACCAGTCGTTGGCGGAGGCCAGCGAGGCCCAGCCGGTCACCGGGCGGCACTTCTCCTGGCCGACGTAGTGCGCCCAGCCGCCGCCGTTGCGGCCCTGGCAGCCGGTCAGCTGGAGGAGGGACAGGAAGGCGCGGTAGATGGTCTCCGAGTGGAACCAGTGGTTGGTGCCGGCGCCCATCAGGATCATGCAGCGGCCCTTGGAGCGCTCGGCGGTCCGCGCGAACTCCCGTGCGATCTTGACGCACTTGGCGGCCGGGACCGAGGTGTGCCGCTCCTGCCAGGCGGGGGTGCCCGGAACGCTCGCGTCCTCGTAGTGGGTGGGCCAGCCGCCGCCCGGCAGGCCGTGCCGCCACACCCCGTACTGCGCGAGCAGCAGATCGTAGACGGTCGTCACCAGGGGGCCGTTCGCCCCGCCCAGCCGGGTCGCGGGCACCCCGCGCCGCAGCACGGCCCCACGCCCCTGGCCGTGCTCGCCGCCGTCCGTGTCGAAGCGCGGCAGCAGCACCTCGACCCCGCTCGCGACCTCACTGCCGTACAAACTCAACTGCGGTTCGATCGCGCCGAGTTCGAGGTTCCAGCGGCCCTCGCCGGTGTCGGTCCAGCGGAAGCCGAGGGAGCCGCCCGGGACGACCGCGCGGCCGGAGGCGGCGTCCAGGACGACCGTCTTCCACTCCGCGCCCTCGCCCCGCTGCCCGAGGTCGGTGGCGCGCAGGAACTTGCCGGGCACGTGGGCGCCGTCCCGTTCGGTGAGGGTCACCAGGAACGGCAGGTCGGTGAACTTCCGTACGTAGTCCGCGAAGAACGGGGTCTCGCGGTCGACGAAGAACTCCTTCAGGATGACGTGGCCCATCGCAAGGGCCAGCGCGCCGTCCGTGCCGGGGTGCGGATGCAGCCACTCGTCGGCGAACTTGGCGTTGTCCGCGTAGTCGGGGGCGACCACGACCACCTTCTGGCCGCGGTAGCGGGCCTCCGCCATCCAGTGCGCGTCGGGGGTGCGGGTCACCGGGACGTTCGAGCCCCACATCATCAGATAGGCCGCGTCCCACCAGTCGCCCGACTCCGGTACGTCCGTCTGGTCGCCGAAGACCTGCGGGGAGGCCACCGGCAGGTCCGCGTACCAGTCGTAGAAGGAGAGCATCGGGGCGCCGATGAGGGAGTGGTAGCGGGCGCCCGCCGCATGCGACACCATCGACATCGCGGGGATGGGGGAGAAGCCGGCGATGCGGTCCGGGCCGTAGGCCTTGATGGTGTGCACCTGGGCGGCGGCCACGATCTCCACCGCCTCGTCCCAGGTCGCCCGCACCAGGCCGCCCTTGCCGCGCGCCCGCTGGTAACGGCGGCGGCGCTCGGGGTCGTTCTGGATGTCCGCCCAGGCGGCCACGGGATCCCGCAGCCGGCTCTTCGCCTCCCGGTACATCTCCAGCAGCACGCCCCGGACGTACGGGTAGCGCACCCGCGTCGGCGAGTACGTGTACCAGGAGAAAGCGGCGCCGCGCGGGCAGCCGCGGGGCTCGTACTCGGGGCGGTCGGGGCCGACCGACGGGTAGTCCGTCTCCTGGGTCTCCCAGGTGATGATCCCGTCCTTGACGTACACCTTCCAGCGACAGGACCCTGTGCAGTTCACACCATGGGTGGACTGCACGACCTTGTCGTGGCTCCAGCGGTCCCGGTAGAAGGCGTCCGCCTCCCGGCCGCCGGTCAGGGCCACACTGTGCAGGTCGGGTGCGGGCGTGCCGGGCCGGAAGAACCGGGCGGCGCCCAGCAGCGCCGCGCCCGGCTCCTTGGACGGTGTCTCGGTGTCGGTCACCTGCGCTCCCTTGCTCACCCTTCGCTTCGACGCTAGGGGCGGGCGCGGGAACGCACCTGTTCAGGGCACCCGGACGGGTCAGACCTTGCGGGCCACCCCGCCGTACACCGGCACGATGCCCTCCTGCTGGAGCGCCACGTCCTGCGGTTCCGGACGCCAGCCGGAGACCGGGATCACGCCGGGGCCGAGCAGCTCCAGGCCGTCGAAGAAGCGGGAGAACGCGGGCAGCGAACGCGGGTGGAAGGGGGTGCCGCTGCGCCGGAAGTTCTCGGCCGCCTGCGCGATGGCCTCGGGGCTGAGGTCCGGGGTGACCTGGGAGAGGATCAGGTGGCTGCCGGGGGCGAGCGCGTCGACGTACCGCTTCAGCAGGCCGTACACGTCGTCGCCGTCCGGGTCGTCGCCGAGGTAGTGGGTCAGCGCCACCAGCGACAGCGAGACCGGCTCCTTGAAGTCCAGCGTCTCGGCGGCCCGGGCCAGCAGGGTGTCGACGTCCCGGACGTCGGCGTGCACATACGCCGTGCTGCCCTCGGGCGTGCCCCGCAGCAGGGCCTCGGCGTGCCGCAGCACGATCGGGTCGTTGTCCGCGTACACCACCTTCGACTCCGCCGCCACGCCCTGTGCCACCTGGTGCAGGTTGGGCTCGGTGGGGATGCCGGTGCCGATGTCCAGGAACTGGCGGGTGCCGGACTCGGCGGCGGTCCGCACGGCCCGCTGCATGAACCGGCGGTTGGCGCGCGCCCCGCGCAGCACCGTGCCGTCCACGGCGAGGATCTTCCGGGCGAGCTCCTCGTCCACCGGGTAGTTGTCCTTGCCGCCCAGCCACCAGTCGTACACCCGCGCCGGATGCGGCCGGCTGGTGTCGACGGCGGTGGGCGCGGGCTCGGGTGCGGTCACGGTGTGTGCTCCTTGGGTCCTCAGGTGGTGCGGGTCTTCGGATGGTGCGGGTCCTCAGATCTTGTCGCGGTACTCGCGCAGCAGGTCCTCGGTCCGCTGGGCCGAGGCGGCCCGGGCCGTCATGTGGTCCAGGACCTCCAGATGGGCCCCGACCTCGTCCCGCGAGTCCAGGTACAGGGCGCCGGTCAGGTACTCGGTGAAGACCATGTCCGGCAGCTCGGGCTCGGCGAACCGGAACAGCGTGAACGGCGCGTACGTCCCCGGGTGCGGGCCGCTCGCGAACTCGGCTATCTGCAGGGTGATCCGGTCCCGTTCGACGAAGGAGAGCAGCTTGTCCACCTGCTCGCGCATCACGCCGCAGTCGATGCTGACCGGGCGGCGCAGCACCGTCTCGTCCATGATCACCCACAGGTGGGGCGGATCGTCCTGCTCCAGCAGCCGCTGCCGGGTCATACGCAGCGCCACATGCCGCTCGACGGCCGTCGGGTCGGCGTGGCCGATCGTCCCGGCCTCCATCACGGCCCGCGCGTACGCCTCGGTCTGCAACAGGCCGGGGAAGAAGTGCGGTTCGTAGGAGCGCACCACCCGGGCCGCGCCCTCCAGGCTCACATACAGGCTGAACCAGTCCGGCAGCACATCGTGGAACCGCTGCCACCAGCCCGGCTGGTTGGCCTCCTCGGCCAGCCGCACGAACGCGGCCTGCTCCTCCTCGGCCACCCCGTACGTCTCCAGCAGCACCTGTACGTACGGGATCTTCAGCGCGACCTCGGCCATCTCCATGCGCCGTACGGTCGCCTGTGCCACCCGCAGCACCCGCGCCGCCTCGTCCCGGCCCAGGCCCGCCGCCTCGCGCAGCTCCTGGAGCCGCTTGCCGAGCACGACCTGACCTACCGTGGGCGCAGCACGCCGCTCACTCACGCCACGCCTCCCCTACGTGCACAAGTACGCGTGCAGTCTGACACGCGATGCCGCCGTCGCACACGTTGTCGAGGCAGACTCCTGTGTCTACGCGCGGAGCACCCTTTGCGTCAACCCACCAGCGCGTGCAGGTACTTGGCCGTCGCCGGGTCCGCCGGCAGGAACGTCTCGATGGCCAGCTCGGCGACCGTCACGTCCATCGGCGTGTTGAACGTCGAGATCGACGACACGAACGACAGCACCCGCCCCTCGTGCTCGATCCGCATCGGCAGCGCGAACCAGGCCACCGGTTCGGCGGGTTGTCCGTCGTCCGCACCCGGCGGCGCCGGATAGGCGGCGACCTCCTCGTACAACTCCCGCAGCGCGGCCGAGCGGTGCAGCGCGATCTGCCGTTCCATCTGCTCCAGCAGATGCCCGCGCCACGCGCGCAGGTTCCGGATGCGCGGCGCCAGGCCCTCCGGGTGCAGGGTCAGCCGCATCGCGTTCGGCGCGGGGGCGAGCAGTGGCTCCGGTACGCCCTCCAGCAGCAGCGCGATGCCCCGGTTGGCGGCGACCACCGTGTACGTGGCGTCCACGACCAGCGCCGGATACGGCTCGTAGCCCCGGATCAGCCGCTCCATACCGTCCCGCAGCGCGGCCAGCGCCGGGTCGTCCAGCGGGGTCTCCGGGTAGTGCGGGGCGTAACCGGCCGCCAGCAGCAGCGCGTTGCGCTCCCGGACCGGGACGTCCAGGTGCTCGGCCAGCCGCAGCACCATCTCCTCGCTCGGCCGGGAACGGCCCGTCTCGACGAAGCTGATGTGCCGGGCCGAGGAGTCGGCACGCAGTGCCAGCTCCAGCTGGCTCACCCGCCGCCGCTCCCGCCACGCGCGCAGCAGCGGGCCGACACCTTTGCCGTCGGGGGCGGTCGGGGAGGAGGCGGGACCGGACGCGGCGGTGGTCATGGACGCGACGGTAGTCGAGGAGCGGTCTCTTCGGCGACGCGCTGGTGACGGCGTGCGCACGACGCCCGCAGGGCCCGTCCATGGCAGGCTGACCCCACATACGCCCCCGTCGGACCAGGGAAGGAAGCCGCACCATGGCCGTCGCACCGCTGTCGCAGCAGGAGATCGAGGACCGGCTGACCGAGCTGCCGGGGTGGTCGCTGGACGGCGACCGGCTCGCCCGCGCCTACCGCCTCGACTCGCACTTCGCCGCCACCGCACTGGTCGTGCACATCGCCCGCATCCAGGACGAGCTCGACCACCACTCCGACCTCACCCTCGGCTACCACACCGTCACCCTCACCGTGAACACCCACAGCGTCGGCGGCGCCGTCACCACGCTGGACTTCGGACTCGCCCGCAGGGTGGAGGACATCGCCCCAGGTCACGGCGCACACTGAGCCGTGTGCTCGACTACGACAAAGAAGCCGAGGCCTACGACGCGTCGCGCGGCGGCGAAGCCCGCGCCGAGGCGGCCGCCGACGCCGTCCTCGGCCTGATCCCCGACAGCCCGGCAGGCCCCGGCGGCCCGGCAGGCCCCGGCAGCTCCGCTGCCCCCGACCGCTCCGGCCGTCTCCTCGACCTCGCCTGTGGCACCGGCATCGTCACCCGCCGCCTCGCCGCGGCCCGCCCCGCCCTCCAGGTCGTCGGAGCGGACCGCGCGCCCGGCATGGCACGGCGGGCGGCGGCCCGGCTGCCGGGGTCGATCGCGCTGGCCGACAGCCGTCAACTTCCCTTCAACGACGGCACGTTCGACGCCGTGACCACCGTCTGGCTGCTCCACCTCATAGCGGACACCGGCGAGGTCCGCGCGATCGTCTCCGAGTGCGCGCGCGTGCTGCGCCCCGGCGGGGTGTACGTCACGACCGTCGACAAGGCGGCCGCCCACGACGTCGGCAGCGACATCGACGCGGTCCTCGCGCCGCGCCCGCGCCGCCCGGTCACCGACGCCGCCGACGCCGTGACGGCACACGCGGCCGCCCACGGCCTGCTCCCCGCCGGACAGGCCGTTTTCACCGGCCGCGGCCAGGGCCGCAGCCCCCGCTCCACCATCGCCGACCTGCGGCGCGGCTGGTTCACGGTGCTGCGGCCCGGCGACCCCCGCGTCGAGGAGTTCGCCGCGCGGCTGGCGGCCCTGCCCGACCAGGACCGCCGCCGCCCCGACCCCTGCTTCGCCGTCCGGGCGTTCAGGAAACCGGCGGCCGGCTGAAGTCCATCGTCCAGTTGGTCACCCAGCTCTCCCCACCGTCCACCGAGAACGCCTGCTCCCAGCGCGCGCCGGTGGGGGAGACCTCCGACCACACGAACCGCACCCGGACGTCCCTCCCTTCATGCGTGTCGTCGCCGTAGAACTCCCCCCGGTCGCCCTCGAACCGCCCGACGACCGGCGGGAACAGCGTCCCGCTCCGGCTCGCCGCCCAGTTCAGCGACCACGCGTGGGTCTCCCGGTCGAAGAGTCGCAGGGTCGCGCCCTTCGCGCCCAGGGCCGGCATGTCGATCTCCTCGATGTTCGCGGCACCGTCGAACAGCGGCCGGCAGTGGCTGACGGCGGGGAACTCCTCCCAGTCGCCGTCCGGGGCCAGGAAGTCGGTCCGGCGGCGGTTGCGCACCTCCCAGTCGCCGTGCAGGAAGTCGAAGTCGTGCGGGCTGCTCATCGGTGGTCTCCTGTGGTTCCCTCGGGCAGTGAGTCGGCCAAGTAGGCGTCCAGGTCCGGGACTTCGGGCGCGAGCAGATGCCGTACCCAGGCGTCCCGTTCGTGCTGGATCGGCGGCAGCTCCCACACGCAGCCGATCCACGGCAGGTCGGGCCTGATGAAGTGGGCCGGGTCCGTGTCCGGGCAGCCGAGCGCCGGCTGGCCCGCCGAAGCGCCCTTGAAGTGCAGCACGTTGTCCCAGACCCAGCTGTAGGCGTTGAGGTAGGCGCCGGTGTCCCCGCCCCGGTGCAGGACCACGAAGGTCGCGGGCGGGGTGCCGTCCGGCTCCGGCAGCAGCTCGGGCAGGATCGCGTAGGCCGCCTTCTCCACCTCGGGCGCGATGCCCGCGGGGTCGGAGGTGACGTGGTAGCGCTTGACGCGCCGGCCGGCCACCTCGATCGGGGGCGGTACGGTCAGCAGCTTTTCCGTGAAGCTCATGGGCAGGACGCTAGGCCCGCTCCACTGACACCTTCTGTCAGTGGGAACCGGCACCCTGATGCGATGAAGTCCAGCCGGCTCGTCTCGATCCTCCTCCTGCTCCAGACCCGGGGCCGGATGACCGCCGCCCAGCTCTCCGAGGAGCTGGAGGTGTCCGTCCGCACGGTCTACCGGGACGTCGAGGCGCTGGGCGCGGCCGGCGTCCCGCTGTACGGCGACGCGGGCCACGCCGGCGGCTACCGCCTCCTCGACGGGTGGCGCACCCGTCTCACCGGCCTCACCACGGGGGAGGCCGAGGCCCTCTTCCTGGCCGGCGCCCCCGGCCCCGCCGCCGACCTCGGGCTCGGCCCGGTCCTTGCCGCCGCCCAGCTCAAGGTCCGCGCCGCCCTGCCGCCGGAGCTGCGCGCCCACGCCGACCGGATCAGCGGCCGCTTCCATCTCGACGCCCCCGGCTGGTACGCGGACGGCGACGAGGCGCCGTACCTCCCGGCGGTCGCCGACGCGGTCTGGAACAGCCGGGTCCTGCAGGTCCGTTACCGCCGCTGGGCCGAACCCACCGACGTGGACCGCCGCCTGGAACCGTACGGACTCGTCCTGAAGGCCGGCCGCTGGTACGTGGTCGCGGGCCCGGGCCCCCGCACCTTCCGCGTCGACCAGATCCTCGAACTCAGCGCCTCCGGCGAGAAGTTCACCCGCCCCGACGACTTCGACCTGGCCGCGTACTGGGCGGCCTACCAACGCGACTTCCACGACCGGCTGTTCCGCGGCGAGGCCCTGGTCCGGCTGGCGCCGGGGGTGACCCTCCCGAGGGCGGAGCCGGTCGGGACGACCGTGCCCCTCCCGCGAGCGGAGCCGGTCGGGACGACCGACGCCTGGACACTCGCCCGGGTCCCCGTCGAGTCGGCCGACCACGCCGTAGCCGAATTCCTGCGCCTCGGCACGGACATCGAGGTCCTGGGCCCGCCCGAGCTGCGCGAACGCATCGCCCGGACGATCGCCGAACTGGCCGAAAGATACGGCAACGCCGAGCCGGACGGCGGCCACTGAGAGGGGAATCCGTCCGCCCCGCCGGAGGTACCCCCGTGCAGCACCCGCATCGCAGACGCCGTTCCGCCGCGCTGTCGGCACTGACCGCCGCGGCCGCCCTGATCGCCGCCGGCCTCACCGCCCTCACCACGACGACCCCCGCCGAAGCGGCCACCGCCCGTCAGGTCGAAGCCCTGGACCGGGGCGTGGTCAGCGTCCACACCGACGCCGGCAACCTGGTCAGCTGGCGCTGGCTGGGCACCGACCCCGACGACGTCTCCTTCAACGTCTACCGCGCCGGTACCAAGGTCAACTCGACCCCGGTCACCGGCTCCACGAACTACTTCCACTCCGGCGCCCCGGCCCAGGCCGACTACACGGTCCGCGCGATCGTGAACGGCGTCGAACAGGCCGACTCGGTCCACGCGATCCAGTTCCGCGCCGGCTACAAGGACGTCCCCATCACCCCGCCCGCCGGCGGCAACACCCCCGACGGCGTCTCCTACACCTACGAGGCCAACGACGCCTCCGTCGGCGACCTCGACGGCGACGGCCAGCTGGACTTCGTCCTCAAGTGGCAGCCCACCAATGCCAAGGACAACTCCCAGTCCGGCTACACCGGCGACACCGTCCTCGACGGCGTCAAACTCGACGGCACCCGCCTGTGGCGCATCGACCTGGGCCGGAACATCCGCTCCGGCGCCCACTACACCCAGTTCCAGGTCTACGACTACGACGGCGACGGCAAGGCCGAGGTCGCCATCTGCGTCGCCGTACCCGCCGTCCCCGTCGACTCGTCGAAGGTGACCCAGACGATGCCCTGGTTGTCGGAGGCGTAGCCGGTGGTGTCGGTCGAATCCTGCACGTAGTTACCGACGTTGGGGAAGTTCGTGACCTGCGACCAGGTCACCCCCGAGTCCGTCGACCGCCACAGCCCCTTGCCGCTCGGGGCGCCCAGGTACAGCACGCTGTCCTTGTTCGGGTCGATCGCCAGCCGCTCGCCCATGCCCCGGCCCGGCATGTTGCCGCCCAGCTTGAAGGGCAGATCGGTCTTCTGCCAGCCGGCGCCCCGGTCGGCGGAGCGCAGCACCGCGCCGTTCGTCGGGTCCCAGCTGTTGGTGTACGTCCCGACGGCCGCGTACACCTTGTCCGGGGCGACCGGGTCGGAGGCCAGGCTCACCACACCCGTGTGCCCCCACTCGTCCCAGCCGACCGGGTCCAGCAGCGGCGTCCAGGTCTTCGTCGACTCCGACCAGCGGTACGCACCGCCGATGTCGGTGCGGGCGTAGGCGAGGTTCTTCTCGGTGCGGTTGAAGACGATCCCGGGGACGAATCCACCGCCGTCGATCCGGGCGTTGTTCCAGGTGTAGGTGTCGGCGGCGAGTGCCCCCCGCGGGGCGGCGGCGAGTGCGGGCGGGGTGCCCACGATCAGACCGGCCGCGAGGGCCAGCACGGCGGTGAGGATGCGGGTTCTTCGCACGGGGTTCCTTTCCAGGAAGGCAAGCGCTTTCTGTCCGGTGTGAGAGATGCCGGGCGACCCCCTGTGCGGGTGGGGATCGCCCGGCGGTCGGTCCCACCGTCAGGTGGCGGGACCACGCACGCGGAGCTCTTTCGGACGGTTCCTCGGGAGAGACGGTGCCCACAGCGCCCCGAAAGGGGCGCGGGACTGCGTTTGATATGCGGCTACCGCCGCGCGGGCGCGACCAGCCGAAACGGACCGCAGCCGACACACGCCCCACCCGCGGAGCGCCCGGCGGGGGCTATTCGAGAAGCTCCGCGTACGACCCCATGGCCAAGGCGATGTCCGCCTGGGCCCAGAACCGGTGATACGTGAAGACAGGCGCGGCCCCGCCCGCCAGATAACTCTCGATCTTCGACCAGGCGGGATCGTCCTGGTAGAAGCTCCGCAGCGACGCGAACGTCGACGACGAGTTGATCGCGTCCCCGTTCGGCATCTTCCCGGACCACCCGCTCGGCACGTACACCGTGTCGTCGAACCGGTTGTAGTCGGCCCGCGTCTCCGGCACCGCGATCCCCAGGCTGTCCTGGTAGTGGCCCCACATGCCGTCGAGCAGCGCCTTGGCCGTCGACTTCGCCGTCGCGTCACCGGACTTGGCGGCGTAGTACGTCAACGTCTTGGCGTACGCGGCCGCCACGCCCACGTCGTTCGTGTAGTCGGCGACGGTCACATGAAGTCCGCTGTTCGAACCCGGACTTGACGCGTTCCAGGTGTCGGGCTGGCCCGACCACTGGAGCGTCGACGGGATCTGGTACGTGCCGTCCGGGTTGATGGTCGTCTTGGACACCGCCCAGGCCACCCACTTGTCGAGGATCGCCTTGGCCGTCGCGTTCCCGGTCTGCTGGTAGTACTCGGCAACCCGCTCCATCGACCAGGCCTGGAAGCCGAACCACTGGTTGGAGGGCGGGTCGTGGTACACCGGTTCCCAGTCGTAGTACATGCCGTAGAACGTCGACGTACCGGACGGCGGGCTCGCGTACCGCCCCTGCCAGCTGTTGGTCGCGCCACCGGCGATCGCGCCCTCGGACGACTGCAGCCAGCGGTAGAACTCCAGCTGCCGGGTGAGCGAGGTGCCCCAGTCCGAGGCCCCCGTGGCCGACTTGGGCTTCAGATCGGCGTACGAGCTGAGCGCATACGCGGCGAGCGGGTTCTGATAGCCCCCGTGCACATGGCTCGACCCGATCCGCCACGCCCAGCCCGCGCTGGTGTCGGTCGCCCCGCCCCACGCGTAGTACCAGGACAGCAGATAGTCCGAGGCGTCCTTGCCGGTGCCGGCCGCACAGGTCGTCGGCCCGACACAGTTGCCGATCTTCTTGAAGTACTTGTCGTACATGGCGTAGCGCAGATAGTCGCCCATCTTCGCCGCCTTGCCCACGGTGGCGGAGACGTCGCTGCCCTTGCCCTGCTGCTTGGCCCACACGTCCGCCCAGTACGCGGCCTGCACCGCACGCGCGTCGGCGTCCGGGGCGTCCGTGTACTTCCACTGCTTGGCGTAGGACGAGTCGCCCGTGAAGAGGTCCAGGTAGCCGTTGGTGCCGCCGTACTTGAAGGCGTCGCAGGTCGGCTGCGGAACCGTCTCCCACACCGACTCCTGCGCACCGCGCTGGAAGGTGTTGATGTACGACGGACCGTCGGCCGTCGGCCCCGCCTCGCAGCCGCCGCCCGGCGTGTCACCGTAGCCGTAGACGTTGTCGACGTCCTGCAGCCAGTGCATGCCGTAGACGTCGTCGGTGCCGTACGCGCTCTTCAGTTCGGCGGCGATGGGATCCGATCCCACCGACACCGACGTGTCCAGCTTCGCCGGGTACTCGTTCGGGGTGTCCAGCTCCGGCGCGTACGTGGCCGGTTTGGACGCGTTGTAGAAGGAGTTGGTCGGCTGGTCGGCGTGGGTCGGGATCATGTACTTCTCCATGAGGGCCCACGCGCCGTTGAACTTGGACCAGTCACCGGTGACCTTGCCGTACATGGCCTGCAGCCAGAGAAGGTAGCTGTATGCCTCGGAGGTGGTCTCGTGGCCCTGGTCGGGGGCCTCGACGATCAGCGTCTCCACCGAGTGGTAGGGGATGCCCTCGGGGGAGAAGTAGCCGTTCGCCGGGTTGGTGATCTTCCCGTAGAGGTCCAAGAAGCGCGCGTCGTACGCCTTCGACGCGGCCAGTTCCGTCACGGTGACCGTCGCGCCGGTGTAGCCGGTCGCGGACGCCGTGAAGGTCGCGGTGCCGGTGCCGGAGGAGTCCGCCGCGATGGTCACGTTCTGCGCGGTGCTCCAGTTGGACGGAGTGAACGTGAGCGGCGAACCGGCGCTCACCGAAAGGCCGGTGTTGCCGCTCGCGCGGGCCACGGACACCGTCACATTCGCGCTCGGCTGCTTCGACAGGCTCACCCCGAAGGTGCCCGTCGCACCCTGCTGGATGCCCAGCTGGGTCGGCGAGGCCACCAGCGCGGGGCCCGAGGCGACCGTGATGCCCACCGGCGTCGAGGACGCGGAAGCGCCCAGGCTGTCGTACGCCTTCGCCACCAGGGAATGACTGCCCACGGTCAAACTCGAGACCGAGAGCGAGTACGGCGACGAGGTGTCGGTCCCCAGCAGTGTGGTGTCGTCGTAGAACTCCATCTTGCTGATCGTCGCGCCGTCGGCCGCCGCCGCGGTCGCCGCCAGCGGCACCGCGTCGCCCTGGGTGTACACCGCGCCCGCGGTCGGGCTGGTCAGCACGGTGACCGGGGGCTGGTGCGCGCCGGCGCAGGTGGTGCCGTTGATCGCGAAGCTCGTCGGGGCCGTGTTGCCGCCGGTGTACGAGAACTGGGCGCCCGTCGACACGGCGGCGCCCGCCGCGATCGTGCCGTTGTACGACGCGTTCTGCACCGTGATCGAGGTGCCGGACTGGGACCAGGTGCCGTTCCAGCCGTTCGACAGCCTCTGGTTGCCCGTGTACGCGTACGTCAGCGTCCAGCCGTTGATCGCGTCCGTACCGCGGTTGGTGATCGTGAGGTCGGCGGTGAAGCCGGTGCCCCAGTCGTTGGTCTTGTAGTCGACGCTGCACTGGACCGTCGCCGCCTGGGCGGGCGTCGTTCCGGTGGCGAGCATCGACAGCGGCAGGGCGAGGGCGGCGACGACCGCCGTCCACAACCGGCGCACGGCTCTGCGCCGCCGCCCGGTACCTCCGGGATGTGCGGGATGCATGTGCTGGTTCCTCCTTGCGCTTGCGGCTCGGGGAGAAGTCAAGGCTTGAACCAGTGGGAGCGCTCCCATAGTGGAGACGTGGCATGGTGCGGTCAAGGCAGTTGAAGAGTCGAAAAGATTCGACGGAGGCCGCTGGAGAAAAGTCAAGCAACTCCCCTGTTCTTTGCAGTCGCTTGGCGCTACCTTCCTTCGCACCAGTGGGAGCGATTCCGTTCAGTCGACGCGTCCGTCACGACGCGCCCGAGCTGCAAGGAGTCGCTCATGCGACACCCCCCGCGTTCAGTTCTTTTAGCCGTCACCGGTGCGGTCGCCCTCGTCGGGTCCGCGCTGGTACCGGTGGTGTCGGCGTCCGGTGCGACGCCGGCGTGCACGGTGCAGTACACGGTCACCAGCCAGTGGGACACCGGCTTCCAGGGCTCCGTGACCATCACCAACAACATGGCCGCCATGAGCAGTTGGAGCCTGGGCTTCGACTTCGCGAACGGTCAGAAGGTCACCCAGGGCTGGAGCGCCAAGTGGTCCCAGTCCGGTACGACGGTCACCGCCGCGAACGAGAGCTGGAACGGCTCCCTCGGCACCGGCGCGAGCGTCAGCGCCGGGTTCCTCGGCTCCTGGTCGGGGAGCAATGCCGTACCGACGGCCTTCAGGCTCAACGGCACGACCTGCAATGTGGACACGGAGCCCACCCCGACTCCGACGCCCACCGAACCGCCCGCCACCGGATCGGCCCCGGCCCTGCACGTCTCCGGCACCAAGCTGGTGGACGCCGAGGGCACGGCCCACCGCCTGCTCGGGGTGAACCGCTCCGGCGGCGAGTTCATGTGCGTGCAGGGGTACGGGATCTGGGACGGCCCGGTCGACGACGCGGCGATCAAGGCGATCGCCGACTGGAAGGCCGACGCGGTCCGCATCCCGCTCAACGAGGAGTGCTGGCTCGGCCTGTCCAACGTCAAGTCCGAGTACGGCGGCGCCCATTACATCAACGCCGTCAAGGACCTGGTGGCCCGTGTCGAGTCGTTCGGCATGACGCCGATCCTGGAACTCCACTGGTCCTACGGCCAGTACACCGGTAACTCGGCGGGCTGCTCCGACGTGCACGCCACCTGCCAGAAGCCGATGCCGGACGCCCAGTACACCCCGTCCTTCTGGTCCTCGGTGGCCGGTACCTTCAAGGACGACCCGGCGGCCGTGTTCGACCTGTTCAACGAGCCGTACCCGGACCGGGCGACCTCGACGACCACCCAGGCCTGGGAGTGCTGGCGCGACGGCGGCACCTGCTCCGGGATCGGCTACCAGGTCGCCGGCATGCAGGACCTGGTGGACAGCATCCGGGGCGCCGGCGCGAAGAACGTCATCATGATCGGCGGGCTGGCGTACTCCAACGACCTCAGCCAGTGGCTGACGTACAGGCCCACCGACCCGGCCGGCAATCTCGTCGCCGCGTACCACGTCTACAACTTCAACACCTGCGCCAGTGAGAGCTGCTGGAACTCCACCCTGGCCCCGGTCGCGGCCCAAGTGCCGCTGGTCGCCGGGGAGATCGGCGAGAACACCTGCTCGCACGCCTTCGTGGACCAGGTCATGAAGTGGTTCGACGACCGCGGTCTCTCCTACCTGGGCTGGACCTGGAACACCTGGGACTGCTCCTCCGGCCCCTCCCTGATCTCCGACTACAGCGGTACGCCCACGGCGTACGGCGCCGGACTGCGCGACCACCTGCAGGCGATCAACCCGTAAGCACGCCCACCGAAGAAGAAGGAACCCGCACTCATGAGTCGTACCAGAACAGCGGTACTCGCCGCCCTGGCGCTCGTCGCCGGGGTGTCCGGGCCCGCGGTCGCCGTGACCCCGTCCTCCGAGGCGGCGGTCTCCGCGATCCCCTGCACCGTCGACTACAAGATCCAGAACGACTGGGGCGCCGGCTTCACCGCCGCCGTCACCGTCACCAACAACTCGGCTGCGAAGTCGAGTTGGGCGGTGAAGTGGTCGTACGCCGGGAACCAGCAGGTGACCAGCTACTGGAACAGCAAGATCGCGCAGAGCGGCACCGCCGTGACCGCGAGCAACGAGACCTACAACGGCACCCTGGCGACCGGCGGTTCGGTCAGCTTCGGGTTCAACGGGTCGTACAGCGGGACGAACGCGATCCCGACCGCCTTCACCCTCGACGGCGTCACCTGCAACGTCGACGACGGCAGCGGCGGTGGCGGCGGCGGGGGCAACGGCGGCGGCTCCGGGACCCGTGTCGACAACCCGTACTCCGGCGCCAAGGTGTACGTGAACCCGGAGTGGTCGGCGAAGGCAGCCGCAGAGACGGGCGGCAGCCGGATCTCCAACCAGCCCACCGGCGTCTGGCTCGACCGGATCGCCGCGATCAACGGCACCAGCACCAGCATGGGACTGCGCGCCCATCTGGACGCGGCGCTCGCCCAGAAGGGCAGCGGCGAGGAGGTCGTCCAGCTGGTCGTCTACGACCTGCCCGGACGGGACTGCGCGGCTCTCGCCTCGAACGGCGAGCTCGGCGCGACGGAGATCGACAAGTACAAGACGCAGTTCATCGACCCGATCGCGGCGATCCTCTCCGACAGCAAGTACGCCTCGCTGCGGATCGTCACCACCATCGAGATCGACTCGCTGCCCAACCTGGTCACCAACACCGGCAGCCGGGCCACCGCCACCGCCAACTGCGACACCATGCTCGCCAACGGCAACTACGTGAAGGGCGTGGGCTACGCGCTCGCCAAGCTCGGCGCGATCCCGAACGTCTACAACTACCTCGACGCCGGCCACCACGGCTGGCTGGGCTGGGACGACAACTTCGCCCCGGCGGCCACCCTGTTCAAGCAGGCGGCCACCAGCGAGGGCTCGACCGTCGACGACGTGGCCGGGTTCATCACCAACACGGCCAACTACAGCGCCCTGAAGGAGAACAACTTCACCATCAACGACTCGGTGAACGGCACCTCCGTCCGCCAGTCCAAGTGGGTGGACTGGAACCGCTACGTCGACGAACTCTCCTTCGCCCAGGCCTTCCGCACCCAGCTGGTCTCGGTCGGCTTCAACTCCGGCATCGGCATGCTGATCGACACCTCCCGCAACGGCTGGGGCGGCAGCGCCCGTCCGGCCGGCCCCGGCCCGACGACCAGCGTGGACGCGTACGTCGACGGCGGGCGCTACGACCGCCGGATCCACGTCGGCAACTGGTGCAACCAGGCCGGAGCCGGCCTCGGCGAGCGCCCGCAGGCCAGCCCGGCGACCGGGATCGACGCCTACGTCTGGATGAAGCCGCCGGGCGAGTCCGACGGCTCCAGCAGCGCCATCCCGAACGACGAGGGCAAGGGCTTCGACCAGATGTGCGACCCGACGTACACGGGCAACGCCCGCAACGGCAACAACATGTCCGGCGCCCTGCCGAACGCGCCGCTGTCCGGGCACTGGTTCTCCGCCCAGTTCCAGCAGCTGATGGCCAACGCCTACCCGCCGCTGTCGTAGCGACCGGGTGAGGTGGGGGTCCGCCGGGGTCAGCCCGTCAGGGACAGGCCCCGGCGGACCGCGCGCTCGACCGGCGAGTGGTTGCCGTCCGGCCGGTCCAGCTCCAGCGGTGCCCTCAGGTACAGCGGGGGCTGGGCCAGGAAACGGGGACGGGAGCCGTGATGGGGCTGGGCGGCATGGACCAGGAAGGGATGGCAGAGGTAGACGTCGCCCGGGCGCCCGGTGGCGTAGGCGAGCGGGCGGTGCGCGGAGGCCGCGTCGAGCTTCGGGCCGAGCTCGTGGAGGGTGGCGCCCTGCTCGCCGTACGGCTCCAGGATCCGCGGCACGTCCAGGTGCGAGCCGACCCGGATGCGGGTCGGCGCGTCCTCCTCGGTCACCTCGCTGAACAGGAACAGCATCAGCAGCGCCCGCTCACGGGACCACAGGTTGGCGTACCAGTCGGTGGCCCCCTCCGGCATGAAACTGGTGTCGATGTGCCAGCCCGCGTCGTCCGGCTCCTCCTCGTGCGGGAACCGCAGCGGGAAGGCGCCCAGCGAGTAGCGTGGATCCCAGCGGCGCTCACCGACCAGCAGGTCGAACGCGTCGTGCAGGGCCTGGGAGTTGGGGGCGGCGGCGAAGGGGCCGTCCGCCTTGCCGGCCACCCAGACCACGGGGTCCTTCCAGGTGCCCGGGTCCTCGGGGTCGTATCCCGTCTCCCGCCAGAGCAGCCGGGCGCACCCCTCGGCGACGCGCGCCGGGAACGCGCTCTCGATCTTCACGAAACCGTCGGTCAGGAAGCGCTCGACCAGGTCGTCGTCCATGCGGCCATCGTGGCCCGGCCGTCTTGCCGTACGCATCCGGTTTTTTGCCGCACCGGCAACAGGACTGGCCTCCGGCCGGTGCGTCGGCGCACGCTGACGGCACCCGGACGAGAGGCTGAGCCCATGGCGCACGACCACCACCACCAGCACACCGAGACCAAGACCCACACCCACACCCACGATCACTCCCACACGGACATCGACTGGGCCGAGATGGCCGGTCACCTGGAGTCGCAGGCGGAGCTCTTCGCCCCCCTCTACGAGAACGCCCTGGGCTGGCTCGGCAAGGAGGTCACCGAGCCGGGGCTGATCGTCGACCTGGGCAGCGGGCCCGGGGTGGTGTCGTGTCTGTTCGCCGAGGTCTTCCCGGGGGCGCGGGTGCTGGCCGTGGACGGCAGCGAACCGCTCCTCGAGCGGGCAACGGCCCGCGCCGAGCGGCAGGGCGTGGCCGACCGATTCGGTGTGCTCGCCGGTGAACTCCCGGGCGTGCTGGACGAGTTGGACTATCCGGCGGATCTGCTCTGGGCCGGGCACAGCCTGCACCACCTCGGCGACCAGCGGGCCGCGCTCACCGCCTTCGCCGAGCGGCTGGCCCCCGGCGGCACCCTGGCCATCCTGGAGGGCGGCCTGCCCAGCCGCTTCCTGCCCCGGGACATCGGCATCGGCCGGCCCGGGCTGCAGGCGCGGCTGGACGCGCTGCTGGAGGGGTGGTTCGAGCAGATGCGCACCGACCTGCCCGGCTCGGTCACCGAGGCCGAGGACTGGCCCGCGTTGCTCGGCTCCGCCGGGCTCAAGTACACCCGCAGCCGCAGCTTCCTCATCGACCTGCCCGCCCCGGCCTCCGACCGGGCCCGCGCCTACGCCACCGAGATCTTCTCCCGGCTGCGGGACACGGTCGGCGAGGGCCTCGACGCCGACGACCGCACCACCCTGGACCGCCTCCTCGACCCGGCCGACCCGGCGAGCCTGCAGCGCAGGTCGGACCTGTTCGTCCTCGGTGCCCGGACGGTGCACACGGCCGTGCGGCCTGCTTGAGCGGTCCGCCGGAAGCCGCCGTGATGGCCGTCGTGCGGCCGCGGCGCCGTTGTGGCCGGTCGCGCCCACGCGGCGGTAGCCGCATATGCAATACAGCCCCGCACCTCTTTGGGGCGCTGCTCAGCAGCGGCGTGCGTACACGCTCACGCGCGCCCCGTGCACCGTACGTGTCCCGCACTCCTCGAAACGTTCGGCGAGGATCCTGCGCTTCACCACTTCGCCGGGTGTCGTGTCCAGTGGCTGCCCCGCCGGATCCCGCAGGACGACGATCCGGTGGGCGGTGCGCAGCCGGGCGCGGAGCACGGACGGGTCGGCCTCCGTGCCGTAGAGCGTGCCGGAGGCCGCCGGGGTGCGTTCCAGGGCGAGGTCGCGCAGGCCGCGTACGGTGCCCGGGTCGGCGAGGGACCACACCCGGCGGCGTGCGGGCAGGTAGAGGATGCCGTCGGCGCCCTCGCCCGCCGTGCGGACGGCCGCGCCGATGGCGGTGACGTCGTCCAGGCGGCTGCCGGGGGTGCGCAGATGCACGGTGACGGGGAGCAGCGCGACGATCGCCGCCGCGGCGGCGAGCAGCGCGGCCGCCCGGCGGGCGCCGCCGGCCCGGGTCAGCCGGTCCAGTGCGGCGCTGATCAGCAGGGCGGTGCCGGCCTGGCCGTAGAGGACGTACCGGTCGACGTACAACGGCTTGACCAGCGACACCAGCATCAGCAGGCCGGCCGGGAGCACGGCCAGCGGCAGAGCGAGGCGGACGACGGGCTTCGGCAGGAACGGCGCGGCGGCGCACCCGGGCACCACCACCGCGGCGAAGCCCAGCAGCGCCCCGGTCCCCAACCCGCCGATCCACGCCACCTGCGCCGACTGCCGCATGCTCAGCACGGCCAGGGGTGCCAGCGCGCCGACGACCGCGCACGCCGTCCTCGCCCAGGCGCGCCGCGCCTCGCGCGGTACGGCCACGGCGTGCGCGGCGAGCACCAGTACCGCGAACTCGTGCAGCAGGCAGGCGGCCAGCAGGACAGCGCCGTAGCCGGCCCAGGCGCGGGTGGTTCGGATGTCCACGGCCCGGATCAGCAGGTACGACGACCACACCACCAGCGCGCAGACCAGCGCGTACGACCTGCCCTCCTGCGCGTACCGCTGGACCGGCGGCAGCACCGCGAACGCCAGGCCGGCGAGCAGCCCGGTCCGTGGTCCCGCCAGCCGGGTGCCGAGCAGCGTGAGCAGGCCGGCCGTGACGGCGGTGGCCAGGACGGCGGGCAGCCGCAGCAGGACGAGCGGGTCGGTGCCTTCGAAGAGGCGGAACAGGGCGTGGGTGAGGAGGTAGTAGAGGCCGTGGACGGCGTCGACCTGCTCCAGGGCGTGCGCCAGGTCGGGGGGCCTGCGCTGTGCCATGTCATAGGTCACCACCTCGTCCCGCCAGATGCTGCCGCCGCGTCGCAGGCCCCACAGGCCCAGTGCCAGAGAGACGGCGACCGGGCCGAGGGCGTGGACCGGGCGGCGCCGTGCGGGAGCCGGGACGGCCGGGGGTGCGGTACGCGGGGCGTGGAGGGTGGCGATGACGGGCTCCGGTGCAGGTCGGGGGCGGGTGCACCGGCGAGTTCAGCGGCCGTCGGATTGATGGGCAGCCCCGAACCGGCCCCGCTATCAATTCCGGTTAGGTTGGGGCGGGTTGCTGTCGACGGGAGACGTGGATGGGGCGCAGGGAGAAACCGCTGGACCCGGCGGCGGGGGCGGTGCAGCGGTTCGCCTTCGAGCTGCGCAAACTGCGGGACGAGGCGGGTACGCCGACCTATCGGGCGATGGGGCTGCGGGCCGGGTACTCGGGTCCCACGCTCTCCGCGGCGGCCGCCGGGGAACGGCTGCCCACCCTCCCGGTGGCGGTCGCGTACGCCGTCGCGTGCGGCGGCGACCCCGAGGAGTGGGAGCGGCGCTGGCGGGCGGCCGCCGCCGAGGCCGCGGGCACGCAGGTCGCCGAGGACGACGAGCGCGGTCCCTATCCGGGGCTCGCCCGGTTCGAGACGGGCGACCGGGAGCACTTCCACGGCCGGGACGACCTGGTCGCCGACCTGGTCGCGCACACCCGGCGCTTCCGGTTCGGCGCGGTGGTCGGCGCCTCGGGGAGCGGCAAGTCCTCACTGCTGCGGGCCGGGCTGATCCCCGCCCTGCGGGAGGCGGCGGACGCGGAGCGCTGGCCCGCCGCCATCCGGATCCTCACCCCGGGCGCCCGTCCCGCCCGCACCCACGAGGCCCTGCTCACCCCGCACGACGCCCCCGGCGACACGCTACTCGTCGTCGACCAGTTCGAGGAGGTCTTCGCGCTCTGCGCCGACCCCGCCGAACGCGAGCTGTTCATCGGCCGGTTGCTGGCCGCCGACCCCCGGCTGCGCGTACTGCTCGCCGTACGCGCCGACTTCTACGCGCACTGCGCCGAACACCCGGGTCTCGCCGAGGCGTTGCGCGAGACCACGCTGCTGGTGGGCCTGATGCCGCCGCACCGGCTGCGGGAGGCGGTGGTCCGGCCCGCCGCCGCCCGGCAGCACGTCGTCGAACGCGCCCTGACCGCCCGGATCGTCGCCGACGTCAGCGGAGAGCCCGGCGGACTGCCGCTGATGGCCCACGCCCTGCGCGAGGTCTGGCGCCGGCGCACCGCCAAGACCCTCACCCTCGCCGCCTACGAGGCGGTCGGCGGGGTACGGGGCGCCGTCGCCCACACCGCCGAGGACCTCCACGGCCGCTGCACCCCGGCCGAGGCCGCCGCCCTCCGCGCCCTGCTGCTGCGCCTGGTCAACCCCGGCGACGGCACCGGCGACACCCGCCGCCCGGCCCGTCGCGCCGAACTCGGCACCGACCCCGTCACCGCCCGCGTTCTCGAACGACTCGTCCGGGCCCGGCTGCTGACCGTCGACGACGACACGGTCGACCTCGCTCACGAGGCCCTGCTCGCCGCCTGGCCCCGGCTGCGCGGCTGGATCGACGCCGACCGCGAACGCCTGCGCGCCCACCGCCGGCTCACCGAGGCGGCGGCCGCCTGGGCGGAGCTGGGGAGGGACGCGGGGGCGCTGTACCGGGGGGTGCGACTGACTCAGGCCCGGGAGGTCTTCGCCGAAGAGGGGTCGTACCAGGGGGAGTTGAGTGTGCCGGAGCGGGAGTTCCTGGCGGCGAGCGTCGCGTCGTACGACCACGGACGGCAGGCCGCCGTCCGGGCGGGGCGCCGGCTGCGGGCGCTGACCGGCGCGCTCGCGGTGCTGCTGTGTCTGGCCCTGGCGGCGGGTGCCGTGGCCTGGCGGCAGAGCGGGGTCAGCGCGCGGCAGCGGGACCAGGCCGAGGCCCGCCGGGTGGCCGCCCTCGTGGACGGCCTGCGCACCTCCGAACCGCGCATGGCGATGCAACTGGCCCTGGCCGCCTGGCGCACGGCCGACCTGCCGGAGACCCGGCAGGCGCTGCGGTCGGCCGTCGCGCAGAGCGAACTGGACGTGTTCACCCAGCCCGAGGAGGGCGGCCGGGCGCTGAACGCGCCCGCCTGGCTCAGCACGGACGGGCGGATCCTGACAACGGTGGCCCACGACCGGGCCGTGCAGTGGGACGTTCCCACCCACCGGCGCCTCCGCTCGGTGGACCGGCCCGGCCTGTCCGAGAGCGTGGTCGCGGTCAGCGACGACGGCCGGCTGATCGCCTACCGGGCGCCCGGCGGCTCCGGCACGGTGATCCGTTCGCTCGCCGACGGCCGCACCCGGCGGCTGGCGACCGGCCCCTGGCGGGACACCGAGGGGGAGTTCGGGCCGCGCGGACACACCTTCCTCGTCCGGCGCCTCGCCCCCGACCCCGGCGGGGACCGCGCCACCCTGGACCTGTGGGACGTGGACCGGCAACGCCCGCTCCACCACTCCCCGGACGGCGAGGACGACGGCCCGCTGCCGCCGCTCAGCCCCGACGAGCGCCATCTCGCCTGGTGCGGACAGGACGACTCCCGGCTGCGTGTCCTCGACCTCGCCACCGGCCGCCTGCTCGGCACCCGCCCGCCCCGGGACACCGAGAAGCTGCTCTGCCAGGGCGAGGAGGTCGTCTTCACCCCGGACGGCGACGCCGTGGCGGCCGCCACCCCGGAGGGCGTCGTGACCTGGGACTTCCGCACCGGCCGGGAACGCCCCCGGCTGCCGCTCGCCGACGGCGCGCAGTCCGTCGTCTTCCAGGGCGCCTACGCCCTGACCTGGACCTCCGGCTCCTTCGCCCTGTGGCGCACGGACCTCCCGGCCCCCGCCGCCGACAGCGTCCGCACGCCCCTGCTCACCTTCCCGGCGGCCGGCTCGTCCGTCGGCGGGCTCCGGCTGGACCCGGCGGCGGGTGTCCTGCGCTCTCTCGAAGGCGGCCGGACCAGCTCCGTGCACACCCTCTCCCTGCACGGGCTGCTGGGGGCGGGCTGGCAGCGGAAGCCGACAGCCCAGGCCGCGTTCGACAGCCGCGGCAGGCCGGTGACGGCCCATGAACCGCCGGTCGTCCACGGGGAGCGGACGCTCGCGGCCGACGCCACCGGCCGGACCGCGCTCACCCACGAGGGCGGGCTGGTGGACGTCCCGACCGGCAGGCGGCGGACGGGCGGAGTGACCGGCGAGGACCTGCTGCGCACCGCTGTCTTCAGTCCCGACGGCCGCCTGCTCTCCGCCGAGGACACGAACGGCCGCCTCACCCTGTGGGACGCCCACACCTGGCGCCGGCTCGCGGTGCTCAGACCGTCCGGTGACACCGTGGTCGACTCGGCACTCGCCTTCTCCGCCGACGGGTCACTGTTCGCGGCGAGCACCGCCGACGGTTCCGCGCAGGTGTGGGAGACGGACCGCACCCGGCTGCCCCCGGCGACGGTACCGGCCGGTGACGGCCCGGTTCTCGCGCTCGGATTCACCGCCGGGGCACGGGAGTTGCGCATCGCCACTCCTCATCTCGCCGACCGGGGCGTCCCGTTGCGGCCCGAGGAGGGCGCGGCCGAGCTGTGCGACCGGGCGCGCGGCGGTCTGACGCGGGCGGGGTGGCGGCAGTACCTGTCCTCCGTGCCGTACCGCGACACCTGCGGTACTTGACATCGAGAGCGCTCCAAGTGATGGACTCCCGTCGATCACCGAACGAGCCACAGGGGGACCTCATGACCGACTCTCCGGTCGCACTCATCACCGGCGGTGGCAGCGGTATCGGTGCCGCCGTCGCCCGCCAACTGCTGGACGCCGGGCACCGGGTGGCCGTCACCGGTCGGGGCGAGCAGCGGCTGCGCGCCTTCGCCGCCGAACTCGGCGACCCGGAAGGGCTGTTGAAGATCGTCGGCAACACCGCCGAGTACACCGACGTCCAGGCGGCTGTCGACAGCACGCTCAAGGCGTTCGGCCGGCTGGACACCGTGGTCGCCAACGCCGGTTTCGCCACCCACGACACCATCGCCGACGGCGACCCGGCGGGCTGGGCCGAGATGGTCCTCACCAACGTCCTCGGGCCCGCCCTGCTGATCCGCGCCTCGGTCGACGCCCTGAAGGAGACCCGGGGCCGGATCGTGCTGATCGGCAGCGTCGCCGGGTTCGTGAACACACCCGGCAATCTGTACGGCGCCACCAAGTGGGCGGTCACCGGGCTGGCGGAGAACACCCGCCGTCAGGTCACCGACTTCGGCATCGGCGTCACCCTGGTCGCGCCCGGCCGGGTGGAGACCCCGTTCTGGGACGCCAACGGCAGCCTGCCGCCCGGGCACCTGCTGACCGCCGGCCAGATCGCCGACTCGGTGGTCTGGGCGATCCGGCAGCCCGCCGGGGTGGACGTCAACACCATCGTCGTACGACCGCTGGGACAGCCCAACTGACCTGCCCCGACGGCCCGGTACCGTGCGGTACCGGGCCGCCCGCCCTCCCCGGGCCGGTGGGCGGCGGAGGAACCGCCGCGGTCAGTTGTTGGTCAGGAACTGCTTCGCCAGCGAGTCACCGAGGGACACCGCCGCGCTGTGGCTCTCGATGGGGGAGACCTTGGAGTTCTTGAAGAGGATGTAGGTCACGCCGGAGTCGGCGCCGCCGGTCGCCGGGTCGGGGTCGATGCCGAGCGCCTTGGCGGTGGCGTACGAGGCCTCGCCGATGATCTTCGTGGGGCCGGTGTCGCCGACCACCGCGTACTCGACCTTGTTGTTGTAGATCACGGCCACCACCCCGCCGCCCTTGATGCCGGCGCCGGAGTAGTTCCAGATGCTGCTGGAGCTGGGGACCACGACATACGGCAGCGACTCGGCCTTGAGCGGCTTGCCGTCGGACTGGTGGAACGCGGTGTCGTCCTGGTACCAGGGGTCGCGGTCCTCGTTGCAGTTGGTGGTGCGCTGGCCGTCGCAGTCGATGTCCATGTCGGCCTTCCAGAAGACCGCGCCGTTCTTGCCGCAGACCGGGACCGTGGCCGAGGTCTCGTCGTCGGTCTTGTACTTGCCGTTCGATATCTGGGAGCAGGACGTCACCTTGGCGAGCAGGTCCGCCGCGCTGACCGAGCCCTCCTGGGCGGACTTGGGGGTGGCGCCGGACGCGCTCGCGGGGAGCACGCCGGCGGCCAGCAGTGCGGCCCCGGAGGCCGCGGCAAGGGTCAGTGTTCGGATGCGCACTGTGGGGGGTCCCTTTCTGTTAGGAAAGTTTCCTGACCAGGTGCCGTACAAGGTGGACCCGACTGCATGTCCGCGTCAACCCCTAGGCTGCGAACTCGGGTTTTTGCCGTACATTGCGACGATATGACCCCAGGGCAACACTGGTGGGGCAGGACATTCCGAACATTTATGTAGGAGCCGTGCGAGTGTGGGGAAGTGGCTCCGGTGGCTCCTGGGAGGCGAGGAGTCATGTTCGTACGGACGGTGTACGTCACCGGCGATCCGGCACGGGTCGAAGCCGCAGTCAGGGCTCTGAACAGTGAAGGGCGCAGTCTGCTGGAGGAACGTCCCGAGTACCGGGGCGCGGGCGTCTTCGTCGACCGGGATCTGGGCAAACTGCTCGCGGTGAGCTGGTGGGGCTCCGAGGAGGCCCGGCGCAACAGCGACCAGGTGATGAGCGAGCGGCGCGGGCCGATGCTGGAGCCGTTCGCGGGCACCGTCTCCGTCGAGAACTACGAGGTGGCCGTCTTCCACTCGGTGCAGCCGCCGCGGGCGGGCGGCGGAATGCGGTCCACCAGGGTGGAGTTCGACCCGGCCGATGCCGATCTGTTCGCCGAGACGTTCCGCTCCTCGGCGATACCCCGGCTGGAGGCGTTGCCCGGTTTCGCGCGGTGCTCCGTGTTCCTCGACCGGCGGCGCGGCCGGGGCATGGTCGGCTCGCTCTTCGTGGACCGCGCCTCGATGGCCGCCTCGCGCGGCGGTCAGGCGGCCGCCCGGCACGCGGACGCCGCCAAGGCGCATGTGACCGTGGTCGCCCTGGAGGAGTTCGAGGTCGTGCACGCGGACGTGCACCCCGACTGACCCGCCCCGCCCGGAAACCGGGGAACGCGAACGGCCGTCCCGCCGCCGATGCGGCGGGACGGCCGTTCGCCGGGCGGAATCCCGCTCAGCCGACGTCGAAGGTGGCCGGGTCCGGGCCCAGCCGCCGGTCCTCGTTGAGCGCGCTGATCGCCGCGAGGTCCTCGGTGTCCAGGCTGAAGTCGAACACCTGGATGTTCTCCTTGATCCGGGACGGCGTCACGGACTTCGGGATCACGACGTTGCCGAGCTGGATGTGCCAGCGCAGCACGACCTGGGCCGGGGTGCGGTTGTGCTTCTGCGCGATCGCGACGATCGCCGGCACGTCGAGGAGACCCTTGCCCGAACCCAGCGGCGACCAGGCCTCGGTGGCGATGCCCTGCTCGTCGTGGAACTCCCGGGCCGCATGCTGCTGCAGGTGCGGGTGCAGCTCGATCTGGTTGACGGCCGGGATGACCGAGGTCTCCGCGAGCAGCCGCTCCAGGTGCTCCGGAAGGAAGTTGGAGACACCGATCGCCTTGACCCGGCCGTCGGCGTACAGCTTCTCGAACGCCTTGTACGAGTCGATGTACTTGCCCCGGGCCGGCAGCGGCCAGTGGATCAGGTACAGGTCCAGGTAGTCCAGACCCAGCTTCTCCAGCGACGCGTCGAAGGCGCGCAGGGTGGCGTCGTACCCGTGGTCGGCGTTCCAGAGCTTGGTGGTGACGAAGATGTCCTCGCGCGGAACGCCGGAGGCGGCGATCGCCTTGCCGGTGCCCTCTTCGTTGCCGTAGATCGCCGCTGTGTCGATGCTGCGGTACCCGGCCTCCAGCGCCGTGGCGACAGCCCGCTCGGCCTCGTCGTCCGGCACCTGCCACACGCCGAAGCCCAGCTGGGGCATCTCGACGCCGTTGTTGAGGATTTTCGGGGGGACCTTGCTGCTCACGAGCTCTCGATCCTTAGGTTGTCGACAGGTGGTACTCCCATCGTCAACGATCACCGGCCAGGATGCATTCCTGACCGTGGAATCCACCGGAACTGACCGATGGGTCAGCGCCTGTCGGCGGAGATTGGCCGGAAATGCATCCGACCTTATCGGTCCGGACCATTGACCGCGGCCCGTTCCTGCCGGGACTCTGGTTCGCACCGTCGGACGTATCGCTGAACCCGGTACAGAGATGTGAACCACTCTCTGGGTTTTCCAGCAGATCCCTGTGAACGCGGCCCCCTGTCTGCGCTCTGAGACCCCCCCAACCTCAGGAAAGCAGGTACGTACACCATGAACGAGACGACCTCCGAGGACCGTCAGCCGGAACCCACCGTTCTGCAGACATCGGATGAAAAGGTCTGGCGAAGCCCTGGTTACCAGGTGGTGGAGACCGCCCTGGAAGTGACCGGCTACGCCCTCGGCGACCGCTGACCCGCACCATGACCGTCACCACCGTCCACGCCGGGACGGCCACCGACCCCTGGCCGGTCCCCGAGTTCACCGAACGACTGCGCGCCGTCACCGCCGACCGCTACCACGACCGGCACCCCTTCAACCTGCGCATGCACCGGGGCGAACTGACCCCGGCGGAACTGCGCCGCTGGATCACCAACCGCTTCCACTACCAGCGGCACATCCCCGTCAAGGACGCCCTGATCCTCGCCAAGCTCGACCGGCCCGCGCTGCGCCGTTCCTGGCTGCGCCGCATCCGCGACCATGACGGCACCGCCGACGGCGAGGGCGGCATCGAGCGCTGGCTGCGCCTCGGCGAGGCGGCCGGCCTCGGCCGCGACCAGCTGTGGGACAGCTCCCGGGTGCTGCCCGGGGTGCGCTTCGCGGTCGAGGGGTACGTCACCTTCTGCCGGCTGCGCCCCGCACTGGACGCGGTCGCCGCCTCCCTCACGGAGCTGTCCGCACCCGGCCTGATGCGCACCCGCGTCACCGCCTTCGAACACCACTACCCGTGGATCGACCCGGCCGGCCTCGCCTACTTCCGCACCCGCGTCGACCAGGGCGCCCGGGACGGCGAGGAGGCCCTCGCCCTGGTCCTGGACTGGGCCCGCACCCGCCAGGAACAGCAGCGCGCGCTCGCCGCCCTCGCCTACAAGTGCGAGGTGCTCTGGGCGCTGCTGGACGCCGTGGACCGGGGGGACACCCGGGGCTGGAGCGACACCCCGGCCGGAGGCGGGCCATGACCTGGCGGCCCGTCCTCGCCCGTGCGGCCGTCCTGCGCCACGACCGGGTGCGCGGCACCGATCTGCTGCTGCTGCCCGAGCGCGTGGTCGTACTGCACGGCCGGGCGGGCGGGGTGCTCCGGCTGTGCGACGGCAGCCGGGCGGTCACGGAGATCGTCGCCGAACTGGCCGCGGCGTTCCCGGGCGCCCCGGTCGCCACCGAAGTCCCCGAGTTCCTCTCGGCGTTGAGGAGGGAGGGCTGGCTGCGATGACAGCCACCGTGGAATCACCGGAGCGGCGGGAACCGCCGGAACCGCCCTGGGCGCTGCTCGCCGAGCTCACCCACGCCTGTCCGTTGCGCTGCGGCTATTGCTCGAACCCCGTCCGACTGATCAGTCGGTCAGTCGAGTTGGCGACGGGGGAGTGGGCGGAGGTGTTCCGGAGCGCCGGTGAGCTGGGTGTCGTCCAGACCCATCTGTCCGGCGGCGAGCCGCTGCTCCGGCGCGATCTGCCCGAGCTGGTCGCCGCCGCCGACACCGCGGGCCTGCACACCCAGCTGGTCACCAGCGGGGTCGGGCTCGGCGAGCGGCGGCTGGCCGGGCTCGTCGGCGCCGGACTGCGCGGGGTGCAGCTGTCCGTGCAGCACGCGGAGCCGACGGCGGCCGAACGTATCGCCGGCGCCCGCTCGTTCGCGGCCAAGGAGCGCGCCGCCCGGCTGGTCCGGGCGACGGGACTCCCGTTCGGGCTGAACGTCGTCCTGCACC
Organism: Streptomyces sp. NPDC007901; assembly: GCF_042959465.1. NCBI lineage: Bacteria > Bacillati > Actinomycetota > Actinomycetes > Kitasatosporales > Streptomycetaceae > Streptomyces > Streptomyces sp. NPDC007901. The sequence goes on along the minus strand of NZ_JBIBKW010000009.1, from coordinate 79,736 downwards.
GGGGCAACCTCGACGCCGTCGACGACCTGATCGCGCTCGGGGTGTCCTGGGGCGCGGACCGGATCGAGCTGGCCAACACCCAGTACCACGGCTGGGCCGCCCGCAACCGGGCCGCCCTGCTGCCGCTGCCCGGCCAGGTAGAACGGGCTCGGGAGACGGTCCTGCGCTGGCGCGAACGCCTCGACGAACCGGAGTTGATCTGGGTCGCCCCCGATCTCCTCACCGGCACCGCGAAGCCCTGCATGGGCGGCTGGGGCCGGATCTCGCTCACCGTGACCCCCGACGGCACGGTCCTGCCCTGCCCGGCCGCGGCCACCCTGCCCGGCCTCGACCCACCGAACGTACGGGAGCGCGAACTCGCCTGGATCTGGAGGGAGTCGAGGGCCTTCAACGCCTACCGGGGCGAGTCCTGGATGCGCGAGCCCTGCCGGGGCTGCGCCCTGCGCACCACCGACTTCGGCGGCTGCCGCTGCCAGGCGTACGCGCTCACCGGCGACGCCCGCAACACCGACCCGGCCTGCCGGCACGCCCCCGGCCACCACCTCGTACCCCTGCGGCGGACCTCCGCTGCCGCCGCCCACCGAGAAGGAGGACCATGAAACGCCTGCGAGCCGCCGCGCTCACGGCCGTCGCCCTCACCACCGCCACCCTGGCCGCACTCCCCGCGGCCGTTCCCCCGCCCGCCGTGGCCGCACCCGCCGTTGCCGCCCGGACCAGACCGGCCGCCGCCTCCGACTGGTCCACCGCGGTCGTCGACTCCACCATGGCCCGCTACACCCCGGCCACCATCGGCGGCTGGTCCTACCCCGTCGGCCTCTACCTCTACGGCCAGTACCTCACCTACCAGCGCACCCACGACCCCCGCTACCTCACCTACATCAAGAGCTACGTCGACCGGTTCGTGAAGAGCGACGGCTCGATCGACCAGTCCTTCAACAGCCTGGACAGCATGCAGGCCGGCCGCCTCCTGGTGATCCTGCACCACGAGACCGGCCAGGACCGCTACCGCAAGGCGGCGAAGAAGATCCGCGACCGCCTGAACACCTATCCGCGCACCAGTGACGGCGGCTTCTGGCACGCGGACAACTCCAGCCGCGCGCACCAGCTCTGGGCGGACGGCGTCTACATGGTGAACCCGTTCCTCGTCGAGTACGGCAAGGAGTTCGGGGACAGCGCGTACACCGACGACGAGGCGGCCAAGCAGCTCGCCGTCTACGGCAGTCACCTCCAGGTCGCGAACGGCCTGCTCAAGCACGCCTACGACGAGTCGAAGACGGCGAGTTGGGCGGATCCGGCGACCGGGCTCGCCCCCGAGCACTGGTGCCGTGCCGTCGGCTGGTACGCGATGGCGATCGTCAACGTGCTGGACTCCGTCCCGGCGAACCAGCCCAGGCGCCCCCAACTCCTGTCCATCTTCCGCAAGCTGGCGGCCGGTCTGGAGAAGTACCAGGACCCGGCGACCGGCCGCTGGTTCCAGGTGATCGACAAGGGCGGCCGGAGCGACAACTGGACCGAGACCTCCTGCTCCAGCATGTTCACCTACGCCCTCTCGCGTGGCGCCCAGCAGCACTACCTCGACCCGCACTACGCGGACGTGGCCCGCCGCGGCTACCAGGGCGTGCTCGCGAAGCTGTCGGTCGGCGCGGACGGCCGCACCGAGCTCGCCGACATCTCCGTCGGCACCAACGTCGGCGACTACGCGTACTACGTCGCCCGCACCCGGGCCACCAACGACTTCCACGGCCTCGGGGCCTTCCTGATCATGAACGAGCAGCTGAGAGGTGATTCGGTGTCATGAGCGCCACATCCAGAAGGGCGGTTCTCGGCGCCGCGCTCGCCGGTGCCGCGGGAGCGGCCGTCGGGCTGCCCGCGACCACCGCGCACGCCGCGTCCTGGCAGCTCAAGTGGCAGCCGTCGGCGAGCGGTGACGGACTCGGCGCCTTCGAGACCGTCGAGGACGACCGCGCCGACTCCCACCCCGCCGGGCATCCGCACATCTACGCCACCGGCAACAACTGGCGCTTCAACATGCACACGGTCGACCGTGACACCTCCACCGACCGCCAGCGTCAGGAGGTCACCGGCCTGCGCACGAGCTCCAGCAGCTACCTCAAGTGGAACGAGGGCCAGACCTGGCGGGTCACCTACTCGATGTACATCCCGAGCTCGCTGAAGGCGACCACCACCTTCACGCACATCATGCAGATGAAGCAGCCCGGCAGCGGCACCTCGCCGATCGTCGTGCAGTCCCTGCGGCGGGATGGGGGCACCTCCCACGCGAGCGAAGCCGAGCGTGGGGGAGGCAAGCAGACCATCGAGCTGAAACTCGCCATCGACGACATCCTGGTCGGCCGCACCGACCTGGACCCGCTGCACGACAGCTGGACCGACGTGGACTTCCAGATCAAGGTCGGCAACGGCTCGGCGGGCTCGGTCCGCTGGATCCTCAAGTCCGGCGGCTCGACCGTGATCGACGCCTCCAAGACCGGCGTCGACACCTTCCTGGCCGACCGGGTCCGCCCGAAGTGGGGCATCTACCGCTCCCTGGGCGACACCTCCGGCTCGCTGCAGGACACCTACCTCCTGCTCACCAACCTCCGTGGCTACCAACTGGTGTGAGGCACCGTCATATGAAACCCCCCACCGCTCCACGGCACCGCGCTGCCGCGATCGTCCTCTTCGTCCTCGCCGTCGTGCTGGGACTCTCCCACCCGGCGGCCCTCGCCGCCCCGCCCGCCGCGCCGCACCCCGCCGCCGTCTTCGACGTGCGGGACTACGGCGCCAAGGGCGACGGCTCCGCCAACGACTCCCCGGCCATCGACAAGGCCGTCACGGCGGCGAACGCGGCGGGCGGCGGCACGGTCCGCTTCACCGCCGGCGCCTACAAGTCCAAGAACACCATTCACATGAAGAGCCATGTGACGCTCCAGCTCGACAAGGGCGCCACCCTCCAGGGCTCCAGCGCCGACACCTACGACAAGGCCGAGTCCAACCCGTACGACGCCTACCAGGACTACGGCCACAGCCACTTCCACGACGCGATGATCTACGGCGACAAGCTCACCGACATCGGCTTCGTCGGCCAGGGTGTCATCGACGGCGCCGGCAACCTGATCACCGGCAACCCGAAGACCGGCGAGGCCGACAAGATCATCTCGCTGACCCGGTGCGACGGCCTGCGCATCGGCGACGGCCTCACGCTCCGCCGGGGCGGCCACTTCGCGGCCCTGATCAACGGCTGCAAGAACGTGACCTCCGACCACCTGACCATCGACACCGCGAGCGACCGCGACGGCTGGAACGTCATCTCCACGACGAACGCCACGATCACCAACGCCACCATCCACGCCAACGACGACGCCCTGGTCTTCAAGAGCGACTACGCGCTCGGCGCCAAGCTCCCCAACGGCCATGTCCGCGTGAGCGGTTCGACACTCGGCGCCAAGTGCTGCAACGCCCTGATGTTCGGCTCCGAGACCTGCGGCGACTTCTCGGACTACCAGTTCGAGAACATCCGCATCGACGGCGCCGACAAGTCCGGCCTCGGCATGGTCTCGATGGACGGCGCGAAGATCTCCGACGTCCACTACCGCGACATCACGATGACGAACGTCCACTCGCCGATCATGGAGAAGATCGGGACGAGGAAACGCTGCGGGAACAGTCCTGGCGTCGGATCGATCAGCGATGTCACGTACGACAACATCACCGCCACCGGCAGCAGCCCCTCCTTCAGCCCGACCCTGTGGGGCGAGAGCGGCCACCGCATCAGCGGGATCACCTTCAACCACGTCAACGTCACCGTCCCCGGCGGCAACGGCACCATGTCCACCGGTGTGCCCGGCAACGACCCGAACGACTACAACCCCAAGGCCATCGGCACCCGGCCCGCCTACGGCTGGTACCTGCACAACGCCGACCACGTCCAGTTCACCGACAGCGGCGTGAAGTTCGCGTCGGACGACGGCCGCCCGGCGGTCATCGCCAACGCGGCCAGCGACATCCGCCTCACCCGGTTCACCGCGCAGAAGGGCGGTGACTCGCCGTACGACGTCGGCTTCCAGGACGTCACCGGAGCCTGCCTGACGGACAGTCACAACACCTCCGGCGGCGCACTGCGCGTCTCCGGCGGTCAGGACTGCACGGCGGCCGTGAAGCCGCTCGACCTGGAGAACCCCCGCCAGGACTTCCTCCGCAACTCCGTCGGCGGCCTCTTCCTGCACTGGGGCCTGCGCACCGCCCCCGCCCACACCAGCTGCACCGCCTGGGAGAACGACGTCACCAGCGGCGGCTGGACCCCCGACTACTGGGTGAACGAGGCCCAGAAGCTGCACACCCAGTACCTGGTCCTCGCCACCTTCCACAGCCGCCTCGGCTACGCCCGCCCCTGGCCGTCCAAGATCCCCGGCTCCTGCGCCACCAAGCGGGACTTCCTCGGCGAACTGATCACCGCCGCCAAGGCCAAGGGCATGAAGGTCATCCTCTACATGACCAACGACCCCCAGTGGCACGACGAGGGCGGCCACGAGTGGCTCGACTCGGCCGCCTACTCCGCCTACAAGGGCAAGAACATCGACCTGACCACCAACGACGGCTTCGGGCAGTTCAGTTACGACAACTTCTTCGAGGTCATGGACCGCTATCCCGACCTCGGCGGCTTCTGGATCGACAACGACAACGCCTACTGGGAGAGCCACGACCTCTACCAGCAGATCTACCAGAAGCGCCCGAACTACACGCTCAGCAACAACAACGAAGACACGTCGGTCATGGACATGATCAGCAACGAGCAGAAGACCGGCATGACCCCGGCCTACGACTACCCGCAGGCCGTCTACACCGCCCAACCCCGCCTCACCGAGGCCGACTTCAAGCTGCCCTCGACCGGCGCCTGGTGGTACGACGGCTCGAACCCGTCCGTCGACCGCATGCTCACCCTCGGCCGGCTCATCACCAACGCGGGCTCCTCGGTGAAGGCGCTGATGGCGGAGACCGCCCAGGTCAACGGCAAGTTCCCGAGCAACCAGGCCGCCTTCAACACCTTCGCGAACAGCTACCTCGACCCCATCTGGGAGTCCCTGCACGGCACCGAGGGCGGCGGCTACCTGTACGGCGGCCTCAAGCCCGGCTTCTGGAACGACGGCGCCCACGGCGTGACGACGGTCGCCAAGAACGATCCCAACCGCCAGTACATCCACGTCCTGACCCCGCCCAGCACCACCACCCTGCGCATCCGCGACAACGGCTACCGCATCGCCTCCGTGACGAATCTCCGCACCGGCAAGGCGGTTTCGTGGTCGCAGTCCGGCGGAGTCCTGACCCTGACCGGTCTCGGCGACTGGGACCCGTACGACACCGTCTTCAAGGTCACCACCGCCGGCCGCCAGGGCATCCTCTCCGGCGTCAAGGTGAGCGCGAGCGCCGCCGCGAGCGGCCACGCCGGTTCGGCCGCCGGAGACGGCGACTACCTCACCTACTGGGACAACAACAAGACGCTCCCCGTGAACCTCACCTTCGACCTCGGCTCGGCCAAGAAGGTGCAGTACCTCGGGCTCAACCAGCGCGAGGACTCCGTCGCCTACGCCCGCTCGGACACCGAGCAGTCGGCGCGGATCAAGGACTACAAGGTGTACGTCAGCAACGACGGCACGAACTGGGGGAGCGCGGTCAAGTCCGGGCAGCTCCCCAGCCGCCGCGGCATCCAGGGCATCGACCTGACCGCCACCGACGCCCGCTACGTGCGCCTCGAAGTCGACAGCACCTGGGCCGCCGCCACCGACTCCACCCGGTACAAGCGGCTGCGGATCGACGAGGCGTGGATCGGGACGTCTTACGCCACACCCGCGAACGGGGGACAGTCATGACACGCTTCAGATCACTCACGGCCGCGGTGGCCGGACTGCTCGTGGCGGCCGCCGTACCGCTCCTGGGCACCGCCGCCCAGCCGGCCGCCGCCTCCGACAACGGCCAGGCGAACCGCCCCGCCATGGGCTGGAGCAGCTGGAGCTTCGTGCGCCGCCAGCCCACCGAGGCGAAGATCGAGGCCCAGGCCGACGCACTGGCGTCGAGCGGCCTGAGGGACCACGGCTTCGTGTACGTCAACCTCGACGACTTCTGGCAGAAGTGCGACAGCAACGGCTTCGTCGTCGACTCCTACGGCCGCTGGACCGCCGACACCGCCAAGTTCCCGTCCGGCATCAAGGCGGTCGCCGACTACGTGCACTCCAAGGGACTGAAGTTCGGCTTCTACGTCACGCCCGGCATCGCGAAGAACGCCGTCCTGAAGAACACACCGATCGAGGGCACGTCGTACCACGCGAAGGACATCGCGGACACCTCGAAGACGGAGAAGAACTACAACTGCAAGAACATGTACTACATCGACTACGGGAAGCCCGGCGCCCAGGAGTTCGTCAACTCCTGGGCGAGGCAGTTCGCTTCCTGGGGAGTCGACTACCTGAAGATCGACGGTGTCGGCAGCCAGGACGTCCCCGACGTCCAGGCCTGGGACAAGGCGTTGCGGGCGAGCGGACGGCCCATCACCTTCGCCCTCTCCAACAACCTGCCGATCGCCGACGCCACCACCTGGCGCGGGCTCGCCAACAGCTGGCGCACCCAGGGCGACGTCGAGTGCTACTGCGGGCCCGGTGACAACGGCAGCGGCTATCCGCTGACCGACTGGTCCCATGTCTCCAAGCGGTTCGACTCGGCCGCCTCCTGGCAGCCGTACGCCGGACCCGGCGGCTGGAACGACCTGGACTCGCTGGAGATCGGCAACGGCGACCAGGTGGGCCTCACCGCCGACCAGCGCCGCTCCCACTTCACCCTCTGGTCGATGGCGGCGGCCCCGCTGCTGCTCGGCACCGACCTCACCCACCTCGACTCCGTCGACAAGGCCATGCTCACCAACGACCGGCTGATCGGCGTCGACCAGGACGGCGTGGCCGCGAAGCGGATCGTGAGCAGCGGGGTCAAGCAGGTGTGGAGCAAGAAGGAGAGCGACGGCCAGTACGTCGTCGCCCTCTTCAACACCGGGACCTCCGGCAACTCCACGGTCAGCGTGGACTGGTCCCAGGTCGGCTTCACCGGCTCCGGCGATGTCACCGACCTGTGGTCCGGCTCCCACAAGGGCGTGATCGCGAACTCCTACAGCGCCACCCTGCGCCCGGGCGAGACCCGCCTGATCCGCGTCAAGCCCGTCAACTCCCTGAAGTCCGCGGCCGCTTCACCGGGCTTCGCCGTCGCCCCCTACGAGTACCTCGGCTGGGGCAGCCCGCAGAACCCGACCTCGGTGATGTCGGCGACCGGCGTCAAGTGGTTCACCCTCGCCTTCGTCCTCTCCGACGGCACCTGCAACCCCAAGTGGGACGGCTCGCGCCCACTCACCGGCGGCGACGACCAGGCGAAGATCAACGCGATCCGGGCGGCCGGCGGAGACGTGGTCGTGTCGGTCGGCGGCTGGAGCGGCAACAAGCTGGGGGAGAAATGCTCCAGCGCCGCCGCGCTCGCCGGCGCGTACCAGAAGGTGATCAACGCCTACGGGTTGAAGGCCCTCGACGTCGACATCGAGAACACCGAGTGGTCCAACGCGACCGTACGGCAACGGGTCGTCGACGCGCTGAAGACGGTCAAGGCGAACAACCCGGGCCTGAAGACGGTCATCACCTTCGGCACCACGACCAGCGGTCCCGACTCCACCGGCGCCGACATGATCAAGCGCGCCGCCGACTCCGGTCTGGCGAACGACGTCTGGTGCATCATGCCGTTCGACTTCGGCGGCGGCGCCACGAACATGGGCACCCTCACCACCCAGGCCATGGAAGGCCTCAAGGCCAAGGTCAAGGCGGCCTACGGCTACAGCGACGCCACCGCCTACGCCCACATCGGGCTGTCCTCGATGAACGGGAAGACGGACGACTCCGGTGAACGGGTCCGCGTCGCCGACTTCAAGACCATGCTCGGCTACGCCCAGCAGCACCACATCGGCCGCCTCACCTACTGGTCCGTCAACCGCGACCGCCCCTGCGGCTCCGGCACCGACGGCGACGCCTGCAGCGGTGTGTCGCAGCAGCCGTACGACTACCTCAAGGTCTTCGCCCAGTACACGGGCTGACAGGGAGCAACCCCCATGAATCTCAGGAGAGTTCTGCCCTACGGCCTCGCCGCGGTGCTCGCGCTGCCACTCGCCGGACTGAGCCAGGGCACCGCCCTCGCCGCCACCGACTACCAGGCCGAGGACGCCACCATCTCGCAGGGCACGGTCGCCACCAACCACACCGGTTACACGGGCACCGGCTTCGTCGACTACACCAACATCAAGGGCTCGTACGTGGAGTTCGCGGTGAGCGCGGCCGCCGCCGGCACCTCGTCGCTCACCCTGCGCTTCGCCAACGGCACCGCCACCGACCGGCCGATGGACATCTCCGTCAACGGCACGGTCGTCGCCTCCGCGGTCTCCTTCCCGGCCACCGCCGACTGGAACACCTGGGTGACCAAGTCGGTCAACGTGCCGCTGACAGCGGGCACCAACAAGATCCGGGCGACCGCCACCACCGCCGACGGCGGCCCCAACCTCGACCGGATCAGCGTCGCCGCGGCGGCCGACACCCAGGCCCCCACCCGCCCCGGCCAGCCGTCCTGCTCCGACATCGGCGAGGACGGCCTCACCCTTGCCTGGGGCGCGGCCACGGACGACGTGGGCGTGACGGCGTACGACCTCTACGAGCACGGCAACAAGATCGGTGAGGCGACCGGGAGTTCGACGTCGAAGACCCTCACCGGGCTCACCCCGAACACCACCTACGACCTCACCGTCATCGCCCGGGACGCGGCCGGCAACACCTCAGCGGCCAGCCCCGTCGTCGACTGCACGACGAAACCGAGCAGCGACACCACACCGCCGACCGCGCCCGGCACCCTCACCACGGCCGGCATCACCGCGAACACCGCCGACCTCACCTGGGGCGCGTCCACCGACGACCGGGCGGTGACCGCGTACGACATCCGCAGCGGGGACACCGTCTACAAGACGGTCACCGGCGCCACGACCACCACCCTCACCGGTCTCGCCTGCGACAGCCCCTACACCCTGGACGTCGTCGCCCGGGACGCCGCCGGGAACGTCTCCCAGCCGAGCAACACCGTCACCTTCACCACCAAGGCCTGCGCCACCGACGGCGGTACGCCCTCCTCCATCGCCACGCTCTCCACCGGCTGGACGATCCCCTGGGGCACCTACTGGATGCCCGACGGCAAGACCGCGCTGGTCACCGAGCGGGACGACTTCCGGGTCTGGAAGGTGACCAAGGACGGCACGAGGACCCAGGTGGGCACCGTCCCGAACGCCGTCACCACCAACGGCGAGGGCGGGCTGCTCGGCGTCGCCGTCGACCCGAAGTGGGAGACCAACCACTACGTCTACTTCATGCACACCGCCTCCGAGGGCAACCGGGTCGTGCGCATGACCTACGACGGCACCAAGCTCAGCGACTACAAGATCCTGCTCCAGGGCATCAAGAAGAACCGCTACCACAACGGCGGACGGCTGCTCTTCGGCCCCGACGGCTATCTCTACGTCTCGACCGGAGAGGCCCAGACCCCCGATCTCGCCCAGGACAAGAACTCCCTGAACGGCAAGATCCTGCGGATGACGACCGACGGAAAGGCGGCCCCCGGCAACCCGTTCGGGAACTACGTCTACAGCCTCGGTCACCGCAACCCCCAGGGCCTTGCCTTCGACCGCAACGGACGGCTGTGGGAGGCCGAGTTCGGCAACAGCTCCAAGGACGAGCTGAACCTGATCAAGCCGGGAGCCAACTACGGCTGGCCGACCTGCGAGGGCACCTGCTCGGTCGCCGGGATGACCAACCCCAAGGCCACCTGGAACGTCTCCGAGGCGTCCCCGAGCGGTATCGCCATCGTCCGCAACGTCGTCTACATGGCGTCCCTGCGCGGCGAGCGGCTGTGGCGGATCCCGATCAACGGCAACGCGGAGACGGTCGGCACCCCGACGGCGTACTACGTCGGGACCTACGGGCGGCTGCGGACCGTGACCAAGGTGCCGGGCGCCGACCAGCTGTGGCTGTCCACCACCAACTGCGACAACAACGGCAACCAGGCGGACGGATCCGACAAGATCTTCCGGATCGACATCAAGTGAGGTGCCGTCAGGCCCGGTACAGGGCCTCGACCTCGTTGGCGTAGGCGTTCTCGATCGCCTTGCGCTTCAGCTTCAACGACGGGGTCAGCAGACCGTGTTCCTCGGTGAACGGCTGGGCGAGGATACGGAACGTACGGATCGACTCGGCCTGTGAGACCAGGGTGTTGGCGGCCACCACGGCCCGCCGCACCTCGGTCTCCAGGTCGGCGTCCCGCACCAGCTGGGCCGCGGACATCTGGGGCTTGCCGCGCATGGTCAGCCAGTGCTCGACGGCCTCGGTGTCCAGGGTGACCAGGGCGGCGATGTAGGGGCGGTCGTTGCCGACGACGATGCACTGGTTGACCAGCGGATGGTCGCGGACGCGTTCCTCCAGGACACCGGGGGAGACGCTCTTGCCGCCGGAGGTCACCAGGATCTCCTTCTTGCGGCCGGTGATGGTGAGATAGCCGTCCTCGTCGAGGGAGCCGAGGTCGCCGGTGGCCAGCCAGCCGTCGTGCAGGGTGGCGTCGGTGGCCTTCTGGTTGTTCAGGTAGCCCTGGAAGACGTTGCCGCCGTTCAGCCAGATCTCGCCGTCGTCCGCGATGTGCACGGTGGTGCCCGGGATGGCCTGGCCGACCGTGCCGTAGCGGGTGCGCTCGGGCGGGTTCGCGGTCGCGGCGGCCGTCGACTCGGTGAGGCCGTAGCCCTCGTAGATGTGCACACCCGCCCCGGCGAAGAACAGGCCGAGCCTGCGGTCCATCCCCGAGCCGCCGGACATCGCGTTGCGGATCCGGCCGCCCATCGCCGTGCGGACCTTGGAGTAGACGAGCTTGTCGAAGAGCTGGTGCTGCATGCGCAGCCCGGCCGACGGCCCCGGGCCGGTGCCCCAGGCCTTCGCCTCGACCGCGTCCGCGTACTTCACCGCGATCTCCACGGCCTTCTCGAAGGGCCCGCCCTTGCCCTCCTTCTCCGCCTTCCGGCGCGCCGCGTTGAACACCTTCTCGAAGATGTACGGCACGGCCAGGATGAACGTCGGCCGGAACGCGGCCAGGTCGGGCAGGAGCGCGGCCGCGTGCAGCTGCGGCTGGTGGCCGAAGCGGACGCCGTGCCGGATCGCGGCCACCTCCACCATGCGCCCGAAGACATGCGCGAGCGGCAGGAAGAGCAGGGTGGAGACCTCCTCGCCCTTCTTGGCGCGGAACACCGACTCCCAGCGGGCGACGACCGTGTCCGACTCGAACATGAAGTTCCCGTGCGACAGGACACAGCCCTTGGGGCGGCCCGTGGTGCCCGAGGTGTAGATGATCGTGGCCACCGAGTCGGGCGTGACCGCCTGCCGGTGCCGGTGCACGATCTCGTCCTCCAGGTGCGCGCCGGCGTCGTACAGCTCCTGCACCGCGCCCGAGTCCAGCTGCCACAGCTGGCGCAGCTGCGGCAGCCGGTCGATGACGGTGGCGATCGTCATCGCGTGGTCCTCGTGCTCCACGATCGCGGCCGTGCACTCGGCGTCGTACAGCATCCAGAAGCACTGTTCGGCCGACGAGGTCGGATAGACCGGCACCACCTGGGCGCCGATCGTCCACAGCGCGAAGTCGAAGAGCGTCCACTCGTAGCGGGTGCGGGACATGATCGCGACCCGGTCGCCGAACCGGATGCCCCGCGCGAGGAGGCCCTTGGCGAGGGCCAGGACCTCGTCGCGGAACTCGGCGGAGGTCACGTCACGCCACTGGCCGAGCTCGTCCTTGCGGCCCAGTGCGATGTGCAGCGGGTCCGTCTGGGCATGCTCGAACACACAGTCGGCCAGACCCCCGACCGGCGGCGCCGACGCCAACGGCGGGTTGGTGAACTCGCGCAAACCCCGCTCCCCGCTTCTCGCTCCACAGTGAGGCCAGTGACGCTCCGCACAGCGCCGTGAAAGCTACCCCACCGGAAGACCGTTCGGGAGGGGGTGCGAAAACGAGCATTGCTCGCGTATGGTCGCGCCCGCGCCTGGAAAATACGCTCACATGGGGAAGGGCCGGACAGAATCCCTTACGGTTCAGTAGGTTTCGGCTCCGTAATCTCCACTGAATCTGTACGACCCGATTACGGCCCCGAGCCGGTTACCGACCGGTCAGGAGCTCGGTGTGGACGCGCTCTTATGAGACAGCGTCGAGGGGGCGGATTTTGTCACTCCGCCTGCCGCCCGGGGTGCCCAGGCGATCAGCGGCAGCGTCGTCGCGAACATCGCCGCCGCGCCCACCCCCTGCACCGCGCGCGCCGCGACCAGCGTGCCCGGCCCGGACGCCGGCCCGCACAGCGGACTCGCCGTCGCGAACACCACGACACTGGCCACGTGCACCCGCCGCCGGCCGAGGATGTCGGCGGCGGCCCCCACGCCGAGCAGCAGCGCGGCCAGCGCCAGGGCGTAGCCGTCCACCCCCCACTGCAGATCGGTGAGCGACGCGTGCAGTGCCGTCGCCATGTCCGGCAGCGCCACCACCACGATCGTCACGTCCAGCAGCAACATGAACGTCCCCGGGCGCACCGCGGTCAGCGGCCCCCATGTGCGCGTCTCCGTACTCCTTGCTTCGTCGACTGACCTTCGCTCCGTAGGATGGCCGTACCGCGGCCGATCGGATCGAAGAAGAGCGGCTGCAAGGCGAAATCCGACGGGGGTTGCCGTGCTGGGGCTGGAATCCGACACGACGGATCTGCTGGACGTGCAACTGCTCTGCGCGCTGGAGGTGGACGGCCGCGCCTCCTTCAGCCGGATCGCGGCCGTGCTCGGTGTCTCCGACCAGACGATCGCCCGCCGCTACCGGCGGCTGTGCGCCGAGGCGGGGCTGCGGGTCGTCGCGGTCCGGGACGCCGAACGGCTCGGCCAGGACCAGTGGATGCTCCGGCTGCGCTGTGCTCCCGACAGCGCGACCGTGATCGCCGACGCGCTCGCCAAACGCCCCGACACCGCCTGGATCGGGCTGGCCTCCGGCGGCACGGAGATCGCCTGCATGACCCGGCCGCGCAGCCCCGGCGACCACGACGACCTGCTGCTCGGCAAGCTGCCGCGGACACCGAGCGTGGTGGAGATCCGGGCGCAGCAGCTGCTGCACCGCTTCTACGGCGGACCGACCGGGTGGGTGCAGAAGTTCCGGGCGCTGTCCGAGGAGCAGGTGGCCGCGTTGCGGGCCGCCGCGCCGGAGGCCGACGGGCCCGCGCGACTGGAGCCGGAGGACGGGCCGCTGCTCGCCGCGCTGGAGCGGGACGGGCGGGCGACCTACCCGGAGCTGCAGCGGGCCACGGGGCGGTCCGAGTCCGCGGTGAAGCGGCGGCTGGCCGCGCTGATCGGCTCCGGGGCGGTGTACATCGATGTCGAGTACCGGTCCGAGGTGCTGGGGTATCCCAGGGCGGCGCTGTTGTGGATCACGACGGTGCCCTCCGCGATGCACTCCGTGGGGGAGGCGTTGGCGGGGCATGACGAGGTGGCGTTCGCCGCGGCGACGGCGGGGCCGTCTCATATCGTCGTGACGGCGGTGCTGCGTGACACCGCTCATCTGTATGCGTACCTGAGTGGGCCGTTGGGGCGGTTGGAGGGGGTGCAGCATGTGGAGGCGATGCCGTTTTTGCGGAGGGTGAAGCAGTTGACCTATGTGGGGTCGTATTGAGGGTGCGGGGCGGTGGGGGCTGGTCGCGCCCACGCGGCGGTAGCCGCACATCGATACAGCCCCGCGCCCCTATGGGGCGCCTCCGGTCAAGGGCGTCTCAGGTGTGTGCCGCTCGCCAGGACTGCCGCTGCCAATGCGTCTGCCGCTGTCTGTGCCGGTGAGCGTCTGTTGCTGTGGACGAGTACGAAGTCGACCTTGCCCAGTTCCGGGAGGCCCGCGCGGTCGGGGACCCGGAAGAGGCCCGGGGGGATCAGGCCCCTTGAGTGGGCCATCACGCCGAGGCCTGCCCTGGCCGCCGCGATCAGGCCGTTGAGGCTGCCGCTGGTGCAGACGATGCGCCAGTCGCGGCCCTGGCGTTCCAGTGCCTCCAGGGCCAGGGCGCGGGTGATGCCGGGTGGGGGGTAGACGATGAGCGGGACGGGGCGGTCGGGGTCCAGACGGAGGCGTTCCGCGCCGATCCACACCAGGTCGTCGTGCCAGACCAGTTCGCCCAGGGGGTCCTCGGCGCGGCGCTTGGCGAGGACCAGGTCGAGTTTTCCGGCGGCGAGCTGCTCGTGGAGTGTGCCCGAGAGTTCCACGGTCAGTTCGAGGTCGACCTCGGGGTGGTCGTAGCGGAAGCCCTCCAGGATCTCCGGCAGCCGGGTGAGGACGAAGTCCTCCGAGGCGCCGAAGCGGAGCCGGCCGCGCACCCGTGTCCCGGTGAAGAAGGCCGCCGCCTGGTCGTGCACCTCCAGGATCCGCCGGGCGAACCCGAGCATCGCCTCGCCGTCCTCGGTCAGCTCGACGGAGTGCGTGTCCCGGGAGAAGAGCTGGCGGCCGGCGGCCTCCTCCAGACGGCGTACGTGCTGGCTCACCGTGGACTGGCGCAGGTTCAGCCGGCGGGCGGCCTGGGTGAAACTGAGGGTCTGGGCCACCGCCAGGAAGGTGCGCAGATGCGAGGGGTCATACACTCGAACATGTTATCGCGAAACGTGATGGCAGTCAGAGTGGTATGCCCGGTTCCCGATCACCGGCTCGGGGAGGACGATGGAGGGGGCCCTTCCGGGCCTGGCGACACCGCAGTGAGACCCGGTACGAACCCCTGATCGACCCGCAAGTGGAGCACCGTGAAACGCCTGAGCTGGCCCCGTTGGATGCCGATCGACCCGTACGTCCTTCTCCTGCTCGGGACGGTCTGTCTCGCCGCGCTGCTCCCGGCCCGGGGCACGGGCGCGGACGTGGCCTCCGGCGCCTCCACGGCCGCGATCGCCTTCCTCTTCTTCCTGTACGGCGCCCGGCTCTCCACTCGCGAGGCCGTCGACGGGCTGCGGCACTGGCGGCTCCATGTCACGGTCCTGGTCTGCACCTTCGTGATCTTCCCGGTGCTCGGCCTGGCCGCCCGCGGACTGGTGCCGGTCCTGCTCACCCATCCGCTCTACCAGGGCTTCCTCTTCCTGACCCTGGTCCCCTCGACGATCCAGTCGTCGATCGCCTTCACCTCGATCGCGCGCGGCAACGTGCCCGCCGCGATCTGCGCCGGGTCCTTCTCCTCGCTCGTGGGCATCGTCCTGACCCCGCTGCTCGCCGCAGCGCTGCTCGGCAACAGCGGGGGCGGGTTCTCCGCCGACTCGATCGTCAAGATCGTGCTCCAGCTGCTGGTGCCGTTCGTCGCGGGGCAGTTGCTGCGCCCCTGGATCGGGGGCTTCGTCGCCCGGCACAAGAAGATCCTCGGCCTGGTCGACCGCGGCTCGATCCTGCTCGTCGTCTACACCGCGTTCAGCGAGGGCATGGTCCGGGGCATCTGGCACCAGGTCAGCGCCGTCCGGCTGGCCGGACTGCTTGCCGTCGAGGCCGTCCTGCTCGCCGTGATGCTGCTGCTGACCTGGTACGGCGCCAAGGCGCTCGGCTTCGGTCGCGGGGACCGCGTCGCCATCCAGTTCGCCGGCTCCAAGAAGTCCCTCGCCTCCGGGCTGCCCATGGCCAGCGTCCTGTTCGGCGCCCATGCCTCACTGGCCGTGCTGCCGCTGATGCTCTTCCATCAGATGCAGCTGATGGTGTGCGCGGTCATCGCCAAGCGCCGGGCCCATGACCCCGAGGCCCAGGACGCGGCCGAGCCCCCGGCCGCCCCGGCGGCGCGGTCACGGCCCGCGGCCGTCACCGGGACGTCCGGCCGCTGACCCCCGGTCACGGGCGCAGCACGACCTTGCCCAGGTTGGCCCGTGACGCGACGGCCTCATGGGCCCGCGCCGCGTCCGCCAGCGCGTACTCCGCGTGCACGGCCGGCCGTACCACTCCTTGTGCGAACAGGCGCCACAGCTCCTGACGCCATTCCTCGTACAGCGCCGGCCGCTCGCGGGCGATCAGGGCCATCTGGAAACCGGTCACCGACTTGGCGCCGACCAGGAGGTCGTACGCCTGGACCGTGCCGCCGCCCGAGCTGTACGCCACCAGCCTGCCGCCGGGGGCCAGGGCGGCCAGGGCCGGGGTGAGCAGGTCGCCGCCGACCGCGTCCAGGGCGTAGTCGGCCGGGGTGTCCCAGTCCGCGTCGGCGTACGTCACCACCGCGTCGGCGCCCAGGGAACGGACGAAGGGGGCTTTCGCCCGGTCGGAGACGGCGGCCACGACCCGGCCCGCTCCCCGGACGCGGGCCAGCTGGACGGCGAGGTGGCCGACCCCGCTCGCGGCGGCCGTGACGAGGGCCGTCTCGCCCGGTTCGGGGCGGGCCGCGGCGAGGGCGCCGAGGGCGACCAGGCCGCCGCGGACCAGGGCGACCGCCTCGACGGCGGACGCGGTCCCGGGGACGGGGGAGGCCATCGCCTCGTGCAGGACGGCGAAGTCGGCGTAGCCGTGGCCGAAGCACAGGCCGGTGACCCGGTCGCCGGTGCGCAAGCGGGTGACTCCCGCGCCGACGGCCACCACCGCACCGGCGATCTCGCCGCCCAGCGCGATCGGCTCCGCCGCCTCGGTGACCTTGCGGACCACGGGCAGCGTGACCCCGACCGCCTCGCAGCGGACGAGCAGCTCACCGGGTCCGGCCTCGGGGATCGGGGCCTCCTCCAGAAACAGGGGGCCGCCGGTGGACTCGTACCGGACGCGACGCATCGCACCTCCGCGGAGCGTGAGATTCATTGGGATCCCCAACGATAGTGGGGGAGTCGTTGGTGAGTCCCATGGTTTTTCGTTGGGAGAGCCAATGGATTCTTGGCTACGCTGCCCCCATGGCCGAAGCCCCCCTCCCCGCGATCCGCGCCCTGCCCAGCTGGCTGCTCGGCCGGGCCGCCGCCCGTGGCCGGGCCCTGGTCGCCGAGGCGCTCGCGGAACACGGCATGCGGATGTGGCACCACGTGGTGCTCTCCGCCGTCCGCGATCTCGCCCCGGTCGCCCAGGCCGACCTGGGCCGGTCCGTGTCCCTCGACCCCAAGGACCTGGTCGGCGTCCTCAACGACCTCCAGGCCGCCGGGCTCGTCGTCCGTGCGCCCGACCCCGGCGACCGCCGCAAGAACGCGGTCTCCCTCACCGCCGAGGGCGACCGCCTCCTCGACCGCTGCGAACAGGCGGCGCGCGAGGCCAACGACATCTTGCTCGCCCCGCTGTCGGCCGCCGAACGCGACCAGTTCACGGGCCTGTTGATCCGGATTTCCGGTACGGACGGCTCATGACGGCTAACGTTCCGTCATGACCGCACCCCTGGCGCTCGATCCGGCGCGCACCGCTCTCGTCCTCGTCGACCTGATGGACCGCATCGTCGCGCTGCCCCTGGAGCCCCGCAAGGGCACCGAAGTCCTGCACGCCGCCGAGGAACTGGCCCGCTCCTTCCGGGCGGTCGGCGCCCCCGTGGTGCTGGTTCGCGTCGAGCGTCCCTCGCTCGGCGAGCAGCCGCCGGGCAGCGGACTGGTGGCCGGGCTGAAGGAGGAAGGGGACGTGGAGATCGTCAAGCGTTCCATCGGCGGCTTCCAGGGCACGGAACTCGACGCCCGGCTCCGTGAACTCGGCGTCAGCAGCCTGGTGTTCGGCGGTATCGCCACCAACCTCGGCGTCGAGTCCACCGCCCGAGCCGCCGCCGACCTCGGCTACGACCTGGTGTTCGTCGAGGACGCCATGGCCGCCCTCACCGCCGCCGAGCACGAGGCGTCCGTCCGGCTGGACTTCCCCCGGCTGGGCACGGTCGTGACCGCCGCCGGCGTGCGCCTCACCGCCGGCTGACCGCTCAGACCAGCGTCCCGCCGCCGTCCACGACCACCACCGACCCGGTGCTGTACCCCCCACGCATCAGGTACAGATACGCCTCCGCCACATCCGCCGGCTCGCCGACCCGCCCCACCGGCAGCGACTCGGCGGACGACCGGTACAGCCCCTCCCGGTCCGCCTCCGGCAGCTCCCGCCACACGGCCGAGCGGCTGCACATCGCGCAGCCGGTGCTGAGCCGTCAGATCCGCGCACTGGAGAAGGACCTGGGCGCCGACCTGTTCCGCCGGGACAGCCATGGCGTGACCCTGACCGAGGGCGGACACCAACTCCTCGACGACGCACGGCAGTTGCTGGCCGTCGCCGACGGCACCCGGCGCCGGGTCGTGCAGGCCGCGCGCGGCCGGCGGCGGCTGGTCGTGGGCTTCCGTGCCGGTGTCGTCGTCACCCGGGCGCTGCGCGCCTTCACCGCGGCCCACCCGGACGTGCAGGCCAACGCCCGCCGGGTCATGGGGGCACCTCCCGCTCGAGCGTAGTCGAGAGTGGGGGAGGGACGACCAGGAGCAGCTGATCCTTGACGGCACCGTCGACATCGCCTACGTACGGCTGCCGGTCAGGGAGAGCGGACTCGAACTGCGCCCGCTCTACAGCGAGCCCCGGGTGGCCATGCTCCCGGACCGGCACCGGCTCGCCGGGAAGCAGGAGATCTCCCTCGCCGACCTCGACGGCGAACAGTGGCTGCGCTACAACGACCCCCGGCCCGGCGACCTGCCGCTGCGCACCATCGAGGAGAAGTTCGAGTGCGTGGCCGCCGGCACCGCGATCACGATGGTGCCCCGCTCCGCCGCCGAGCAGTACTCCCGCCCGGACATCGTCTACGTCCCGGTCGTCGACGCCGAACCCGACCGCGTGCTGCTGGCCTGGGCGGCCGGCCGCCGCTCCCCGCTGGTCACCGCGTTCGCCGAGGCCGCGGTCGCCGTCGGGGAACCCGACTGAGGCGGGGCCCCTGCGGCGCAGGGGGCGCTCCCCGCCGGTCGGGGCCCCGCCGCCGTGACGCGGGGGATCGGTCAGCCCTGGGTGGCCGCGGCCCGCAGGGCGATGCGGTCCTCGCCCGCGTACACGTTCATGTTGCTGCCCCGCAGGAAGCCGACGAGGGTCAGACCGGTCTCCGCCGCCAGGTCCACGGCCAGCGAGGAGGGCGCGGAGACCGCCGCGAGCACCGGGATGCCCGCCATCACGGCCTTCTGCGCCAGCTCGAAGGAGGCCCGGCCGGAGACCAGGAGGAGGGAGCGGGACAGGGGCAGGTCGCCGTTCTGCAGGGCCCTGCCGACCAGTTTGTCGACCGCGTTGTGGCGGCCCACGTCCTCGCGGATGTCCACCAGCTCGCCGTCCTCCGTGAACAGGGCCGCCGCGTGCAGCCCCCCGGTCCGGTCGAAGACCCGCTGCGCCGCGCGGAGCCGGTCGGGGAGGCTCGCGAGCAGCTCGGGCTCCACCCGGACCGGGGGAGTGTCGGCTATCGGCCAGCGAGCCGTCGTACGCACCGCGTCGAGGCTCGCCTTGCCGCACAGCCCGCAGGACGAGGACGTGTAGACGTTCCGCTCCAGGGTGAAGTCGGGGAGCTTGACGCCCGGCGTGGTCCGGACGTCGACGACGTTGTAGGTGTTGGAGCCGTCGACCGTGGCGCCCGCGCAGTACACGATGTTCTGCAGGTCGTCGGCGGCCGCCAGGACCCCCTCGCTCACCAGGAACCCGGCGGCCAGCGCGAAGTCGTCGCCGGGGGTGCGCATGGTGATGGCGAGGGGTTTCCCGTTGAGTCTGATCTCCAGCGGTTCCTCGGCGACGAGCGTGTCCGGCCGGGCGGAGACCGCTCCGTCGCGGATCCGGATGACCTTGCGTCGTTCCGTGACTCGTCCCATGTCCTGATCAGCCCCGGTTCTGTACGTGCTGGTAGCCGAAACGGCCCTTGATGCAGAGATTGCCGTGGGTCACCGGGTTGTCGTGCGGAGAGGTGACCTTGACTATCTCATTGTCCTGCACGTGGAGCGTGAGGTTGCAGCCCACACCGCAGTACGCGCACACGGTGGTCGTCTCCGTCTGCCGGGAGGCGTCCCAGGTGCCCGCCGCCCGCATGTCGAACTCCGACTTGAACGACAGCGCCCCGGTGGGGCAGACCTCCACACAGTTCCCGCAGTAGACACAGGCCGAGTCGGTCAGCGGGGCGTCGTGCTCGACGGCGATCCGGGCGTCGAAGCCGCGCCCGGAGACGGAGATCGCGAAGCTGTTCTGCCACTGGTCGCCGCAGGCGTCCACGCACTTGTAGCAGAGGATGCACTTGTCATAGTCGCGCACGTACAGATCGTTGTCGACCCTGGGTTCCTCGTCGAGCCGGGCCGCGTCGGGGCCGAAGCGGTCCGGTTTCGCCTCGTACTCCTTGATCCACTCGGCCGCCTTCGGGGTCGTCGACAGGTCCACCGAGGAGGCCAGCAGTTCCAGTACGATCTTGCGGCTGTGCCGGACGCGTTCGGTTCCGGTGCCGACCACCATCCCCGGCTCGGCCTTGCGGGAGCAGGCCGGTACGAGGGTCCTCGACCCCTCCACCTCGACCACGCAGACCCGGCAGGCGTTCTTCGGGCGCAGGGTGTCGCCCTCGCACAGGGTCGGGATGTCCTTCCCGGCCGCCCGGCAGGCGTCCAGGATCGTCGAGCCCTCCGGGACCCTTGCCTCCTCGCCGTCGATGGTGAACTCCAGCAGCCGGCGCGGGATCCCCAGCGGTGTGACGGTCATTCGTACGCCCCCAGACGGTCGATGGCGGATTCCACGGCGTTCCACGCGGTCTGCCCGAGACCGCAGATCGAGGCGTC
Organism: Streptomyces sp. NPDC007901; assembly: GCF_042959465.1. Classification (NCBI taxonomy): domain Bacteria; kingdom Bacillati; phylum Actinomycetota; class Actinomycetes; order Kitasatosporales; family Streptomycetaceae; genus Streptomyces; species Streptomyces sp. NPDC007901. The sequence goes on along the minus strand of NZ_JBIBKW010000009.1, from coordinate 58,929 downwards.
CCGCATCGCTCGCCCGACCTCGCGCAGCAGGGCGATGTCCCCGGCCGCGTCGGCGCCGGTGCGCGCGACGATCCGGTGCAGCGCCTCCTCCTGCCGGACCGTCCCGACCCGGCAGGGCACGCACTGCCCGCAGGACTCGTCCCGGAAGAACTCGGCTATGCGCAGCAGGAGCCGGGGGAGCGGCACGGTGTCGTCGAAGGCCATCACCACGCCCGAGCCGAGCGTGGTGCCCGCCTCCCGGGTGCCCTCGAAGGTGAGGGGGACGGTGAGTTCGTCCGGTCGTACGAAGCCGCCCGCCGCGCCGCCGAGCAGGACCGCCCGCAAGTCGTCGTGCACACCGGCCAGTTGGAGGAGCTCGCCGAGGGTGGCGCCGAAGGGGAGTTCGTAGATGCCCGGGCGGGCCACGCTCCCGGACACGCAGAACAGCTTGGGTCCGGTGGACCTCTGCGTCCCGATCGCCGCGTACGCCGGGGCGCCCATGGTCAGGATCGGCAGGACGTTGACGAGCGTCTCCACGTTGTTCTCGACCGTGGGTTTGCCGAGTAGCCCCTTCTCCACCGGGAACGGCGGCTTGGAGCGGGGCTCGCCGCGGTACCCCTCGATGGAGTTGAACAGGGCCGTCTCCTCACCGCAGATGTAGGCGCCGGCCCCGCGCCGGATCTCGATGTCGAAGGCGAAGCCCTGGCCGAGGACGTCGTCGCCGAGGAAGCCCCGGGCGCGCGCCTGGTCGATCGCGTGCCGGACCCGGCGGATCGCCCGCGGGTACTCACCGCGGATGTAGAGGAAGCCCCGGTGCGCGCCGATCGCGTACGCGGCGATCGTCATCGCCTCGACCAGCGCGTACGGATCCCCCTCCATGATCACGCGGTCCTTGAAGGTGCCCGGCTCGGACTCGTCGGCGTTGCAGACGAGGTAGTGCGGGTGGTCGGGCTGGGACGCCGTGGCCTGCCACTTGCGGCCGGTGGGGAAGGCGGCGCCGCCGCGCCCGACCAGGCCCGAGTCGGTGACCTCGCGGATGACCCCGGCGGGGCCGAGGCCGAAGGCGTGGCGCAGGGCGGTGTAGCCGCCGTGGGCGCGGTAGTCGTCCAGCGAGGACGGGTCGACCACGCCCACCCGCCGCAGCAGGGTCAGGCCCTCCTGGCCCGCCTGCGGCACGGCCATCGCCGCCGGCGGCTCCTCGGGCGCGGAGTCGGGGGCGGTCGCCGCGAGGACGGCCGCGGTCACGGTCGCCGGCGCCGACACCGCCGTGTGCACCGGGTCCCCCGCCCGGACGGCGAGGGCCGCCGGGGCGCGCTCGCACAGGCCCAGACAGGGGCTGCGTTCCAGGTGCACGCCGGGGCCGAGGCGCTCCTCGACCCCGGCGCACAGGTCCGCGGCCCCGGCCGCCGTGCACGCCAGGTCGGTGCAGACGTGCAGGACGGTCGCGGGGCGGGGCTTGACGGAGAACATCGCGTAGAAGGTGGCGACGCCGTAGGCCTCGGCCGGGGGGACCGTCAGACGGCGGCACAGGTAGTCGAGGGCGCCCTCGCTGATCCAGCCGATCCGGTCGTTGATCGCGTGCAGCCCCGGCAACAGCAGATCGCGGCGGTCCCTCGCCTCGCGGCCGCCCCGCGCCCATCGCAGATCCTGGTCCGAACGGTCGGCGCCCTCCCAGGAGGACTCCGGAGGGCCCAGCAGGGCGTCCACGGCGGCCCGTTCCTCGTCCGTCGGTTTGCTGTCGCCGAAGTGCAGGTCCACTTACGTCACCTCACGATGGTCGCGACCGGGAGCTTGTCGATACGGATCGCCGACGCCTTGAACTCCGCCGTCCCCGCGATCGGGCAGTTCGCCTCGATCGTCAGCTGGTTGGTGTCCACCTCGTCGGGAAAGTGCATGGTCATGAAGGCGAGACCGGGACGCAGCGCCGTGTCGATCCAGACCGGCGCCACCACCGCGCCCCGCCGCGAGGACACCTGGACCTCCTCGCCGACGACCACCCCGTACCGCTCGGCGTCCTCCGGGCACAGCTCGACGTACTCGCCGCGGCGCAGCGGGGAGGCGTAACCGCCGCTCTGCACACCGGTGTTGTAGGAGTCGAGGCGGCGCCCGGTGGTGAGCCGGATGGGGTAGTCCTCGTCGGTGAGGTCGACCGGCGGATCGTGCTGGACCAGCCCGAAGGGCGCCGGCATCCCGCGCTTGGCCGGGTCCTTCTCCCACAACCTGCCGTGCAGATAGGTCGGTTCGAGCCGGTCGGTGCTGGGGCAGGGCCACTGGATGCCCTGGTGCTCGACGAGCCGGTCGTACGTCATCCCGTAGTGGTCCGGGGAGACCGACCGCAACTCGTTCCAGACAGCCTCCGCGTCGGCGTACTTCCAGTCGTGGCCGAGCCGGGCCGCGAGCTCGCAGAGGATGTCGATGTCCTCGCGGGCCTCGCCGGGCGGGGTGACGGCCCGGCGCACCCGCTGCACCCGCCGCTCGCTGTTGGTGGTGGTGCCCTCGGACTCCGCCCAGCCCGCGGTGGCCGGGAGCACCACGTCCGCCAGCTCGGCCGTCTTCGTCAGGAAGATGTCCTGCACGACGAGGAAGTCCAGGGCCCGCAGCCGTCGTACGGCCTGCTCGCTGTCGGCCTCCGACTGGGCCGGGTTCTCGCCGATGCAGTAGACCGCCTTGAGCGAGCCCTCCTCCATCGCCTCGAACATCTCGGTGAGGTTCAGTCCGTAGTGCGGCTGGATCACCGTGTTCCAGGCCGACTCGAACTTCAGCCGGGTGCCGGGGTCGAGGATGTCCTGGAAGCCGGGCAGGCGGTTGGGGATGGCGCCCATGTCGCCGCCGCCCTGCACGTTGTTCTGGCCGCGCAGCGGCTGCAGCCCGGCGCCCCAGCGACCTACCTGGCCGGTGAGCAGGGAGAGGTTGATCAGGGCGCGGACGTTGTCGGTGCCGTTGTGGTGCTCGGTGATGCCGAGGGTCCAGCACAGCTGGGCGCGCTCGGCACGGGCGTAGGCGTGCGCCAACTCCCTTATCGCGCGCGCCGGTACGCCCGTCACCTTCTCCGCGAGCGAGAGCGTCCAGGGCTCGACGAGCGCCTGGTACTCCTCGAAGCCGGTCGTCGCCCGCTCGATGAACGCCTCGTTGGCGAGCCCCGCGTGGATGATCTCCCGGCCGATCGCGTGCGCCATCGGGATGTCCGTGCCGACGTTCAGCCCGAGCCAGCCCTCCGCCCACTCGGCGGTGGAGGTGCGGCGCGGGTCGACGGCGTACAGCCGGGCGCCGTTGCGGATCCCCTTCAGCACGTGCTGGAAGAAGATCGGGTGCGCGAAGCGGGCGTTGGAGCCCCACATCACGATGACGTCGGTGTGCTCGATCTCCTCGTACGAGGAGGTGCCGCCGCCGGAACCGAAGGCGGCGCTCAGGCCCGCCACGCTCGGGGCGTGACATGTCCGGTTGCAGGAGTCGACGTTGTTGGTGCCCATCACCACCCGGGCGAACTTCTGGGCCACGTAGTTCATCTCGTTGGTGGCGCGGGCGCAGGAGAACATCCCGAACGCGTCGCGGTTGCGGTCCAGGCCGCGGGCCGCCCGGTCCAGGGCCTCCTCCCAGCTCGCCTGCCGGAAGGGCTCGGCACGCGAGTCCCGGACCAGGGGGTGGGTCAGCCGGGTGTAGGTCTTCGGTGCACGCTTCCTGGTGCTGTTCATGCGGCGCTCCTCAGCGCGAGCAGGTCCGAGATGGCGTGCACGGTGCGCAGGGTGGGCACCTGGACGCCGGTGATCTCCGCCAGTTCGACGACGGCCGCGAGCAGGACGTCGAGTTCCAGCGGCTTGCCGCGATCCAGGTCCTGGAGCGTGGAGGTGCGGTGGTCGCCGACCTTCTCGGCGCCCGCGAGCCGGCGTTCTATGGAGATCCCGACCTCGCAGCCGAGCGCCTCGGCGACGTCCAGCGTCTCGCGCATCATGATCTCGATGACCCGGCGGGTGCCGCCGTGCAGGCACATCTGCCGCATGGTGGCCCGGGCCAGGGCGCTGATCGGGTTGAAGGAGATGTTGCCGAGCAGCTTGAGCCAGATGTCGTTGCGCAGGTCCGGCTCCACCGGGCACTTCAGCCCGCCGGTCCGCATCGCCTCGCTCAGCCGCAGACAGCGCTTGGACACGCTGCGGTCGGGCTCGCCGATGGAGAACCTGGTGCCCTCCAAGTGCCGTACCACCCCCGGGGCTTCGAGCTCGGTGGCCGCGTAGACCACACAGCCGACGGCGCGTTCGGGGGCGAGGACGGCGCTGACGCTCCCGCCCGGGTCGACGCTCTCCACGCGGTGGCCGTCGTGGGGGCCGCCGTGCCGGTGGAAGTACCACCAGGGGATGCCGTTCTGGGCGGCGACCACCACCGTGCGCTCGGACAGCAGCGGCTCGATCAGCGGCCCGCACGCCGCGTACGAGTTGGCCTTCAGGCCCAGGAAGACATAGTCGACCGGGCCGACCTCGGCCGGGTCGTCGGTGGCGTGGGCGTGCGCGGTGAAGTCGCCGCGCGGGCTCAGCACCCGTACTCCGTACTGCCTCATGGCCGCCAGATGGGGTCCACGGGCGATGAGATGCACATCGGCGCCCGCGCGGTGGAGCGCGGCACCGACGTAGGCGCCGATCGCACCGGCGCCGAGGACTGCGACTTTCACGGAACGCTCCGTTCGGTTTGAGGGATACCGCGGAGGTGGCCTCTCGTGGGCCGGATCCTGTGGGTCTTGGGCCGAAAACATGTCGACGAAATATTGTCTACAGTATGGAGTCGGAGCCGACAAGGGTTCGGACAGCGACCGTTCGGCGCATTCTGGATACCGCTCACCGCATACGATCGAGTCGTCGGGTTCTCAACCACCTGACGTGGCCGTACCGTTCGGGACTCATGAGCAGCCCCCCTGTAGCGCCGCCGGGCTGGAGCCGTTGGCTCGTCCCGCCCGCCGCCCTCTCCGTCCATCTCTCCATCGGCCAGGCCTACGCCTGGAGTGTGTTCAAGCCGTCGCTCGAATCCGCGCTGAACCTGAGCGGCACCCAGAGCGCGCTGCCCTTCCAGCTCGCGATCGTGATGCTCGGTCTGTCGGCCGCGTTCGGCGGCACCCTCGTCGAGCGCAACGGACCGCGCTGGGCCATGACGGTGGCCCTGATCTGCTTCTCCACCGGCTTCCTGATCTCCGCCCTCGGTGCCGAGACCAAGCAGTACTGGCTGATCGTCCTGGGCTACGGCTTCGTCGGCGGCATCGGCCTCGGCATCGGCTACATCTCGCCGGTCTCCACCCTGATCAAGTGGTTCCCGGACCGTCCCGGCATGGCCACCGGCATCGCCATCATGGGCTTCGGCGGCGGCGCGCTGATCGCCTCGCCCTGGTCCGCGCAGATGCTCTCGTCCTTCGGCAGTGACAACGATGGCATCGCGCTCGCCTTCCTGGTGCACGGGCTGTCGTACGCCGTCTTCATGACCCTCGGCGTGCTGCTGATCCGGGTGCCGCGCACCGAGAAGCCGGTCGAGGACGCGCCGAGCGCCTTCGAGGGCGTGCAGGTCTCCGCGAACAGCGCGATCCGCACCCCGCAGTTCTGGTGCCTGTGGGTCGTGCTCTGCATGAACGTGACCGCGGGCATCGGCATCCTGGAGAAGGCCGCCCCGATGATCACGGACTTCTTCGCCGACAGCTCCACCCCGGTCACGGTGTCCGCGGCGGCCGGGTTCGTGGCGCTGCTGTCCGCCGCCAACATGGCGGGCCGGATCGGCTGGTCCTCCACCTCCGACCTGATCGGCCGCAAGAACATCTACCGGGTGTACCTGGGCGTGGGCGCCCTGATGTACCTGCTCATCGCGGTCTTCGGCGACTCCTCCAAGCCGCTGTTCATCCTCTGCGCGCTGGTGATCCTCTCCTTCTACGGCGGCGGTTTCGCCACCGTCCCCGCCTATCTGAAGGACCTCTTCGGCACCTACCAGGTCGGCGCCATCCACGGCCGGCTGCTCACCGCCTGGTCGCTGGCCGGTGTGCTCGGCCCGCTGATCGTCAACTGGATCGCCGACCACCAGAAGGACGCCGGCAAGCACGGCTCCGACCTGTACACCCTGTCCTTCTCCATCATGATCGGCCTGCTGGTCGTCGGCTTCATAGCCAACGAACTCGTCCGGCCGGTCGACGCCCGCCACCACATCCCCGCCCCGAGGGAGGCCGCCGATGTCGAACGAGAGCAGCCCGCCCAGTCCTGACCGCCGCTGGCTGATCGCGCTCGCCTGGGTCTGGGTGGGCGCGCCCTTCGCCTACGGGGTGTACGAACTCGTACAGAAAGCGACACAGCTGTTCAACGGGTGAAGCGGGAGCATGCTCGGGCGTCCGAGGGTCTGCAAGAAGCCGACAACTCGGGCGCCCGTTTCCTGTGGCCTTACGTGCCGTCGTACCCGTGAGTCACTGAACAGACTGGTGGGCCCAGACCTAGGCAACGAGGGGGCTCCACCACCCATGAACGGCTCGCGCATCGCCGCCGTCGGCCACTACCAGCCCGCGAAGGTACTCACCAACGAGGACCTGGCGGGCATGGTCGACACCAGTGACGAGTGGATCCGCAGCCGGGTGGGCATCCGCACCCGGCACATCGCCGGACCCGACGAACCCGTCGACGAACTCGCCGCGCACGCCGCCGCCAAGGCCCTCGCCGCGGCCGGTCTCACCCCCGCGGACATCGACCTGGTCCTGGTCGCCACCTCCACCGCGATCGACCGCTCCCCGAACACCGCCGCCCGCGTCGCCGCCCGGCTCGGCATCCCGGGTCCCGCCGCGATAGACGTCAACGTGGTCTGCGCCGGCTTCACCCACGCGCTCGCCACCGCCGACCACACGGTCCGGGCGGGCGCCGCCACCCGGGCCCTGGTCATCGGCGCCGACAAGATGTCCGAGGTCACGGACTGGACCGACCGCACGACCTGCGTCCTGGTCGGCGACGGCGCGGGCGCGGCCGTGGTCGAGGCCTGCGGACCGGGCGAGGAGCCCGGGATCGGACCGGTCCTGTGGGGTTCGGTCCCCGAGATGAGCCACGCCGTACGGATCGAGGGCACCCCGCCCCGGTTCGCGCAGGAGGGGCAGAGCGTCTACCGCTGGGCCACCACCCAGCTGCCGCCCATCGCGCGGCGCGCCTGCGAGAAGGCGGGCGTGGACCCCGTCGACCTCGCGGCGGTCGTCCTGCACCAGGCCAACCTGCGGATCATCGAGCCGCTCGCGGCCAAGATCGGCGCGGTCAACGCCGTCGTCGCGCGGGACGTCACCGAATCCGGCAACACCTCGGCCGCCAGCATCCCGCTCGCGCTCTCCAAGCTCGTCGAGCAGGGACGCGTCTCCGGCGGCGACCCGGTGCTGCTGTTCGGCTTCGGCGGCAACCTGTCGTACGCCGGACAGGTCGTGCGCTGTCCCTGAGGTCTCCGCAGGGGCGCACGCGGCGATGTGACGCGCCCAACTCCCGCCCCGCCTGGCCTTTGTGCACCGTAGACTGTAGACGAAAGACAATCGATACTGGGATGGACTCTCTGCGCGTCTGACGAGGAGGGGGAGACCGATGTTGTCTGCCGGACTGCCGCAGGGCGCGGTGCCGAAGCTGGAACGCCCCGGCCCGCTCCGCGACCGCGTGTACGAGGCACTGCTGGAGCTCATCACCACCCGTGCCCTCCAACCCGGCCAGCACCTCGTCGAGAGCGAACTCGCCGGGCACCTCGGGGTCTCCCGACAGCCGGTCCGCGAGGCGCTGCAGCGCCTGAACACCGAGGGCTGGGTGGACCTCCGGCCCGCCCAGGGCGCCTTCGTCCACGAGCCGACGGAGGAGGAGGCCGACCAGCTCCTCACCGTCCGCACCCTGCTGGAGGCGGAGGCGGCCCGGCTCGCGGCGGCCAACGCGAACAGCGCCGGAGTGGCCGCCCTGGAATCCCTCTGCGCCGAGGGCGAGAAGGCCGTCGCCGCAGACGACGTGGACGGCGCCGTCGCCCTGAACGCCGCCTTCCACACCAAGATCATGACCCTCGCCGGCAACACGGTCCTGGCCGAACTCGCCGCCCAGGTCGACCGCCGCGTCCGCTGGTACTACACCCCCGTCGCCCGCCAACGCGGCCGCCAGTCCTGGATCGAACACCGCGAACTCATCGCCGCGATCACCGCCCGGGACGAGCAGCTGGCGACCACCCTGATGCGCGAACACACCGAGCACACCCGGCGGTCGTACCACGAGCGGGCGACGTCCTGACGTACCGCTACCCGTCGTCGCGGCACAGGCAGAAGGGGTGTCCGGCAGGGTCGAACAGTACGCGCACATGGTCCTGCGGCTGCTCCGGCGCCAGGGAGGCGCCCAGGGCGACGGCCTCGGCGACCGCCTCGTCCAGGTCGGCCACCTGGAAGTCGAGGTGCATCATCGTGCGCTGCGCGCCGTCCGCCGGCGGCCAGACGGGCGGACGGTATCCGGCGGCCTCCTGGAAGACGAGGTAGACGGACCCCTGGGGCGGGGCCACGACGGCCGTCCCCTGCTCCTCGTGCACGACCGGCCACTCCAGCAGTTCCGCGTAGAAGCGGGCCAGGAGCCCCGGGTCCGGTGCCTCCAGGGCCGTTCCCCACCACATACCGCTCGTCCGGGATCGCATGCCTGACCCTATCCCGGCGGGCCGCGGCCGGGCCGGGACCGGACAGGCCGACGAGCCCTGGGGCAGCGGTGCCCCCAGAGCCCGTCGGACGCCGGACACGGACGGTACGAGACGACCCCGGGGGCCGTCAGGTCGCCGCCTGCGGTTGTGCCGTCACCACCTTCGCGCCGGTGCCCGTCTCGCGGCCCGGCTGGCGGAGGAGGAGGGCGACGCCCGCTGCCAGCATCGAGATCCCGCCCGCCAGGGCGTACGCGCCGTTGTAGCCCCAGGCGCCGACGACCATGGAGCCGAGGCCGCCGCCGAAGAGGCCGCTGATGAGTTTGCCGCTGTAGACGAGGCCGTAGTTGGTGGCGTTGTAGTTCTCGCCGAAGTAGTCCGGGGTGAGGGCGGCGAAGAGCGGGTAGAAGGCGCCGCCGCCGAAGCCGGAGAGGAAGGCGAAGAAGAGGAACAGCCACTCGCTCTTGACGTCACCGGCCCAGATGACGCCGAACTGGGCCAGGCCCAGGACGACGATCACGAAGACCAGGGTCGGCTTGCGGCCGAAGCGGTCGGAGAGCCAGCCGACGACACCGCGGCCCACACCGTTGATGACCGCCATCACGCCCATGGAGGAGGCCGCGACCAGGGGGCCGAAGCCGACGTCCTTCGCGAAGTCCACCTGGAAGGAGATGCCGAAGATCGAGACGCCGGCCGTCATGACGATCGCGATCCACATCAGCGGGAGCACGCCGGTGCGGATCGCCTCCTTCGGGGTGAACTGCCGTACCGCGGGAGGGTTCTTGGCGAGGGCCGTCGCGGTCCTGGTGCCACCCGAGTGGGTGAGCGGGTCGATGTCGGCCGGCCACCAGTTCTTCGGCGGGTCCTTGAAGAAGAACGCGGTGACGAGGACCACGACCATCACGTAGGCGCCGATGAGGTCCAGGACCCGGTGGTAGTTCGCCGTGTCGAAGGCGTAGTTGAAGATGAAGATGAAGGGGAGCGAGCCGTAGGCGAAGCCGCCGTTCACGAAACCCGTGCGGGCGCCCCGGCGTTCGGGGAACCACTTGCCCACCATGTTGATGCAGGTCGCGTAGACGAGGCCGGAGCCGAGGCCGCCGATCACACCGAAACCTATGATGGCCAGCCAGATCTCGCTGATGTGAGAGAGGGCCAGGAAGCCGATCAGGCACATCACGGAGCCGGTGTACATCGCCCGGCGGGCCGTGAGGATGCCCTTCTCGCGCAGCCAGCCCGCCGGGAAGGCGATGCCGGCCTGGAAGAACACCCAGACGCTCAGGATCCAGAAGGTGTTGGACTGCGTCCAGCCGTGCGCATGGGACAGCGTGTCCTCCGCGGAGCCGTACGCGTACTCGAAGACGCTGATGGCCATCATGGCGATCCAGGGCAGGTACACCATGATGTTGCGGGAGTGGCCGAGGATGTCCCGGTCGGTCTCGCCGATCCGGTAGACGCGGCCGCGGGCGTCCGTGACCTCGCGGTACGGGCGCCGTTCGGCACCGGTGCTGTTCGTGGCTACAGGGTCTGCCGTCATGTCAAGCCATCTCCTCGCCGAGCGGCTGCGGGTTGGGGACGATGCGCCGGGCGCTGGGCCTGCCCGGTGCCTTGAGGAAGAGGGCCAGCACTGCGGAGGCCAGGCCGACGGAGCCCGCGAGCACGAACGCGCCGTCGTAGTCCCACTCGCCGACGACGACCGCGCCCAGACCCGAGCCCACCAGGCCGGAGATCAGCTTGGAGCTGTAGACCATCCCGTAGTTGGTGGCGTTGTTGTTCTCACCGAAGTAGTCCGCCGTCATGGCCGCGAAGAGCGGGAAGATCGCCCCGCCGCCGAAGCCGGAGACCATGGAGCAGAACAGGAAGAACGGCATGCTGCCCATCTGGCCGGAGACCAGCACACCGAACTGTGCCGTGCCGAGCACGATGCAGACGATGATCAGGGTGTTGCGGCGGCCGTAGCGGTCGGAGATCCAGCCGATGACACCGCGCCCGGTTCCGTTGACGATCGCCTTCAACGACATCGCGGTGGCGACGATCCCGCCCGCGAAGCCCATGTCCTTGCCGAACGGCACCTGGAAGGCGATGCCGAAGATGTTGATCCCGGCCGTGCAGAGCAGACAGAACCACATCATCCACAGGACCGGTGTACGGGCGGCCTCCCTCGGGGTGTACTGCTTGATCGCCGGCGGGTTCTTCTCCAACGCCCGCCGTATCTTCGGGTCCTGAGTGACCGTCAGCGGGTCGACGTGCGGCGGCCACCAGTTCTTCGGCGGGTCCTTGAAGAACCAGCCGGCCGATGCCACCACCAGGCACAGCCCGATGCCGACCGCGGAGAGCACCACCTTGTAGTTGCTCAGGTCGAGGACCGAGGTGAAGAGGAAGACGAAGGGCACGGACCCGTAGGCGAAACCGCCGTTCACGAAGCCCGTCTTGCCGCCCTTGCGCTCCGGGTACCACTTGCCGACCATGTTCACGCAGGTCGCGTAGACGAGACCGGCGCCGATACCGCTGCACATGCCGAAGCCGAAGTAGGCGACGACCACGTTCGGTGCGAACGCGAGCGACACATAGCCCAGCAGTGTGCCGACCGCGCCGATCAGCATGGCCGTACCGGCGGGGAGCCGTCCGCTCTCCCGCAGCTGCCCGGCCGGGAAGGCCACGGCCGCCTGGAAGAAGACCCAGACGCCCATCAGCCAGAAGATGTGCCCGCTGCTCCACAGATGCGCCTCGTGGAGCGTGTCCTCCGCCGACGTGAACGCGTACTCGGCGGAGCTGATGCCCATCATGCCCACCCAGGGCAGGATGACCATCCACTTGCGTGTGCGGCCCATGAGATCGACATCGCGTTCGCCGATGCGGTACGTGCGGCCGTTGCGGTCCGTCACCTCCCTGAAAGGGACGGACGTCGATAGATCGATGGATGACATGTCTGCTCAGCACCCCTTGCGTCGAAAGTTCTGGCCAGCGCCCCCTGTCCAATGCCTTTCGTGCGCGCACGGGTCCCGGGGCCGGCCGGGGACGCGCTCCGCCGGCCGGCCCCTTCCTCGGCTACGTCATGACGCGCCCCCCAGCAGTCCGGCCGCCCGCGCCCAGCGGTACTTGGCGCCGAGCACGGCCACCGGCCGTTCGGTCGTGTACGGGTACGCCGCGACCCCCCGCTCGTACAGGTACTGGCAGGCCTCCTCGACCTCGACGTCCCCCGCGAGCGAGGCGACGACCGGCTTCTCGATGCCCCGCTCCCGGAACTCCGCGACCACGCGGGCCGTCAGTTCGGCGAAGACCATCGGCGGGGTGACGATGGTGTGCCAGTAGCCGAGGACGAGCGCGTGGATCCGCGGGTCCTCCAGGCCCAGCCGGATCGTCGCCTCGTACGTCGACGGCGGCTCGCCGCCCGTGATGTCCACCGGGTTGCCGGCGGCGCCGAAGGGCGGGATGAAGCGCCGGAACGCCTCGTCCAGGTCCGGCGGTATCTCCATCAGGGTCAGCCCGTTGTCGGTGATCGCGTCGGAGAGGAGAACGCCACTGCCGCCGGCGCCGGTGATGATCACGACGTTGTCGCCCTGCGGGGGCGGCAGCACCGGCAGGCCGCGCGCGTACTCCAGCATGTCGTTCAGGCCGGGCGCGCGGATCACGCCCGCCTGCCGCAGGATGTCGTCGTACACCGCGTCGTCGCCCGCGAGGGCGCCGGTGTGCGAGCCGGCCGCCTTGGCACCGGCCGCCGTACGGCCCGCCTTGAGGACCACGACCGGCTTCTTCGGTACGGTCGCCCGCGCGGCCTCCACGAAGGCGCGGCCGTCCTTCAGGTCCTCCAGGTGCATCGCGATGCACTCGGTGTGCGGGTCCTCGCCGAACCAGGTCAGCAGGTCGTCCTCGTCCAGGTCCGACTTGTTGCCGAGCCCGACGATCGCCGACACGCCCGTCTTGGTGGTGCGGGCGAAGCCGAGGATCGCCATGCCGATGCCGCCCGACTGGGACGTCAGGGCGACCCCGCCCTTCACGTCGTACGGCGTGCAGAACGTGGCGCACAGGTCCTGCCAGGTGGAGTAGTAGCCGTAGATGTTCGGGCCGAGGAGGCGGATGCCGTACCGCTCGCCGATGGCGACGATCTCGGCCTGGAGCTCCTCCTCGCCGGTCTCCGCGAAACCGGACGGGATCAGGACGGCGTTGGGGATCCTCTTCCGGCCCACCTCCTCCAGCGCCGCCGCCACGAACTTGGCGGGAATGGCGAAGACGGCCACATCCACCTCACCGGGAACGTCCGTGACACTCTTGTACGCCTTGCGGCCCAGAATGTCATCGGCCTTGGGGTTCACCGGATGGATCTCCCCGGCGAAGCCGCCGTCCACGAGGTTGCGCATCACCGAGTTGCCGATCTTGCCCTGCTCGTTGGAGGCGCCGATCACGGCGACCGAGCGGGGCTGCATCAGCCGGCGCATGGACTCCAGGATCTCGTCGCGCGTGTACTTCCTGCGCTCCGGCGGCTGCTTCTCCGCGAGGATGATCCGGATGTCGGCGGCGATGGCGCCCTCCGGGGTGGCGATCACCGGGTTGAGGTCCACCTCGGCGATCTCCGGGAAGTCCGCGACCAGTTGGGAGACCCGGCGGATCTGCTCGGCGACCGCCCAGCGGTCCACCCCGGCCTGTCCGCGCACCCCGCGCAGCACCTCGGCCGCCTTGATGGAGTCCAGCATCGACAGCGCCTCGTCGGCGGAGACGGGCGCGAGCCGGAAGGTCACGTCCTTCAGCACCTCGACCAGCACCCCGCCGAGGCCGAAGGCGACGACCTTCCCGAAGGTGGGGTCGGTGACCGCGCCGACGATCACCTCCGTGCCCTTCGGCAGCAACTCCTGTACCTGGACGCCCTCGATACGGGCCTCGGCGTCGTAGCCGCGCGCGTTCTCGATGATCCGGTGGAAGGCCGCGCGCACGTCTGCCGCGCCCTCCACCCCGACGATCACCCCGCCCGCGTCGGTCTTGTGCAGGATGTCCGGCGAGACGATCTTCATCACCACCGGTCCGCCGAAGCGCGCCGCGTACGCCACCGCCTCGTCGACGTCCGTCGCGAGTTCCTCGCCCGGTACGGCGATCCCGTACGCGTCGGCGATCACCTTGCCCTCGGGCGCGGTGAGTGCGGTACGACCCTCGGCCCGCACGGAGTCGAGGAGCGCGCGGACCCGCAGCTCCCGGTCCTCTGCCATCACGTCAGATCACTCCGTTCGACTTGAGCAGGCGCAACTCCTCGTCGCCGAGACCGAGTTCGCCGATGTAGACCGCTTCGTTGTGCTCGCCGAGCAACGGCGAACTGGTGACGTCGACCGGGGAGTCGGAGAGCTTGAGCGGGCTGCCGACGGTGACGAACTCGCCGCGCTCGGGGTGCGGGACGGTCACCACCATCTCGTTGGCGACCAGCGACTCGTCCTCGATGATCTCCTTGGTGGAGAGGATCGGCCCGCACGGGATGTTGTGGGCGTTGAGCTGCTCCAGCACCTCCCACTTGGGGAGCGTGGAGGACCACTCCTCGATCAGCTGGAACATCTTGCCGAGCTTGGGGAGGCGGGACTCCGGGGTCGCCCACTCGGGGTCGTCCGCCAGTTCGGGCCGGCCGATCAGCTGGGTGATCGGCTGCCAGCCGACGGGCTGCACGATCACGTACACGTAGTCGTTCGGGCCGCCCGGCGCGCACTGGACCGCCCAGCCGGGCTGGCCGCCGCCGGAGGCGTTGCCGGAACGCGGCACCTCGTCGCCGAAGTCCTCGTTGGGGTACTCGGCGAGCCGGCCGTGCGCGAGCCGCTGCTGGTCGCGCAGCTTCACGCGGCAGAGGTTGAGCACGGCGTGCTGCATGGCGACGTTGACGCGCTGGCCGCGTCCGGTGTGCTCGCGCTGGAAGAGTGCCGCCAGTATTCCGGCTACTGTATGCACTCCGGTGCCCGAGTCGCCGATCTGTGCGCCCGTGGCCAGCGGCGGGCCGTCCTCGAAGCCGGTGGTGGCCATCGACCCGCCCATCGCCTGGGCGACGACCTCGTACGCCTTGAAGTTGGTGTACGGGCCGTCCCCGAAACCCTTGATGGAGGCGTACACGATCCGGGGGTTGATCTCCTTGATGCGGTCCCAGGTGAACCCCATCCGGTCGACCGCGCCCGGCCCGAAGTTCTCCACCATCACGTCCGAGCGGCGGATCAGCTCGGTCAGGATCTCCTTGCCGCGCTCGGTCTTGGTGTTGAGGGTGATGCTCCGCTTGTTGCAGTTGAGCATCGTGAAGTAGAGGGAGTCGACGTCCGGGAGATCGCGCAGCTGCCCCCGCGTGATGTCACCGGACGGCGCCTCCAGCTTGACCACGTCCGCGCCGAGCCAGGCGAGCAGCTGGGTGGCGGAGGGGCCGGACTGGACGTGTGTCATGTCGAGGACGCGAATGCCCTCAAGTGCCTTGGTGGTCATGGGCGTTCCACCTCACTTGTACATGGTCTGGTTCATGGTTCCGGGGGCGTACGCGTCCGGGTCGACCCAGACGTTGATCAGCGACGGCTTGCCCGACTCCCGGGCCCGGCGCAGCGCGGGGCCGATGTCGGCGGGGTCGCGGACCTCCTCGCCGTAACCGCCCAGCATCTGGGCGAACTTGTCGTAGTGGACGTCGCCGAGGGTGTTGCCGACCCGCTCGCGCTCCTTGCCGTACTTGGCGGCCTGGCCGTAACGGATCTGGTTCATCGAGGAGTTGTTGCCGACGATCCCGACGAAGGGGAGGTCGTAGCGGACCAGGGTCTCGAAGTCCCAGCCGGTGAGCGAGAAGGCGCCGTCGCCGAAGAGGGCGACCACCTCCTTGTCGGGGCGGGCCTGCTTGGCGGCGAGCACGAAGGGGACGCCGACGCCGAGGGTGCCGAGGGGCCCTGGATCCATCCAGTGCCCTGGCGACTTGGGCTGCACGACCTGCCCGGAGAAGGTGACGATGTCGCCGCCGTCGCCGATGTAGATCGAGTCCTCGGTGAGGAAGTCGTTGATCTCGCTGACCAGGCGGTACGGGTGGATGGGGGAGGCGTCCGACCGCAGGCTCGGCAGCCGCTTCTCCAGCGCGGTCTGTTCGGCGGCGCGCAGTTCGTCCAGCCACTCCTTGCGTCGGGAGGCCCCGCCGTTCACCCGGCCCGATGCGGCCTCGGTCACGGACTTCAGGACCAGGCCCGCGTCCCCGACGATCCCGAGGTCGATGTCGCGGTTCTTGCCGACCGTGCGGTAGTCGAGGTCGATCTGCACGACCGTCGCTTCCGGGGAGAGCCGCTTGCCGTAGCCCATGCGGAAGTCGAAGGGGGTGCCGACGATCACGATGACGTCGGCGTTGGAGAAGGCGTACCGGCGGGAGAGCTGGAAGTGGTGCGGGTCGCCGGGTGGCAGGGTGCCGCGGCCGGCGCCGTTCATGTACGCCGGGATGTTGAGGGTCCGCACCAGCTCGATGGCGTCCGCGGTGCCGCGGGTCGTCCAGACCTGGCTGCCGAGCAGGATGGCCGGCTTCTCGGCGTGCACGAGCAGGTCGGCGAGCTTCTCGATCGCCTCGGGGTCGCCGGCCGAGCGGGTGGAGGCCCGGTAGGCGCCCGCCTTGGGTATGCGGGCCTTCGCGGCCGGGACCTTGGCGTCGAGGACGTCGCGGGGTATCTCCAGGAAGGAGGGGCCGGGCGCGCCGTGGTAGCACTCGCGGAACGCCATGGAGACCATGTCGGCGGCGCGCGCGGTGTCCGGGACGGCGGCGGCGAACTTGGTGATCGGCGTCATCATGTCGACGTGCGGCAGGTCCTGCAGGGACCCCATCTTGTGCTGGCTGAGCGCCCCTTGGCCGCCGATCAGCAGCATCGGGGACTCCGCGCGGAAGGCGTTGGCGACTCCGGTGACCGCGTCGGTCGTACCCGGCCCCGCGGTGACGACCGCACAGCCCGGCTTGCCGGTGATGCGCGCGTAACCGTCGGCGGCGTGGGCGGCCACCTGCTCATGGCGGACGTCGACGACTTCTATGCCCTCGTCGACGCAGCCGTCGTAGATGTCGATGATGTGGCCGCCGCACAGGGTGTAGATGCGGTCGACCCCCTCGGCCTTCAGCGCCTTGGCAACGAGATGACCACCGGAAATCACGTCCTGGGTGTCGTCGGGCATGGCGAAGTCCTGTCCCTTCGTAGGGGGTTGGAACGCTCTCGCGGTACATTGCATACAGTCGACGAATACTGTATGAACCTTGTTATCCCGCATCCAGTGGGTGGTGTCCAGGGGGCGTGCGGCACTTTTAAGACAGGAGCCGAAATGGACCTGTACGAACACCAGGCAAGGGAACTCTTCGAGGAACACGGCATCGTGGTGCCGAGGGCCGAGGTCACCGACTCGCCCAAGGAAGCCCGGGAGATCGCCCGCCGACTCGGCGGCAAGGTCGTCGTGAAGGCGCAGGTCAAGACCGGTGGCCGGGGCAAGGCGGGCGGGGTGAAGCTCGCCGCCGACCCGGCCGCGGCGGAACTGACGGCCCGGCAGATCCTGGGCATGGACATCAAGGGACACACGGTCGGCAAGGTGATGCTGGCCCAACCCGTCGACATCGAGAGCGAGTTCTACGTCTCCTACGTCCTCGACCGGGCGTCCGGCGGCTTCCTCGCCATCGCCTCCGCCGAGGGCGGCATGGAGATCGAGGAGGTGGCCGCGACCCGGCCGGAGGCGGTGGCCCGGGTCCCCGTCGACCCCGCGGTCGGCGTCACCTCCGCCAAGGCCCAGGAGATCGCCGCGGCCGCCGGACTGCCGGCGCAGACCGTCGACGTCCTGGTCCGGCTCTGGCAGGTGCTGGTCCGCGAGGACGCGGTGCTCGTCGAGGTGAACCCGCTCGTCCGCACCGAAGAGGGCCGGATCCTGGCCCTCGACGGCAAGGTCACCCTCGACGACAACGCCCGCTTCCGGCAGGCCCGCTGGGGCGCCGACGAGGCCGAGCACCACGACCCGCTGGAGGCGACGGCCGCCGCGAAGGGCCTCAACTACGTCAAGCTGGACGGCCAGGTCGGCATCATCGGCAACGGCGCCGGCCTGGTGATGTCGACCCTGGACGTGGTCGCCGGCTGCGGCGCGCGGCCCGCCAACTTCCTGGACATCGGCGGCGGGGCGTCCGCCCAGATCATGGCCGACGGCCTGTCGGTGATCCTCTCCGACCCCTCGGTGAAGTCCGTCTTCGTCAACGTCTTCGGCGGGATCACGGCCTGCGACGCGGTCGCCGACGGCATCGTCCAGGCCCTGGAGGCCGTCCGGTTGACCAAGCCGCTGGTGGTCCGCCTCGACGGCAACAACGCGGCCCGCGGCCGGGCGATCCTCGACGCACGTGCGCACCCCCTGGTCGAACAGGGCACCACCATGGACGGCGCCGCCCGCCGCGCCGCCGAACTCGCACACACCGCCTGAGGAGCCGGGACATGGCGATCTATCTCAGCAAGGAGAGCAAGGTACTCGTCCAGGGCATGACCGGTGGCGAGGGCATGAAGCACACCCGGCGCATGCTGGCCGCCGGGACCGACGTCGTCGGCGGCGTCAACCCGCGCAAGGCCGGGCAGACCGTCGACTTCGACGTCCCCCAGTGCCTGAACGGCCTGGGAGGTGCCCCCATCGCCGTCCCGGTCTTCGGCACCGTCGCCGAGGGCATGGCCGCGACCGGCGCCGACGTCACCGTCGTCTTCGTGCCGCCTGCCTTCGCCAAGGCGGCGGTAATGGAGGCCGCCGACGCCGGTATCGGCCTCGCCGTCGTGATCACCGAGGGCATCCCGGTCCACGACTCGGTGGCCTTCACCTCGTACGGCCAGCGCAACGGCACCCGGATCATCGGCCCCAACTGCCCCGGCCTGATCACACCCGGCCAGTCCAACGCGGGCATCATCCCGGCCGACATCACCAAGCCCGGCCGGATCGGACTCGTCTCCAAGTCGGGCACGCTGACCTACCAACTCATGTACGAGCTACGGGACATCGGCTTCTCCACCTGTGTGGGCATCGGCGGCGACCCGGTCGTCGGGACGAGCCACATCGACTGCCTGGCCGCCTTCCAGGAGGACCCCGACACCGAACTCGTCGTCCTCATCGGGGAGATCGGTGGTGACGCGGAGGAGCGGGCCGCCGCCTACATCCGGGACCACATGACCAAGCCGGTCGTCGGCTACATCGCCGGGTTCACCGCGCCCGAGGGCCGCACCATGGGCCACGCGGGCGCCATCGTCTCCGGCTCGGCCGGGACCGCGCGGGCCAAGCAGGAGGCGCTGGAGGCGGTCGGGGTACGGGTGGGGAGCACCCCGACCGAGACCGCACGGCTGGTGCTCGAACTCCTGGAAACGGGGGACTGACCATGGACCTCGTCCGCAAGCCAGGCACCGGCTGGGACGACGCCTGGGCACGCTGTCTCGCCCTCGCCCCCGAGGCCTTCCGCGACGACCGGGTCCTCAACCTCTGGGCGGGCACCTGGCAGTCCGACGGCCGGCCGCTGCCCGCGAGCAGCCCGGTCGACGGCAGCCCGATCGCCGGCGCCCCCCGGCTCGACCGGGACACCGCCCGGCGAGCCGTGCGCGCCTGCCTCGACCAGCACCGCGCCTGGCGGCACATCCCGCTGGCGGAACGCCGGGCCAGGGTCGCCGCCACCCTGGACGCCCTCACCGAACACCGCCGGCTCCTCGCGCTGCTGCTCGTCTGGGAGATCGGCAAGCCCTGGCGGCTCGCCCAGGCGGACGTCGACCGGGCCATCGACGGGGTCCGCTGGTACGTCGACGGCATCGAGCCGATGCTCGCCGGGCGGACCCCGCTGGACGGACCGGTGTCCAACATCGCCAGCTGGAACTACCCGATGAGCGTGCTCGTTCACGCGGTACTGGTCCAAGCCCTCGCGGGCAACGCGGTGGTGGCGAAGACCCCGACCGACGGCGGGGTCGCCTGTCTCACCCTGGCCTGCGCGCTGGCCGCCCGGGAGGGCCTGCCGGTCACGCTGGTCAGCGGCAGCGGCGGCGAACTGTCGGAGGCGCTGGTACGGGCGCCCGAGATCGGCTGTGTCTCCTTCGTCGGCGGCCGGGACACGGGGGCCGCGGTGGCCACCGCCGTCGCCGACCTCGGCAAGCGGCACGTCCTCGAACAGGAGGGACTCAACACCTGGGGCATCTGGAACTTCACCGACTGGGAGGCGTTCACCGCCGTCGTCCCCAAGCTCTTCGACTACGGCAAGCAGCGCTGCACCGCCTATCCGCGCTTCGTCGTCCAGCGCGAGCTGTTCGACGAGTTCCTCACGGCGTACCTGCCGGCGGTGCGCGGACTGCGGGTCGGCCACCCCCTCGCGGTCGCCGACCCCGCCGACCCGCTGCCCGAGCTGGACTTCGGGCCGGTCATCAACGCGGCCAAGGCCAAGGACCTGACCGACCAGGTGGCCGAGGCCGTCGACCGCGGTGCCGTCCCGCTGCACCGCGGCAGCGTGTCCGACGCCCGCTTCCTGCCCGGCCAGGACACATCGTCGTACGTCCACCCGGTCACCCTCCTCAACCCGCCCCCCTCCTCACCTCTCCACCACGCGGAACCCTTCGGCCCGGTCGACACGATCGTCCTGGTCGACACGGAGGCCGAGCTGCTGGCCGCCATGAACGCCTCCAACGGCGCGCTGGTCGCCACCCTCTCCACCGACGACGAGGCCACCTTCGCGCGGCTGGCCCCGCAGATCCGCGCCTTCAAGGTCGGCCACGGGAAGCCACGCTCCCGCGGCGACCGGGACGAGCTCTTCGGCGGCTTCGGCGCGTCCTGGCGGGGCGCCTTCGTCGGCGGGGAGCTGCTGGTGCGGGCGGTGACCAACGGGCCGGCGGGGGAGCGGCTGCCGGGGAACTTCCCGGAGTACCAGCTCATGCCATGACGGCACGCACCGGCGCGACAACCTCCTCGGCGAGCTTGCGCACCACGCCCCGCGGATAGGGGCGCGGCAGGCTCAGCACGATGTGGTTCACGCCCGCGCGGACCAGGTCGAGGATCGTGGCCCGGGTCGCCGCCGGGTCGTCGTACGACACCAGGACCTGGACCGAGCGGACGATCTCCGCCGGATCCCGGCCCAGTTCGGCGCAGTGCGCGTCCAGCACCCTGGCCCGCCCAGCGACGAACTCCACGCTGTTGTGCGGCGGCCCGGGCACGTTCCAGGCGTCCGCGTGCTCGGCCACCAGCCGCAGCAGCCGGGTGCCCCAGCCGCCGATCAGCAACGGGGGCCCCGGGCGCTGCACCGGCCGGGGCTCGTTCCGGGTCCCCCTGAGCCGGTAGTAGGCGCCGTCGAAGTCGAAGACGTCCCGGGTCCACATCAGCTTCAGGATGCGTACGGTCTCGTCGAGCCGGGCGATGCCCTCGGCGGGCGGCACCAGCGTGAGGCCGTACGCCTCGTACTCCGCGACCGCCGGATTCGGGCCCGGGATCCCGCCCGCCCCCGGCGGCTGGTGCGTCCCGCCGACACCCAGGCCCAGCACCAGCCGTCCGCCCGAGACCACGTCCACGGTCGAGGCCATCTTGCCGAGCACCGCGGGCGGCCGGATCCGGTTGCTGGTCACCAGCAGCCCGAGCCGCAGCCGCTCCGTCTGCGCGGCCAGGGCGGCCAGCAGCGTCCAGCCCTCGTGGACGGCGCCGTCCTTCGGCCCGGCCACCGGCAGCAGATGGTCCCAGAGCCAGGCGTCCGCGATCTCCGGTATCGCGTCGGCCTCCTGCCAGACGCGGCGGATGTCGTCGTAGGGAACGTGCATGGGTGTGGTCTTGATGCCGAAACGCACGGTCGGCGCCGTCGTCACAGTCGTCGTCATGACCGTCAGCCTAGTAAATCATCAGGTCTACTGACGATCAGTTTTCGATATCGTCTACGGCATGGTCAGCGACCCCCTCGAATCCCGGCTCGGCTACCTCCTCAAACACGTCCAGGCGGAGCTGGCCCGGACCTCGGCCGAGACCCTCGCGCCGTACGGCATGGACGGGCACGAGCTGGCGGTGCTCGTGGTGCTGGCCGGAGCCGAGCCGCTGTCCCAGATCGAGGTGGCCGGGCGGCTCGGGGTGGACCGCACGACGATGGTCGCCCTGCTCGACGGCCTGGAGCGGCGCGGACTGGTCGCCCGCCGGCGCAGCCCGCAGGACCGGCGGCGCAACATCGTCGAACTGACGGGCACCGGACGCGAGCGGATGGCGCAGGCCGAGGAGGCCCGGCTGGCCGCCGAGCGCCGCTTCCTCGCCCCGCTGGACGACGAGACGGCCGCGACCCTCGTCCGCGCCCTGCGCGCGCTGCTGCCCGTCCGGTAACGACCGGGTCACCGGTGGTGACACCCCGCCCACCTGCGGATACACCGCCGGAAACGCAGGTGAAGGGCACTCCGAAAGCTTGGTATTGTTGTCCATGTCGCCGCGGGGAACCCCCCCGGTCAGGCGGCAGACACCTAGTCCGGGTGGCGGAATGGCAGACGCGCTAGCTTGAGGTGCTAGTGCCCTTTATCGGGCGTGGGGGTTCAAGTCCCCCCTCGGACACAGACCATAACCCCAACTTGTGCGGGTCGAGCTGAGCCTCGGCCCGCACGAGCTGTTTTGCGGGGTCGTAGGTGAGCTTGAGGCCGAGGTTCTGGTAGACCTCGGCCTTGTCCTGGGGTTCGGCGTCGGCGAGCACGTCGCGGATGCTGCCGAGTGATGTGATCATCGAGCGGATGTCCTCTTTGGTGAGTCGGTTCTCGCGGGTGGCTGGTCGGCTTTTGGCGATCGCCTGGGCGCGGCGGGTCTGGACCTCGGTGATCCACTGACCGACGAGTGCCGGGTCGGTGCCGGCTTCGAGGGCCTCTCGGTAGCGGGCGATCTTCGCATCGCATTCGGCGACCACCTGAGCCGCCTTCTGCGCCTCCGTGGGAACCGCAGGGTCGGGCTGCTGGGCAGCGTGCATCCGGGCGACGGTGTCCTCCAGTCGATGGGGGGCGAAGGCGCGCGCGAGCCAACCGTCGAGCGGAGTGATCAGGTCTCGTTCGGGGACGTAGACGTTGCGTGGGTGGGAGATCTTGTTGGCCAGCCCGTACTCGTTCGGGAAGCGGCAGCGGTAGTACAGGACGTCGTGACTGCTATGCGCCTGCATGCGTCGGCCGCACAGTCCGCAGTGCAGCAACCGGCGCAAGACATATTGGTCGCTTGTGTGCTGCCGTCGCTCCCGTGTCGTGTACTTGGCGCCCTTGCCTGCTCGGACGGCCTGGGCCAGTTCGAAAGTCTCGGTGTCGATCAGCGGCGGGTGTGCTTGATCGGTGGACCAGATCCAGGCGTCCGGTTGGTTCCAGCGCAGTCGGGTTTCGTGGCCGAGCGCCACGTTGTCGACGTCGAGGAGGGTCTCTTCCTTGCGCTGTCTGTTCCACACCTGGCGTCCGGTGTAGCGGGGGTTGGAGAGGATGGCTGCCACAGCCCCCTTGGACCAGGCGATGCCGTTGCGATGCCGGTTGCGCGCTTGGTCGTGCGCGGACGGGCTCGGGATTCCGTCGCGAGTGAGGGACTCGGCGATGGCGAAGAACCCGCGACCGCGGCAGTAGTCGTAAAAGATGCGCTGGACGATGTGCGCGGTGGCGGGATCCGGCTCAAGTCGGTGAAGGCGCTTGCCATCGCTCGCCTTGGCCGGGTTCGGGTGGGGTCCGGCGTCGGTGAGCCGGTAGCCGTAGGGCGGTCGTCCGCCGAGGTAGCGGCCTTCGATCTTCGCCTGGGAGGCCATGGCTGCGCGGACCCGGATCTTGATCCGGTTCCGCTCTCCCTTGCTCATGCCGCCGAAGACGGACATCACCAGGTCGTGGGCCTCGGATTCCGGGTCGATCGGGCCGCCGACCTCAGGCACCCAGAGCTGCACGTGGTAATGCACGAAGAGCGGGAAGATGAGGCCGTACTGGTTTCCGTAAAAGGCCCGCTGTGGTTCCCCGATGACCACCGCGTCAAAGCCGCGGTCCGGCTGTTTCAGCGCTTCGAGTAACTCCGCCGCCCGAGGTCGGCGCTGCCAGGGGATGGAACGGGACTGACCGACGTCGAAGTACTCGGCAACGACGGTCCCGTACGGTTCGATTAGGGTCTGGGCGCGGGTGAGTTGCCAGTTGCGTGATGCTTCGGGGTCTTGTTGGTCTTCTGTCGAGACCCGACCCGCGAAGGCGAAGGCTGTGGGCACGTGGCTGTTCCTTCGGTGGGGGATGGGTAGTCGCTCTTCCACGTCGGTTCGGGGATGTCTGAGTGGCCAGTCTTCGCCCTGCGATGGTGTGCCCTGCGGAGGAGACGCAGCAGGGCCGCAGCAGCGACGGAAGTGAGGGCCGGCGGTTCCTCGGGCACTGCGACCGTCAGGCCGGACCGAGGCTGAGGGGATGTCTTCGTCTCCGGGTGCTGTTCGGGCCCAGCCATCAGCTGTCCCCAGAGGCTCGGGCAACTGCAACGCTCTGGCTGGACCCGCCACTCGGATTCACGGTAGCACTTACTAGATTTAAGTGACGCCTAAATTTTGATAGTTGCACCTGGATCTTGCATGCGCTGTCTGCCTCAAGGTGTGGCCGATCCCGGTCGGAGACCCCGGTGGGGGAGACTTGGCCTGCTGCGACGTGACGCGTCGCAACGGGAATGCTGCTGAGCGGGAGGCGTGGGCTGGTGGAAATCCGGTGGAGGCTGCGGAAGGCGTCGGCCGATCGAGAGGTATGGACCGGGGCGCAGCTGCGTCGTCTTCTGGCCGAGAAGGCGGGGTTGGAACTGTCGTCTGCGTCCATCTCGGCGTTGATGACCAAGCAGCCGAGCCAGGTGAAGCTGGAGACGCTCCTCGCACTCTGCACGGCACTGCAGTGCACGCCGAACGACTTGTTCGAGGTGGACACAACGCCCGTCACGGATGCCAGCGAGGGCGGTCCGAGCGGGGAGCCGGCTGTCCCATGAGCGGTGATGGTCGCGAGAAGCCTGAGCTGACCCAGCGATCCTGAGGTTGCATCGAGCTCAGACAGAGCGTCTGGAGGAGCCGCATTGCTGACGGGATGACGGCCGGTAGCCCGAAGGTGCGGCACCCCGACCAAGCTGTGAAGCAGCACTTCCCAACTGCCTGTCGCTGAGTCGGAGTCGAGTTGGGTCACGACGTCGGAGTCCGGCCTCGGACTGGCGGCCGGTCCGGACTGCGACCCTCGGGAAGTCGGTCTCAGTGCCCCTGGCAGTGTCATGTCGGCTCCATCGGGAGTGCGTTGAAATGCCTGACGCCTCAAAAGGCCGAGAAACCGCGGGGTTTTGGTCATGCTTGTTTGAAATATTTCGTCGCGCGTGGACGCACCGTGATCGTTCATGGTTGGGGAGATGACTGGCGCCAGAGTTGCAGGGGCCGGTCGGACCGTTACGAAACTACTAGATCACGAATAAAACGGCAGGTCGTGGGATGCAAGGCTGCCGTTGTCTCGTTGTCTGCAGCTTGTCCGTGCGCGGCAAGGCGGCGTCCTGTGGCTCGTTCTTGATGCCGTTCTGCAATGGAGCCGATTGTGGACCCTGGCCGACTTCGCGGTCGGGTACGTCAGTCGACTGTAGCGTCGCTAGCCGGACTCCCGCTGACTGGTGCTCCGACCGGTCGACCTACCGTCTGGGGCGTGCTCGTCCGCTCGAAAGGACAGTCGAAGCGCGCGGACTGGTATTTGCGTGCAGAACTAGGGTCCGTCTTCAAAGATCATCGCGCGGTGGATCATGGTCACGTGATACGTCACCATGAACTCACCGATCAGGAGTGGGAGTTACTCGCTCCGCTGATGCCACGAGCCGTCACGGGGCGGCCACGCGTCGCGGATCGGCAGGTCGTCAACGGCATGGTCTACAAGATCCGGACCGGTGCCTCCTGGCGTGACCTGCCGGAAGGCTACGGGCCGTGGAAAACGGTCTACACCCGCTTCCGCCGGTACGCCCTCGCCGGCGTCTTCACCCAGGCTCTGCAGCAGATCCAGGCTCAGGCGGACGCGGCCGGCGACATCGACTGGCTGGTCCAGATCGACTCCACCATCGTCCGCGCCCACCAGCACGCCGCCGCCACCGGCTGAAAAGGGGGCAGCACCACCAGGACGAACCGGACGATCACGCCCTCGGTCGATCCCGAGGCGGACTGACCACCAAAATCCATCTCGCCTGCGACGGCAAAGGACTGCCCGCTCGCGATCCTGCTGACGCCCGGCCAACGCCACGACAGCATCTGCGCGCGCCCACTACTCGAACGCATCCGCGTTCCCCGCACCGGCCTGGGCCGACCAATCTGCAGGCCCGACCAGGTGATCGCAGACAAAGCCTACAGCTCCCGTGGCTTCCGCTCCTACCTGTGGAAACGCGGCATCGCACACACCATCCCGGAGAAGGCGGACCAACAACGGCATCGCTACAACCGCGGCCGCCACGGCGGCAGACCACCACGATTCGACCGGCAGATCTACCGCCGACGCAACATGATCGAGCGCTGCTTCAACCGGCTCAAGGGCTTCCGCGGCATTGCCACCCGATACGAAAAGACCGCCACCTCCTACGAAGCGGCGGTCACGCTCGCGTCATTCCTTTTGTGGGCAAGATCCGTTTGAAGACGGACCCTAGTTGGGCGGGGTCGGGGGCAGGTAGGCCAGGATCTCGCCGGTGCGGCCCGGGGGGCGTGGTGGCGGCCCAGCCGGGGACCGGCCGCGACCAGCAGCAGGCAGACGGTCAGGTACACGAGCGATGGGGGCCTTCCTGGCCGGGTGGTCGAGCTGCGCGGCCGGCTCGGCCGTTGATTCCCTCTGCGGCGTCGCCGTGCGTCTGGTCCTCAGCCGCTGGATTGGGCCCACTCCAGCCGTTTCCGCCGAAGCTGTTGACGAGTTCCGGGGCAGGCCTGCCCCGACGCTCTGACTGCACGGGGGGATGCCGACTACCACCCAGTGCGCGAAACCGCCCACGCGACGCGGCGGTGTCGCGTGGGCGGTTGCACCGCTTGCTCCCCGTAGGGTCTTACGGTCCGAAAGCGGCGGCAAGACCCTGTGCGTCACCGTACCTTCTCATCCGAGAGGCACCTTGGCGAAGGGCTCCCACTCGTACATCTGGTTGTCTCGGTGGATCACTATGAGTTCCGCGCTGCTGATGCGTGCTTGTGCTGGCCTGAGGTTGAGGCCGTCGAGGATCTGTGCGATCGGCAGCGCGGGCCCGTCCTGGGCGCTGTATGCCACTGAGACATGAGGTGTGAAGTCCTCGGCCTTCTCCGGGATCTCTCCGAGGACGTCGCCGATGGCATTCCGGATGGCGCTCCGGACAGCTCGGACCGGGCTGTCAGGGTGGACATGCAGCAACACCGCTTCAGGGTCCAGCACCTCTGGCCCGATCCGTAGGTCGAAGGCCGGGACGGCAGCCAGTCGCGCGTGCGCTGCCTCGACGATGGCGTCAACATCCTGTTCTTTGGTCTCACCTACGAAGCCGATGCCCTGCATGGTCAGGTGCAGCCACTGGTCGGGGATCGGCGTGAGGATGTCTCCGAGAGGCGCGAGCGCGGACCTGTACTCGGCGGCCAGCCGGTGCACATCGTCCTGACCCTCAAACGTCAGATGCCAGGTGTAGAAGCGGCGGCCCACACTCCAGCCAGGCCGCCACCACCAGTGATTCCGCATGGTCTCGGGTTGCGTCGTCATAATCCGGGATCAAATCAGGCCGAACCCTGTCCTGGCGAGAGGGCTACATGCCGCGGAGTGGATTCCAGGCAGAACTCTTCGATGGCCTGCCGCAGCCCAACGACCGCGGTGCTGCCAGCGGGCGGCCTGCCGATACCGGAACACAGTTCAGCGAGGCGACGGGTGACCGGCGTCAGACGGTGGTCCGGCGGAAGGGCGAGGACGGGGGCGAGGGCTTCGAAGGCTCCGTCTGCTTCGCCGGTGGCGAGATGGGCGGAAGCCTGGCTGATGTGGATCTGCGCTTCGGTTCCGTACGCCCTCACCGGCTGCACATGCAGGAGCGTGAGGGCGCTGTTCGCCGATCGCAAGGCATCGACGGGGCGACCGACACGCAGTTGGACCGCGGCTGCGTAGTTCTCTTGCCGTGCTGGCTGGCAGGCAAAGATGCCACCGATCTCGTCCCGGCCCCTCATTGCCGCGCGCGCGTCTTCGGCGCGGGAAAGAGCTGCCAGGGCCTCGTCCTGCGCCCCCAGCTCGGACCAGGCGTCGGCTTCCTGGCAAGCGAGCAGTACCGCGACCGTGCCCGTCGTCTCATAAGTAGCGCCTCGCCGTGCGAAGTTGACTGCATCCCGCAGGCGTCCGTCCCAGAACGCCACCTTGGATCGAGTCGACAACACCCAGGCGCGCAGGTCGTTGTGCCCGGCCAGTTCTGCACAGAGCCACGCCGTCCGCCCCTGGGTGTCCGCATCGTGGAGCTGCCCCAAGTCGGATGACATCCACGCCAGGAGACCACACAGGTAGCCGGCCGCGACGTACAAGTCGGCCGACTGGCGAGGGTACTGATGGCCTTCGAGGAGAGAGAAGAGGCGGTCGCGCAACGCTCGTGTTCGGACGAAGAGCACGACGGGCTCTGATGTGAGGTAGTCGGACGCGAGCGTCCGTGTCTCGGCCATGAGCTGCTCAAGTGCGATGTCGCCGACATTCGAAGCTTCGGCCCATTGGGCCCAGGTCGCCGACTCGTCGGCAGCGAGACGTACTAGATCCGTCCCAACCGGGTCCGGCGGGGCGGTGATGCTCGACGGCGTGACCGGTGGCGCCGGTGGCTCCGGAGCCGACGGACGTTGGACGATCAGGTGCAGGTCTGCCTCGGGCAGCGCACGCCGGTCTTCCAGATCCAACAGGTCCTCTATACGGCAGGCCAAGGCGTCCGCCATGGCGAACAGGACAGCCAGGCTGGGACGGCGCGAGGAAGGACCTGGCCACTTCTCCCACTTACCCACAAGAGACGCATCAGCGGCGATGGACTCGCCGGGTCCGCTGGTGCTTGCCTGGGTGATTCGGTCTGCTGCCTCTTGAAGCGTCCAGCCGTGGGCGTGGCGCCATGCTTCCCTCGGGCGCATCCGAAAGCGCGTGCGCATCTCGACGGCGATGTCCGCGAGTGTGCATCCGGCGGCGGTCATGTCTTGGCGGAGGGCGTCCCGATCTGCCTTGGAACCAGGTTTCGAGGGGGCGTTCATGGGCGTGCTCCCTGTGCGGTGTCGTGGACTCAAGGTAGCGGCACTGTCGCTCTCCTGGGCGAGTGTGACCTGGAAGAACGTGGGTGAGCAGTCCAACTTGCAGTCCGCTGCCGCAAGTTCTTCCTCGTCAGTGCGCCGCTGAGCGTCCACAAAAGTTGGTCACGGGCGCCCGTGACGTTAAGCGCCCCGCTTGGAACGGTAGGAGCTCCGAAACCACCACCCCGAGGACAGAGATGTTCAGCAGTCCACAGCGCGTGCGGCTGGGGCAGCGCGAGCGCGCAGATGGCGGCCGGCCCGACGCCGAGCCAAGGAGCCCCCGCATGACCCCGACGGTGAGCGCCGCTCTGGCCTTTCGCCCGGCGGGCGCCTGTTCAACTGAGTCCCCCGGTTTTGAATGGGGCAGTCCAGCGGCTGACGCCGAGGTCCAGTCAGCCGCCCTCAGTAGCCGTCCGGTCCGCCCGCAGACCTGGGCGAAAGAGTGGATCACGGGGGCCTGCGTTCCCAGACTGGCTCGCCTGCATGCCCGCACGCGCCTGGGGATGATGGCCTGGTCCGGCGGTCCAGATGCCGCTGTGCGGGTCGTCACGGAAGTCGTACGGAACGCTGTGCAGCACGTAGGTACGGGCACGGTGGAGTTGACCATGTCTGTCCACGAAGACGACGTGCTGGTCATTGACGTGGCGGACCCGGGCCCCGGACACGACGGTCTCAACGAAGCCCTCGCTGAGGCGACGGAACTGGCCTTTGGCTTGCGCGACATCTGGGCGGCGAGGTCATCTGGTTCCCCACCGAGTCTGGGAGCGGCAAGACCATCAGGGTCCAGATGTTGCCCAGCAGGCCCGGTCAGACGCCTCCAACCGCCTTGTCCGCCCTCTGAACGGCCGCCGGGCAGTAGCCGCCTACCTCCCCAAGGTCTGAGCCCGGTTGCTGCCCGGCGGTCTCCCGAACCCCCACACCGCGAGGCTGCCGTGTCCCCCATTCCCTTCTTAGACGGGCGGAGCATCGATGCCGCTCCCTCGACTCCCAGGCGGCGGGAGTGCACCGATGGCCGCCCATGACATGGCCCTGCTTGTCGACCTTGCGGGCCGCGACGACGACCTGCGCCGAGCTCTCGAAGATCTGCGGATGAACCGCTACTTCGCCATGCGGGACGTACTGATGAAGACATTCGGTGACTGGCCGCTGCGTACCGCGCGCAGCCAGGTCCTCGCCGTCGGAGCGGGCGATGGCAGTGCTGTCGCGGCCTGGCTCGACGAGGAGCCTCGCAGCGCAGACGCGCTGATGATGTGGGCGCGCGTCCTGACCCGCCAGGCCGTACGCGCCTTTCGCGAGGACAAAGACGAAGCGTTGCTGTACCGGGCCGCTGGAGTCGCCCGGGATGCCTGCTGGACGGCACTCCGGTACTGGCCGGAGGACCCGGTGCCGTGGGTGTGCCTGCTGGACATGGCCAAGCTGCCCATCGACCTTCGGCACCTCGACCCCTTCTTCAGGCAGCGCCCCCATCAGTGGGGTCGACCACCGGAGATGGGCCTGTTCGGCGGCCCGTGGCCCCTGCTTCACGAAGTGGACCAGCGTGATCCGGGCAATCGGGAGGCGTATCACCGCATGCGGGAGTACGCCGATACCCGGCTGTCCGGCGGCCAGGCGGTGGACTTCACCCGGTGGACGACGGGCCGTGCTCCGCACGGCTCGCCACTGCACGTACTGCCTCTGTACGCATTCGTCACGGAGTACCGGCGGCGCCACCCGGATGGTCGCGGCGGGGCCATCGCCTTCTGGACAACCGCGCAGGTCAAGCACTACGCGCGGAAGGCCTGCGGCGACTGGTTCTACGCAACTCCCGTCCCGAAACGCTCACGGCTGTCCTTACTGGACCTCAATCACCTGGCCTTCGTACTGGTCACCTGCGGGGAAAACGGAGCGAGTGGGGTGTTCGAGGCGATCGGCCCGTACGCGACCAGTGCGCCGTGGGCGCAGGTCAGCGAAACCCTGGGCCGGGACTGGCAGAGCGAGTTCCGGCGCATGCGCGACACCTCTCTCCGTCGGTGAGGGGAACACCGCTCATGAACAGCCGCTCACCCCCGCCCTGCGGGCACGTCCCTCCCGCTCCGTCTCATCCCACGTAATCACAGAGGAACTCTTGTGCCTGGAAGAACAGCTGCCCCTTCGTTAGCGAACGACGACGCCGTCCTGGCCCAGCTGGGCATCCGAGCCGAACTCTCCCGCAAAATGGGTGTGTTCGGGAATTTCGCGATCTCGTTCAGCGTCATCTGCATCCTGGCCGGAGGCATGAGCCTGTTCGGCTTCGGCCTGAGCCACGGCGGTCCCGTAGTGATGCTGGGCAGCTGGATCGTCATCGGCTTCATGACGCTGCTGGTGGGCCTGTCCCTGGCCGACGTCGTCTCCGCCTACCCCACCAGCGGCGGACCGTACTTCATGGCCGACAAGCTCGGCGGTCCCCGGTGGGGTTGGACGACCGGGTGGCTCAACTTTCTCGGCCTGCTCGGCGCGATCGCCGGGATCGACTACGGCGCCGCGACGTTCATCGGCGCCTTCGTCCAGCTGCAGTGGAGCGTCGCACCGACCGGTGGCATGACGATGGGCATCTTCGGCGGCATTTTGCTGCTGCACGGCCTGCTGAATGTCTGCGGCGTGCGTCTGGTCACCGTCCTGAACTCGATCTCGGTGTGGTGGCAGCTGTTGGGCGTCGCGATCATCGTCGGCGCGCTCACCCTCGCCCCGGCCAAGCACCAGTCCGCCCAGTTCGTGTTCACCCACTTCCACAACGACAGCGGCATCGCCAACCCGCTGTACGTCTGCCTCATCGGCTCACTACTCGCCGGCTACACCTTCTGCGGCTACGACGCCAGCTCGCACGTCGCCGAGGAAACCACCAAGGCACAGACTTCGGCGCCGCGCGGGATCGTCCACGCCATCACGGTCTCCTGGATCGCCGGGTTCATCCTGCTGGCGGGGATGCTGTTCGCCATCCAGGACTACACGGCCACTCAGAACTCCGCCACCGGCGTTCCACCGGCCCAGATCTTCATCGACGTCCTCGGCGCCGGCGGCGCCAAGGCACTGCTGGCGATCGTCATCGTGGCCATGCTGTTCTGCGGCAATGCCGAGGTCGCGGCCGCGAGCCGGATGATCTACGCGTTCTCCCGCAGCCGCGCCCTGCCCCGCTGGCAAATCTGGCGGAGCGTCAGCACCCGCACCAAGACCCCGGTCCCGGCCGTATGGCTCGCGGTGGTGCTGCCGTTCCTACTCGCCCTGCCCGCGCTGTGGTCGCCCGCCGCCTACGGCGCCATCACTGCCATCAACGCGGTCGGCATGATTCCCACCTACGGCATCCCTGTCTTCCTCGCCCTGCGCAAGGGCGAGCACTACATATCCGGGCCGTGGACGCTGGGCCGCTGGCGGCGCCCGATCGGCTACGTCGCCGTGGTCTACGTGGTGGTCATCACCGTGGTCTTCTGCCTGCCGCAGTCCGCCCCGATCACCGCCGAGTCCTTCAACTACGCGGGGATCACGCTGGCCATCGCGGTGCTGCTGGCTTGGCTGACGTGGATCACCCGCGGCCGCCGCGACTACCAACTCACCGGACACACCACCGCAGCCGAACAGGCCAGCATGGACGAGGTCGTCTGATGACCGACAAGGAACAGCATGCCGAGCCCGACACCGAGCCCTGGCCTGCTGGAATGGTCACCTCGCGCGCGCTGCGAGGCTACGTCGAACGCGGAGAGATCACCACGGTCCGGCTGGCCGTGCCGGACATGCAGGGCCGCCCCAAGGGCAAGATCCTTTCCGCGCCCGTCTTCGTGGACCGGATGGACTCCCAAGCGGAGATATGCGCCTACGTCCTGGCCACCGACATCAACATGACCCCGCTCGACGGGTTCGACCTCACCAGTTGGGAGCAGGGCTACGGCGACCTCGGGGTGAAGGCGGACCCGTCGGGTATCCGGCTGCTGCCCCACCAGCCCGGAACCGCATTCGTCATGGGGGATGCCTTCCACCACGACGGCACCCCCGTCGAGGTCGCCCCGCGGTACTTGCTGCGCACCCAGCTGGAGCGGCTGGCCGACTTCGGCTACCACGTGGCGCTGGGCACGGAAGCGGAATTCGTGCTGCACCAGGGCACGCTGGAGGAAGCGCACCGGACCGGATACCACGGTCTGCGCCCGGCCTGGCCCCACAACCTCGACTACGCCCTCGGGCATCCCCCGCAGGCAAGCGACTTCTTCCACCATCTCCACGACGTCCTGCAGGAAGCTGGCATCCCGGTCGAGGCGATCAAGACCGAGGGCGCGGCAGGACAGGTTGAACTGACCTTCGTCTACGGGGACGTGATGGCGGCGTGCGATGCCTACACCGCCTTCCGACTGATCGTCCACGACCTCGCCCAGCGCCGCGGCATGACGCCCAACTTCATGGCAGCCCCATCCACCGGTGTGGGCAACGGGCTGCACCTGCACCTGTCGCTGTGGTCCGCCCACGGCAACGCCTTCACCTACCACCGCAGCGAGGACCTGCCCCCGGTGATGGAACGGGCCATCGCTGGCCTGCTCTCCGCGATGCCGCACCTGGCCCCTCTGTACGCGCCGACCGTCAACTCCTACAAGCGGTACGCACCGCACACCTTCGCCCCCGCTGGCTACACCTGGGGCTTCGACAATCGCGGCTGCGCCGTCCGTGTCACCGGCGTCGGCGAGAAGGCGCATCTGGAGGTCCGGCTGCCCGGCGCCGACGCCAATCTGTATCTGGCCGTCGCTGCCACACTCGCCGCCATCATCCACGGCCTCCAGGACCATCCCGACCTTCCCCCGCCGTGCGTCGGCGACCCGTACGCGGCCAACGACGCCATCCCGGTGCCGGCCGACCTCGCCGAAGCCGTCCGCCGCTTCGATGGAAACAAGATCGTGCTCGACGCGTTCGGTGAGAACGTCGTGCGCCACTACGTCCGGGCGGCGCAGGCGGAGATCTCCTGGCACTGCTCCCAAGTCACCGACATCGAGCGGGAGTACGGGTTCGGGCGGGCCTGACGTGCCCCTTTGCCTCAACACGCACTGGCCTCCGGCGCCGTGCCCTCTCTATCGGCCGGTACGCGGTGGGACCGCATCACAGACATAGTGCTCGACCTGCTGTTTGAGCTGACCCGGCAAGCCGCCCGCTTCGGCGCCGTCGCCGCCCCGTGGAGTCGGCTGGCCGTGTACGACTTCGCCCCCTTCACGATGGAAGTAGTTGCATGAAGACGCGCTTCGGGCCCGGAAAGATCGGCATTCCGCCCTGGCAACAGC
The DNA here is from genome assembly GCF_042959465.1 of Streptomyces sp. NPDC007901. Taxonomy (NCBI): domain Bacteria; kingdom Bacillati; phylum Actinomycetota; class Actinomycetes; order Kitasatosporales; family Streptomycetaceae; genus Streptomyces; species Streptomyces sp. NPDC007901. Next base: position 24,906 of record NZ_JBIBKW010000009.1, on the reverse strand, counting down.
ACTTGCAAGAGTTACCTGTCTACACACCAGGCGTACGGCTCACCCGCGACGAGCGTGCTCGGTACGCAAAGGCGGTCGTCGACGCACGCCATGCGGGGGGATCCAAGCTGGGCATCGCCTCCTTCCTGGGCTGCTCCTTCGCTCTCGTGCAACGGCTCCTCGACCTCGGGGAAGGCCTAGACGAAGCGAGCGAGGCCCATCGGGTGGAAACGGTCCTGCGGGCCGGCATTGCCGACGGCACCTACCAGGTCGGTGACGTGCTCCCCACACCGGAACGGCTGTGCGTGCAACTCGGTGTCCGTGACGAGTCCGTACGACGAGCTCTGGCCCGACTGGCCCAGGAAGGTCACACCCTCGGCATCTCCGGTCTCGGCACCGTGGTCACGAACCCCGACGCCCCGCCCACCGGATCCACCTTCCAGGTGCGCACGCGGTCGGGGCAGATACAGACCTGGACCCTGCCAAGGACCCAATCCCCGCACATCCGGAACGTGATCACGACCCGGATCAAGGATGGCATCTATCCGGAAGGCAGCAGGATGCCCGGGACGAAGGCGCTCACCGAGGAATTCGGCGCCACCGAAGGCACACTCAAGTCCGCGCTCAGGCCGCTGAAGAAACGAGGGATTCTCAGCGGTACCCGGCAGGAGGGGACGTTCGTCCATTCCGCTGCCCGCAGCCTTCTGGCCGGTGTCGAGTCGAACGGTACGAACCCCAAGAGGGCCTGACACACGGCCGCCTCTGGAACCGCTCTCTTCGAGCCGGTCTCCGGAATGCGGCGTAGGACACCAGCCCTGGGAAAGGCGGCCTCGATTCACTCCAAGATCGGGGCACGGCACCCGGGGCCGGTGGCTGGGAAACACGTGCGACGTAGCGGCCTCAAGACGTGCGCCGAGCACGCGCCCGGCTGAACTGCCCAAGCAGATAACCATCGAATAAGTGGAGTTGACATGAGTCCTCGCATCGAGCCCAGCACGAAGGCGACCCAGCCGTCGGCCGCGACACCGGACGGCTTCGACCTCGACGTCACCTTGGTCGAGATCGCCGACGTCGCCGGCCTGATCAACCTGACGGACGACGGCTGCGGCGAGACCTGCGGCGCCTGCACCACCAACGTGGCCTGACCCAAGGCGCGCATCAGTACAGGCCGGTGCCTTCGCACCTCGCACAGCGAGGGCACCGGCCGCCCTTCTGGATCACGGAGGTTGTGATGGCTTCGAAAACCGGTTACCGGGCCGGTAAGACGGCTCTTGTCCGTGCAGTCGCCCGGCCGGAGCTTCCCCTTTCTCCGTGCCCTGACCTTGATGACCCATCTCCGAACGGTGCGGCCTCCCGGCTGGCGTGGTTGCGGGAAGCGTGGTCGGACGAGGAACTCGTCGAGGCCGTGGAACACGCAAGCCCCGAGCTCGCGTCCCAGGTCCGTACCCTGTTCTCGTCCGGCACTCCGGCCACGCGCGACGTGCGCCGCGCCGTCGCTTCCGTAGCCCGCTATCTGCTGCGGGCCGAGCATCGGGCGACTCCGTTCGGATTGTTCGCAGGGGTGACCACAGCGGCTCTCGGAGCACGAGCGGCCACGGTTTGGGGTTCGGACCATGTAGCGATCGGGCGGGCGAGCGCAGAATGGCTGGCGGTCGTCATCGACCTGCTGGAGTCATGCCCGGAACTACTTCGGCGTCTACCAGTGCTACTGAACAACGTCGTTGCGGAACGCGGCGATCGGCTTGTCGTGCCCTACAAGCCCGACACTCAGGATGACCCGCGGCACGCAGTCGAGGCGTCCATCGGCTTGTCCGCGCCGGTGCGCATGATCCTGGATGCCGCCCAATCGCCGATACGCGCGGGTGATCTGGCCGACAAGCTTGTCTCGGAGTTCCCCCACGCAGGGGCGGAGAAGGCACGCGGACTCGTGCGCGAATTGATGCGGCACCAGGTGCTGGTCTCCAGCCTGCACGCGCCGAGCACCGAGACCGACGCGCTGGACTATCTGCTGGGCAGCCTCGCCGCCGCGAACGCCGACACGGTGGCGCCGGTCGCCCTATTTGTAAGTGAACTCCGCGCTGTGCAAGCTGACTTGAGAGGCAAACGCTCCCGTTGTGGCCGGGTCGGGACGGCGGCGCGGATGCGGGCCCTGGTTCCAGAGGTTCGCCGCCATCCGATCGCTCTTGATCTCCGGCTGGACGCCCAAGTCGCATTGCCTGAGTCGGTTGCCCACGAGATCGAGCGTGCCGCCTGGGCCCTGACCCGGGTCAGCCCTCTTCCCTACGGGACCGCAGCCTGGAAGGCGTACCAGCGACGGTTCTACGAGCGATACGGCATCGGCACCATGGTGCCGCTCAAGGAAGTCCTCGCGGACAGCGGCACCGGCTTCCCTGACGGTTACCCGGGCACATCAGCAGACGTACGGCGTCGACGGACCTCAGTGCGGGACGACACCTTGGTGGGGCTGGCCCAGGCTGCCGTGCTCGACGGCCGCGACGAAGTGGTGCTCACCGACGACTTGATCGCCGCGATGGATATCGGGCCCGAGCACCCAAGGGTTCCGCCCCACGTGGAGATCGGTGTCCGCGTGCACGCCGCCAGCCTCGGCGATTTGCAGAGCGGGCGGTTCCGGCTGGAGATCGTGAGCGTCTCCCGAGGCGTCGGCGTCGCCTTGGGTAGATTCCTCAGCGTGCTGGCCTCTCAGGACCGTGCCGCCCTGGAAGCGGAGCTGTCCGATCTGCCGGCGGCGGACGCCGGGACCGTCCCCGCCCAGCTGTCCTTCCCACCGCTCTTGCCCACGAGCGCCCATGTCACCCGCGCCCCACAGACCCTGCCCACCGTGATCAGCATCCAGGAACACCGCACCCCTCGTGCGGGTGTACTCACGCCCGACGACCTGTCGGTGGCATGCGACGGCCGCCGCATGTACCTGGCCGTCCCGGAGCGCGGGCACCGGATCGAAGCCGTGGGCATGCACGCGTTGAACCTCGCTACGCACACCCCGCCGCTCGTACGATTCCTCACCGAGCTGTCCCGCGCCCAGTGCGCCCAGGTCACCCTGTTCGACTGGGGCGCAGCCTCGGCCATGCCCTTCCTGCCCCGGCTGCGCTACGGGCGTACCGTACTCGCCCCGGCGCGGTGGCGGCTGGAGCCCGCAGAGCTTCCCGGCCGCGACCGACCGCAGGCCGAATGGGACGCGGCGCTCGACGACTGGCGACTCCGACGGCGGACGCCGCAGCGGGTGTTTCTGGCCGAGGACGACCGTCGCCTGCTCCTGGACCTAGACGAGGCTGGGCACCGCTCGCTGCTGCGCCAGCACCTGAACCGCGCCCGCCTCGCCTTCCTCGTCGAAGCCCCACCCCAGGGCGCCAACGGCTGGAGCGGCGGGCGCTCGCACGAGGTGGTCGTACCGCTCAAGGCGATCCGGCAACCAGCATGGCCACCCCTGCCTGCCCCCGCCCCGGCCCGCGCCCTCTCTCCGGCGCAGATCCAGGCCCCGGGCATCTCGTCCCTGCTGCTGGCCACCCTGTACGGCGACGTCCGACGCCAGGACGTCCTGCTGACCAAGCACGTCCCCGAGCTGGTGAACCAACTCGGAGCTCCACCCTGGTGGTTCATCCGCTTCCGGGACCCCGAGCAGCACTTGCGGTTGCGCGTCGCCTTGCCCGACTCCACCGCCTTCGCAGAGACCGTCCGTACGGTCAGCGCCTGGGCCGACGAGCTGCGCACCCAGGGGTTGCTGTCGGATCTGCGCTACCCCACCTCGTACCGCGAGATGGGTCGATGGGGCTCCGGAGCTGCCTGGGACGCCGCCGAGGACGTCTTCCGAGCCGACTCGCGCGTAGTGGTCCACCAGCTCCGTCAGCCTCAGCGTCCGCACCAGCGCACACTGGTGGCCGCGCACAGCATCGCCGTCGCCATCGCGTTCCTCGGCAGCACCGAGGCCGGCATGCGCTGGCTGGTCAACCACATTCCGCGCACGGCGCCGGCAACGATTCCCCGCGCTCAACTGTCGGAAGCCGTTAGGCTGTCCGACCCCTCCGGCGGCTGGACGGCTCTGCGTAGCGCGCCCGGGGGGCAGGCCATCGTGGAAGCGTGGACCGATCGGAACACGGCGTTGGCGGCCTACCGAGGCCACGTCCCCGGCCCGCACACCCAGGGCATCGCGGAAGACGACGTCCTCTCCTCACTGCTGCACGTCCACTTCGTACGCCACGTCGCGGTCGACTTCCCAGAGGAAGCCGCCTGCTTGTACCTCACGCGCGCCGCCGCCATGGCCTGGATGCACCGGAGGGCACGGTGAACGACGCGATCACGCGTAAGGTGGCGACGGCTATCGCCGATCTGCTGGCCCGCCCTGCTGCGGAGCTGCCAGGGCGGGATGGTGCGTCCGCTCGCCAGCACCTCGCGTACGGCCCGACCGGCATCGCGCTGCTGCACATCGAACGGGCCGCGTCCGGCCTGGGCCCGTGGCAGCGCGCACATGACTGGCTCGATGCTGCCGTACGGTCCCCGTTCACCAGCGGTCCCGAAAGCCACCCCTTCTACGGGGTGCCCGCCCTCGCGCACGCCATGGCCTGCGCCGCCGACCACGTGCCCGGCGCTTACCAGCGCACACTGGGCCTGATCGACCGCCAACTGACCGTAGACGTCCGCCGCAGGTTGGACGCCGCGCACCGCCGAATGGACGCGGGAAAACTGCCGGAATTGGCCGAGTTCGACACCATCCGGGGCCTGACCGGATATGGGGCCTACTTCCTGCGCCGCGCCCCCAGCGGTGACGAAACGCGAGCCATCCTCGACTACTGCGTACGCCTCACCGAACCGGTCACTCACAGCGGCGAAGTGCTGCCCGGCTGGTGGACACCGACCGGTCCCTCCGGACGACCGGACAGCCGGTTCCCAGGAGGTCACGGCAACACAGGCATGGCGCACGGGATCGGCGGGGTGCTCGCCCTCCTGGCGCTCGCCGCCCGTCGCGGCACCTCCGTCGGTCATCACCATCGAGCCCTGCAAACGATCCTGGCCTGGCTGGACCGCTGGCAGGAGGAAACCAACCGTGGCCACGTCTGGCCCTACTGGATAAAGCGAGACGAACTGCGGAGCGGGCTCCTCGCTCCGTCCGCGCCACGGCGACCGTCATGGTGCTACGGCACCGCGGGATTGGCCCGGGCCCGGCAACTTGCTGCGATCGCCCTCGGCGACACCGACCGTCAGGTCGAAGCCGAGAACGCGCTCGTGGGCGCTCTCACCGACACCGCGCAGCTCAACGCGACCACAGACAACGGTCTCTGCCACGGCTTCGCCGGCCTGACCCACATCGCTGCCCGGACCGCCGACGACGCAGACCCGTCGACCGAAGGCCAGCTGCGCGCAGCGATCCCAGCCCTCCTCAGCGTCGTCTGCCCGCCGGGCACAGATCCGGACGATGCGGCCTCGGCGATCGTCAACGACGAGGAAGCCGGGCTCGGCTTCCTCAACGGCGCCGCCGGGATCGCCTTGGCGCTCATGGTCCCCGCGACCGAGGCCCCGCCCCGAACCTCCTGGGACGCCTGCCTGCTCATCGCCTGACCACACACCGAAGGACCAATGCCATGCACCCGGCCCCCTGGCGCCAGCACAACATCACCTTCTCCGACCGCGAGAGCGGCAAGCGCACCATCGTCGAGCGGCTTGGCCCCACGCTGCGCGCTGCCGAAGAGGACGGTCAACTCTCCGGCTGGTGGTTCATGAACAAGCAGCCCTGGCCGCTGCGGTACCGGGCGCCCGAGCCTTCCCAGCGCGTCGAGCTGTTGCTGAGCGACCTCGTCGACGACGGCACGGCGACGGCATGTGTACGCGGAGTCTACGAACCGGAGACCGATGCCTTCGGCGGTACACAGGCCATGGACGCCGCCCACGACCTGTTCCACCAGGACAGCCGTCACCTGTTCATGTACCGGCCCAGCACCCGACGGCTGGGCCGCGGGGAGGCCGCCGTCCTCCTCATCAGCGCCCTAATGCGGGCTGCCAACCTCGACTGGTTCGAGCAAGGGGACGTATGGGCGAAAGCCGCCGCGCTCCGGCCGGCTGCCGAACCCCTCGCACCTGAACGGGCGACCTCCCTGATTCCGGCCATGCAGAAGCTGATGACGGTCGATGCCCACAGCCTGTGCCGCCCGAGAGGACCGCTCGAAGGACAAGCCGAGTGGATCGCCGCTTTCGAGCAGGCCGGGGCAACCCTCACCCGCCTTGCCGCCGGCGGTCGTCTTGCCCGCGGTCTGCGAGCCGTCATCGCACACCACCTGATCTTCCACGCCAACCGCGCCGGTCTCCCTTCCGGAGACCAGAGCGCCCTGTTCAACATTGCAAGAGAGGCAGTCATGGGATCGAGTGACAACACCGCGTCGTCCGCCGAGGGCACGTCCGAAACCACTAGCGTCAAGGCGGTGAACACCGACACGATCACCACCCCCGATGCCGAGGCCACCCGGCTCCGCAACGCCCTGGTCGACCAGATCCGCGCGTCCGGATACGCTCGCGCCGCCGTCGTCGAGACCGCGCTGCGCACCGTCCCCCGGCACCTGTTCGTGCCCGACGCCTCGCTCGAAGACGCCTACGCCAACGTGCCGGTCAACATCAAGTACGACACCGACGGCACGACGATCTCGTGTGCATCCCAGCCCGGAATCGTCGCGCTCATGCTCGACCAGTTGGAGGCGCAGCCCGGTGAACGCATCCTCGAACTCGGCGCGGGCACCGGCTACAACGCGGGCCTGCTCGCCCACCTGGTCGGCGAGGGCGGTCACGTCACCACCATCGACGTGGACGACGACCTCGTGGAAGGGGCCCGGGCGCACCTCGCGACCGCCGGGTTCACCAACGTTCAGGCTCTGACCCGTGACGGAGCTGTCGGCCATGCCGAAGGCGCGCCGTACGACCGGATCATCGCCACGGTCGGTGCACATGGCGTCCCGCACTCCTGGCTGCAGCAACTCGCCCCGGGGGGACGGCTCGTCGTGCCCCAGCGCCTCAGGGGATCGGTGTCCCGCTCCATCGCCTACGAACTGCACGACGGCCGCTGGACGAGCGTCAGCAGCAAGATGAACACCTTCATGCCGCTGCGCCGGGGCATCGCGGACGACGACCGCCGCGTCGTTCCGCTCAGCACGGACGGCACCGTACGGCTCCAGGCCCCGGCCGGCCAGAGCATCGACGCCGACGCCCTGGCCGGAGTGCTTCAGCAGCCGCGCATCGAGGAATGGACCGGGATGACGGTCCAGGCAATGGAATCTCCGGAGTGGATGGAGCTGTTCGTCTCCTGCTCGCTGCCCAGCGGCTTGATCCGGATGCTGTTCACGAAGCAAGCCAAGGGGACAGTCCTCGCCGAGGACCCCTATCCCTCTTCTACCGCGGCCGTCGACAAGGGCGCCATCACCTACCTAGCTCGCCGTCTGTCGGACCGAAAGACCCCGGAGGGCGGCAAGCTCTGGGAGTTCGGCGTCGTCGGCCACGGTCCCGGCAGTGACGAGCTGGCCGCGAAGGTCGTGGATGCGATCCGCACCTGGGACCGCGAGTACCGCGATCGCGAGGCCGCCTTCGAGATCCAGCCACTCGACGCTCCCGTGATCGAGCAGCGCCCTGGCCTCTTCGCTCTCGACACGCCGCTCAACCGCATCGTCGTCGACTGGCGCTGACGGGCCGTACAGACAACTGCCCATGCAGGAAGGGGTGGTGTCCGTCGGCCATGTCGACGTGCGCCGCCCCGGCCCGTTCACTCATCGTGTCAACGTTGCCCGAGGGGACCATGGATCCGAACGGCTCAACAGCAAGGCGATTTCCGCTGATTGCGCGATTCCGACCCGCCTGCCTTCCGCTGCCCGATCGGGTACGGTCTGTGACCGAGCTGGCCGCACGTGCCATGGAGCAGCGCGACCAGGGACTGGCCTCCACCGTTTTCAACCAGACGGCGCTCATCGCCTCCGACCTCGGCCTTCCGGAGCTCGCCCGAGCGATGTGCCACCGGCACGCTGCGGCCTACCTGAATGCCTGCCCTCTCCCCGCCATGGGCGCCATCCGCGCGCTGGAGCCCCTGGTCAACCTCGCCCGCCTGCAGATCCGCGCCGGCCGAACCGACGAGGGCCGTCAGCGGCTGCTGGACCTGTACGAGGCCGTCGGCTCCGCCACCGCAGTCTCCTTCGAAGGCATCACGGTGCCGGCTGACCTCACCGACACGGAGGACGACCGACAAGAGGTACGGGCATGGCTATGGCGCGTCGTCCTGGCCGACGGCACACGCAGCCTCACCACCACAGGGCGATGGTTCGAGGCATTGGCCCACATCGAACGGCACAAGGGCGTGGGCACCAGGATGCTGGACGGACGGCAAGTCGCAGTCATCGCGGCTCTCACGTCCGGCCAGATCGGAAGGGCGGACGAGCTGCTCGCGGCTACGGCACCCAGGGAACGGTGGGAGCAGGCCGTCAGCGCATGCCTGAAGACGCTGTGTCGCCGTGAGACGGGCCAACCGGTCGACGACTCCCTGACGAACATGTACCTGAACCACGAGGCGAAGGCGGGCATGACCGTCTTCGACATCCGTCTGGGTCTCACTGTCCTGGACGCCGTCGGGTCAGCCGAACACCCTGCAGCCCGCCTCCACATCGACGAACTGGTCCGGCGAACAACAGAAGCACGCAACGGATACGCGGCCCGCGAACTCCTCGGCCATCCCCTGTTCAGCACGCTGGCTGGCGACACCCAGCGGCATGGTTGTGAGAAACTCCTCCGGGGCTGTGCTCTTGATACAGGGGAACTTCCAGAAGTACTGGGCCGCAGCCTCACAACCGCTCTGGACACCAGCGAGACCGTGCTGAGCCGATCTTGAAACCTGAGAGCGCGTAAGCTCTGCCGCCATCCTCGATATCTCAGCGGAAATCATGTATGAGCTCGTCAGTCAGAGACGTCTTCCTTTCGTCGTTGCCTCACTCGATCGAGTAGGTCTGCGTGATCCTCTGCCCACAAGACCAATGACGAGGCGGCGGTCAATAGTTCTACTGCGGCCAAAGAGATTTCATAGGTCGCGTGGTAAGGGAAGGTTGCCTCGCGCGTGCGCTTTACGAGCTCGCCTTGCTCCAGACGGCGGAGTGTCCGGTTCAGCTGGCTGTCTTGAAGATGGCGGTGCTTCCGGCTCGGCCACCCCGTGTCGTTGTCGAGGCTGCGGATGGTGTCCAGCAGCTTCGTGTACTGAAGTGGTTCGTCGAGGAGGGCGACAAGGACATCCCATGTCCACTCACCGCTCAGTAAGTGGCGGATGTCGTGGAGCCCCTGTAAGAAGCGATGCTTATCAGAAGACGGCGAATCCGGTCGTAACTTATTGGCGTCCGGTTTCCGGCGTCTCCATCGACTCGTATGGTCCGACACGGAAGCCCTTCGGGTAGTGGGGACACGGAGCTGTGCCACGACAGCCAACGAGCAACTGTGCGGCCGCGTCGGCAGTGCCTCAGCCACTGGGTACACCACAGCACCGTCGTCACTTCAAGGTCAGTGCCCTGTCGGCGTTCAGATCTTCCGGGCGACGCCCACGTAGAGGGGTTGCTCGTCACGGACCCGCATCTCGTCATCAGGGCGCCAGTGGGTGGAAAGGATGACCCCGGGGTCGCACATCTCGAGCCCGTCGAAGAAGCGGGTGACCTCGTCGTGCGACCTCGCTTTGACCGGCGTGCCGCCGGCGCGATAGATGGCGTCGACACGCTCCCAGATCTCGGGGTCGAACTCCCAGGTTACGTGCGACAGCATGAGGTAGCTGCCGGGAACCAACGGGTCCAGCAGCCTCTTGACGATCTCGTACGGCGCCTGATCGTCGGTCACGAACTGCATGAGGGCGACCAAGGACAGGCCGATCGGACGAGTGAAGTCCAAGTGGTCCTGCGCGTATGAGAGAACGACCTCCGGGCGCCGAATGTCGGCGTGGATGTAGGCGGTGCGACCTTCCGGCGTCCCCAGGAGGAGGGCCTCGGCGTGCCGTAGAACGATCGGATCGTTGTCCGCGTACAACACGCGGGCGTTGGGTGTGATCCGCTGGGCTACCTGATGGAGATTGGGTTCGGTGGGGATACCGGTTCCGACGTCGAGGAACTGAGTTACCCCGGCCTGGCTCAGGTATCGGGTGGCTCGATGCATGAACTCGCGGTTGCTGCGCGCAGTGTCCTTGACTCCGGGCATGAGAGTCATGACCTTCTTGGCTGCGGCCACGTCGGCGGCGTAGTGGTCTTTCCCGTCGAGGAACCAGTCGTACATCCGGGCAGAATGCGGAACGCTTGTATCGATATAGTCGGCACTGAATCCTTGGTCGGTCACTTCAGCTCCCGTCGTAGCCTGAATTCATTGTCTGGCTCATCGTTTCCTCACTTGATCAGGAAGTCCGCAAGGCCGGACTTGATAGCAGCGACGAAATGGGATATCTCAGACGAAGGGAAGATGAGAGCGGGGCCGAGAGGGTCGGTGGATTGCCGCAGTGCAATCCTTCCCTCTTCAAGTCGCTTCGCTTCGACGCAGTTTCCGTTGTTGCTGCCACTCCAGGGCTTGCACCAACCCTCGGAACCCAGTTCACGTTCGGCGTTCTTGGCGTGCATCATCCGTCTAACTCCTTGCGGACGTCCAGCAGGAATTGCCTGGTACGTCGTTTTGACATTGCTTGAGCGCTCATCCGGTCGAACACCTCGCGATGCAGCGACACTTCGCTCTCGTCCTCGCTGTATGTCGCGCTGCTCAAGTTGTCGGTGCCCACGATGTCCGGGAAGTCGGCGATCGGGAACCGGAAGAGAGTGAAAGGACCGAATGCACCTGGGTGCAGTCCGGCTGAGAAGGGCAGAACCTGAAGAGTCACGTTCGAAAGACGGATGGCGTCCAGCAGATGATCGATCTGGGCGCGCAGCACCGCCTCTTCGCCGGCCGGGCGGCGGAGGACTGTCTCTTCCAGGATGATCCAGACAAGCGGCGGCGAGGGATCGCTGCGGGTCAGCAGCGCCTGGCGCTCCAGGCGCAGGCTGACACGCCGTTCCAGTTCCTCCGACGTCGGATGGGGTCGGTTCAGGGACAGCACCGCTCGGGCGTACTCTGCTGTCTGGAGGAGGCCCGGGACGACATGGGGCTCGTAGCCCCGGATTTGCGTGGCGGCGTTCTCAAGACTTACGTGGACACCGAACCAGGTCGGCAGGGCATCGCGGTAACTCTGCCACCAGCCCGGATCATTCGCCTGGACGGTGAGGGCGAGGAACTGCTCAGCCTCGGACTGCCCGACGCCGTAGAGCTCAAGCAGGGCCTTGACCGTTGCCCACTTCAGGGCGACCTTGGCCTGTTCCATCCGAGTGACCGTGGTGTGAGCGATGTGCAAGCCGGCGCCGGCCTCCTGCGCCGAGAGCTTTGCGGCCTTCCGTAACTCCTGAAGCCGTCGCCCGAGCACCATCTGCAGGACCGTCGGGGCGGACCGTGGTGCGCTCACTTCGTATGCCTCCTGGATGCCAGGTTGTCTTGCAGTCTGCCACGATCCTCGCAACACGGACAGAGTGCACACCCAGGACTATGCACAGTGCATGGTGGGTGTTGCCAAGTGTGCAAAGGGGCGAGCATAGTGGCGCGCGTGACTGGGCTCACCCTTGTTCCCTGGCGCGTGCCGACCACAAGGAGTCGACGACGCGAGCCGACGACGGGTGATGTCACTTGCCGGTTGCTGTGGGTCGGGCTCTCTACCGACACCGCGCCACGTTGCGCGGGCGCCCCGATCCCCCCACGAACGCGTCCTCATGGGCCGCTGCCTTCCACGCATCCCCTGTCACGATTACCGGGGATGCTCCTCACGGCGCTGGCCTGCGGCAGACTCTCAAATCCTGTTAGGAATCAGTCGTGGCTCTCCCTGACGTCACTACCTCGGGGGGACCTCCTCCCGAACTCACTTCTTCAGCACGACGAGTTGATTTTGTCCTCCCGGCCGCCGCTGCTTCGGTGGCCGAAGCCCGGCGCCGCGTACGACGCCACCTCGGCACCTGGCACCTTGATTCCGACAGCCGTGACACGGCCGTCCTCGTGGTGAGCGAGTTATTCACCAACGCCGTTCTCCACTCGAACGGGCAGGCTGTCACCTGCGTCCTCGCGGTCGCCGAAGGCCAGTTGTTCATCCAAGTGGAGGACGGCAACACGGAACAGACGACGCCGAAACCCCGCCACGTGCCTGTGCACGACGAAGGAGGGCGTGGGCTGATGCTCGTTGAAGCTGTGTCCCGGCGTTGGGGCGTGAGCCGTTCGGAAGACCGAGGCGGCGGTTGGATCGTATGGGCCACGTTGGATGCAGCACCGGAGCAGCGAGCTCAACTCCATTCTCAAGGGCGGTACTTCGAATGAGCGTCCGAAACGCGGTCAGCTGATGGCCGCGGACTTAAGAAGGCTGCGGGACATCGGAATGTCCCTGGAGCTGCTCCGGAACCGTTGGACCTACCCGGTCCTCGTTGCTCTTTTGGGCGGACCGCTCCGCACCAGCCAACTGCTGAAGCTCATCAACGAGGGGACGGCCCGGAACGCGGACCTAGGGGGCAGCCGCGCTCTCCATGAGAAGGTCCTTCTGGCCACGCTGCGTCAGATGGAGAAGGAAGGCCTCCTGCTGTGCCAGCGAGTCGCTACGGACCGGGTGACTGGTTACGGCCCATGGGAGATGACGGCAGCGGGCAAAGAACTGCTCCACTCCATGCACCGTGTGGCTGCATGGTCGGCCGCCCACCGAGACCAGCTTGCCGCAGCTCTACGGAACCGGCGCGGGAAACCGTCAACTAGCTTCGACGGGTTGCCCATTGGCGTGCCTGCATTGAGTCCGGAACAGGAGCACTGGCGCGGGGTGGGGATGGCGCTCGCGGTTCTCCGCCTCCGCTGGGGGTTTGCGGTCCTCTGTCAGTTGAACCACGGGCCTCAGCATCCGACTGGTGTCGCAGCGGCCGTCAACGCGGGCATCGCCCGGAACCGCGACCTCACAGGACGACGTTCCCTGTCAGAAAAGGTGCTCTGGGACACCCTCCACCGTCTTATCGATGTGGGCCTCGTCATCCATCGGCCTCGGCCGGGTCAGTTCGCCTCTACCGCCCGTTGCATGCTCACCCCGGCCGGCCACGCGCTTCTCGCGGCCCTTGTGCCGGTTGGCTACTGGGCGGCCGGCCACGAGGAGCGCCTCCTCGTGATAGTTCGTCGACGACGCGGTCTGCTCGAAGGGTAGTCGAACGGCGTGCTCGGTAAAGGATTCACCAAATCCCCGCTCCCTCGGTGAAGTTGGAACGATCGGGGAGGCGTTCGCACCTTGCAGTGGGAACGGGGTGAAGCGATAGGCATGGGAACCGTTCGTACGCCGGACAGCGAGATCTGACCCATTCCGAGGTGATGTAGCTGTGGTGGCCTTAGGTAGACGCGCGTTGGCTGGACGGGCCGCTGGCTGGGCGGCTGTAGCCGCCCTGTTGTTGGTGATCGCCGGCTGCAGTACGGAGGCGGGGACAGGTTCGGCTCCGTCGGGAACGCGTGAGACTCCCTCCAGTCGTAAACCCGCTTCCTCGCCGTCCTTCTCGCTGGCGCAAGTTGCGCGCGCACAGGCGAGCACGGCGTATCTGGGCATGTGGCAAGACATGGCTGAGGCAGCGAAGACCTCGGACTGGGACTCACCGACGCTGGCCCAGCATGCTACCGGGGAGGCACTGTCGGCGATCATGCGTGGCATGTACGCGGATCATCTCAACGGCTTGGTGACGGAGGGCGAACCGAAGAACGCTCCGAAGGTGAGCTCGGCAACGCCGATGCAGGACCCGACGACGGTCGTGTTTTCTGACTGCGGTGATTCCACGCACTGGCTGAAGTACCGCAAGGACAACGGCAAGCTCGCGGACGACAAGCCCGGTGGGCGGCAGGCGATCACGGCCGAGGTGAGGAAACTCAACGGAGCGTGGAAGGTCGCTCGCTTCGCGGTCGAGGCGGTGGGCTCATGTTGAGACAGGCGGTTGCCGCAACGGGCTTGTCCTTCGTCATCGTGGGGGTGGCTGTGGCTCCCGCGTTCGGCGATGGCGGGTGGGGGTCGGTGCAGTGTGACCAGAACCCGCATCCCGGCTGTGAGCTCGGTGCTGGATCGGGCGGCCAGAACAGCACGCCCCGGCATGGCGGCGGCCAGTCTTCTGGGTCGGGGGGTTCGGCGACTGGCGGTGGGAGCAACGAGGGTGGTGGCGGGGAGGTGCCGCGGTCTTCGAATCCCAATCTGAACTTGGCCGACTGCTCGTATCAGCGCAGCGGCTACAAGTCCCCGCCCGGGGTGTCACAGACCGCGTACGAGAGTTCGTCCGGCGAGGTGGCTGCGGCGGTGCCCGCGGTGTACTCCTCGGCTACGTCGTTCGCCGTTGTGCCGGCGGCTGATCCGAAGCCGGGCGAGTCGGGCGCGTGGTACGTGTACAAGTGCACGGCAGACGGTGTGCGGGATGCGGTGTACCGGCCGCCCATCTGGATCGCGGACACGCCGCGCAACGGCGGGGCGGCCCAGCCGACGCCGGCGCAACTGGCAGAGGTAGCCCGCAGGCAGCTGCGGCTGTCGTCACCTCGGATCAGGGCGAACCCTGCGGATGAGCAGTTGGTCGGCCTGCCGACTTGGCTGTGGCTGGCGCGCGGGGAGTGGAAGGCAGTGTCGGCCACGGCGTCGGTGCCGGGGGTCTCGGTGACGGCTGTGGCCCGACCGGGGTCTGTCGTGTGGACGACAGGCGATGGCAACTCGGTGACGTGCAAAGGGCCCGGGACACCGTACGGATCTGGCGCGGGGGCGAAGAGCGCGTCGCCCGACTGCGGTTACACCTACCTCACTTCCTCAGCCGGTCAACCCCAGGGTGCCTTCGCGGTCTCGGCGACGGTGCACTGGACGGTGACCTGGTCCGGCGCCGGCCAGACCGGTGTATACCCCGACATGACCACCACGTCAAACGCCGACTTCCGCGTCGCGGAGAGCCAGGCGCTGAACAACAACGGCTGACGCCAAGCCTCAGGCGCCGTCAGCCGTCCCGCGCCGGGGGAGACCCCGCACACTCTTGACCTTTTCGCCGCTTCGGTGGCGCGGTACCAGGAAGCCCTCTGCCGGGAGGTGGCAGTTGATGAGTACCGGTGTGTCCACGCACTCGGATCCGATAGGCCCGGGGAATACCTCTCCTGCGGGCTGGGCGGGCCGCCATGACGGCCGGCCTCCGACGTGGATGGCCAGTGTGCCCAGACGGCGTCGGCTTCCCTATCTGCTCGTGGGGGTGCTGCTGGTTCTGGGCTGCACCGCGGGCGGAGTGGTGGTGGCGACGCGAATCGGTGATCAGGAGCCGGTGCTGGTGCTGACCCGCGCGGTCTCGGTGGGGCAGGCACTGTCCGCCAAGGACTTGGGAGAGGAGAACGTCTCGGTCGGCACGACGCTGGCGTTCATCCCGTCGAGTGCGCGGGCTGAGGCGGTAGGGCACCCCGTCGCGTACAGCCTTCCGGCCGGGACCCCGTTGACCAGGAATCTGCTGGGCGAGGCTCATGTCCCGCCGGCCGGGCAGGCGGTGGCGGCAGTGGGGCTGAAAGCGGGCCAGTTTCCGCCCGGCGTACAACCGGGCAACCGCGTGAGCGTGGTGGTGACGTCGGCCGGCGGAGCCTCCACCAGTTCGGCACCGTCTTCGTCTCAGGCGTCCGCTTGGGACGCCACGGTGACCGACGTACGCGGCAACAGCACCGATCAGACCACGGTGATCTCGCTGCAGATGGCCCAAGAGGACGCCCGCCAGCTGGCCGCGGCACCGGCGGGCCAGGTCAGCGTGGTGACAGTGCACGGAGGCGGACGGTGACGCTGGTGGCGGTATGCAGCCTGAAGGGCTCTCCGGGTGTGACCACGGCCGCGGTGGGTCTTGCTGCCTTGTGGCAGGCAGGGGAGACCCCGGTGGTCGTCGAATGCGATGCGGCCGGGGGTGACCTGCTGGGTCGCTATCGGTTGGAGACGGCCCCGGGGCTGATGAGCCTGGCGGCGGCCGCCCGGCGCAGCGCGGGACAGGGGCTGGTGTGGCAGCACACGCAGCGGCTGCCCGGAGGACAGCTGGTCGTGGTGGGTCCGGCCGGTGCCGCTCAGGCACGCGCGTCGCTGGCTCAGCTCACCCGTGTCGGTTCCGGGGCGCTGCGGTGGGCCGCGGCTCGGGTCGGGACAGTGGTGATCGCGGACTGCGGGCGCATCGAGCCGGATTCCCCAACACTGGAGGTGGTGCGGGAGGCGGACGTCATGCTGCTGCTCGCCCGCGCCCGCGACGACGCCCTATCCCACGTGGCCATGCAGTGGCCCACCGTGGCGCGCTGGTCGCGACGTCCGTGCCTCGTGCTCGTCGGCGACGGCTACCCGACCGGCGAGGTAGCGCGCGAGCTGGAGATCGAGGTGATGGAACGTATCCCGGAGGATCCGAAGGGCGCCGCGGCGCTCGGAGGACAGCCCATGCGACGTGCGACGCCGCCCCGTTCGCCGCTGGGCAGGGCCCTGGCCCGGATCGCCGATCTGGCCGCCTCCCGAGTCGTCGTTCCTCCGGGATGGGGACCAGAACAGGCAGCCGGCGTCGACCCGGGGATCGGAGCCGTCGGCTCGCCTGCCGAAGAAGCCCGCAATCCGCGGCAGTCATGGAGCGGGGTGCAGCGGTGACAGAACCGGGAAAGAAGTACACCGCCCGGCCGTCCCAAGGACAAGTCCCACCGCCGGATGCCCAGACTGCCATCCACGCTGTCGGGTTCAACGGCCTCGGCGCCCGCCGCATGCAGATAGGGCCGCCGGCCGAGCGGCTGCGCATCCATCTGCGGCAGCGGCTCTCGGAACGGATGGCGCAGCAGATTCGTGACGGCGAAGCCGCCGGTCGCCCGCCGATGACGGAAGCCGAGCGCCTGGCCCTGGCGGGAAAGATCCTCACGGAGGCAGCCGAGGAGTACACCCACAAGATGCTCACGGCCGGACAGGAGATGGTGGCACCGGATGTCGAGCAGATGGTGATCACCACCGTCTTGAACGAGGTGTTCGGCATGGCCGGACTTGATCCGTTGCTGAAGGATCCACAGGTCGAGAACATCAATGTGACTGGAGACCGGGTCTTCGTCCGCTATGCCGACGGCCGCCGGGACCGCCTGCCGCCCGTCGTGGGTTCCGACACGGAGCTGGTGCAACTCATCCGTGATCTGGCGGCGCGCAGCGGCCTGGAGGAACGCCGCTTCGACCGCGGCAGTCCCGGAGTGAGCTTCCAACTTCCCGGCGGCGAGCGGGCCTTCGCGGTGATGGCGGTGACCGCCCGTCCGTCGCTGTCCATCCGGCGGCACCGTTTCCAGGGGGCCACCCTGGCTCAGCTGCGCGAGAGCGGCACCCTCGACCGGCACTTGGAGTCCTTGCTCGCCGCTATGGTCCGTGCCAGGAAAAACATTCTGGTCACCGGCGGGACCGCGATCGGCAAGACCACGATGCTGCGCGCCCTGGCCTCCGAGATCCCGCCGTGGGAACGACTCGTCACCGTCGAGGACGTCTTCGAACTCGGCCTGGACGCCGATGAGCAGACCCATCCGGACGTGGTGGCGATGCAGTCCCGCGAGGCGAACATCGAGGGCCAGGGCGAGGTCAGTCAGGCCGAACTGGTGCGCTGGGCACTACGGATGTCCCCGGACCGGGTGATCGTCGGGGAGGTACGCGGGCCTGAGGTGATCCCGATGTGCAACGCGATGTCCCAGGGCAACGACGGCTCCATGGGCACCCTGCACACCTCCACCAGCCGGGGGGCGTTCACCAAACTGGCCGCCTACGCCGTCCAGGGCCCCGAACGGCTGCCGCTGGAGGCCACCAATCTGCTTGTCGCAGGCGCCCTCGACTTCGTCGTCCACCTGGACAAACCGCGCGGCCAGGACAGCCTCCGTGTCGTCTCCTCAATTCGGGAGATCGTCGATGCCGACGACAAGCAGATCGTCTCCAACGAGGTCTTCCGGCCCGGCCCGGATCTGCGTGCGGAACCCGGCGTACCACTGCGCAGCGAGACCATGGACGACCTGGTCTCGGCCGGCTACAACCCAGAGCCGGTCGACCGCCCCGAGTGGACGTGGCGGCAGCCGTGAGCGGATACGCGCCCTTGATGGGTCTGATGGGTCTGATGGGACTCGGAGTCGGCTCGGGACTGGTGCTGCTGATCGGCGTATGGCGCACTCCCAACCCTGCCACCGGCCTGGCCCGCTGGCCGCGATGGAGCGATCCGCGCCGCCACGCAGGGCGGTGGCTGGCCGGCGCTGTCGGGGCGGGACTGCTGGTCGGCATTATCACTGGGTGGGTCGTCGGCGGACTGCTGGCGGCGATGGCCGCGTGGAGCCTGCCGCGCATCCTCGGCTCCGGCACGACCGAGCGCGAGCGGACGACCCGGATCGAGGGCATCGCGGGATGGACTGAGATGCTGCGTGACACTCTTGCCGCGGCGGCCGGTCTGGAACAGACCATCCTGGCTACAGCTTCCACCGCGCCGAAGGCCATCCGCCCCCAGGTGGCGGAGCTGGCCGCCCGACTGGAACGCGGAGAGCGCCTGACGGCCGCCTTGCAGCAGATGGCGGATTACGTGGCCGACCCGACCGCCGACCTGGCGATCGCGGCCCTGATCCTTTCCTCGGAGCATCAGGCCCGGCAACTCGCTCCACTGCTCGGCGAACTCGCGGCCACCGCCCGCGCGCAAGTGGAGATGCGCCACCGGATCGAGGCCAGCCGTACCCGTACCCGCACCACCATGCGCGTGGTGGTGATCACCACCCTGGCGTTCGCGGGCGCCCTCATCCTGTTCAACCCCCAGTTCCTCACCCCCTACGACTCTGTGACTGGGCAGCTGATCCTGCTGGTGATCGGCGGTCTGTTCACGGCTGCGTTCATCTGGCTGCGCCGTATGGCCCGCATCGAGGAACCGGACCGGTTCTTCATCGGCCTCAAAACCACGGAGCAGGCAGCCAAACCGACCCGGACCGCGAGCTGGGAGGTGACCTGAGTGATCGCTCTGACGCTGCTGGGCACCGGTGCCGGCCTGGGTCTGTGGGTGCTGGCCCTGTGGCTCGTCCCGCCCCGTCCGACCCTGGCCGCACTGGTCTCCCGGCTGAAAGCCACCCCTGCGCCGCCGCCCATCCTCGCCACTGACAGCGGCGGCTGGGCCGTAAGAGTCGGCAGCCCGTTCACCGGCCTGCTGCGTGCCGCTGGCTTGCCCGGACCCTCGCTCAGCCAAGACCTCGCAATCGCCGAACGCTCGGCCGAAACGCATCTGGCAGAGAAGGCCGCGCTGGCGCTGACCGGCCTCCTGCTGCCGGCAGCGGTCGGTGTGCTGGTGACCCTGGGCGGTCGCCCGCTGCCCTTGCCCATACCGCTGGGAGGGTGTCTGGCCCTTGCGGTCGGAGGCTTCCTCCTGCCGGATGCCGCCGTGCGCGTTGAAGCAGAACGGCGCAGGGAAGCCTTCCGCCACGCACTCGGCGCCTACCTGAACCTGATCCACGTCCTGCTCGCCGGAGGCGCCGGCGTCGACGGCGCCCTCATCGACGCGGCGGGCATCGGGCAAGGCTGGTCGTTCCGCCAATTGCGCCGCGCGCTGCACACCGCCCGCCTCACCCGCACTTCCCCCTGGACGACCCTCGGCCTGCTCGGCGAAGAACTGCAGATCAGCGAGCTGAGTGAACTCGCCGCAGCACTCTCCCTGGCCGGCACCGAGGGAGCCAAAATACGCGCCTCACTGGCAGCCAAGGCCGCTGCCATGCGTTCTCGCAACGGAGCCGAGGCAGAAGGCAAGGCCAACGCCGCCACGGAACGGATGGCCATGCCCGGTATCCTCATGGCCTTCGGCTTCATCATCTTCGTCTTCTATCCCGCCTTGACCCAGATCACAAAGTCCCTGTGACCAGGCGTCGATGTCGACTCGACGCGAAAGGAACGGCCTGATGCCTCCGCTCACCTCCCTTGCACACCGCATACGGTTACTCATTCGCCGCCTCGCCGCCGACGACCGCGGGGTCACTACGGAACACGTCATCTGGATCGCGGGCCTGGCCGCCCTCGCTCTCACTATCGTCGGCATCTTCGGCCCGGAGATCACCTCCGCGGCGAAGAGCGTGGTGTTCAGGTAGTCCGAGCCGACATGTCCCTCACCGTGGCCGGACAACAACGCCGCGCATACCGCGCGGCCCGAACGGCTGCCCGCTACCTCTCCAGCCTGCTGCGGGACGACGGGGGAGCGGTCACCGCCGAGATAGTGATCATCATGCCGGCGCTGCTCACCATGGTGCTGCTGCTCGCGCAGGCCACCGTTTGGTGGCACGCCGCCCACATCGCCCAGGCAACCGCCTCTGATGCGCTGTCCGTCACCCGTGCCCAAGTTGGCACAGCGTCTGCTGGCCAGAACGAGGCCCGGCGTGTCCTCGACCAGCTCGGACAGGGACCGCTGCGCGGCGCGCACATTACTGTCACCCGCACTGCCGACCATGCCGCGGTCGAGATCACCGGCACCGCCAGCAGCGTCGTCCCGTTCCTGCACCTACCGGTGCGTACCCACGCCTCAGGCCCCGTCGAACGGTTCCGCCCGGTGGTCACCCAGGCGGCGCCATGAGACATCCTTCCACCACCACCGATCCGAACCCGGCCCGGGAACGGCGGCCATGCACGACGCGCCGGCTCGCCCAGCTGCTGCACGACGCACGCGGATCGGTGACGCTCGAACTGGTGCTGACCATCCCGATTCTGATCCTGATGCTGTGGTTCCTGGTGTACTGCGGGAGGCTGTCCGACACTCGGCTGAGCATCGAGGACGCCGCTCACCAAGCCGCCCGCGCCGCCACCTTGGACCGCAGCGGTCACGCCGCCGCGGCCGACGCACGCTCCACCGCCACCAGCGCCCTCAGCGAGGCCGGTGTCACCTGCCAGTCGTTGTCCGTCGCCACCAGCGGCACGCTCCACGCCGGATCCACCGTCACGGTCTCCGTCTCCTGCACCGTCGGCTTGCACGACCTGGCCCTGCTCCAGGTGCCCGGCACTACCACCCTCACCGCCGAATCCACCTCACCGGTCGACGTCTACCGCTCCAGAGCTCTTGGGTTCGCGAATACCGAAGCGCCGTAGAGCACGAACCAACACCACCCGGGGAGGTGACACATCGTGAGATCACCGCATAGCCAAGCCAACCCTCAGCGCAGCCCCACTGGTGCCGACGACGGCCAGGTCACCCCGTTTGTCGTCATCCTCGCCGTCGCGATCGTCATGTTCGCCGGTCTCATCGTGGACGGCGGCCTCACCCTGGCAGCCAAGGTCCGCGCCATCGGAGAAGCACAGGAAGCTGCCCGCGCCGGCGCCCAGGCACTGGACCTGACCGCCTACCGAGACACCGGCACCCTGCGCCTGGTCCCCGCCCAAGCCCGCGCACGCGTACAGACCTACCTCGCCTTCACCCACGACACCGGAACCGTCACCCTCACCGGCAACACGGTCACCGTGACCGTCACCGCCCACCAGCACACTCAACTCCTCGGCCTGCTCGGCCTGGACTCCTTGACGGTGACCGCAACCGGCTCAGCCCACCCCGTCCGCGGCGTCACCACCTCCGAACCCTGACAAGGCCCCGGCCATGCCCGCACACGCACAGCCTCCCCGCCCCCGGACCGCCCTCGGCCTGCTGTGGCGGGGGGCCCACCTGCTGCGCGGCCTGCTCGCCACAACGGTGCTGACCGTCCTCGTCGCCGGGATCCCCTGGGGACTCGCGTGCTACATCGGCTGGCCGCTTCCACACCACCTCCCCACCTGGCCTGAAGTCAACGCGGTCCTGCTCGCCCCGATGAGCACCACGTTCCTGCTCCACACCCTGGCCTGCATCCTCTGGCCGGTCTGGGGCGCCTTCGTCCTCGACGTCGCCCGCGCCACCACAGACCAGGTCCGGGCCGGTCCGCGGCCAACCCTTCCCAAAACCGGCCCGCTCAACAGCCTGGCCACCGTGCTCGTAGCAACGATCATCATGACCCTGGTCTCCCGGCCCCTGACGCCCGCAGCCGCCGCGCCGGCTCCCTTCGTGACGGCTTCCGCCACGACAACCACGAGCTCTCCAACACCACGGCCCGCAACGCTGATCGCCTTCACCCAGGCGACCGCCACCGCCTTCCGGACTTCACACGACATCGGCATCGCCGGCACCGTCGAAGTCAAACTGCCGCATGACGGCATCTACGACAGCCTGTGGCGCATCGCCGACCGCACACTCGGCGACGGGAGCCGCTGGCCCGAGATCTACGCCCTCAACCGCCGCCGCCCCCAGCCCGATGGACACACCCTCACCCAGCCCAGCCTGATCCGCCCTGGCTGGATCCTCCGCATTCCGGCCGACTGGTCCATCTCCGGCACGCACCACACTCCCGCACCACCAGCGACGGCATCCCCGCATCCACCGCAGAGCAGCACACCGACCGCACCGAGTGAGGCATCTTCACCCAGCCCATCACAGCCCACCCACACGTCGCCGCCCAGCAGCAGCCCGACTGCGCCTTCAACCCCCAACGCCCCGTCGCGGCCCCTCCCCGTCCACCGGCCTCACCGGCAGCCCGGCGTCAGCCTGTCCACAGGAGCGTTCGTCGGCATCGGCCTCGCCGCGCTGATCAGCGCAGCCCTGCTCACCGTCCGGCGCCGCCGCCGGATGCGCTACCGTCCCGGCAGCGGGGACCGCGACGACCTGATCATCGCTCCCGTCGTACGCGCTCTGCGCCTCGCTCACGACAACGCAATCCGGACGGACGACGCGGACGACCTGAGTCTGCTCGTCGAATCCCGTTCAGCCGCTGCCGAAGCCGTCCAGCCGCCCGGCGAAATCCCGGAAGTCGGCGCACCCACACCTTCACCAGTTGGCAGTCGGGTCATCGGCGTCAAGGACGGTCAGGCACTCGCCTGGAACCTGGCTCGCGCCCGCGGCCTCGGACTCATCGGCCCGGGAGCCCTCGACGCCATGCGCGCCCTGCTGATCTCACTGCTCGCCGAGAAAAGTCGACAGCCTGCCACGGGCCCCGTCGAGATCCTCATCCCCGCCACCGACGCCAGCCTACTGATGGGGGAGAACACCAACCATCCGGCCGGGGTGCACATCGTCGATGATCTCGACGCAGCACTGGACACGATGGAAGTCGAACTACTCGCCCGTACAGGCACAGACGCTGCCTCGAATACGGCCAGCCCGCAGGCTGGCGATCTGGTGCTCGTCGCCACGCCCGCTCCACACGCGGATCGCCGGCTGCAAGCTGTCCTCGACAACGGTTCCACCCTCGGCTTGGTCGGCATTCTCTTCGGTCCCTGGCGCCCAGGCGCGACCGCCCGTATCCGCTCCGACGGTACGGTTGCCACCACGGATTCCTCCGTGGCCGATGTACTCGGCGGTGCCCGGCTTTTCACCCTGCCGAGCGCCGATGCGCAATGCCTGCTGGACCTCCTCCACGACGCACAATCAGGGCAGTACCGCCGCGCTGAGCGCCCTCCGGTAGTCCCGTCCGCGCCGCCTGCCGTCTCAGGCCCACGCGATCTCGGCACCGACGCACGCGCGCCCCGGCCAACCACCACAAGACCGCGTCGCCGCCCAGCCCAGGGCCCCGCTCCTCGCCTCGACGCGCAGCAACCCCCCGCCGGCGAGAACGACCGGCACCAGGCCGATGCAGACACCGTGTCAGGAGACGAGGCCTCCGCGGCGACACGTGACGACGATCGACCACCCGCAAACGCCACCTCCCAAGCACTCCAGGTACTGGACCCCGAACTCACATCCTCCATAGCCGACGATGAATCGGACCGCGGTATTCCGTTCGCCAAGGAGGGCCCTCGCGGCCCATACACAGCCATGCCGGCCGATCCAACCACGGCTGCCCCACCACCGTCTGCCAGCGCCGATGAGTCCCTTACCATGCTGCGGCCGTTGCAATTGGCTGTCCTCGGCCGCATGCGGCTGACACATCATCAAACCGGCGGTGGCGAGCACGCCGATCTCAGCCCCACACTCGCCCCCAAGCAGCGTGAACTCCTTGCCTACATGGCCCTGCACCGCGACGGTGTCCGCCGCGAGGCCCTGGCCACCGCCTTGTGGCCTGATGCTCCACGAGACCGCCCGTTCAACAGCTTCCACGCGACATTGAGCCAACTACGGCGGGCACTGCGCACGGCAACCCATGGCGCACTCCGCGATGTGACCGTCCATGAGGACGGTCTCTACGGCCTGGACCGCGGCCAGATCACGGTCGACCTGTGGCACTTGCAAGACGCTCTGGAGACGAGCCGGAACGACGCCCATGGGCAGGACCGCCGCACGGCCTCGGAGCGGGTTGTCGAGCTCTACTCCGGTGACTTCGCCGCCAATCTCACCGCGGAATGGATCGAAGCCCCCCGAGAGGCCCTCCGACGGGATGTGCTGGACACGGTCAGTGCCCTGGTCCGCATCCTGCGCGAAGACGAGCCCGAGCAGGCGTCGGCCCTGCTGGAAAGGGCTCGCGCACTGGATCGCTACAACGAAGCCATCTACCGCGACATCGCCCGGTTGCAAGCACGCCTTGGCCGGCACGACGCCATCCCCCGCACCCTCGCCCTGCTCACCACGACTCTCGCGGAGATCGATGAGGAGCCGAGCCAGGAAACCCTAGCCCTGTGCGCGTCCCTCCAACGGCCGCAGCCAGCCGGCAGGAGGCCGAGCGGTAGAGCGGCCAGGTGACCGTTCCTGCGACCAGAGTGAGGTCTTCCGGCCTGCGCCGTGGGCAACTTCATCCGGTTGCTGGCGTCGAGTTCACTTTGGGTGCGGCTCTCGGCTCATACAAGATTTTCGTAGCCGTTGATCGTCCACAGATCGTCGAGATCATCGTGGGGGTGGAGGGTGCGACGGGAGTGGGCGACGAGGATGA